>NZ_QOKX01000002.1:0-556861 GCF_013319255.1 Pseudoalteromonas sp. JC28 | reverse complement strand
GACTTAATTGATTTAAAAGTTCATCAGCAGAATCAATTGGCAGAGCAGCAAAGTGTTCTTGTCCAGTTGGGTCAAATCCAAGCATTTAACTTTATAGGAAAAATGGTAACGGTTTCCGAATTAAAGTTAGTACAGCAGATTAAAGATTCTAAAGAATACAAAGGGTTATCATTTTCTAAAGATGGAAAAACGGAAACGGTTTCCACTTGGGAGCAGTTTTGTGACGCATACCTTGACTGTAGTGCCAAGATCACAAATGAAAGACTAACAAACCTTAGTACTTTTGGTGAGCAGTTTTTTGAACAGGCTCAAAAAATGAAGCTTGGTTATAGACATTTGCAATCATTAAGACAGCTTCCAGACGATCAGCAAACACTCGTTATCGAATCTGAAGCTGTGGAAGTCGGTAACAAAGAAGCAGTTCAAGAGCTAATCGACGAATTAAAGGCTAAGCATTCAAAGGAGAAAGACAAGTTARCRCAGGARCTGGACGCAACCGAGCGCATGCTCAAAGTATCTCGTGATTCTTCATCCAAAAAAGAAGAAGAAATCATCAAACTTAAAACTGAGTTAGAAAGCAAAAAGTTTAGTGCCGAACGCTGGAAAGGCGAAGCCAAAAGCTTTTTTGAAGCCTTGGCTAAAACCCAAAACCAAGTGCGTGAAGGGTTTAACCAAATGTTGGTGCTTAGTGAGCAACTTGAGACGGTAAAGATTGACGATAAAACCTATGATGCCGCTAAATCCGCGTTTTACGCCGACAGCAAAATTTTACTAACTCAACTTGCCCATGTGTGGAACGAGATACACCGCACCTATGGCGACTTAGACGATGCGCGCCCCAGTGGTGAGTGGCTGGCCGAAATGGGCTTCGAAGGTACAGAGGTGATGGAATGAATGCACTCACCCTAGAATACTGGGCCGAACAGCTAGACAACGCAGGCCACGGTCAGAAAGGCACAATCCGCGAGCAAGCGTGCAAAACGCTAGGACTGAGTAAAGACGCGTTATATCGCCGATTAAAAAGCCTTGGCTGGCAAAGTGGCAAAGCCAAACGCAGTGATGCAGGCACAACAGCGATGGACGATGAAGCCTTGAATATGCTGGTGGCCATTTTGAACCAAGGGGTACGTGATAATGGTAAGCGGATCATGGATGTTACTACGGCTAAATCAATCTTGGTTGCTAATGGTTATGCCTGTTTAAGCACCAGCCAGATCAGCCGTGTACTAGCTAAACGTAATGCCTCAGTTAGCGCGTTAGATAGAGCAACACCGCATGTTCAAATGCGCAGTTTAGCGCCTAATCATGTACATCAAGTAGACCCATCTTACTGCTTACTTTATTACCCGCCAGGTAAAAAAGGCAAAGTGCAGCGCTACGCAAATGACTCTGAGTTTTACGCAAATAAGCCAGAGAACTTAGAGCGCATAAAGCACTTACGAGTGTGGCGCTATGTATTGGTTGACCACAATAGCGGCATGATCCGCGTGCGTTATTACGAGTCAGCGGGTGAAACGCAGGCCAATATGTTCGACTTTTTAATGTGGTGTTGGAAGCAACATGACGGCTCGCCATTTATGGGCGTGCCACAAATTCTGTTATGGGATAAAGGCAGTGCCAACACAGGTAAAGCAATTACCAATGTATTAGATGCACTTAAAGTTAAAAACATACCCCATGAGGCTGGCAACCCACGCGCTAAAGGGGCTGTGGAAGTGGCAAACAACATTGTTGAAAAGCAATTTGAAAGCCGCATTTTGTTTGAACCGGTTAGCAGTGTTGACGAGCTAAACGAGTCGGTATGGGCATGGCAAGAGGCATTTAACGCCAACAAAATACCTGGCATGAACTGCAAGCATAGTCGGCACAAGCAAGCACGTTCAGATGTATGGCTAACCATATACCAACCACAAAACCGCGACTACCTGCGCATGCTGCCAGATGAGCAAATTTGCAGGTTACTACTGACCAAAACAGGTGAAACACGGAAGGTGAACGGTGATCTGGAAATCACTTATGTTCACCCACGAACCAAACAGCAGCACCGCTATGACGTTGGTGAACTGGAGCATGTACGTAACGGGATCACGGTTTCGGTTAGTCCAATTATTGTGGGTGATACGCCGGATTTATTAGTAGGTGTTACAACCCCCCTTGATGAAGTGGTGTATCACCAAGTTCAGCCAGCAGGTGTTGGTGAAGATGGCTTTAGGTTAGATGCCCCTGTAATTGGTGAAGAGCACATCCAAAACAAAGACACAGCGACTCAAAACGCAGCTAAAGCAGCGGATAGGCTCGCTTTTGAAAATCTCAGTGATGCAGAAATCAAGCAGGCTAAGAAGAAAAAGCTAGCTCCATTTGGGGGCGCTTTGGTCGCTCACACACACCTCAAAAATGTTGAGCACGACACCCGCATTGCGCCTAAGGGAGAAACTATTGAGCCAGACCACGCGATTGCTAAGCAAGTCGCCGAAGCCCCGCGCAAAGGCAAGGTGTTGGACTCGCTCGATTTACGCATGGTTGTCGCACAGCGTTTGGGTAGGCCGCTGCGTCCTAACGAAATTGATTGGCTGTATGGCCAAAGTATTGCTGAAACGGAAGTGTCAGCGGTTGTTGAACAGTTGCACCTAGGAATTGTGGAGACTCCAGTGCTGAAGATAGCGAGATAGCAGTTGAAAATAACAAAGCTTAGCCATGTGTTTGAAGTACTGGGAGTTAAGCAAGCCCAAGTAGTAAAAGCATTAGCCGCTAAAGGGCTGAAATTTAGCAAAGCTAGTTTAAGCCGTGTAGCAACACAAGCCGACTGGCCAAAAACTTGTGATAGCAAAGCGATTAAAGCAGCCATTGCAGAGTATTTAAAAGAACTCGGTGCAACCAGCGAGCAACTAACCGATTTGTTTACCTGGTATGAGCCAAACAAAAACGCACAACCTGAAGTTGAATATGAAGATCCGGAGCCTGAAATGCTAACAGCTAACGCAAAGAAGTTTTTTAAACTACGTCGTGACCCGTTTGAAAACGAGATAACGAGCGAGGATGACCTATTTTTGGTTGATGCCCACCGTATTATTTTAGAAGACATGCTAACGGCCGCGAACGCTGGCAGCATGATTGCACTCTATGGCGAGTGTGGAAGCGGCAAGACGATTATTCGCCGCACCTTTATACACCAAGTACAACAAGATCATCCTGATGTAATTTTGATCCAACCTGCACGATTAGACCGCCGCAAAATAACCGCAGAGTCTATCTCTACCGCTATTTGTAGAGCGCTACAAATCAAGCATAAACCAAGTGCTGAAGAGCGTGATGCTGCAATAGAAGAGGCATTGATTGAAAGCGCCAACAACGGCCATTTACACCTAATGGTAATTGATGAGGCACACGATTTAAGCGCTGATGTGATCAAGCTACTCAAGCGCATTTGGGAGTTAACGCACGGGTTTAGGCGGGTGATGGGGATTGTACTGATTGGCCAGTCGGAACTTGCCAAAAAGTTAAGCGGCCAGCACGTTCGTGAGTTTAGCTGGCGCTGCAATCAAATACGGATGCAGCCGCTAGGGATTTATGTTCCTCAGTATATTCGCCACAAGTTATCTCGCGTTGGTGTAGATGCTGACAAGATCTTTACCGAGGATGCCCTTAGCGCCATTCGCGGCAAGTGTATGGGGCGCATTCGCCACGGCATTGCATTGGATGATGCAGAGCTAGACCGCTCTTACCCACTCAATGTGAATACTTGGCTTGCTAAGGCCATGAATGCCGCCGCTCAAATTGGTGAGCAGCAGATCACAGAATCATTAGTTTTAAAGGTATAGCCATGAGTCAACAGGTAGAAATTCAATTAACGGGTATGGCGTTGGTTCAAGTGACTAAAACGGTCACCGTTTCACAAGAGCAGTCAAAGGCACTTTTAGCTGATGATGGCGCAATGCAACACCTTTTAGCCAGTGCTGTGAACGCGCCTGTAAAGGTTTGGGACAACGTTTTTGGTAAACGTGAGCTGATAGAAACAATTGAGCCTACAGGGGTTCGGTGTTTAACCACGCATTGCGGTTGGGTTGGGGAAGGCGTGAGCGTTTGCCCCAAATGCCAGGGCCAGCGTTTTCACAAATTTCAATCTATTCAACCAAGGTAGTAAGGGATCATCATGAATACACAAGACAATACAGCACGCACATTTTTAGCAAACCCGCGCGGTTATCAAGTCCCGCTAGACAAAATTGCAGCCCACGACATTGAAAAACACGACCTAGTAAATGGGTTTGTTGATGAGGCCAAGGCACTTTCAGAGCTGCATGATGAATTTAAGCGTAAAGTGTTTAAGAGTGTGAACACATTTATAGCTGATTTGTTTGCAAGCTATAACGTTGAGATAGGCGGAAATAAAGGCAATGTTACGTTAACCAGCTATGATGCCAAGCGCAAAGTAGAGGTTGGCGTTGCTGATCAGATCACGTTTGGCCCTGAGATAAATGTGGCAAAAGAACTCATCGACAAGGTGATCAATGAAAAGCTGGAAACACTAGGCGAAGACAAGCTACTACGCCAAATTGTACAAGATGCGTTTAGCACAAACAGTGATGGTAATTACAACAAGGCGCGGATCATGGCATTGCGTAAATACCGCCTAGCCAGCGATAGCGAAGACTGGGCCAACGCGATGCAGGCACTTGATGATGCAATCATCTTGTCCAGCACCAAAACCTACGTGCGCTTTTACGAGCGCAATGCGCTAGGTAGCTGGGTTCATATCCCATTGGTTAGTAAATCTCTATAAAGGTGGCATTATGTATTTATCAAAATCTAGATACATCCAACTTATTCATATTGCTAAAGGCCAGCTTGCTTGGGACGACGAGCTTTATCGTCAAGTATTAACTGATCTGACTAAAAAAAGCAGTTGCAAGGATATGAATGCAGGAGAGCTTAAAAAAGTCTTGGATCATATGAAAGGCAGGGGCTTTAAAGTCGAGGCTAAAAAGAGTGGTAAAGGTCGTAACTCGCCAATGACTCGTGACAAAGAGCCGGAGGATAAAACCCCGCTGGATAAACTGCGCCAGGTGTGGATAGAAATGGCTCATGCTGGCTTATTGCGCGATGGCTCTGAGCAAGCTTTATTGAAGTGGGCCAAAGGACAAGCCAAGCGGCTTAATAAAGGTGTTGCGGTGGAACGTTTAGAGTGGCTTCAGCCTAGTATGCTTCACTCGCTTATCGAACAGTTGAAGCAATGGCGTAAACGGTTGGAGGTAGAACATGGATAACTCATCAAGTCATAGAGCTGACGGTATGCTGTTAACTATTTTCGAGCTGGTTACTGAAGGCGTTAAAGCTCAGCTGGATGATGAAGCAGCCATTGCGCTTGGTCGTGATGTCGTGGATAGAATCCGGCATACATTTGGTGGTGAGTTGGTCTATGTATGTAAAGGGCGTTCGCTCGATGCGATCCTTACGAGCAATCAGATATGGGCTGAGTTTAACGGCAACAACCATGTGGAGTTGAGCAAGAAATATGATTGCTCGGTGCAGTGGGTTTATAACGTTGTTCGCACAATGACAAAGCTAAAACGGGCCGAGATCCAAGGCGACTTGTTTGATTCTAGCAAAGGTAAAGGCCCTAATGATGGAGAGCCGGAGTTATGTTAAGACCCGAAGATGAAATCACAGTAAACAAATGGCTGTTGTTGCTAGTACTCTTCACCTTTCTATTAATTGGTTTTGAATTTGGAAAAAGGCTATATATAGAAGAGCAATTGGAAACACCACAGCAAGCAGCACGAATAGGCCGAAATGGTGGCCCGTCAATTCCACCTACAAAACCCGAAACGCTACCTTTATATAAGGTAATTTGGGAGCTAATGAGTGAGGAAGAAAATGAAGAGTAATATAGCAGAGCAATTAGCCCCACATTATATAGCAGCGTTTTTATCAAAGTGTGGTTGTGAGACATTTGCAGATGTTGCGGAGGCAATGCAGGTGATGATCGATACAAGTAAAGAAACGCAAACTGCGTATGCACAGAATGGTGAGGCTCAAAAAGCGGTAACTGTTCCGTCTATTAATTAGCAAAACAAAAAAGCGGCGCAAATTTTTGAGCGCCGCTGATTTTCACAATATCAAACTCATTTTAAAATAGGCTCTCACTCAATCCCGAACTCTCCCACATATTCCCGTAGTTTTCGCACAATTAGCTATAGAGTTTTTGTACATTGGATCANCAATGCAGGTGATGATCGATACAAGTAAAGAAACGCAAACTGCGTATGCACAGAATGGTGAGGCTCAAAAAGCGGTAACTGTTCCGTCTATTAATTAGCAAAACAAAAAAGCGGCGCAAATTTTTGAGCGCCGCTGATTTTCACAATATCAAACTCATTTTAAAATAGGCTCTCACTCAATCCCGAACTCTCCCACATATTCCCGTAGTTTTCGCACAATTAGCTATAGAGTTTTTGTACATTGGATCAAAAAGCGTTCATCCATGAACTTCATCGATATTCGAACATCCATGTACATCAAAACCCGTTGCAGAGATGCAACGGTGGGGTATAGAGAGTCACGCGAGGTGAGCTCGAGCCCACCATATACATTGCTAGGGTGTGAAAAAACTCCAGGCGATAAAACGGCTTGTCTTATTACCTTGCTCCATCTCGATCACTTTTACTTGCTCTGCAGCGAACTGTTTAAGTTGCTGTTTAAGTGGTTTGACGTTGTCTTTATTAGAGATAAGGGAAGTAAACCAATAAACTTGCTCTTTGAAAGTGGCACTCTCAGAGATCATATCCAGTATAAAACGCTTTTCTCCACCTTCACACCATAACTCTTGAGCTTGGCCGCCAAAATTTAGCGAGGCTTGTGGTGCTCGGTTAAGGTTTTTCCACTTTCTTTGCGTGCCCTTGTTTGCATCTGCTTCACTGGCATGGAAGGGCGGGTTACACATTGAAAAATGATAAAACTGGTTTGCTTTTATTATTGTTTTAAAAAAGTGATTAGGCTGCTTTTGTTGCATCACTTTTACCGGCAACTTATTTAGTTCTGCGATGGTTTTGGCACACTTCACAGCAAGAGGATTGATGTCAGAGGCCACAAAGCGCCAGTTATATTCTCTTGATCCCAAGATGGGATAGATCAAATTGGCACCAGTGCCAATATCTACGCCTTGCACCTTATCTGGCAAGTTACTTTCATCTAACAGATCTTTCAACGCATGGATATAGTCTGCTCTGCCTGGAACCGGCGGGCATAAAAATTGTGCGGGGATATCCCAAACTTGTATATCGTAGTCTGATTTAAGCAATGCTTTATTTAACAGTTTTACGGCATCTGGATTAGTGAAGTCGATGCTTTTTATGCCATCAGCTCGGTTGTAAGTAAAATTCTTTAAAGCGGGTTCAATCGCTATAAGCTTGTCTAGATCATAGCCTGAATTATGCTTGTTTCTTGGGTGCACAGGATTCTTCGAATAAATAAAAAGGATTATAACACTTTTAATCGAACGCTTAAGTCTTGAATACTGGCTTTATCTTAGAGGCATATCAACCCTTTTATTTGCTTCGTTTAAGAGTTTACTTATCAATCAGTCAACTGGTACGATGAGGTTAGTGTTAAAAGAATAAAAACAAAGAAATGATAGAGCAAAAATCACTATTAGTAGATATAGCAGATGGACATAAACTCCACCTCAGATATATAGCAAAACCGGATAGTAGCGGCCCCGCTGTGTTTTTTATGCATGGTGCGGTTGAAAATGGCAAAATTTTTTATACTGAAAGTAATAAAGGGCTAGCGCCTTTTTTAGCTGAACACGGCTATCGCTGTTTTGTTGGTGATCTTCGTGGGCGAGGAGAGAGCATACCTAAAATCGACGCTGAAGCGGATTATGGTCAAACTGAATCAATCTTGCACGAAATCCCTGAAATGCTGAATTTTATCGAACGATATACCGGATCTAGAGCACAATATTGGATTGCGCATTCTTGGGGAGGAGTATTGATGAATAGTGTTTTTGCACGCTTTCCTGAAGAAATTCCGCATGTTAAAGCATGTGTTTATTTTGGCTCTAAGCGTAGTTTACATAACAATCACCCGAGCAAATTACTTAAAGCAAACCTGATATGGTTTAACGTTGCGCACTATTATTCGAAAAAGCATGGGTACTTACCTGCGAAGAGACTTGGTTGGGGAAGTGATGATGAGTCTTTAAAGTCACATGCACAAAGCGCTGACTGGGCACAGAAGCACCCATGGGTTGACTCGGATGACGGTTTTAATTATGCCGCGGTATTACAAGACATGACGTTGCCTCCAATCTTGCACATTGCTGGCGTTAAAGATAAAGCACTGGCACAACCTGTCGATATTCAAGCGTTTATTCGTGAATCTGGAAAGGGGATACAAGAACTCAGAATTTATGGAAAAAAGCACGGCCATCGGCACAATTATGGGCACATAGACATGTTAACCCATAAACATGCACGTGATGATCAGTTTAAAGATTTGCTGGCGTGGTTTGATCGCTTTGTGGTTGAGCAATCATCTTCTCAATAAATGCTTCATAGCGCTGCCACTTTTCCAGTGGCTGCGTACTGATTGGCTTTCTGACCTGCGCCTTACTTAGGGTATGCACCGGCTTTTTAGATTTGTGAAACTCCAAACATTCAGGTTCGTATTTTTGATATAAAAAGCTCAAGCATTGTTTGAGGGACTTTTCAGGCTCTGCAATAAGTTGTTCGTAACTGAGCGTAAAAATATCTCTTTTCATAAATTGGTTAAAATGTGACATCAAGTCGCTTTGCGCTTGCGCATACAAGGCAAATTCACTTAAAGAGCAAAAGTAGGGCTCGCTTTCGGCGAAATGATTACTGTAGACCGACCAGGCTGTTGCATTGAGGTTGCGAGTTAAATGAATAATTCGCGCCTCAGGGAAGAGCTTGTGGATTAAGCCCAGATTTTGAAAATTAGCTGGAAGTTTATTGATCACCACTTCTTCCGGCACTCGATGCCGCTTTATCTCGTCGACATAGAGTATGCGGCAATGATCTAACATAGAGTTACTTAGTTGGTCTAAACAACCTGGGAACTCTGAATTGTTGCGTTTACTGAGGTAAGGGACAATTTTATCGCTGATCACGGTATTCTCGCCTAGTGTACCAACATGTGAATGTTGCACTAGCATTTGTTCTAGGAGAGTCGAGCCAGTTCTTGGTAAACCAACAATAAAAACAGGGGTAAATGTTGTCTTAACCTTATCACTAGGTTTATCAAAAAACGCTTTGCCACAATACTTTTTGATTGATTCAAAAAATGGCAGCATGTCTACAGTACGAAACTCGCTCATCAGCAGCTGTGTATCATTCGCTAAAGCATAGTTATCTTGGGCTGCATTAAAGTTACCTAATTGTTCATGACACTTAGCTAGAGCATAGTGGACCACGGTTTTTAGTCTCGGTGCTTCAAACTCATTTTCCAATTTTTCTAAAATCGCTAAATATGTAGGTAATTCTTTGACTGAGGACATTTGTACCAGTTCGTACAGCATAAAGGCAGTCACTGTACTATGAGGACAATCTAACCCCGCTTTAAAGACATTTTTGGCTTGTTCAATAAAGCCATAGTCCAGATAAAATTGACCGAGTTGGTAATGGGCTTGGGCATTATGTTTTGCCACGCTTAAGGTGTATTCAAGTACGGTTTTTGCGTCAACCGGTGAACCTACGGCTAAAAATGCATCGGCCAATGCGAAGAGCGGCTCAAGCATTTTTGGTAAATGTTCGCAGGCTCTTTTTAAATAGTAGATTGCGTTATCATACTGCTCTAAACGCATGCAAATGCGGCCTAGACCAAATAGAGCTGGACCGTTGTTTGGTGACTGTTTTAGTACAGACTTGTACATAAACTCAGCTTCTCTAAGCTTGTTTTCGGCTAATAATTCGTTGGCTCGCTTTAATAACAACATGTTTGTATTCAAAATTAACTGCTTTGTTATATAGGATAAAAATAAAAAGGCGAAATAGCTAATGCTAGTTCGCCTTTGTTTCTGGGTTACAGTAAAAGTTAGAACGTATAGGTTGCTTTCACATAGTAGAAACCACCATTAATACCGTATGGTGAAGTTTCATAGTATTTGCCACCCCAGTTGTTATTTGGGATACCTGTAGCGTCAAAGAAGTCTAGTTCTTCAGCATCTTGGTCAAAGATATTATTTGCACCAACAGATAGACTGATCGAATCTGTTGCAAAGTAGGTAAGCTCTGCATCAAATGTGATTGTCGCGTCCGCTGTTTTTGCTGTTGCATCATAATCGACGTGAACGCCTTGGTATTCGCCAAAGTAGTTCATACGAACAAAACCTGAGAAGTTATCCCATTGCTGAGCCCAAGTTAATGTGCCTCTGTGCTTCGGTAAGTCGTTTTCTAAACGAGATACCTTGAAGTCACCTGTGATAGCAGAGAAGCGGTCTACTTCGGTTTCATTCCAGTTGTATGCGGCACTGAATGTTGCATAACCACCCAGCATATCCATAGAATAGTTACCAACTAAGTCGATACCTTGAGTCGTGGTATCGAAGTCGTTAGTGAAGAAGCTCACCTGCGCTAAGTTATCAACGTTAGGAACACCCGCTGCTTTAAGGGCTGCTTTGTCAGCATCACTTAAAACGATTTTTTCAGACTGGCTTAGACGGTCAGTTACTTCAATGTTGTAGTAATCTAACGTAATAAATAAGTCGCCAGAGCGATATACCGCACCTAGTGTGTAACTTTCTGACTCTTCAGGAGTCAATTCAGTACCACCAAGCTGCTCTGAAACAGGGTTTGTTGGTGGTAATAGTGCTGAATCTACCAATACACCACTGCTTAAGTTTGTCTGCACGTTAGACACGTTAGCTTGACCTACCGTTGGCGCGCGGAAACCGGTACTGATTGAACCACGAACCGAGAAGTCTTCGGTAACATGATATTGACCCGTGATCTTAAAGTTTGTAGTCGAACCAAATGAATCGTAATCTTCGTAACGAAGCGCCCATCCCATCATAAACTCTTCAGTAAATGGGGTCTCGATATCCACATAAGCAGCATAGTTACGACGAGTGTACTCTCCTGCTGCAGAAGGTTTGAAGCCTGGGAAACCATTTGAACCTATCCCAAAGCCTTGCTCAGTCAGTGGCCCTGCAATAAATGATGCTTCATCACCTGAAAGTACTTCAAATGTTTCTTCATGCCACTCAAGACCTGCTGCAACGTTTACATCGTAAGCTAGGTCAAAGTCATAGCCTTTTGACACGTCAAAGTTAAAATTCTTTTCCAGTTGGATGTATTTACCTGGGCTGAAGTCCATAGGCGTATCTGCGCCAAGTGAAGCGTTTACCGTGTTAGTGATGAAGTAACGTGATTCGTTACGACCAACCGAGCCACTTAAGTCCCAGTAACCCCCCTCCAAAAAGCCGTCTTTAAACTCACCTTCAACGCCGATAGTTAGAGAGGTATCAGTGATGTTACCACCGAAGTTTGGTGTAAATCCTGCTGGAAGGATCTGGTTGAATGCAAAACAGTTGGCAGCATCCAACTGCCCTAATGCTGTTGGATCTGGCAATCCATTGGCTTGAAGTTCAACTACCGGGCAGTCTAATTGTGCATCCAGGCCACCGTTTAACGCACCTACCAACACCGTTGGTGTTGCTGCGTCCCACAATTTTTGCTGTGCTTCATCTGTTGGGCTTCTTCTCATCGGCACACCATTAACGAGCCTGATTGTACCGCCATAAACACCTGGGCGAGTGGTAGGATTACGATAATAGAACCCACCTTTTACGTCCCGTTCTGAGTAGTTACCGAACATGTAAAAGTGGGCATTATCTGTAACGTCTACACCAACATTACCGAAAATACTGATATCGTCTTTGATTTCTGGTGCACCCCAAATTTGTGCAGGATCTGCAACACCTTCTAAGCCAGCCCCCGCAAATGCTGCTGCATCAGGACGCTGAACACTGCGGCTAGTCGCATCCGCTTCTTTGTACTGAAAGCTTAAGTTAGCAAATCCATCATCCGTAAATGGCAAACCTACGTTACCTTCGATAACCGTCGTGTCGCCGTCACCTTCGTAGTATTCACCTTGACGAATAGAGAACGAGCCCCCTTCGCTAGCGTCTTTAAGTACAAAGTTCATTACACCCGCGATTGCATCTGAACCGTACTGCGCGGCAGCACCGTCGCGAAGTACCTCCACCTGTTTGAGCGCGATACTAGGGATCACTGAAATATCAGGACCTTGAGCACCGTCGTTAATACCGCCACCTAAAAAAGCAATAACCGATGAACGGTGGCGACGCTTACCATTTAACAAAATCAGCGTACTGTCCGCAGGCAATCCGCGTAAGTTAGCTGGCCTTACTAGAGTCGCTGCATCACTGATTGGGTTTGCATGTACGTTCAAAGATGGTACAGATCCTTTCAGTAATTCCAGCATGTCAGAGCCCGCAGCTTTCGACATATCTTCAGCACCGATGATGTCAATTGGTACTGGTGACTCGCCTACAGAGCGAGGAGCAGCCCGGGAGCCAACTACCGCGATTTTTTCAATTTTTTCATCTGCTTTTGCTTGGTTGGCTTCTTCAGCCATTGCGGTGGTAGTAAGAAGTGAGGTTGTTGCTGCTGAAGCGAGCGCGAAGCGAATTGCACGGCGCACCGTGTTACTTTTTAGTTTCATCCTGTTTCCCCAGTTGATTGTTGTTGTCATACCAATAAAAAAGGCTATTTATAATATTTTTACCTTTAATACACATATAATTTAATTTGCTATGTGTTGGCAAGCGCTTTTTTAAAATTAGCAGTGATTTCTGAAACTGCAACTTTCTTAATAACTTTTTGTTTAGGCTAAGAAGAATTGCAAAGGTTGAATGATAAGTTATTGTTGAAGATGAACTTTTGGACGGTTTAACTAGTTTTGAAGAGAAACACCCAGTTGCTTATAATTTGTTGTTACAAAGTTTAGCGAGATTACGGAAATTTCATTATTCAGTTTTTGTAGATTAATTGAGCAATGCTAGGTGCTAGTCTTTGTGTGAGTGATTATTGTACAGTTTTGTGTGGTAATTGAGGTTGATTTTGTTCTAGTTCGTTGTTTTGCACACTTTACGTATAACTTTACTCGTTAGAATAGCTAATTTGTACCAATGGCTAATAGCTAAAGTGCTAAAAATTTTGATAGACTCTGGACAACACTATCTTTGAGTTTATTAATGAAACTGATCAAAGTTGTCCATAAAGCACCGATGCGCGTTGCTCGGATCAGTAAACGCAGACAGCAAATAAGATTGCGCAGAGCAATGATTGCGCTCAAATGCGCACTAGAACAAGAGAAACAAGAAACGAAAGAAATGCTTGAGATATACAAGCGATATACTTTGGGGCGAGCGCATAAGGCTGAGCTAAAAACAGCAAACGCCCAACTTGTGGATATTCTCAAAGGATTAGGATTGGGTGTGTTTGCCGTTTTACCTTTTGCCCCCATTACCATTCCGATAATCGTAAAGGTCGGTCAATTAGTGGGCGTGGATGTTTTGCCTAGCTCATTCAACTTGAAAAAAAAGCCAACAAAAACCGAGGAACAGTGAATTTTCTTTTTAGCCTTGGTAATCTAAGTATGAACATAATAAATTTGAGGCCTACATGAACAACCTACTCGTTCACTCTGCGAAGGGTACACCCATTTCTATCTTCTCTGCTGCAGAATTAGCGTCATGGCAAGCGCAGCAGTCAAGTACGACACAGCTTTTCGTAAAAACCGCACAACTTCAATCGCAAAAAAATATTCTTATTCCGAATGCTGATTCTGGAGAAGTAGAGCGAGTTATTGTTATTGCTGAAGACGATGATTTTTGGCTATTGGGCGATCTTGCAAAGCAGTTACCAAAAGGCACTTATTTTATTGATATCGCTTCAGAGCAAGTTGAGAGCCACGCTATTGCGTTTTTACTGGGGGCGTATCAATTTTCTGCTTATAAAGAATTGCCAGCGATTGTCGCAAAGCTTGCTATCGAAGATGCTGATATATATGCCAAAGTAAAAGCGGCTGTCGAGTCTATTAATCTTGCAAGAGATCTAGTAAACACACCGGCTGCCGATATGATGCCTCAGCACATGGCTGAAGTAATGGAAGAACTTGCCGAGCAATATGGCGCATCATTTGAACAAATCATTGGTGATGAGTTATTAGAGCAAAACTACCCAACAATCCACATGGTGGGCCGTGCGAGTGACAATGCTCCGCGTTTGCTTGACTTACGTTGGGGTAATGAAAACCACGCAAAACTTACGTTAGTTGGTAAAGGCGTATGTTTTGACTCTGGTGGTTTGGACTTAAAACCTGCGTCTGGAATGCGTAATATGAAAAAAGACATGGGCGGAGCGGCTCATGTTATCGCGTTGGCCAATATGATTATGGCGGCAAAACTGCCTGTAAGATTACGCGTACTTATCCCAGCGGTAGAAAATGCGGTTTCTCGCAATGCCTTTAGGCCAGGTGATGTGATCAAAACACGTAAAGGTATTACGGTTGAAATTGACAATACCGATGCCGAAGGACGCTTGGTTTTATGCGACGCATTGGCAGAAGCGCAAACAGAAGCGCCTGAGCTATTGATTGATTTCGCAACCTTGACTGGTGCGTGTCGCGTTGCACTTGGCACTGAACTGCCTGGTTTTTATTCTACAGATCAAGCGATTGCTTCTGAGCTAATGGAAATTGGTCTGGGTAATGCGGATCCTATTTGGCAACTGCCTTTGTTTGATCAGTATAAGGCGCTGTTCAAGAGCGATATCGCCGATATTGCTAACTGTGGTTCGACGCCGTTTGGTGGTTCAATAACAGCTGCACTGTATCTAAAAGAATTTGTTGAGCCAGCCACGACACCTTGGCTACATTTTGATGTGATGGCTTGGAACGTGAGAGCGTTACCGGGTAGACCTGTTGGTGGTGAAGCATTGGGTCTTAGAACCATGTTTAGTTATCTTGAGAAAAAGTTCAGCTAATCACAATCACAGAGCCTGAAATCTATGAAAAACCCAGCTACGTAAGCTGGGCTTTTAGTTTGTCTAATAACCGAATTGGTATAATTAATTTTAGATTAGTTTTACTGCTTTTCAGGAATGTTTTCTAAGATCCCTTTCATTTGCTGCCAATATAGGCCAACGCTTGAAATTTCTACTTTTTCCTCGGGAGAGTGTGGAAATTTGATGGTTGGACCAAAAGAAATCATATCCATGTTCGGGTAAGGTTCTTTGAACAAACCACATTCAAGACCAGCATGAATAACCATAATATGTGGCTTTTCACCGTAGATTGATTCATACATATCACGGAAAATAGCTAATACTTCTGAGCTTGGATCAGGTTTCCAGCCTGGGTAAGCACCACTAAATTCAATGTCTGCTTGTGTCAGCTCAGCCAGTGAACGCAACATACCCTCGACATCACTGCGACCAGAATCAATTAATGAACGGATCAAACATAGGACTTCTAAACTGTTATCTGTAGTAGAAATTACACCCATATTAAGTGAGGTTTCAACAACACCTGGAATATCGTCGCTCATGCGTACAACACCATTAGGGCAAGCATTGAGAAGCGCTAATACTTTGCTTTCAGAAGCTTGGCTCATTGGCAACGTGGTACTTTTTGAGGTGCTGAGCGCAAATGTGATCCCGGTTTCTATGGCACATAATTCTTGCTTAATGATGGTTTCATAAGCTTCAATCAGCGCCTGGAACTCGCTTATTTGCGTTTCATCAAAACTAATGACAGCGTATGCTTCGCGCGGAATTGCATTGCGTAGGGAGCCGCCTCTGATCTCGATAAGTCTTAGATCAAAGTCTGCAATATGGTGTTTTAAGAATCTTGCGAGCAATTTATTAGCGTTTGCACGACCAGTGTGAATGTCGACGCCAGAGTGTCCGCCGCGTAAGCCTTTTAGAGACAGCTCAAAGATTTGATGGTGTTTAGGCAACGCTTCTCGCACGAGTTGTAGAGTTAAGGATGCATCTACACCACCTGCGCAACCCATATAGATTTCGCCTTCTTGCTCTGAATCGGTGTTGAGCAGAATTTCTCCTTCTAACCAGCCAGATTGCAAACCAAACGCGCCGCTCATGCCTGCTTCTTCATCAACGGTGAGTAACACCTCAAGTGGACCGTGTTTGATATCGTCAGCGTCTAATACGGCCAAACATGATGCCATGCCGATACCATTGTCTGCACCTAATGTAGTGCCAGTTGCAGTTACCCAATCATTATCAACATATGGTTTGATTGGATCGGTAACGAAGTCGTGTGCTGTATCGTCATTCTTTTGTGGCACCATATCAATGTGTGCTTGTAGTACAACAGGCTTACGATTTTCCATGCCACTTGTTGCAGCTTTTTTGATGAACACATTACCAGTGTTATCACGACGTACGTCTAAATTTTTGCTTTTAGCCCAGTCAACAATAAAGCTTGCTAGCGCTTCTTCGTGTTTTGAAGGGTGGGGAATGGTACAAATTTGGTCAAAAAACTTCCAAATTGCTTGTGGTTCTAATTGACTGATCTCGGTATGCGCTTTGAGCACAATAAACTCCTTGGATGAGCGATAATAATATTGCAATATTACCACCCACCCAAGGGCAAGATCGAGCAATTAACCTTAATTCGGGAGAGTAGGTTAGTTATTGAGCTTGACTCGCGGCCACTGCTGGTGCAATCAACTCAAGACCTGTTTTATCGCAATCAGGTAAACGTGCATCCGACATCGCAATTGGGGTCGTTCTTTCTCCCCATTTTAAATAGCTCGCAGCCCAGGTTAATCCAGCGCCAAATGCCGCCGACATAATATTAGCGTGTGGCTTAATAAGACCACTTTCGACAGCTTCACACAGTGCAATTGCAATTGTTGCAGCTGAGGTATTACCGTACTTGTCGATATTGACCATGACTTTATCATCTGAAATTTCCAAACGATTTTGGATCGCTTGAATGATACGAAGATTTGCCTGGTGCGGGATAAGTACATCAATGTCTTCTAGTGATAGCTGTGCTTGGTTGAGTACATCATCACATGCTTCACTCATACCTTTTACAGCACGCTTGAAGATTTCACGTCCCTCAAAAGAGAGGTCAGAAGGTCCGGTGCCTGCACAGCGGTCCATATCGGTACCATAGTTTGGAATGTGTAATATACTTCTGTCAGTGCTATCACAGCCAGTTTTGGTGCCTAATAGGCCGGTTGGTTCCTCACTTGCTTCAAGCACGACAGCACCAGCACCGTCGCCAAATAATACCGCGCTGTCGCGCTTTGCCCAGTTTACATACCAAGTCATACGCTCAGCTGCAACAATGACTGCTCTTTTAATCATACCGGCTTGGATCTGTGCGGTGGCATTTTGTAATGCATACAAAAAGCCCGAACAGGCCGCATTGGTATCACATGCTGCAGCACCCACGGCTCCAATATTCTTTTGTACTAAAGAAGCTGTATTTGCCACCATAGTTGACGGGGTGCAGGTTGCAAGTAGAACAAGATCGATGTCTTTACCTTCAAGTCCTGCACATGCCAAAGCGTGTTGGCTTGCAACCGTTGCAAGTTCGGCAGTGCTAACATGACTAACGCGTCTGGATTTTATACCTGTTCTTGTACTTATCCATTCATCATTGGTATCAACGATGGTGCTAATTTCATCATTACTGATGCTCGCTGGTGGAATGCACTTACCCCAGCCCGTGATTTTTGCATAAACCATAGTGTCTCTTATTCTAATCCGACCAGTTGGCCAATTTTTTATTTATACCAAATCCTTCACAGTATTGCCATAAAAGCGAAGCTGTGGCTTGTAAAACGGCGATATAACTGAGTTCGATCACACCTATTTTCGCTAGATTAGGTATAATTCTTTTATCTTAGCTTAGCTTCTTATATTTTCATGAAAATTGCGTTTTCTCCCAGCTCTGCATTGGGTCAACTGTTGTTGTTGCGATCTGTGGCAATCATCATTCAAATAGTGATGCTCGCTATCGCAGCTCTAGTTTTTGGTAAACAATTTGATTTTGTTGCAGTGGTTGGAGTGGTGGCAGCGGAGTCGGTATTTCAGCTATTAAGTATTTACGCCTACCGTAACACAAAAGAAGCCGCGTCTATTGGTATGACAATGCAATTGTTGGCGGACATTTTGTTTCTTACTATTTTGTTGGACCTGACGGGTGGAGCGACCAATGCGTTTGTGTCCTTGCTGGTATTGCCAACGGTTATTGCAGCAGTAACTATTCCAACTATCAACATGTTGATGGTGTCGGCTGGGGCGATTGGGGCTTATCTTTATCTTTATATAAAAATGTCTCATGAACATGTCCACCATATGGACATGAGCACTCACTTGCTCGGGATGTTAGTTAACTTTACTTTCACTATTATAGTCGTTGTTACCGTGGTGAGCATATTGGTAAAGCAAAATCGAAAAAAAGAGCGGGCAATTGCCATGTTACGAGAGCAGCAGCTACAGCAAGAGCAATTAATCGCATTAGGTAGTGCGGCCGCACAAGCAACCCATCAACTCGCCACGCCAATCGCACATTTGGCGCTATTACACGAAGAGCTGGAGGAGTCGTATCCAAAAGATCCATGTGTTCAAGAAATGTCGGAACCTCTTGGGAAATGTAAGGAGCAGCTTAATGTCTTTAGAGAATTCACTGAGTATTTAAAGTCAGCGTCTAAACAAATGATAACTGCAGAGCATCTTGCAGAGCAGTTAAAAGAATTAACGAATTTACAATTTCCACGGCAGCATTTTCGATTCGATATTACTAATGTTCAGGGGGGGCTGTGCGATGATCCTATGTTGATGCCTTCGATTTTGAACCTTATTAGTAACGGTGTGCGAGCAAATGAGCAAGCAAAACAGACGGACATAGAGGTGATATTTACCTCCGAGCCGACTGAGCATGTGATAACCATTCTTGATAAAGGTGAGGGAATAGCAGAAGAAAGGCTAGCGCAGCTGGGGCACAATGTAGTGAATAGTGAATCTGGGCTTGGCATGGCGGTACTGCTTAGTCATGCGACAATTGAACGGCTTGGTGGACATCTGCTTATTGAAAGCGACGTTACCGATGGGACAAAATGTACGATTAAACTACCAAGGGTGAGTGATGAAGTTACTGCTTGTTGAAGATGACGTGCCTTACGCACAAACATTGATGAGGCGCTTGGAAAAACAAGACTTTGGTGTTGAACACGTCACTTTAATTGAAGATATGCAGGTGGCTTGTAAACGAGAAGCTTTCGACTACATATTGTTGGATATGAAGCTGGGTGAGGCCAACTCAATAAACTTCATAACACAAATCAAGCAGCTCAATCCAAGCGCTCGCATTGTATTATTAACGGGTTATGCTAGCATTGCAACTGCAGTTGAGGCGATAAAATTGGGTGCTGATGACTACCTAACTAAGCCAGCAAGTACCAGTTTGATAGTACAAACGCTATTGGGAGAGAAAACTCAAGAAATCGTAGAAGAAGTCATGTCTCCAGAACGACTTGAGTGGGAACATATTCAGCAAGTTCTAAAGGCAAACGAAGGTAATATTTCTGAAACTGCACGGCAACTTAATATGCACCGAAGAACGCTGCAGAGGAAATTACAAAAGAAACCTGTTTATAAGTAGGTTTTCACTTATACTCATTATTAAATAAAATGAAATATGCTGAGTTAGTCGATGATATTCTCATTTGAAGCATTGAACCTTTGGGCAATTATTCTCGCCGCTTTGTCTTCCTTTATGTTAGGTGGTATTTGGTATTCGCCTATGCTGTTCCAAAAAACATGGATGGAGGGGTGTGGGTTGACAGAGCTTGACTTACAAACGAGCGATCCCAAGATGACTTTTGGCGTCGCATTTCTGTTATCTTTGTTGTCCGCTGTGTTTATGGCTGTGATGCTTGATCTATCGCTCTCTTTGTTAGCGGCTACCGGAGTTGGGCTTGGTGTGGGAGTTTTTTTCGTCGCCTGTTCATTAGGAATAAGCTATATATTTGAGCAGCGCCCGATGAAACTGTTTTTAGTCAACGGTGGCTATCATGTGTTACAGTTTACGCTCATTGCATTTGTACTTAGGATCATGAGCTAACTCGGTATGGCAAAACCCAATAAAAAAGGCCCTGTTAGAACCGTCGATATTTATTGTTCTGGATGCCGCCAGCAGCTATTTAAGTATCGTAAGGGAGGCAAGGGCAGCCTCGTCAAATGTTTTAAAGAACGGATCACCCAGGACTTTACCACCAACCAAGTAAACTGCCCCAATTGTGAGCAAGAGTTTGCCCGGGATACATTAGTGAGAGGTGCGCCAGCACTGAAAATGATTGGTGGCAAGGTCACCTTCAAGTAGTTATTACTTCAATTCTTATTGCTCACCTTTTTTTGTTATCAGACAAATGTCCTGTCTTGAATTTCCCAGTTTGTTACTATTTCGCCGTTTGGCTTTGCTGTTTCAATGAATGAAAATGACCCTTCCCATGGAACTGGGCCAGCCTATTGGGTCTTGCTAAATGGAAAAAACATGATCGATTTAATGTTCGATATCATCGGTATGACAGGCACTTTCTTGGTTGTTGGTGCATTCTTTATGCTACAGCTGGAAAAGGCATCTCCCGATAGTTTAACGTATAACTTGATGAATTTAAGTGGTGCGATCCTACTACTGATTAGTCTTTGTTATAACTTTAACCTTGCAAGCTTTGTGATAGAGTTATTTTGGATCGCAGCGTCTTTAATTGGTTTATTTAAATATTTCAAAGCGAGAAAGTTGGCATCTGCTTAGGGTCTAAAAGAAAAGGCTAATCAAAAACTTGCGTAGTGGCTAGGAGCAAGTATTATTAAGTTAATCATATGCTGCTACGTAGGTTAGAGTAATCTAACACTACGAGTGAAGTGTGGGAACATAGAGCTCGTATAATATGAAAAACTTAAGCGCGTTAATTAAAGTCACTCCATTATTAATTCCTTTTGCGGTAGTCGCTGAACCAGAAGCTATGGACGCCGACCTTTATCAGCTGTCGTTTGAAGAGCTGTTGAATGTAAACGTCTCTATCGCAACCAAAACCGATGAGACTAGAGCATCGGTTCCCTCTAGTATTACTGTCTTTAATTCAGAACAAATCAATAGCCTAGGTGTCGACAATGTTTATGATTTAATGAATTTTGTACCTGGCTTTCAATCTACTCGAGGCGATTGGGTTGGAGCCGTGCCAAAAGAGCATACCCGTGGTGTGTATCTGGATACTGGACATGTGTTAGTGATGATTGACGGGCAAAGGCTGAATGAGTCTTCATTCGGTAAAGCGTCGGTCTACACCCCGTACATTCCCATTGAAATTATCAATAAAGTTGAATTTATTAGAGGCCCGGGCTCCGCGCTTTATGGTAGCAATGCCTTTCTTGGTGTAATGAATATTATTACCAAAAAACATAGTAATCAGCTTTCTGTTGGCTATGGTGAGCATGGCAGCGCTCAAGCGGCGATCAACATTTCAAAGCAAGTGTCTAACGAAACACAGGTCTACGCTAATATTGCATTTAATAAACGCACCGGTGATAGCTATTTTGGAGGTGCCGTAAAAGACCCGTTAGAATCACTTTTTGCTGTGTTTGGCGGCAATCATCAAGCGTTAACATGGCAAGTAAGGTTTAACCGCACTCAACTTGACGAGTTTTTAAATCTTTCCCGTTATTCCCCTGAAAACGAACACAAAAGCGAGAACTATGCGGCAACATTTGAGTATCAGTGGCAAATTACTGAGTTACTCGAGTTAACCCATAAACTGAGCTTTATTGAGCATAACATTGAAAGTGCAGGGCTCATCGTTACAGCAGCAGAAATAGGTATCACGCAAGGAGGTGACTTTTTAGTTGGCCCAGCTTGGCAATCTAGAGACTTAACTTATAACCTAGATGGTGGTTATAAACAAAATGACCATTTACAATGGAATTTCGGCATTGAGTTGTCAAAGGAAGAGCAAAGTAAAGCAGGTGTAAGAACTACTTACTATGACCAAACTGCTGGTGACATAATTATTTATAACCATACCTATTTGGGTGGTGTGCAGACAATATCTGACTACGCGCCATTTTATTCGCTACGTCAGGATTTTGATTCTTATGCGGGTTATGTTCAAGCTAAGTATCGATTTAGCGAGCAACTTAGTATGTTTGCAGGAGCACGATATGACGAAGTGAAAGACATAGACGATAATTTATCGCCAAGGCTTGCATTCGTTTACGGCTACGATGAAGCAAACACTTTTAAGCTACAATATGGAGAGTCTTTTCGTACACCAGTCAGTAATGAGCTTAACTCAAACGATGACGTTACATCAGGTAATTCGAACTTAACTTCAGAATATGTAAAAACGACAGAGCTGGTCTGGCATTATCAAGACGAGTCCAAACAATTTGACGCGGTACTGTTTAACAATGAACTAGAAGATTTTATTAATCTTGTATCCATTGATGATGAGCAAGCTGAGTTTACATTTGATAATGTCTTTGAGACGAGTATGCAGGGTATTGAAGTTAATGCTAATTTTAATTTGAGTGACTCAACATGGATACAAGGTGCATACACCCATTTATTTGACGAGCCATTAAACGGCAGTTTTAAAAAGTTTGCTGCACTTGCCTTTACTCATAAAAGAGAGGCGGTAGAAGTTACTTTAAATGCAATTTGGCGAGACACAACATTGATACTTGCACCCCCAGAGTCAACTGTAGATGATTTCAAGCAGTCAAGTTACTACCTCATTGGCGGTACCGTTTCTTTTAATTTGGATAACAATACTAAAATTCAACTGAAAGCTGAAAATCTTTTTGATAAAAAATACACTGTATTTGATCCAAGATTGATTGATGGTCATGTGCCACAACAGGGCAGAAATATCATGATTCTGTTTGAATATCGCTTTGGATTTAGATGATAATTAAAACCACCATTTATGAACTAATGGTGGTTTAATTGTTTTTTTAGAAAGGATCAGGACACTTTCCTTTACAAGGGTAGCCATTCCATCTGAGGATGATATTTCGCGATGTTGAGGATGAATAACCATCGTTATCACGAACTTTAGCCATTACAACGAAAGAGTCTCCATCTTGTCCAACAAGCTCAGTGGATGAACCACTCTGTTTTACGCCATTAACCCAAAGCTCCTGAGAACCAATCGAACCATCTTTATCTCTGGCAACGATATACACATGTTTATTAGCACTACCAGCTATTGCACTATGCCAAATTTCGACCGACGGTTTATAGTCACACACAGTTTCATAAACTGCTTCCGAATGAGAAAAAGGAACATTATGTGCTGTACAAGATACTAAGTGAGTTTCTCGTAAGCGTGCCCCAGTAACTCCGGTAACCCACTGTTCTACTAATTCTTGTAGCTGAGCGCTATTTGAAGTTTGTAATGGTATATACTTGCGAATTGTAACAAAGTTATCATCCACAACATGACAACTTCCAATTCCAGAGGGACATGTGCTATAGGCATATTCACCTACGCACGAAGCTTCACCTTCATAAAAGTTTTTAGTACCTGTTTGCTCACTTCTGCAGTTAACCGGTTCATACTCTATGGCATTTGAGAGGCATGAAACACACATTAAAATTGAATAGATTATTGCTTTTATACGTTTTCCTTATTGTTTTTATATTACATACAAAAGATATCTTTTTATTTCTTAATGGTAAATATTTGGTATCTTGATTTTTTGGTTTTATAAAGTGGTGATCGAAATGGCTTTGGCTTATAAGTTAAAGAATAGAATAGGCAAGATGTTTTCAACTGGAGGCTTCTCATACCCTCTACTAGTAGGAATTTCTGGCGTTCAGGGTTCTGGTAAATCAACACTCAGCTATTCTCTTTGTAAACAACTTAGGGAAGTTGGCATTACTTGTAAGTGTGTGTCTCTTGATGATTTTTATTTAGACCCAGAAGAGCGGGCAGTGCTTGCTTCAAAGTTTCATCCGCTGTTTCAACAAAGAGGCTTGCCTGGTACACACGATCTGCAACTATTACAAGATGTTATAAGCAGGTTTAAACGCGGCGCAGCATTAATTTTACCAGTATTCGATAAATCAATAGATAGGAAGTTGCCAAAATCAACGTGGCGAAAAGTTGATGCGGGTTTACAGGTACTTATTATCGAGGGATGGTGTATGGGATTGGAGGAGCAGCCTAGCGATGAGTTAGCATCTCCCGTTAATCAATTTGAGCAAGAGTTTGATAAAGACGGTTCGTTTCGCTTAAAAGTGAATCAAATTTTATGTGAAGAGTATCAAGCTATTTTTTCACAATTAGATAGTCTCATTTATTTAAATGGAATGAGCTTCGACAGAGTATATCAGTGGCGGCTGCAACAAGAGCATGTGCTCAAAGCATCGAACGGAAAAGGGATGAGTGATGAGCAAGTTAGACAATTTATTCAGCCATTTCAACGCCTATCGGCATGGGGAATGCGAAGCTTGCCAAGAATAGCGGATATTGAAGTGTGTTTGGGTGAGAATAGAGAAGTGCTGCAAATAAACACTCAGCTTGGCGAATACACAAGCTGAGTGTAATTTTTGTTAAAGTTGATGAGTTATGCTGCTAGCTCTTCAACACCAACGATTAGCCAAGGTGCATCTCCCGTCGTTTTACGCTCTAAGTGCCATATTTCGTGGATAGGTTCCTCTTGCATGTCGCCGAGATCACGATATTTTCCAGTAAACTTAATGCTTACTTCCCAAACGTCAGGACGTGTATCAGCACGAACTAACTCAGCGTCAACAAACATCACCTCAGTGTTAACGTCACCTTGTTGCTCTCGTTCACGCTTGAACTCTTCAACCAACTCTGGGCTCAAGTATTCAGAAACCGTCGAAAAGTCGTTGTTATTCCAAGCGGTTTGGATGGTTTGATAATGCTGTCTTGCGCCTTGTAAAAAGCCATTGATGTCAAAATCTCTCGGCAAATTCATAGGCACGTTACTTGCGCCAAAACCACCGCCAATTGGTCCTTGGCTTTGAAATTGCTGTGGTGGAGTATTGTTGTAGCCACCCATAGGTGGCGCGCCGGCATAAGTTGGCTGCTGTTTTCTTGCAAGCATGCCCTTAACCAATTTGAAAATTAAAAAGGCAGCAGCGGCAAGCAGAATCATCTCAAGGAATTGGAATCCTTCAAAATCATCGCCAAGCATCGCGGCAATTAGACCACCGGCTAGTAATCCGCCGAGTACACCAGCCATAATGCCTTTTTTACTCGATTTAGGCTTTGCTGTAGATTTTGCATTTAATGCTTGTGTATCAGTTTGTTGCTTTTGCTGAGTCGTTTGCGTTTGCTGGGTTTTGCCTGAGCTCTTACTACCAAACTTCTTTCTCGCTTCAGCATTAAAACTGGCTGTAAATAAAAAAGAAACAAGGGAAAGTAACACAATGAAATGTTTCATAAAGTTCCTATATACCAAAATAACTGTCGCCATTGTAAAGAACTAACATGGCTATTTAAATAGGTATGTACCTCAATTAAATTTGTATTTTGAGAGGTTTAGTAAGGATATTGAGACACCGCCCCAAAGAGTGGGGCGGTAGCATTATAACCAGCGTAGTGAGCTTGTCACTTCTGATTGGAAGGTTTCAATTGGCGCACCTCGGTTTGCCACCAGTATAGTGTTGGCTTTACCATCATGGGCAATTAAGCCCTCAAAGCGGCTATCACCAAAACTATCTTTGCCGTCAATCGTACTTTGTTGACCTGCTGGCACGACAAAAACCGTGAGTGGACCAAATTCGGATTGCATAACCAAGTGAAGGCTTTTTTGACCTTTAAAATTACAAAATGTCGCGTAAACCACTTTACCCGGCAAGTTGTCGAACTTACCCCCAAACATCGCGAGTTTCTCATTCACGGTTTGCAGTGACACTGTTTCTTGCTTCTGCAGTGCATTTTCTTCGTAATACACATGAGCAAGCGCATGTTCACCGGTATCGACAGGGTGTCCAAAACCGCCAAAGTAAAAGACCACGGCGGCAAAAAATACACTGGCGGCAATCGCAAATGGTGCGGTAGCGCGTCTAAACCAAGACGCTTTCACCACTTTTTGTTCTTCCGTTTCAAGCTCCTTTTGTTTTGCAATTATCTTGTCAGCCAACCCCTCTGGCACATCAATATCGAGTGATTTACCCAAGAAATCGTCGAAAGCTTGCATTTCTTCAACCAGCACTTGCAACTCAGGTTGCTGTTCGGCCTGTTTTTTGACCTCTTCATCATGAGGATCAGCAACGAGGCGGCGTCGAAATTCGAGTTCATCCATTAGTTTGATGCCCCCTTTATTGGTTCATATTCAGTCGTTAAAGCGTCTTTCAGCTGGTTTCGAGCACGGTATAATCTTGTCATCACCGTGTTTTTATTCAGCTCAAGTATATCGGCGATTTCATCCCCAGAACATCCCATCACCACTTGCAGAAGCAGTGGTTCACGATATTCTGGTGCTAAGTTGGCTATTTGTCGTTGCACAACGGTTTGCTCCATTGCATCATCCAAAGCCGAACTGGTATCGTCGACCAGCGTATCTTGTTCAACCTCCGCATAGTCAAATTGCTTACGCTCAAAACGACGTGCATTCTCTCGTCTTAAAATAGTTAATAACCAAGGCTTTGCTGCATTCTCATCTTGTAATGAATCGAGTGCGCGCCAAGCCCGCAAAAAAGTTTCTTGTACTAAGTCTTCTGCTATTGTCGGATCGCCAGACAACCAATAAGCGAACTTATATAGCTCTTTGTGGTACATCCGAACCAGTGACTCGTAGTGATGTTGTTTACTGGCCATATCTATGAGACCTATCTTTTTGCAGGTTTATTTCAACAAAAACTCATTTTATTTTAGTTGATTCTGGGAGTGTATCTCACACCAAGCATAATTGATCTGTTAATTATTTACTAACAAATCTAACTCGTCTTGCAATAAAAAAGCGCCCTGAGGCGCTTATTGGTATAGATTACCTAAACTTTGGCTTTTATTTGTGTGAACAGTGCTTTTAACACTGGTTTTAATTTCACCATATAGTTGAGACAAGTCTACTTTTTCTCTATTGCCTCCATACAACGAGCTTTGCAGCGTTTGTACTTGTGCTCGCAATGAGCTGGGTTGAAGTGCTAGCCATTGTGCCATGGTGATATTTTGTTGTTTGGTGTAGTGCAGTAGCGCTTGATAAAAGCCCGCTGGGTTATCTTGCTTAACCGCTTTTTCAAACGAAATAAAAGGTGCTGAATTTTCATCAGTGACCGTATTTACTATGGGGCTTGCGGTCGGTTTTGTTCTTAGACGCCATATTAGTAATGTTATTAGCCATAATGCGTATCCGAAAGCGGCGAGTCCCCACATCCACAGCGGGATAATTTGTTCTGTGACCACGTTGGTTTGCGTAGCCGTTGATGGATTTACGCTTGGGCTTGAAAGCGGCTGCTGGATTGGAGCGGTCTGTGGTAAGGCTGGCTGGTTTGGATCGAGAATCACGCTGACAGACTTACTTGGTAATGTCGCAAACTCTTCACGTTTAGTGATGGTGTTAAACCAAGGTAGTTTTACTTCGGGCAGAGTAAAATCACCGGCGAGTTGCGGTAGGTAAGCAAAAGAAATGGTTAACTGTGAGATGACTTTTCCATCTCGGGTAATTTGCTTACGCTCTGACGCGTCTGGATAAATTCTAAACCCATTAACGTCTTCAAGCTGAATGTCAGGGAGCTGCTCTTTAGTAACACCTACTGCTGTGAGTGTTAGTGTTCGCGTGATGGGCGTCCCAACCATAAACTCGGTATCTTTGGGCTGCCATTCTTCAGAAAAATTCAAATACTCACTGGGCAGCCAGTTATCAGCAGCGTTAGCTGGAATTGGAGATACTGAAAAGTCAATGGTATTGCCAACCGCAGAAGTCGCCATTCTACGATAGCCATCTCTGATCTGGCCGTTGAAGATAGGTGGTTCAATAGTGAAATTGCCACTCTTTTGCGGTTGGATCATGTATTCTCGGGTGAGCACCATGTAGCGTCGGCCGTCAATAACTTCGTATTCTTCATTAGCTTTGCCCAATTGTGTGAAGTTAGCACCATCTGAGATTGGGGCACTCAGTTGGCCATCTAGTAGTTCCTTTCCTACATAGAGCTTAACGGTATAAAGCGCAGCCTGTTGAACATAGAGATTTTTTGTCTTGAGTTCGGTTTTTACGAATATATCTTCACTTTGCTGCTCATCATCACGAGCAACAACTTTGATTTCGATCGGCTGGGTCGTTTCACCATCTACCTCTAACGAAGGAATGGTGTAAGTACCCGGAGTGCGAGCAACGAGCTGCATTTGCCAGGTAGTGGAGCTTGAAACACTACCATTAATGATACTGGTTCTAGAGCTGGTATTCACCGGGCTGGTGATAAAGTCGTTACTAAGCACAGAAACATCAGGAATAGTGCCTTTGACTTTGCCCTCAGCGATAATCGACAACGTGAAATATTCACCTGCGAGCACTGGGTTTTTGTCTACGCTGGCTGTGAGATTTTCCAATGCCAACGAGGCGTGGCTTAATATCAACAAAGACAGAAAAAATAGAATGCGTTTTACCATGATTTTTCAGCTCCTCTTGGTAGACGTCTTTGTTTGCGTTGTTGTGCTTCTAGTTGCATTTTATTTCTCAATAATATGGCCGGATCATCGGGTACTTTTCTAAGCAGTTGATTAAGCTGTTGCGCTTTCTCTATTTCTTCAGGGGTAAGTGGCCGACTATCTTGCATCATTGCAGCCTGTGCCTTTTCTTCATCCTGCGGTGGTTGCTCGGGATCGGGCGTAGGTGCGGCTTGCGCTTGCTGTTGTTTTTGCTCTTGAGTTTGTTCCTCGGCTGCTTGCTGGTCTTGGCGGGCAGCATCTAGCTCTGGCTCGTTGTTGTTTTGTTCTGACTCACTTCCTGCTTGTGAATTCTGTTGGTCTTGCTGACCTTGTTGGTCTTGCTGACCTTGTTGGTCTTGCTGACCTTGTTGGTCCTGCTGACCTTGTTGGTCCTGCTGACCTTGTTGGTCTTGCTGACTTTGTTGGTCTTGCTGACTTTGTTGGTCTTGCTGACTTTGTTGGTCTTGCTGACTTTGTTGGTCTTGCTGACTTTGTTGGTCTTGCTGACTTTGTTGGTCTTGCTGACTTTGTTGGTCTTGCTGACCTTGTTGGTCTTGCTGACCTTGTTGGTCTTGCTGACTTTGTTGGTCCTGCTGATTTTGCTGCTCTTGCTGGTCCTTTAACGCTTCGACTAGCGCTTTATTATCCTTCGCTTGCGTAAACTCAGGATCTAAGGATAAGGCTTTTTCGTAAGCAGAAATCGCGTCGTCTAACTTACCAAGCCGTGCTAGCGCATTGCCCAAATTGTATTGGCCTTCTGCTGAGCTTGTTTGCTCGAGTGTTTTTACTGCTCCTTCGTAATCTCCGGCTTTATAAAGGGCTGCGCCTTTTAGTACCGGATTATCGGCAAGCGCGGCCTCATCAAACGCTTCATTTTGGTAGGCCTGCAGCGCGTTTTGGTCGCTATTTTTAAACCACTGTGTCCATTCATTCGCCAGCGCTTTTTGCTGCGGCAACATCGCAAAAACAACCAAAGCACTGAGCATAACTGCGTGATTTCGAACCAATAGCAGTGCGAGTGGAATAAGTACAATCAACAGATATATTCCCGCATCTACTCGCCACTTAGCACTTTCTTGGTCGCGTTTAAGCACCGATGTATTTGCACCCAAATTTGGCTTAAATGTCTCTATGTCACTGCTGTCAGCAGTATAGCTGGCAAATTTTCCACCCTTAACTCTAGCGAGTTTTTCAAGTCGAGTCGGGAATAACTTTGGTACGACTATCTGACCATATTGGTCTTTTAAAAAGCCGCCTTCAGGTAATTTGATTGGTGCGCCTTGCGCCGTACCTAAGGCATAGATACTTAGCTTAAATGGGCTGTCAGAAAGGAGGCTTTGCACATCTTCAGCGTCTTCTTGCTCAAATCCATCGGTTACCAAAATAATGTCACCATAGGTAGCACTTGCACCTGTTAACAAGCTAACGGCTTCTTCGATGCCTGCATACACGTTTGAGCCTTTTGAGGGCATGATCTCTGGACGAAGGCTCGGGATCAAATTCTCAAGTGTGGTGACGTCCGTTGTGAGTGGCGACACGGTAAATGCATCACCTGCATAGGCAACTAAACCCGTCTCGCCTTCTTTAAAAAGCTTGAGCATATCTAAAGTTTTAAATCTCGCTTGTGTTAAGCGGTTTGGCGCGAGATCGGTTGAGTACATAGAATAAGACATATCGAGCACTAACACTCTAGGTGCTTGAGTTTTAAATACTGGTACTTCTTGTTTTTCAATACTTGGTCCCGCAACCGCAATAATGGCCAACAAAAAGAACACAATACTAAGCCAAGAGTTACTTTGTTTTTGGTGTTTTTGACCACTGGATCCCATCACCACCTTCATCAGGTGCGGTGCGATAAGTTGCGCTGATTTTTGATTGGACTTTTTAGACCATTGCAGTGCACTGTATATCACCCAAGGAACAAGTAACCAAAGCAGATGTGGGCGAATAAATTCAAATTCCATATATTTACCCTCTTAATTTTGTTCTTAATACGAGACTTAGCTGAGCCACAAAAAGCAAGCCGAGTATCGCGAGGAGAGGAATATAAAACAGTGAAATCTTAGGACGGAAAGTCTGTGTTTCATCACTTATCGGTTCTAGCTCATCGAGCATAGCGTAGATCTGTTGTAGGCCTTCCACGTCTTTTGCACGAAAATATTGCCCACCAGTTTCTTTGGCGATATGTTGCAACGTTTTCTCGTCGATACTACTACCAGCCATAGAGTTAAAACCAAATAAACCAAAACCGCGTCTGCCATCAGAGCCAACGCCAACAGTATAAATCTTTATGCCTTCTTCTCGGGCTAAGATCAGTGCTTCTTCTGGTTGAAGGTTGCCCGCGGTGTTTTGACCATCGGTCAGCAAAATCAAGATTTTGTTACTTTGTTCACGTTCGCCAAAACGTTTTACCGACAAACCAATAGCATCGCCAATTGCTGTGGCGCGTCCAACTAAACCAATTTGTGCCTCACTAAGCATTTGACTAACCGTCGCTAAATCTCGGGTGAGTGGTGTTTGCAAAAATGCGGTGTCACCAAAAAGAATAAGTCCCAGACGATCTCCTTGGCGCGCTTCGATAAAGTCGCTAACAACGGCTTTGACGACAGACAATCTGTCCACTAAGCGACCTTGGTATTCCATATCTTGCTCTGTCATTGAAGCCGATAAGTCAACGGCAAGCATAATATCGCGTCCCTCGTTTGGCACAACGATTGGGTCGTCAAGCCAAGTCGGGTTTGCCGCTGCGGTTACCAGTAGTAGCCAGACGAGTGTTTCCACTAGGCTTACTTTTGCGCGCTTATTGAGTTGATTTGTGCTCGCGAGTTGTAACTTTGCGGCACTTGGCATACGAATATTAATGTTGGTCTGCGCGATACTCGGTTTAAACTTCGCAATTAGCCAAGGCAGAGGTAACAATAAAAAGGCAAGGGGCCAACTAAACTCAAACATCGAGACGCTCCTTCACTTTGAAGGTATTAATCGCACGACATAGTTTATCGCTGAGTGCGGGGTCTTGAGTCGGAGCATATAACGAGTCGAGCTCTTGCTGAGTGAGTTCAACGCGCGTAAGTCTTGCTTGCAGCGTTAACCATGCTTGGCCCGATCTACTCGCAGCGGTATCACCGTAATAATGTTTTACTAAACGCTTGAGTATGGTGTGTAATGCTTGGGCATTATCCTGCGAATGACTCAGTTTTATGGCTTCCTTTTTTGCCTTTAAAAATTGCTGGCGACGATATAATAGCCAACACGTAGCCGCAAATATTGTGAGTAGAACACAAATGGCTCCCCACATTGGATAAGAAAGTGGCCACCAGCTCACGCTTTGAGGGATGACCACATCATTAAGCTGGTCGAGTGGATTGACTTGCATTTAACCCCTCATGATTTGTAATTCGATTGGTAATGACGCGTCGTACTTTTGTAACGACATACCAGAGCGCTTAAGTAGCGCTAATCTTCGATTGAAAAAGTCAGACGCATTTTGCGAGAATTTGTCTCTAAATTGCTTGTCCATCAAGGGCAATGTCCAGTTTTGTTCACCAGCAGAGACCTCAATTGCTTGACTGTATTCAGGCAGATGATGCTCAAAAGGATCGCTTACCATACAACCAATGACTTCGTTATGGCGAGTGGCTCGCTCTAGCAATTTAAAGCTTTCATCATTCAACTCCGTAAAGTCCGAAATGAGATAAATCAGGCTGCCAGGTTTGGCTAGATGCACAAGTCGTTTTAAATTCTCATTGAAACGATCCCCCGAGGGGTGAGTCTCTTTTTGAATTAATGCTTGTTCGTGTAGGGCACAAAACTGATGAGCTAGCGCAAGCACTCCACGGTCGCGAGCAATCGGTTTTAGCTCGTGGTGATTGCTGTCATTAAATACCACACCACCAACACGGTCGCCGCGTTGGCATGCAGCCCAAGACACCAAAATGCCTAAGTGCGCCGCAAGCACCGACTTAAGTAACAGCTTTGAACCAAATAGCATGCTTGAGGAAAAGTCACAAAATACAAAAACGGGGCGCTCTTTCTCTTCTTGAAAGAGTTTCGTGTGTGCTTCACCGGTACGCGCGGTAACTCGCCAGTCAATCGCACGAATATCATCACCATATTGGTATTGTCTGACTTCAGCGAACTCCATACCTCGACCTTTATGCGGTGCAAGGTATTGACCTGATTGAGCACTTTTCACTTTTCCTCTCGGTTTAAGCGAAAGTAAATGCGCTTTGGACTTATAAAAAAGTAGCTCTTTCAGGCTGAGTTCGACACCATTACTGTGGCTTTCATTAAACCAGCTGGCCGAGTTAAACTGCTTGATGTCGTTCATAGTATTATGGAACAGCAACCAATTCTAAAATCTTACTGATCACCTGATCTTTGGTGATCCCATCGGCCTGTGCTTCATAACTCAGCACGATACGGTGGCGTAGCACGTTATGCACCACAGCTTGAATATCTTCTGGTGTGACAAAGTCTCTGCCTTGTAGCCAAGCATGAGCACGAGAACATTTATCAAGCGCAATTGTAGCTCGAGGGCTCGCACCATAATCAATCCAGCTTGCAAGCGTTGCATCAAAGCGTTGTGGCTGTCTGGTCGCAATAATTAATTGTACAAGATATTGCTCCAGAGGCTCAGCAAGGTGCATGCTTAGTACGGTTTTACGGGCCTCAAATAGGGTTGCTTGACTAATAGGTGTGAAGGTCGCTTGGTACTCCTCCAACGCCTCGCCACGAGTGAGGCGCAAAATATCTACCTCGGTTTCTGCATCCGGATAATCGATATTCAGATGGAGTAAAAAGCGGTCAAGCTGCGCTTCCGGTAGCGGGTATGTACCTTCTTGTTCAAGCGGGTTTTGCGTTGCCATTACCATAAATAGCTCAGGTAACGGATACGTTGTTTTGCCAACGGTTATTTGGCGTTCGGCCATTGCTTCTAGTAGCGCTGATTGCACTTTGGCTGGCGCTCGGTTGATTTCGTCAGCCAAAATCAAATGATGAAAAAGCGGGCCTTTCTCAAATACAAATTCATTGGTTTGTTGGCGATAGATATCTGTACCAGTTACATCAGAAGGCAATAAATCAGGGGTAAATTGGACGCGTTGAAAGCTCCCTTCAATGCCTTTAGCCAGCGCATTTACGGCACGGGTCTTAGCTAGACCTGGGGGGCCTTCAACCAATAAATGACCATCTGCTAAAAGCGCGATAAGCAAGGATTCGGTCAGTGCACTTTGCCCTAAAATTTGGGTGTCTAAATATTCTTTTAGTTGAGAAAACTCGTTTACTGCCATGAGACTGCCTTTTAAGCCGACAAAAATAAAAATAGTTATATGGACGCTGAATGAATAATCAAGTTGATTAGACCCATAATTTTAGAAAAGTTCATAAATTTTAAATAACAATTTCAAATACTTTGAGATTGCTTGAAAAAGCATCTAAAGTTGGTTTTCACGGTTTAAAAAGCAGCCATTTCGTGCTTTGCTATTGGCAACTTCGATTTGGTTGTTTAGAATCGGAGGAAATTAACAGGTCAGACCTGTCAGCGGGAGAGCAAAATTCATGTCTGAACAAAACATACTAAAAACATCAAAAGGCGACCGAATCGCTATCGTGAGCGGCCTGCGTACGCCATTCGCAAAGCAAGCTACCGCTTTTCACCACGTTCCAGCCCTAGATTTAGGCAAAATCGTCGTCAACGAAATGCTTGAGCGTTTGAACTTCGATCGTAAAGAAATCGACCAACTGGTATTCGGCCAAGTTGTACAAATGCCGGAAGCACCAAACATTGCGCGTGAAATTGTGCTTGGCACTGGCATGCCAGTTTCTGTTGATGCTTACTCTGTATCACGTGCATGCGCAACCAGTTTCCAGGCGATTGCTAACGTTGCAGAGAGCATTATTTCAGGCCAAGTGAGTGTCGGTGTTGCTGGTGGTGCGGATTCTTCATCAGTGTTACCGATTGGCGTGAGCAAAAAGCTTGCAGGTAGCCTTGTTGACTTGAACAAAGCACGTACGCTTAAGCAGCGTTTACAGATTTTCTCAAAGCTAAGACTCAAAGACTTACTGCCAGTGCCACCGGCAGTTGCGGAATATTCAACTGGCTTATCAATGGGGCAAACCGCTGAGCAAATGGCTAAGACTCACGGGATCAGCCGTGCAGATCAAGATGCGATGGCGCACCGTTCACATACCTTAGCTGCAAAAGCATGGTCGGAAAGCTTATTAAACAATGAAGTGATGGCTGCCCATGTTGAGCCATACAAAAGCTTTATTGATAAAGATAATAACATCCGTGAAAACTCCTCATTGGAAAGCTACGCCAAGTTAAAGCCTGTATTTGACAGACAGCACGGCTCAGTAACTGCAGCAAATGCAACGCCACTTACTGATGGTGCAGCGGCAGTATTAATGATGAGCGAAAGCAAAGCCAAAGCGCTTGGCTACGATATCTTAGGTTATGTGCGTAGTTTCGCCTTCTCTGCAATCGGCGTACACGAAGATATGTTGATGGGTCCTGCACATTCAACGCCTGTAGCACTTGACCGAGCGGGTATTACCCTTGCTGATCTTGACCTGATAGAAATGCATGAAGCTTTCGCAGCGCAAGCGCTGTCCAATATGAAAATGTTTGGCTCAGACAAATTCGCGCAAGAAAAACTTGGTCGCAGTAAAGCAATTGGCGAAATCGACATGGATAAGTTTAACGTGCTTGGTGGTTCACTTGCATATGGTCACCCATTCGCAGCAACCGGTGCACGCTTGATCACGCAAAGCTTACATGAGCTTAAACGCCGCGGCGGTGGTCTTGCATTGACAACTGCCTGTGCTGCAGGTGGTCTTGGAGCCGCATTCGTATTGGAGAGCGCATAATGTCAGTATTTTCTTATGAATTAAACGACCATAAAGTCGCCATCGTTACAATCGACGTACCGGGCGAAAAAATGAACACCCTACGTGATACATTTGCTGATGAATTATTAGAGATCATCGCAAAGAGTAAGCAAGACGACGTAACGGGTATGGTTTTTATCAGTGGTAAAGACGATAACTTTATCGCGGGTGCAGACATTAAAATGCTAGACAGCGCTAAAACCCGTGATGATGCGCTCGCGATTTCGGAAATGTGTCATAAAACCTTCTTTAAATTGGCTGATTTACCATTCCCGACCGTTGCTGCGATCCACGGTGTAGCACTGGGTGGCGGCTTGGAGTTTGCGCTGGCTTGTGATTACCGTGTATGTACTGAAGACAGCAAGACTAAACTGGGTCTTCCAGAAGTACAGCTTGGTCTATTGCCAGGTGGTGGCGGTACACAGCGTCTACCGAAATTAGTTGGTATTCAAAAAGCACTTGAATGGATGCTAACTGGTAAACAAGTTCGACCTAAGCAAGCGAAAAAAGCGGGCTTAGTTGACGATTCCGTGCCGCACAGTATTTTACTCGACGTAGCGGTGAAGCTTGCCAGAAAAGGTAAGCCTAAGCCTCGCAAACCGAATTTAGACAAAATTAGCCAATTGCTAGAGTCTAACCCGTTCGGACGCAATATCATTTTCAAAAAAGCACAAGAAAATGTTGAGAAGAAAACGGGTGGTCACTATCCAGCGCCGCTCGCTATCATCAAAGCGGTACGTGCATCTGTAGAGCTGGACAAGCTTAAAGGTTATAAAACCGAAGCCGAGGGTTTTGCTGATTTAGTGATGTCTGAAGTATCGCGCTCGCTACGTGGGATTTTCTTTGCCACAACGGAAATGAAAAAGGATTTCCAAGGTGAAGATCTTGCTCCTGTGAAGCGTGTTGCAGTGCTAGGTGGTGGCTTAATGGGCGCAGGTATTACCCATGTTAGTGCGGTTAAAGCAGGCACTCCAGTACGTATTAAAGATGTTGCGCATCAGGGCATTAGCAACGCATTAAATTACAGCTATAAGATCCTAACGCAACGCCAAAAGCGCCGTATTATTTCAAAGGCAGAGATGCAGTCAACTTTGAATATGATCACGGGGACAACAGATTACTCTGGTTTTAAACACACAGACATGGTGATTGAAGCTGTATTTGAAGACTTAGACCTGAAACAGTCGATGGTAGCGGATATTGAACGCGAATGCAGTGAGAGTACGATATTTGCAAGTAATACGTCATCATTACCAATCGGCCAAATCGCGGCAAAAGCAACGCGTCCTGAAAACGTAATTGGTTTGCATTATTTCTCGCCAGTAGAAAAAATGCCGCTGGTGGAGATCATTCCGCACGATACCACCAGTGATGAGGTTATTGCGCGCACTGTGGCGTTTGCTCGCAAGCAGGGGAAAACCCCAATCGTAGTAAAAGACAAAGCTGGTTTTTACGTAAACCGTATTCTGGCTCCTTATGTCAACGAAGCGGCAAATCTTTTGCTTGCCGGTGAGCCGATAGAGAAAATCGATCAAGCCTTGGTTGAGTTTGGTTTCCCTGTTGGTCCTCTTGCGCTTCTTGATGAAGTAGGTGTAGACATTGGCTCTAAGATTGCGCCAATCCTAGAAAAAGAATTAGGTGCTCGCTTTAAGGCGCCGGATGCTTTTGCACGTATGATAGATAGCAAACGTCTTGGTCGCAAATCTGGTCGTGGTTTCTACACCTATGAAGGTAAAAAAGGCAAGCAAGTGGACGAGTCAGTTTATGAGTTACTCGGGGTCACGCCTTCTCCTAAATTGAATAAACAAGAAATTGCGAACCGCTGCGTTGCACAGATGCTCAATGAGGCTGCTCGCTGTCTTGATGAAGGTATTATTCGTAATGCAAGAGATGGTGATATCGGTGCTATTTTTGGCATTGGTTTCCCACCATTCTTGGGCGGCCCATTTAGTTATATGGACAAAAAAGGTGCCAATAAGGTGTGCTCAGAGTTATCAACATACGCTGCTGATAACCCTGCATTTACACCTGCGGAGCCGCTACTTGCAATGGCTGAAGAAGGCAAAGCTTATTACGAGTAACGATACCAATTTATCTTAATTGAAAATATCCTATCTGTAAGCCGCTGTAATGCGGCTTTTTTCGTTCTCTGGTCTAGACTTAGTAGCTGTAATGGTATGTAACTTTTGTACCATCGACATGGATTCTACAGCACCTAGACGGCCTCTAATTTCTTCTTTTGCTTACTGCACTCTAGGATTTGCTGAATTTGGACAGCAGAGTATATGAATAAACGTATTTTTTTGCAGATCAGTGGCTTAGTTATATTTACTATTTTGGTGAGTGGTGGTCTATTTTATTGGTCCACTTTGTTAAACCACTCCATTTCCTCATTTCATCAGTCATGGCAATCAGAAACTGAAGTTGCAATTAAACGTGCCGAGCTGCTAGCTGAGCTAGAGCGTAGTTTTGGTTATAACGGCTTTATTCATCACTTCAAAAATTATGTACTACGTCAAGACGAGATTTATTACGAACAGGCTTTAGCTGATGTTGAAGCCACCAAAGCGACCATCTTAAAATTGCAAAGTACGGCGCTAAGCAGTCAAGAGACAAAGGCATTAGCCGTTATTCAACACACCTTTGATGAATATACACAAATGCTTGCGCTTGCTAAGTCAAAATTTACATCAGGTAGGTTGAGCTCTGAAGTGGTGGACCGCTTAGTGAGAGTAGATGACACGGACGCAGAAGCTGCATTTAATTATTTGCGTAAGTCAATTGGAGAGAAATTTGAGCTTGCAAAGCAAAATCAATCTGTAAAGCTCGCTCAAACCCAAGAGTTGAGTAACACCGGTGTATTGTTGTTACTACCAATAGTCTTGTTGTTTGCTTGCTTGAACATCTTTACGCTCATTTTTGTGGTTAAACTTATCAACGAGAAACGAAAGTTATTCAATTCTACTCCTGATGCCATTTTATATTGTGACAAAGACGGTAGGCTTAAAGAAGTCAATAAGGCGTGTACTGACTTGTTTGGTTATCAACCTCAAGAACTACTAGGTATGAAGGTTGAAGACCTCATCCCAGAACGGTATACCGGTAAACACGTCGCGGACAGAGAAAAGTTCCAAGGTACCTCTACGATGCGCAGAGTGACGCATGATGGCCTTAAAATTGTAGGGCGACATCAATCAGGTGTGGAAATCCCGGTGGATATCGCGTTATCCACGGTGTCCGTCTCTAAAAATGATGTTTTTATTGCGGTGATCCGAGATTTACGTCAAGAACAAGAATTGAAGAACCGAGCTGAACTGGATTTCTTAACTCAGGTTATGAATCGCAGAAAGATTGAAGCGCTGCTGAAAGAAGAAGTGCAGCGGGCCATACGTTATCATCGAGCGCTATCGCTACTGGTAATCGACGTTGATCATTTTAAACAATTAAATGATACCGCAGGACACCAAGATGGTGATAATGCATTGAAGGAAGTTGGGCAGTTTCTAAGAGAGCAAGCACGCCCAAGCGACCATATTGGACGATGGGGCGGTGATGAATTTGTGATTATCTGCCCTGAAACTCGGCCGGATGCCGCGCTTAATTTTGCACAACGACTGGTGCATGAATTTACCCGTTTCACCAGTTTTGGACTGACATTTAGCATTGGCGTCGCGGGATACGAGCTTATTGGCGAAAGCTTTAATCACAAACGATGTTTTGAAGAAGCTGATTTAGCCCTCTATGAGTCGAAAAAGTCAGGTCGAGATCGTGCTTCGCTTTATATCGCGCCACGCAGCTCGTTGGACAAAAAGGCATAGTCTAAAACGAGATCTTTTACTTTAGCCGCTAAAAACTTTACAATTTGCGCCCAGTTTAGACTTGTGGCGGATGTTGATGCATAAAATAGAAGACCTCATTGCTGTTTTTAATGGGTTATTCCTGCACACGCTCAACACGGAGCTGGTAGTGGGCGACGACGAGCCCATCTATCTACCTGCAAATGAATCATACCCTCATCACCGCATTATTTTTGCTCATGGCTTTTATGCCAGTGCTTTGCATGAAGTTGCACATTGGCTCGTTGCGGGTGAAGCGCGTCGGCAACTCGAAGATTACGGCTATTGGTATTGTCCCGATGGACGAGATAAAGCGCAGCAGCTCGAATTTGAAAAAGTGGAAGTGAAACCACAAGCGATTGAGTGGGCGTTAAGCGTCGCAGCTGGTTTTTCATTTAATGTTTCCGTTGATAACCTCAACGGTGAACAAACTTGCCGTTTCAGCTTTCAACAACGGGTGCATCAGCAAGTGCTAGCTTTATTAGAAAGCGGATTTAATACCAGAACAACTCAACTACTCAACGCATTAAGCAATTTTTATAATACACCTTGGCCTTTACGCCAGCAGCAATTTAACTGGGATATCCCGACAGAGCTAAGCATGGAGTTTGACGATGCAATTTAAGCTTGGACTTATCATCAATCCTTTAGCTGGGCTTGGTGGGAGCGTTGCACTAAAAGGTAGCGATGGCGCAGAAACAGCTCAACAAGCTTTGGCGTTAGGTGCAGAGCCTCGCGCTAATCAGCGAGCAAAAACGGCTTTAACACAACTGCTTTCACATCAACAAAATATCGAAATATACACTGTTAATGGTGAGATGGGGGAGCGTACGGCAAAAGAGCTGGGTTTTAACACCCAAGTGATTTATCAAACTCAAAGTACGGCAACTCGTCCTGAAGATACCGAGACCGCAGCGCAAATGATGCAACAGCACGGTGTCGATTTGATTTTGTTTGCTGGTGGCGATGGTACTGCCCGCAACATTTGCCACGCGGTGGGTGATTCATGTCCTGTACTTGGGATCCCTGCTGGGTGCAAAATTCATAGCGGCGTATACGCGATAACGCCAAAAGCAGCTGGTAGAGTCGTTGAACTTTTGGTTACCGGAGAGCTTGTCTCCATTGGCGAAGCCGATGTGATGGACATTGATGAAGCAGCATTTCGTGAAGGGACTGTGCGCGCTAAGCGATTTGGTGAAATGCAAGTGCCGACCGAGCTGAGATATGTACAAGCGGTGAAAAACGGTGGTAAAGAAAGCGATGAATTAGTGTTAGCCGATATCGCTGCCTACGTGGTTGCCGAAATGGAAGAAGATGAAACCTACATTATGGGGTCTGGTTCTACCGTTGCAGCAGTGATGGAAGAGATGGGACTTGATAATACACTTCTAGGTGTTGATGTTGTAAGGGACCAAGCGCTGATCGCCCAAGATCAAACTGCGCAGCAATTGTTGTCGCTTGCTGATAACAAAACAAAGCTAGTGATCACATTAATTGGTGGGCAAGGACATATTTTTGGCCGCGGTAATCAGCAGCTAAGTCCTAACCTCATCAAAAAAATCGGCAAAGATAATATTATCCTTATCGCCACAAAATCGAAATTAAAGGCCTTAAATGGTCGTCCTTTAATTGCTGATACCGGTGACGAACAACTTGATGAGTCCTTAGCTGGATTTATTAAAGTGATCACTGGGTTCAATGACCATGTAATGTACGCCATAGGCCATCAAGAATAATTTAGGAATAACTATGTCTTTAGTAGAATATGTAGAGAAAGCGCAGCAGTTTTTTGATGAGCTTGTTGATAGAGCGAGCGATGATGAATTATTTGCTGGTGGCTATTTACGCGGTCACTTTGACTTAGCGGTAGGCTATGCACAAGTAGAGGAAGCAGATCTTTCGATTGATGAGCTAAATGCCAAAGTTGAAAGCAGCTTGGTAAGAGCATACCGAAATGGAGAGCTAAATGACGATGATAAAGCGCACGTGGTTTCTATTTGGGAGCAGGTGCAAAATCTAAAATAAATGCACCTCACCTGAGAGTAGCAGATGCTAGGGCCTGTTGACCTTTGCTGTTTGATTTTTGTTCTTCTGAGTGTGTTTTGATCGCGACGCTCGACTTGCCGCCTAGTAATCTAGGCAAAAGTTGAGCAACAATGAACAGAGCGCACTCAGGTGAACCCAAAGGGCAGCGCTTGATTGGCATTTCTTCTGTGTTGCCCCACAAGGATGTGGGGTAAGGTGACTTTGCAGGAGCACAAAGTCTTTATCGCCAGACTTACATAGAGCAACTATGCTACGCAGGCTCTGCCTTGTATAAACACCAATCAAGCTGCTGCAAAAACAAACTTGAAAGATAAACAGGCCCTAGAAGTGTAATTTGCATCTGCTACTCCGCCTCGCTTGGCTTTACATCAAAAATCGCCAATAGATGAATAACAGTGCAAAGCCCACTAAATAAATCAGCCCCAGTCCCGTCAAAATCTTGGTGTACATTGGTTGACTGCGATAGATCTCACCTTTCACTAATCCTAAATTCATCCAAGCAAAGATAGGAGTAGTGACAAACGCTGAGCTCATGGCAAACATTAGCATGCTCTTTAAGTCGGCTTTAAAAAACAGCACTACGGCCATACCAAGCGTTGCTTGTAGCAATAGAATGAGCGTGTAACTCTTTTTCGTTGTGTTCGGTCGTAACAGCTGAAGTGATTCACTAAGCACTCGGGAGTAGCCATCTAACACTGTGATCGTTGTTCCAAACATACACAAAAATGCGACGCCAGCAATTAGCCATCTGGCCCATTCGCCGATTGTATTGGCATACATATCAATGAGCTGCTGTGAGAACGCAACACCAGCGAGTTCCACAGGCTTATCTTGACCGTATTGCATTAGCATACCGAGTAAACAAAACACGACCGCAAGACCCAGCGTAACAAAATATCCCACCTTGAAATCCAGTAGGATCTGGCTACTTGTTAGTGATTGTTTAGCCATCTTCGTCTTTAGCCAAGAGGAATTAATGGCTGAAATCTCGATTGGTGCAGGCATCCAACCCATTAAGGCAACTAAAAAGCCCAGTAACGCGATGTCGTACGGGGATATCGGATCAATGGGGGCTGGATGGGCCGGTCCATTATTAGCCGCAATGGCAAGCGCCATAACCGTGGAAATGGTCAAAATTATCATCACCCATTTGCTTGTTACATCGAGTATTTTGTAGTGCCCAACCAGTAAGATTGCCAAGCAACTAGCCAAAAGTATAAAGCTTAACAATTCAATATTTATTGGAAATGGCAGCGAGTAGCTCAAGAGACTTGCGGTAAGTAATAGCACACCCGCGGTATTTACAATGGCTGCGAAAATATTGAGTAGCACAAAAACCTTAAATCCGAAGCGGTAATGTGCGTGATAACCTTCGACGACACTATGCTTAGAGTGGCTTGTGTACTCGACTGCATATTTAAAAAAGGGATATTTGAGCAAATTAACAACAACTATTAACCAGATCAATTGACTACCAAATAGTGCTCCAGCCTGAGTTGATGAAACGAGATGTGAACCACCGATAGCAGCAGTTGCCATTAATATTCCAGGCCCAAAGATGGCAAATTTGCCTTTAAGAGATAGCAGCGCTGGCAATGTAAATTCCTTAAGTTTTTTTATTTTAATTTTGCTGCCAGTCTACGAAGTTTTAAGAATTGCCGCAACAGTGTCGTTGAGTCGCATTTCACAGGCGGTGTTGAGTGTGAGATAACTAGTTGCTTACCCCATCCTGCTCTAAGAAGTATTCATCTAGGTCTTCTTTGATGTCCTGATAATCATCTTCATCTAAATTTAAAACCTTCAATACATCCGCTTTCATTAAGTGCCAATCAGGCGCTGCAACAAAACGTTTATTGATATGTACAAAATTTTCCGCCATTTTTAGAGCAGAGAAAGCTAATTTCTGTTCTTCATCTTTACAGTTCCCCAAAAACTCGGGGTCATGATGGCATAAAATCATCTGACAAATACTTTGTGGCAAGTTCCAGGAAGCCGCGAGGAAGTAGCCGATAATAGCGTGATTGGTCTCGTACTTTTCTTCTTCGTGTTCGACTAACAGCTTGTCATAATCTTTGTTAGCGGCAATGAGCGTTTCCATATAATCGGGGTAATTTACTGCCATAGCGGCAATCCCTGCGTCGTGAAATAAGCCTAGTAAGTGCAAGTTTTCGATAGGAACACGCGATTTAAGTTTATTACCAATCACCATGATGCTATCCGCGATGTCTGAAGCGTTATCCCAAAACCGCTCCAAACTGATACAACATTTACATTGGTCAAAGGTTTGTTTGAGCAAAAAGCCGGTCACCAGCTTACTAATAGAGTCTAGACCTAGAAAGACGACAGCCTGTTTTACATCAGTGACCGTTCTTGCCAAGCCGTATAGGGGCGAGTTGATGATTTTTAGCACCGCGGCTGAGGTGCTGACATCATGAGCGATAATAGAAGCGATGTCGTTCAGATCTGGATCTGCTGTAGCAAGTGCTGCTTGCAATTCGCTTATCAGCGCAGGTTTAGGTGGTAAATTGAAACCATGTTTGACGTCAGCTAACACTTTGTCGTCTAGATCTATCATCTAAAAATCCTTAATTTCAGACATATAAAAAGCATAGCGTAAATTCTTTATTGAACACTGACTTGAGACAAAAAAATACCAAGTCGGCTACTAATTCGGCAAAGTGTCTCGTCAATAGGCACGTTTTCTTGCTTAACATGTAAATATTAAGTTATGGTTAAGCAATTTTTTTCTTAGGGCAATGGTATGCACGAAACACAACAAGCGAACTCGCAAAACTCTGCGATCACCCGTTTTTTAAACGGGATTGAGCGGGTGGGGAATAAACTCCCTGATCCTGCAATCATTTTCTTATCAGCAATGTTGCTGATTTGGCTGCTATCTTGGTTATTTTCAGGCGTAGAATTTAGCGCTATTGATCCAAGAACCAATCAGGCGATTGTCGTTCACAATTTATTAGACCCAAATGCGCTTGCCGGATTTATGGCAACGATGGTAAAAACCTTCACGGGATTTGCGCCATTAGGCGTGGTGCTAGTTGCTATGCTAGGTGTGGGTGTCGCTGAACATTCTGGCTATATTAATACTGGCCTTAAAATCATGCTTAAACGCACGCCTCAAGCACTACTAACTCCTTCTATTATTCTTATCGCAATTGTAAGCCACACGGCGACAGACGCTGGATACGTGTTAGTTATTCCGCTTGCTGGTGTTATTTTCTATGCGATGGGAAGACATCCTCTTGCGGGTATTGCTGCGGCATTTGCTGGTGTAAGCGGCGGATTTAGCGCGAACTTTATTCCTTCTGGTATCGATCCGTTGCTACAAAGCTTTACCCAAAGTGCAGCGCAGATCATCGATCCAGAAATCGCGATTAACCCGCTAAATAACTGGTTTTTCACTTCAGCATCGAGTTTATTCATTATTTTATTAGGTTGGTATATCACCGATAAAATCATAGAGCCAAGACTAAAAGCGACAGAAATTGACGGCGATACTGATAGTTTGCCTTCGTTTGATGAGATCACAAGCAAAGAAAAGAAGGGCTTTGTGGTGGCGTCTATGGTGATGTTAGCAGGTATCGCGTTATTGGTTTATGCATCAAGCGGTGAAGATTCAGCACTACGCAGTCCGTCGGGTGCTTTAACTGATTTTAGTGCACCGTTAATGCAATCAATTGTGCCACTTATTTTCCTACTGTTTTGGATCCCAGGTGCGGTATACGGTTTCGTTGTTGGTACGTTCAAAACTTCAAAAGACATGATTGATGCCATGACTAAAGCCATGAATAGCATGTCTTACTATATTGTTATGGCGTTTTTCTGTGCACTTTTTATCAGTGCCTTCAGCCATTCAAATTTGGGCGCACTGCTTGCTATTGAAGGGGCCCAAATATTAAAGGCATTGGCGCTGCCAAGCTATGTTACCGTGGTTGGTATTATCTTCCTCACCGCATTTGTAAACCTATTTGTAGGGTCAAGCTCTGCGAAGTGGGCGTTGTTGGGGCCGATTTTTGTTCCGATGTTAATGCAATTGGGTATTTCACCAGATTTAACACAAGCGGCTTATCGTGTTGGTGATTCCGGCTCAAATATAATCACGCCGCTTATGCCTTACTTCCCGTTGGTTGTGGTTTACTGCCAGAAATACGTTAAGTCGACCGGGATAGGTACTTTGATAGCGATGATGTTGCCTTACTCAATTGCCTTTTTGATTGGTTGGAGCATCTTCTTATTGATCTATTGGATGCTTGGTATTCCGCTAGGTCTACAAGCAAGTTATACATACCCTGCTGGTATGTAATTTTAGGTTAAGTAAAAAAAGCGCTGTTCAGTAAAGTGACAGCGCTTTTTATATACTGCTATTTGTTCTGCGCCTTACGCGGCTTTATTGATACCCAGCCAAGAAAATGAGCGATGTAAAAATGCCCCAGCGCCTGTTGTAATGCATTCACCATGGGCAATAACAATATATTGGGTTTGCCATGCGGCCATTTTTGAAAAACAGGCTCGGGCTTGCTGCTTCCCAAACATAAACGAAGTTCGCCAGTCTATGGGGGTTTTACCGTTAGGGCTAATAATCCCGGTGATTTTCGCTAATACTTTTTTAAAACCGGAGAAGTGATTAGGGTGAAAGTTTTCGATAAGATCCGTCAAAATTAATGTGTCACTCTCTTTGTGGAAGAATACGACTTCTTCCATGACCGCGCTGCCTTTAAAAATGAGTTGATCAATATCTTCTTGCCACTCGGGTTCTGCCATGTCGCCCAGTTGGCGCTGAAAAGTAAGATCAGGCCGTTTTTTGTCGACACCTGGAGAAGCAAACATAATCGCATGTGGGAACTTTTCCTGCCAATCTCCCATAAATAGGTGATGAAGTTTATTTGGAGAAATTAGGTAGGCCACTTGCCCAAGCTGCGTCAATTCACTCAGTAATCCTTCCGTTAATTTTCCAGGAGAGTGCACCCATAATGCGCCAGAAGAAAGCTTTACTATAGTGCTTCGGGTAGTGTATGGCATGCCAAAGAATGGTACAGTTGGGCCATTGTGGATCCAAATGTTTTTACCAATTGCAATTAATTCGCTCATCTGATTTCCTTACTCTTGCTAGCGTGGATAACTATATCAGGGAAGCTTTTTGTTTGAAATATAGCCTTATGCAAGTTGGTATGAAATTTATTTAAATCCTCGTATTAGCATACCTTATCATTAATCTTGGGCGCGTTGTTCAGTCCCATATCTCGCCATAAAAAGCGCAACGCTTTGCTCTACAATAAAGTCCATTTCCTCCATATTTGTGAGATCAAATCCATAAAGCCGTGGGTAAAAGATAAAAGATTTGAGTTGATATAAGAACTGTTGTGCTGCGAATGCCTGATGTTCGATATACAGTGCATTGTTAGCGACAGCATCGGCTAAAAACGTTTCTAAATAACGCATACAACCTACTTTACTGTTATTGAAATGCGCAGCCAATGTAGAGTCTTGCAACAACTCGATAAATGCCACGCGAGCCACTTTGATAAATGATTCAGAGGTGAGCAGATTGACTTCTCGTAAAGCGATTTCTTGAAGTTGTTTTGCAATCGAGACATCGGGTCGATATTGATAAATATCACCTTGGTCAACCTGAAGCATCATGTGTTCAAGTACGTTATACAGTAGTAGCTCTTTGGTCTCAAAGTGATTATAGATCGTTCGTTTAGACACTTCAGCGTGCTTTGCGATGAGATCCATACTGGTATTTTGAGCACCGTGCTGAGCAAATAACTGTTGGGCAGCCTCTAGAATTTGCAGTCGCTTTCTTTCTGATTGTTTCATTTTATCTATTACAGGCAAGGGAATATCAACAAATGGATACTCCGCATTTTAGCAAAACTAAAATAAATTACACTGCTTAGTTTACTTTCTATTCTTGATGTGTAAACTACACTGTGTAGTTTACTTTTGGTGGTTGTATGAAAAAGCGAACATGGTTTGGCTTGATTGTGGTCTTGCTGATAGGAGTAGGGGGAGTTATGGTTTCTAATTTAAATGCTGCGGTAAATCAAGGTGGGTATTCATCAACCCAATATAGTGATGGTAAATTTCATAATACTCATGAAACGGAAAAAACGAGCCTAGGTAAGACGCTGGAAATTTTTTGGCGCTTTTTTACCGAACAAAAAGTCAATGCGGTGCCGAAGGTTGATATGCCAATAAAAGAGCTCACAGAGGCGAATTTAAAGGCACTTTCAGATACGCAAACTCACGTTATTAAACTGGGACACTCATCAGTACTCATTAAAGCGCAAGGGCAGTATCTTCTGATTGATCCCGTTTTTGCTGAACGAGCATCGCCGTTTTCATTTATTGGTCCAAAGCGTTTTCATCAACCACCGATTACTATTGAATCATTGCCTCAAATTGATAAGGTGCTGATTTCACATAACCATTACGACCACCTAGACAAGGAAAGCGTAAAGCGATTAGCAGACAGAGTGGGGGCATTTTATGTACCTTTGGGTGTAGAAGGTGATTTGCAAAAGTGGGGAGTTCCCGCCGAGAAAATAAAGCAGTTTGACTGGTGGCAGTTTGAAGAAACCGCTGAGTTAACACTCACTTTTACACCTACTCAGCATTTTTCTGGACGTGGACTTGGAGATGCAAATAAAACCCTTTGGGGAGCGTGGGCTATTCGCACAGCAGACAAAAATATCTTTTTTAGTGGAGACTCTGGTTATTTTGCTGGATTTAAGGAAATAGGTGAAAGACTTGGCCCGTTTGATCTAACCTTAGTAGAGACCGGTGCCTATGATAAAGATTGGTCTGATATTCACATGACACCAGAGCAAAGCGTACAAGCTCATATAGATCTGCGAGGAACGCATATGATCCCCATTCATAATGGTACTTTTGACTTGGCCTTTCACTCTTGGTTTGATCCGCTCGCAAGAGTGAAAATCGCAGCTGAGCAAAATCAAGTAGCACTGGTAACACCTGTTGTAGGTGAAGTTTTGACGCTATCAGAAACGCTATCAAGTAGCAGCTGGTGGGAAGCGTTGATGCCCTAATATCCATATCTTAGTGATTGAATGAGGGCTAACGCATGATGCGGAAACCCTTATTCAGCATTCTTGTGTTAAGCAATCAACAGCCTTAATGAGAAGGCCATAAGCAACACAGCAAGTGCCTTTTCAACCAAGTTCATCTTGTTCAAGAACCAAGCGCGAGAAGATGGAGCTGAGAATAATAAGCTGACACAGATAAACCATAAAGCGTTAACACTGCACATCCAAGCGCCGTAAAAAAGTTGAATATGTAACGGAGTTCCTTGGCTGACGACATTGGTTACCACGGCTAAGAAAAACAGGGTTGCTTTTGGGTTGGTTGCATTAGTTAAAAAACCAAGACTAAAGGCTTTTTTGAGCGACTGTGAGCTTACATCAGCTTGGGCATTTTCTGTATCCAGTTGAATCGTTCCTGCACTTTTGAGCAGATGAATAGCGATGTAGATAAGATACGTAGCGCCGATTAATTTAGCTACTTGTAAAACCCAAGGTGAGGCCTGCATCAGTGCGCCGACACCAAGTAAGGTATATAAGATATGAACACTAAGTCCAGCGCCAATCCCCAAGGCTGTCATTGCGCCATGTAGTCTGCCGTATTTTAAGCTCTGTCTGACCGTAATAACAAAGTCGGGGCCCGGCAAGATCACTGCAACAAAATGAATGATGGCTAATGACAAAAACTCTGGCCAATACTGCACCATAATAAGCTCCCAATATAATATTGAATAATTGAGAACATTGTATTTTCATTCTCCTGAGAAGATAATAATCTAAAAATAGAAATAACTTTTGCATAGAGCGCACAAATGGGAGAGCTATGGCGACCAGTAAACATATTGAGCTACTGCAAGAAATGTCGATTTTTGTCTCTGTTGTCAACACTGGAAGTTTTTCTGAAAGCGCTCGGCAATTAGGTGTCTCGCCGTCATCAGTGAGTCGTGCCATAAAACAACTTGAGCAGCAATTGGGGGTGTGTTTACTTCAGCGTACCACCCGCAGCTTAAGATTGAGCGAAACAGGACGAGCTGTGTATGAGCGCTGTACTCAGTTGGAACAAGCCGCCAAAGACGTCATCTCGCTTTGTGAAAGCCATCATCAAACGGCACAAGGAACAGTTAAAATTGCAGCGCCAAAAGCGGTCGCACATACACTAATTCATCCAAGTGTAATGGCGTTTCTAGGCGAACTTCCAAACATTGATGTTCATTTGGTGTTGGATGACAACGCACTGGACCTGATCCGAGATGAAATAGACATTCTATTTAAAATTACTAACGAACCACCGCAGGGTTTAATAGGCAGAAGCGTAATGACGATAGAACATATAGTAGCGGCATCACCAAAATATCTTGCAACACACTCAATTCCTACTCACCCTAAAGAACTAATACAACACAGCTGCATTGCTTTGGGGGAAACGGATGCCGATGCTAAGTGGCGATTCAGAAAAGGCACACAAAAACACACAACCTCCGTTAGCGGGCGCTATAAAGCAAATCATACTCGAGTGAGGTTAGATGCTGCGCTGCAAGGGCTTGGGATCACAAGCTTACCTATGTTTGTAGCTAAAGATGCGTTAGCGTCGGGAAAGTTGATACAGGTATTACCTGAATGGGATTTCGAGACTAATTATTCGGGCGAGCTTTGGATGTTATATCCTGCTACTCGCCATATTCCCGCGAAGGTGAGTGTTTTTGCTGACTTTATTGTACAGCGACTTACCAGGGGTTGTTGAGTTTTACTGTATATTAAAACCAGCTCGTAATAATTACAGTGAAAAGCGATAGCTTAACGTTGCACTTGCTTGAACTTGTTTCAACTGTTCATCATCAAAGTGCCAGCTGCAGGTATTTTGAGTTGCAGGGTCAATATCACAAGTAACTTCTGAATCATTGTTTAGAAGGCTCACAATCCAACGCACTTCGGCACCTAGGTGGAAGCCCGCGCCGATATTATATTCAAGGCCTGTGTATAAACCGGTCGCGAAGAAAGTATCTGAGTCGATAAAATTGGGGTTAATGAAAGTCGCACCAAGCTGTGCACCCAGATAAACATCTATGTTGTCTGTGAGAGGATGTACTACTGCGCTTTGAAATAGTAGGTATTCCATTTCCACTTTGTTTAGTGGGTAAGCAGTAAGTTGGGTCTCAGTTTTACCATAGTAAAATCCGTAACGGCCTTCTGATAAATACTTGTCTAAGCTCACCCCAAAATGCGAGTCGTCTTCTAATTCGTATGTTTGGTGGCGAGAAGTTTCGATGTCACTGCTGTACGTTTTGCCACCATATATTGAAACACCAAAATCTCCGTAATCTGCGGCACTGACGTTGCTTGAAACAACTAACGCCAAAATAGTCACTAATGAAGCTACTTTCATAAAGTTCATTTCCTTGAGTTGGAATAATTTTTTAGATTTGAGCCTAAGTATATCAATGATGAAAGAAAATAATAACGAGGTTGGTCTATTTACTTGCATTTCTTTGGTTAGATTTTTATTATTACTTTGCTTATTTGATTTGGAAAAGTACCTTGCAAGTATTCTTACGTTTACTTATCACATTGTTCGTGGTGGCTACACTTAGTGGTCAAAACGCGGCTGCCTCTATGGCAGCATGTGAAATGCATGGCGCTACCAGTCATAATGCAAGTCATCAAATGCTTCAAAGTAACGTGCAATCGGCAGAGCCTCATCATCATGAAACGATGGTTGAGATGGATTGTTGTGACCCTCAGAACACAGCACAATGCAGCGACTGTACTTGCCCCACACATATGTGCTCCACAAATCTTGCAGCGTTTTCGCCAAGAGAGTGGATAGCGCCTATTTTACTGAAAAACGATAAATTAAGTTTCACAAGTGGTCAACTCAGCGACTACCCTCGCTCTCTTTATAAACCCCCAATACTTGCCTAACCTCAGGGCTGATCTGCCTTAATTTCAAAGTTTTGTACGATTAATCGTCTTTTTTGACGTAATTTTCAACGAATTGATTGATACCTGTTGCACTAACGTAATTGGTATTGCATGCGAGGTTAGCATGAAAAAGTTTTATTTAGTGATGACGCTATGGCTAATGAGTGCCGTGGCATACGGTAAATCCAATATAGAATTGGAAGTCTTTAAATCCCCAACCTGCGGCTGTTGTGAGCTGTGGTTAAACCATTTAACTGCGCAAGGTATCGCGCACAAAGCCACCGATTTAAATTATCTTGGCTCACTTAAGAGTAAGTTTGGTATTAAGCAAAATTTTCAATCTTGTCACACCGGGGTTTCTAAAAATGGTTTTATTTTTGAAGGGCATGTTCCTGCCAAGTTCATTAAACAGTTTTTGCAAAACGAAACGTTAACTCAAGACATACAAAATATCGGCTTGAGCGTGCCGGCTATGCCACTTGGATCGCCTGGTATGGAAGTTGGCGAGCGTTTTATGCCTTATCAAGTATTGCTACTCAAAAAAGATGGGAGCTATGAGGTTTTTGCTGAAATTGACAGTTATGAGGAACAATTCTAATGACAATCAAAGTTTCCCTGTTTATCGCAACACTGATACTACCTCAGATAGCACAGGCCAATATTGCAACGTTAGAGCAAGCGATAGATGCAGCCATCAGCAACGATCCTTGGCTTCAATCTAGCCAATACAAGCGATCTGCGATGCAGTCGATGAGCCGAGAAGCACTAAGCTATCCTGATCCTCAGGTGTCCATAGGCATGATGAACCTGCCTGTTGATAGTTGGGAGTTTAATCAAGAGGGGATGACCCAGCTTAAAGTTGGTGTGATGCAGATGTTGCCGCGAGGAGATAGCCTCGAAATTAAGAGCCAACAATTGGCACTTGACGCTAAAAAGCAACCGATTTTACAAGCGGATAGAAAAGCGCAAGTGCGCCGCGATGTTTCTCAGGTGTGGCTTGATATTGTACAAGCCAAAAAGACGTTAGAATTGATTGAACGCGATAGTGTGTTGTTTGACCAAATGGTAGAAATTGCCAATGCTAGCTACTCCAATGCGCTTGGTGCTACACGCCAGCAAGATGTGATCCGTGCTCAGCTTGAGGTGATGCAATTAGATGACAAGCGTTCCGCGGCTTATCAGCAGCTTAACACTGCTAAGGCAAAGCTTTCGCAATGGCTGTTAAATGATGCATTCACTAATTCAAATGCGCTGAGTGTCCTTGACCAAAACGAAGTGACACTGCCGTTGATCCGCTCAATTGCGCCAAAATTGATGCAGCAACGCCCAGTTGATAGCCAAGCTGTAGTACAACATTTGACTCATCACCCGTTGGTTGTTGCAGCCGACGTTGATACATTCCGTGCTAATCAAGGGGTAAAGTTAGCTGAGCAGGCATATAAACCACAGTTTTCAGTCAATGCGAGTTACGCGTATCGGGATGATGCACCAGATCAGATGTCTCGCACCGACTTTTTTAGCGTTGGTGTGTCATTCGACGTTCCGTTATTCACAGATGGAAAACAAGATCAGCAAAAAGCGGCAGCGACTGCACAAGTTGAGGCGAGTAAAACCGACCGGTTGCTGGTGCTAAAGCAGCTGTTTTCAAACTTAAATGGAGAAATTCAAACTATCCAACGATTGCAAGAGAGGCAATCGCTATACGCAAAATCAATTGTGGCACAAAGCGCTGAACAGGCCGAAGCTGCGTTGACTGCTTATACCAATGATGATGGCGACTTTTCCGAGGTAGTGAGGGCGCGTATCGCGAAACTGAATGCGCAGTTATCAGCACTTTCCATTGATATTGCATTGTTAAAAGCGGTGGTACGCAGTAACTACTATTTGGCTCAAATTGAAGAGGATGCAAGCCATGAATAACAACTTAAAAATGACGCTGGTTGCCGTCACGACATTAACGGCAGGCGTGCTAGTTGGGATAAATCTCTCTTCAAGTAACGAGTCTGCGGTAGCGCAAAACGCTGAGAAAGCGCCACTTTATTGGGTTGCACCTATGGATCCGAACTATCGTCGTGATAAGCCAGGTAAGTCTCCGATGGGAATGGATCTCGTACCTGTGTACGAAGAAGAGTCTGCGAATACAAAATTTGGTGAGGGGGTTGTGGAGATAGCGCCTCACGTTGAAAACAACTTGGGCGTTCGTACTGCGGTGGCCATGCGTCAAGCGATGTCTCACCAAATCCGTACGGTTGGGTATGTTCAGTACAACGAAGATAGCTTAGTTCACATTCATCCTCGAGTTGAGGGCTGGGTTGAAAAGCTCTACGTGAAAGCAGCAGGAGATCCGGTGAAGCAAGGTGAACCACTGTATACCTTGTACTCGCCGCAACTGGTTAATGCGCAAGAAGAATACCTTATTGCTAGAAAGCGTAATAATCAGGCGCTGATAAACGCAGCGCATGAAAGGCTCAAGGCATTGCACCTGAGTGATGACTTTATCAATACGCTTAAAAAAACGGGTGAAGTGCATCAAAGCATTACCTTTTATGCGCGTCAATCTGGGGTGTTGGATGGACTCCAGATCCGAGAAGGGTTTTACGTAAAACCAGGCACAACGCTCATGAGTATCGCCAAACTTGACGAAATTTGGGTCGAAGCTGATGTATTTGAACGTGATGCTATGTTGGTCGCTCAGGGGCAAGCGGTTTCCATGAGGTTAGACTTTTTACCCGGCAGAACGTGGCGAGGGCAAGTCGATTACGTCTACCCCTCACTCAATGAAAAAACACGGACACTTAGAGTAAGGCTCAGGTTTGACAACAGTGATGCGCTATTAAAGCCAAATATGTTTGCGCAAGTGAACATTCATGCCGATTCTCGTGACGATGTATTGCAAGTGCCGAGTGAAGCTGTGATCCGCACTGCCAAACAAAATCGTGTTGTCGTTGAAGTTGCACCCGGTAGCTTTAAATCGGTTGCCGTTGAACTGGGTCAAATTGGTGATGAAAACATTGAAATCCTCAAAGGCCTTAACGAAGGAGACAAGATTGTTACGTCAGCCCAATTCCTGATTGATTCTCAATCGAGCATTACTTCTGATTTTATGCGTATGGCGCCAGTTGCTGAGGCTAAGTCAGTTTGGATTGAAGGAGAAATTCAAAGCGTGAACTACCAAAGTCGAGTAGTGAATATCGATCATCAACCCGTACCCGAGTGGGAATGGCCTGAAATGGTGATGGATTTTACCGTGGCTGAAAGTGTCGATGTTGACGAATTAAACGCTGGACAGACTTTGCATTTTGAAGCCACGAAACAGGATGACGGTAGCGTATTACTGACAGGCATTCACATTATGTCCGAAGGAAGTACGACCGAAAATACCTTACCAACAGCAACAGTGGGTGGCGTGATAAACACCATCACCCCTGACACCCGAGTGCTTAATATTTCTCGCGACGCCATTGAAAAATGGGACCGTCCCGCAACAACGATGGACTTTGTTGCAGCTGAGCACATTGATTTAAGCCAGCTTATGACAGGAATGAAGGTGACTTTCACCTTTGAAGTGGGTGACGAATTTGTGGTGACTGATATCAAACCTGCAGGCGAGATGTCGATGAATATGCACTCTGGCCACTAAGGAGCATTTACAATGATCCAAGCAATAATTCACTGGTCAGTATACAACCGCTTTTTTGTGGTACTGCTGACACTTATGCTGGTGGGGGCTGGGCTATTTACCCTTAAAAACACGCCTGTCGATGCCATTCCAGATTTGTCTGATGTACAAGTTATTGTCAAAACACCTTATCCTGGACAGGCACCACAAGTGGTGCAAGATCAGGTGACATTTCCGCTGACCACCGCCATGCTCTCTGTGCCGGGCGCAAAAACCGTACGTGGTTATTCCTTCTTTGGGGATTCCTATGTTTACGTTATTTTTGACGATAAAACGGATCTTTACTGGGCGCGCAGTCGTGTTCTTGAATACCTAAGTCAAGTCGCACCACAATTACCCGATGCGGCAAAACCGCAGTTGGGCCCTGATGCCACTGGGGTGGGTTGGGTGTATCTTTATGCATTAGTTGATAAAACCGGTAGACACGATATTAGCCAGCTACGCAGCTTACAAGATTGGTTTTTAAAGTTTGAGCTGCAATCGGTTGCCGGCGTGTCAGAAGTCGCGCCGATTGGTGGTATGGTGAAACAGTATCAAGTGCAGGTTGATCCCAACAAATTGCGCGCTTACGGTATTCCGCTTACGCATGTACAGCAGGCGCTGCAGCGGGGTAACCAAGAATCGGGCGCTTCTGTGATTGAGATGGCTGAAGCCGAATATATGGTGACAAGTACGGGATATATTCAAAGCGTTAAAGATATTGAAGCTATCCCACTTGGGCAAGCCGTCAAAGGCACGCCATTAACGATAGCAGATGTTGCGTCTGTCAATATTGGACCGCAAATGCGTCGTGGCATTGCTGAGCTTAACGGCGAAGGAGAAGTTGTTGGCGGTGTTGTAGTCATGCGCTTTGGAGAAAACGCGCAAAAGACCATAGATGGGGTAAAGCAAAAACTTGCTGAGCTACAACAAGGCTTACCTGAAGGGGTGGAAGTGGTGACGGTTTACGATCGCTCCGAGCTTATCACCAAAGCCATTGATAATCTTTGGTCTAAGTTACTTGAAGAGCTGGTGGTGGTGGCCTTAGTGTGTGTGGTGTTCTTATTTCATATTCGCTCTTCCGTGGTTGCGGTGATCACTTTGCCACTTGGCATTCTGGTGGCTTTTATCGTGATGTATTTTCAAGGGATGAACGCAAATATCATGTCCCTTGGTGGCATAGCCATTGCTATCGGGGCGATGACCGACGGTGCAATCGTGATGATTGAAAACATGCATAAACACATGGAAAAAACGCCACTCAATGATGAAAATCGCTGGGAAATCGTCGCAAAGTCGGCTTCTGAGGTTGGTCCTGCGCTGTTCTTTAGTTTGCTGATTATTACCGTAAGCTTCTTACCTGTGTTTATTCTTGAGGCGCAAGAAGGGCGTATGTTTGCCCCTCTGGCATACACTAAAACGTATGCGATGGCCGCATCGGCAGGGCTTGCCATTACGCTTATTCCTGTGCTGATGGGATACTTTATTCGCGGTAAAGTTGTGCCCGAGCATAAAAATCCAATCAATCGAATGTTGGTTGGCGCGTATATGCCCTTGTTGAAACAAGTTTTACGCTTTCCTAAGCTGACGTTGTTGGCTGCTGCTGCTATTACTGTCGTTGGCTTTTATCCAATGGATAAAATCGGCAGCGAGTTTATCCCACCTTTGGATGAAGGGGATTTAATGTACATGCCGACTACATATCCAAGTATTTCGATTGGTAAAGCCAGAGAAATTTTGCAGCAAACCGACAAATTGATAGCGACGGTGCCTGAGGTAAAAAATGTCTTTGGTAAAATTGGTCGCGCGGAAACCGCAACCGATCCTGCCCCGTTGACGATGATTGAGACCTTTATTCAATTAAAACCTAAAGATCAGTGGCGTGAGGGAGTGACCACTGAAAAGCTCAAAGCGGAACTCGATAAGCTAGTGCAGTTTCCGGGCTTAACCAATGCTTGGGTGATGCCCATCAAAACGCGTATTGATATGCTCGCGACGGGGATTAAAACGCCTGTTGGAATTAAAGTCGCGGGTCCAGATTTAGATACTATCCAAAAGATTGGTCAAGATCTTGAACGTATTTTGAGTCAGGTAGAGGGCACCGCTTCGGTCTATTCAGAGCGGGTAGCTGGGGGGCGTTATATTAAGGTCGATATTCAACGTGATAAAGCCGCGCGATTTGGGCTCAATATTGCTGATGTACAGCAAGTGGTCGCAACTGCAATTGGTGGAATGGACGTCACGCAAACCATTGAAGGACAAGAGCGCTATCCGGTTAGTTTGCGCTACCCGCAAGACTTACGCGATTCTCCAGAAGCACTGCGGAAGCTTCCTATAGTCACCGCCGAGGGATTAAATATTGCCCTAGGTGATGTGGCAACTATCTATATTGAAAATGGGCCACCGGGCATTAAAAGCGAGAACGCTCGTATTAATGGTTGGACGTTTATTGATTTAGATGGTGTCGATGTTGGCAGCTATGTGGCAGCCGCTAAACAAGTACTGAGCGAGCAGTTGGAGTTACCTGCAGGTTATTCCATCAGTTGGGCTGGTCAATACGAATATATGGAGCGTGCTAAAGCTAAATTGACTTATGTGGTGCCGCTCACGCTTGGGATCATTATCGTTTTACTCTATTTGAACTTTAGAAGCTTTAGCGAAGTGGCAATTATCATGGCGACGTTACCTATGGCGATGATTGGTGGACTGTGGCTGCTATACCTTGAGGGGTTTAACTTTTCGGTCGCAGTTGGCGTTGGTTTTATAGCGCTTGCTGGTGTTGCCGTTGAAATAGGCGTTATCATGCTCGTGTATCTCAACCAAGCCATCAGCGAGCTTAAGGAGAAACAACCGATCATAACCCTTGAAGCCATTAATAATGCCATTTTAGAAGGTGCGGGCAAACGCATTCGTCCAGTCATGATGACGGTGGCAACAATTATTATCGGGTTATTGCCAATCCTTTACGGTTCGGGCACAGGTTCTGAGGTAATGAGCCGCATCGCCGCGCCTATGGTAGGCGGCATGGCAAGCGCACTATTACTTACCTTAGTGGTGTTACCTGTAGTGTATATGTTGATGATCCGTTGGCGTGAGAAAGTTAATAATTAACCTGAGGTTTGGATAAGGAATGAACTAACTAATTGTTTTTAAACACACATTAAATTATCCCCTTATCTAGCCAGAGAGTTTTAGGGATAACTAGACGAATTTACGCACCAATAGCTGGCTATTGGAAGTGAATTCAACGCAGTTAGCGCTAAAATTGGCTGCTAGAAAGGCATTAATTATCCGAAGCTCAGGTTAATTAATCGATAGCGGAAAAAGTTTGCCTCAAGCGCAGTAATATTAAGCGCTTGAACGGCAAACTTTGGTTTGGTAAAACCCGATTACATCGAAAAATTGGTTAAAAGACTCCTAGGACTCTAACTAACCCGAGATCAGGTTAATAACGCTTCCTTGGCGCACTTATTGCTGTACTAGAACAGCCAATGCACCAAGGAGCGAGTATGTACATTCAAAATTCACCTTATTCACAAATGTATGGTTCGAACGATCTTTATAGTCGAAAGAACAATAATGCTGTGAGCGATCAAGACATTTCTAATTCAGTGGCAAAAAATTCAGGTACACCTTCGTTTATGGAAGCCGCAAAGGCCGTTCAAGAAAAAGCCCCGAACAACACCCAATCGACCTACCTTACCAAGCATTTTGAGCAAGCTGAAAAGCTAGCCCATGAAGCTCTGGTGAGTTCGAATCACAAAATAGGCAGCCGCGAATATAACATCGAGATGTATCGTGAAATGATGACGAACATTGTAGAGATGCCAATTGAAGTAGAAATTGCACCAGAAGAGATGAACCAAGCACTGTTATTTAATCATCTGGGATTGGACTTTAAAGAGTATAAAACGGTAACTGTACGCTCAGAGTTGTTAACTATGCTTGAGCAAAAAGTCGAGCAGGACAGTACGCTAATTAGATCAGATAAAGCAAAATTAACAGCAATTATTACTGATACGCAAGATAGGCTAGAAGCCGCGCAAGCGGCGCTACTTGAAGGTGAAGACATTACCCAGCGACTGCAAGATAGCAAAAAGGCTATCTATCATTCTTACGAACAGCTTAAACTTGGTAAGGTGAGTCAGCGAGACCTGATTTCGACTTTGTAGTTATTCTTGACCAAGGATGCTTTAACAAAGTGAAGAAAATGCATTTTGTAGTCTGAAATGATGAGGCTTATGTTTTATTCTAAAAAGTACAATTTTTTGTTCTGCCACATTAGCCGCACTGGCGGTACGTCGTTATGTAGTGTCCTCAGGCAAACGGCGCCAGACCTAAGGATGATATGCAGCCAGCATGCATCGCTTCTAGAGGCTAGAGCGGCATTGCCGGAAGCGTTTGAGAGTACGTTTAAATTTGCTTTTGTACGTAACCCATGGGAAAGACTCGTTTCTTGGTATTCACTATTAGAGAAAGGTAAAAGTCTACACTCAGAAGCGGTATCTGAGAAGCATCATTATGCAGAGAAAGAGAGGTTTGAACTATTTGTACAAGAGATGGTTGCAGAGCTGCACGGCGGAATAGCGTGGAGTCAATGGTCCCAGTTATCTGACCATTTGGGAAATTCACTCGTTAATGAAATTTGCCGCTTTGAAAACTATCAAAAAGACAGTAAGCGAATTTTAAGGAAGTTGGGGAGCAAAGATTATTATTTACCTTATTATAATCAAGCATCAAGTAGGCACTACCGTCATTACTACTCTGATTTAGCGTTAAAATTGGCTGAGGAGCTTTTCCTAGATGATATTTATCAATTTGGGTATAAATTTTGATAGTGGTCGGCCTTGTGAAAAACGGTAAATATCCAAGCAAGAAGGAAGTTGGAATAAATATTTGTATAAATCACAAGTTGTAACAATAATGTGTTAATTGTTACTTAAAAGAGCTTCTGAGTGTTTATATGGATATCACTGAGTTAGATGAAAAGGCATTTGTTGACGTATTTAACCTGCCAGAAAAAATCACCATAAAGACTGCTAGCACCGCAGATATAGAGGAAATGGCTTTAGTCACCAAGGTGAGTTGGCAAGCGGCCTTTAGCGGGTTTTTACCAGAGCACGTGCTAAAAAGGGGAAACGTCGAATTTTTTGCAACTATTTGGTCTGAGATTATCAAAAATTCGACAACCCAAACAGCATTGCTTGTGACTGATGGCAGGAAAATATTAGGCTGCGGCGCTGCTGGGATTTATCGCCGAATGTATAACCCGGTTAGCCAAAAAGTATCGAGAACGAATGCTGGCGAGCTTTATCGTGGTTACATTTTACCAAGTCACCAAAACCGCGGGCTCGGTAGGGCGCTGTTGAAAGCACGCTTGTTAAAGCTTTACGAGCTGGGTTGTCAAAGCGCTTACACCTGGATCTATGAACAAAACCAACAAGCAAGACGCTTTTACGAAAAGCATGGGGCGGTAAACCTCGACCAAGCCCAAGGGATAACAATGAAACGATTTAGGTTTGAAGAAGTGTGCTATAGCATTGAAGTAAATCGTGTTTTTGATTTTAGCTAAGGTGAAGTGAGAGAAAATTTCAAACACCGTATGGTCAGAGGTAATTGTCATCGATAAGCGGTGACAATTACTTCATGCAGACTAACGTAGGTCGGCGGGTGTAGGATAGTCTGGGTGCTCAACAATTTTCGGTGCCCAAACTGCTGGGATCACGGCCTCTCGTTTCTGTTTGATACGCTCTACTAGCGTATTCAAATCATAATTGGGTTCACCATAAACGGCTAGCCAATTCTCAGGTACGTCTTCTGGGTCTGCAGCCTGAATAACGTGCGCCATCCACTGCTTTCTAAGCTCAGCCCATTCACTACTTTGATTCTCATTGACACCTGCAAGTGGCCGAAGCTCTACATATATTGTCCTTCTCGGACCTTCAGTGCGTTTCGGCTCAGAGCCATGTAAAACCATCATGTCTTGAACTAAGATATCTCCGGCTTTAGCTGGTTGCTGTACAACCCCTGGAATGTTCCAGCCATATTCGCTCGAGAGAGAATAAATATCCAAAATTTGGTGTTGGGAATTTGGCAAATAGCGTAAGCACCCGTCATCTATATTCGCATCATCAAGATAGATACCGACATTTAAATATGCAAAATGACGAGAATGAGGAGCATCTTGATGCCAAGCTATGTGAGGGTGGGGATGTGGATATTTGCAGACTAAGTCACATTGCAATGGAACGCTGCCTACACCACAAAGGTGTTCACTGATCGCTAACATTGCTGGTGTTGCGAGTAGTTCGATAATTAACTCGGGCGCTTCAAAAAGCAAATCATTATAACGAAAGAGTTTTGGCTCACCTGATTCATTTGATAAATGGTATTGAGTCGCGATTTTTCCATCTTGCTGTGCTTGTTTTGCTTTACTCTCGAGCGCATTAGATAGTCGCTTCAGTTTTTCCAGCAGTTTGTCGGGTAAAGTTTGTTCAAATAAAACGAAGCCGTTGTTTTTGTAAAAATCGAGTTTGCTTTTGCTCACAATCGTCATGCGTGTACTTCCTAGTTATTTTGTTGCTTGTCAGACTTAAGTGTTGTTTGTCGAGTATATTCACTCGCCTGCCAATAGAGTCTGTCTCAGCTACAGCACTGACTATAGTGTCGTAAAATGCCAGTTAGCGCAATTACGGTGGGTTACATTGTGGATTTTGTTTATATTAACTCAACTCGAATAAACAGAAACTTCCATTGGCACCACTTTGCATCCTCAAGTACAATTGGCGTTTTCGATTGCAACACACCGGAACCTTCCAATGGAAATCAAAGTAAATTACCTCGACAATCTCAGAATTGATGCCAAATTTGACGACTTTTCTGTCATTGCAGATCAGCCAATTCGCTATAAAGGCGATGGCTCAGCACCAAGTCCCTTTGACTACTTTTTAGCTTCTTCAGCGCTTTGTGCAGCTTACTTTGTGAAAGTGTATTGTAATGCGCGTGACATTCCAACGGATGGAATTCGTGTGGCGCAAAACAACATCGTTGATCCTGAAAATCGTTATAACCAAATTTTTAAAATTCAGGTGGAGCTTCCGGAAAGCATTTCTGAAAAAGACCGCCAAGGTATCCTGCGCTCAATTGATCGCTGTACTGTTAAAAAAGTGATCCAAACAGGACCTGAATTCCAAGTGGAAGCGGTTGAAAGCCTTGAAGATGACTCGCAGGCTATGCTGATGGTTGATACCAGCGAAAGCGACAGCACTTTTATCCTAGGTAAAGATCTTCCGCTGGAACAGACTATCGCAAATATGACCAAAATCCTGTCGGATTTAGGCATGAAGATTGAGGTTGCATCATGGCGTAATATCGTGCCACACGTCTGGTCTTTGCATATTCGTGATGCTGCTTCACCAATGTGTTTCACCAATGGTAAAGGGGCAACCAAAGAAAGCGCGCTATGCTCAGCACTTGGTGAGTTTATTGAGCGTTTAAATTGCAACTTCTTTTATAATGATCAGTTTTTTGGTGAAGAAATCGCAAATGCTGAATTTGTTCACTACCCGAACGAAAAGTGGTTTAAACCCGAAGCTGATGATGCGCTTCCTACTGAAATTTTAGACGACTACACTCGTGAAATTTACGACCCAGAAGGTGAACTACGCGGTTCGCATCTAATCGACACAAATTCAGGTAATGTAGCGCGCGGTATTTGTTCTATTCCGTACACTCGCCATTCAGATGGTGAAACCGTGTATTTTCCGTCAAATCTAATAGAAAACTTATTCCTAAGTAACGGTATGAGTGCTGGTAATAACCTGTTTGAAGCGAAAGTGCAGTGTTTATCTGAAATCTTTGAACGCGCGGTGAAAAAGCAAATCATCGAACAGGAAATTGTGTTGCCTGACGTGCCAGAGTCTGTACTTGCTAAATATCCAGGTATTGTTGAAGGGATAAAAGGGCTTGAAGAACAGGGCTTTCCTGTGGTGGTGAAAGATGCGTCTCTGGGCGGTCAATTTCCTGTGATGTGTGTGACCCTGATGAACCCTAAAACAGGCGGTGTATTTGCCTCTTTTGGTGCGCATCCAAGCTTGGAAGTTGCACTTGAGCGCAGTTTAACTGAGTTGTTACAAGGCCGTAGTTTTGAAGGCTTAAACGATGTACCAAAACCTACGTTTAACAGCATGGCGGTATCTGAGCCGGAGAATTTTGTTGAACACTTTATCGATTCTACGGGGGTGATCTCATGGCGCTTCTTTAGTACGAAGCATGACTACGACTTTGTTGAGTGGGATTTTACAGGCACGAATGAAGAAGAATGCGATAAGTTATTTGGCATCTTGGAAGGGTTAGGTAAAGAAGCCTATATTGCGGAGTTCACAGACTTAGGGTTCGCTTGCCGTATTTTGGTTCCGGGCTTTTCTGAAGTGTACCCTGCCGAAGATCTTATTTGGGACAACACCAATAAAGCACTGCAATATCGTGAAGATATTCTCAACATCCATTCTCTAGATGACGAAGCATTAGCTAACTTGGTCGAGCGCTTAGAAGACAGCCAGCTTGATAACTATATCGATATTATCACCCTAATTGGTGTTGAGTTTGACGAAAATACGGTGTGGGGTCAGCTTACAATTCTTGAGCTTAAGATTTTAATCTATCTAGCGCTTGGCGATATCGAAACGGCCATTGAACTAGTTGAAACCTTTTTGCAGTTTAACGACAACACCGTTGAGCGTGGCTTATTCTACCAAGCAATGCATGCCACACTTGAAGTCGCGTTGGATGAAGAGCTAGAAATTGAAGATTACATTCATAACTTTACTCGCATGTTCTCTAAAGACGTGATGGATGCGGTTATTGGCTCAATTAATGGTGATGTGAAATTCTATGGTTTAACGCCAACTAACATGAAGCTGGAAGGTTTAGATAAGCACCTGCGTCTTATTGAAAGTTATAAGAAGCTTCATGCAGCAAGAGGGAAATTTGCCTAAAATAAACTTAAAGGTGCTGAGATTTTAGCACCTTTATTAACATTTCTTATCGAGTTAACATTAATGTAAGTATTATTCACTAATGTGCTCAACAAATACCAAAGTGGCTCTTTAAAACTCGTATACGCTGACATTGGTTTTTACATTAACTAAAAACCAATTTCAGTTTTTTTGCCATTTCTTCCACATCTACTGCTCGGCTATTTATGACACCGGTGTAAAGCTTAGTGTAAATAGTTTCTGCTGTGATGACGATTTTTATGTCTAGACAGACATCTTCTTCATTATTAATGAGCGAAAATATTGCTTCCACAGCTGAAATTTCCAGCTCTAAGAAGGCTAATATCCGCTTAAAGTCACTTAAATAATTTTTACTTTTTTTATTCTTATTAGAAAGATATATCCCAATTATGGGAAGAGGGGCGTTGTTATAAAAGCTTAAGTCTAGAAATATATAGTCAAAATAACTTTCATCTAGTTGGCAAACACTTTCAACCATTTCCATACAAGAGTTGTCAGTGATAAATGTAGAAAACTCCTCTATGAGCTTGATACTGCTCAAATTATTGGGTTTGAGGTGTAGTTTCAGCGTTTCATCATGGTCTCTGTGAAGATTAGAAATATGCTGTATTTCAGCTAATTGTAATAACCGTTCAAAATGCTCATTGTCGATAGGTGTGCCGCTATTAAATAGGATATCGCATAGTTCAGATATATTGACCATGGTCTGTTGGTTTACACTAAGGTGCAAGCCGGGTGAAGTCTCACTTTCAGCAATGTCATCGTATTCCAACCAGACTGTCTTTGGTCTATATTTGAAATCCAGTTTCTTTATTAGGTCAAATTTTAAGTTGTCTAGGCCTGCGCATTCCCAATCTCTTGTAAAGTGGTGGCAGGTTGTTATATCCAGCTTACTTTGATCTAAAGGTCTTGTTTCGATAAATATACTAGAAGTAGAAGCTTCAATAGGATTGACTTTATCCAGCACCTTACTTATCGCACTGTTATCTACTCGCAGAGCGATAAGACTTTTTTCGACTAGTTTGATATAGTTTGACATAACAACCTGCATAATTATGACTACCAGCGCATTGCAGCGAACAGTTCAGGGCCTATGAATTGCTCTGCAAATTCTGCCCAGCCTTTTTCTACATCTGTGGTTTGTCCATTACTCCAAGCCTTACCTATTTCTCTTAGCTTTTCTTTAGCGTTTTCTTCTAGTTCAAACTTTGCCATAAGGATCTCTGGTTTTGCTTTGAAATCTTCCGTTGCATTATCAATATTATGGATCACTGCATATGCGAAATCGATATTGTTATTACTCATTTGTATTTTCCTTTTGTATATTTAATGGAGAGATAAAAGTAAAGTCTGCGGTTTCAGATTTACCATTTTTCGTTTTATATTCTGCGTACTTATGGCACCCCATACAGCCAGTTTTGAATGTATGTATAGGTACGATGTATTTTTCTTTATTTGAGCAATTTGTTATTTCTGGCAATACAAATGGCTCTAAAACAGCATTTCTTGCGTCACTAGGTGTTCGCTCGATAAAAAATTGTTTCAAATTAGGAGTGACAAGACTCGTATATTGAGTTCTTACTAGCTTATAGTGCTGAAAAACGGAGTTATTGCTTTTCAATAATGAGCGCATTTTATTATTTAGCAAAATTGTATTAGTTGAAAGGGGCTCAAGTCGTGTTAGCTGAGCTGGACTATCACTTTTCTTTGGTAGTAAATTGTCACAGCAATCATGACAATTAGGGTTATTAAAAGTTGGCGTCTCAGAGCTATGTTGTTCTGGCTCGTTGAGGTTATCAATATGTTCGAATGTTACCCAACGCCACTGATATTGGCGCTGCTCTTTAATAGCAACATGCATTGCGACTAGTCCCAATTTGGACTGAACTGTCTTGCCATTTAGATTTAATGTAATGTTTTCCATTGAAAAGTATTTGTTTGGATCGTCTTGCTTTGTAAGAATTTTCCATCCAAGTTTCACAGAAACAACAGGTAAAATATTTTGCCTTTTACCGGCCTCTCCACCTACTTCAAGTCCAATGTCTATGTATTCAGTACATTGCCCAAGAGGAAAAGACATAGGAACACTATATTGAAACCCTTCAGCAAGATCTTGATATAACAGCCCGTTTGCACGGCTTTCGTAGTAGATAGGATTTCCAGCTTGGTCGATTAGGATACCACCGCCATCTACTCTTTGCTCTTTAGAAAACAGTTCCAAGTCGAGTGTATTCTTCAGACAATCACCTTGGCACTTCCAATTACCATCACTCACTGATTTTGCGTTCATCTCAAATGTATTCGCATCAACTAATTTGGGGGACGATGTCGTGTCGTGAAGCCAAGCTCCCCAGCGAGGGATGTAATCAGAGGTAAAACTCACTGAATCTGGAAAAGCACTGTTTTTACTGTTTATGTTACTGTTTACCGAGAGAAACAAATCCCAAGCGGAAATGTTCATTATTTTTTCTTCAAATGCCCTTAGCTCCTGAACCATTGCAAGTTGCACTGATTTATCGGTAATATCTTCAATAATTTCATTGTTTTTTTTGATTATATTATAAATTTGATTTCCATCAGGGAAAGTGCATATAAACTGATTGGGCACTCTAAGGAATTCAGACTTTTTATTCGTATTTCCATATTTTAGGAATCTAGAGTTTTTGGAATTTATACTTTTATTTATTTCATTCTTTAACTCAGTCAGCGGATCGGCTGCCCATGAGGAAGCAATAGAGAATACAAAGGATAAGTTAATAGTTAGTTTAATTAATAACTTATTCATTATTTTCAATCATCCTTATTGTGTCGATAATTTCTTGTTGATATAGCTTTTCATCGCTAGTCTTCAGATCTTTGATTGTAGTTGAAATAAGTGTTAAAGCCTGAGGTTTGTGGCCAAGTTTATATAAAACTTGGGATTTTAACGCAGCTAGCCAGAGTGCATGAGACTTTAGTCCTACAGCGTCTAGAAACTGTGTTCCTTGTTCAAACAGTGAAACAGGGCTTTCCTCCGAACGGTTGCCGTTAAGTGTTGCTAATGCCCATGCTTTAAAGCATTTCGCAAAAGCTGTCCATAATTGATAGCCGTGTAAATTGGATACTGTTAGTGCTAAATCAGCATATTCAAGTACTTTTTCTGGTTGCCTAAGTATTATATAAAGCTGAGATGCTCTCACATAGCTATGGGCTATAGTGTGGGGGTTGTTTATAGATTTTGCCTGATTTAAGGCTTTTTCAAGCCAGTCTAAAGCGATTTTACGATCACCAATCTGTGCCGCATTTAGTGCGCCATAAACTCGAATCGCAACTTCTATATCGTATGCTATTAGCTCACTATAAAACTTACGGTGCGTAGGGTCATATACAGCTAAACTCTGCTTTAAGTATGAAAAACCTTCTTCTGGCTTTCCGCTTACAGTAGCAAATTGCCCTAGCTGAAATAAAACTGGTACTTTTAAATGCTGACCATTTTTTTCATTTGCTATTTCTGAGAGGCTATCAAGCGCTCTTTTTGTCATGTGATGTTGGCAGGTAACAATACCAAAGACTGAAGACACAAAGTGAGCAGCCAACACTAGCTCAGGATCAGCTGCTGATATCTCCAGTTCGTTAATTTTATTATAATAAAGTTCGACATGAGGATCGGAAAAACCAAGGGTTGCTGAGAGGCTGTGCGCAATCCCAAGGTAAATTCTCAACGCAATTTCTACCTTATCAAGCGCTTTACTTTGATATAAGCCTTCAGCACCTGATAATAGGTTCATTGCTTCTTTATAGGCACCTTTTTGATTCTGTTCATTACCAGCGGCAATCAAGGAGCCTATTCCAAGTTCAATGAGTTCTGCACCAATGTAATATTCAGCTTGGAGCTGTAAAGAAACACGGCTATTAAAGTGAGTACTATCATTGCACAAAAGAACGTTTGCTAACTTTTTATAAAGCTGTGTGTGTAGAAAGTTAGGAATGCTAGCTATAGCCGCATCTCTCACCAGCGCATGCTTAAAAATATAGCTATCGTTATCAACACGACGTTGCTGCACAATAAGGTCGTTTGCTTTCAACTCATTTAAGTCGTTTTGGATCTGGTTTTCGCTTAAAGAAGATGCCGCAACGAGTAAATCATATTCAAACTCTCGGCCAATTGTGGCTGCTAGTTGGGCTGTTTCTTTGGCGTGACTAAGGCTATCTAGTTTTTGTTGTAATGACTCCCTTAAACTCGTAGGTACATGGTCAAGTTTATCTGGTGCGAGGAAGTCAATCTCTCCGCCTTTATCTCCAACTAATGCCTTTTGTTTAAGCATGTTGACGAGTTCTTCAATAAATAGCGGGATCCCGTCGGTGCGGCTGGTAAGTAATTTGAGAACTTGCTCTGACACTCGGCGGCCATCAAATAGATTAATGATAAAGTCTTCGGTGGCCTTTTCGGTTAGTTTTTTCAGACAAACATCCACTAAGGTGAGGTCTTTTAGCTGATTAGGCACCGCTTGTCTTGAAGTGCTTAGTAAAACATCACCTGAAGCGAGCGCGCTGACAAAGTGATGTAAAAACTCTAAGGTGGTGCTATCTGCCCAGTGAATGTCCTCGATAATGTAGAGTTTAAATTTACTGAGCCCGTGACGATTTGACAATAACAATGCACAAAGCCCTTTAAACAATACTTGCTTCTGCTCATCGGGAGAAAGTGTAGAAGGCGTGATTTCATCATCAAGTGAGATATTGAGCCAAACTAGCAACACAGGGATAGCTTGTGCTAAATCGAGCTTACTATCCATGTTGGATAATACATAACTAAAAACGGTATTGGCTGAATGAGCATCTAGCTGCTCGGTGTTAAATAGATACTTGACCAGCGTTAAAATTGGATACAAAGCATTATTTTGATGCTCTGGTAAACACTGGGCGACTAAATGTTGATATTGCGGTGCATTAGCACGAATTTCTTGCAGCAGCCGAGATTTACCTATGCCAGCCTCACCATGAATGTGAGCGATGCGGGTTGCACCTTCGACCTCGTTATTAATGAGTGAAAGTGTCTGTTCAAGCTCAAGGTGACGACCAACAAGTTCGTGATGGTTCTTTGTACCACGCATAAAGCCAAATGCTTCGATGCGACGTTCTCCTTGCAAGTTATAAACCGGCGTTAGTTCAAATAACGGGCCTATTTGTACTTGACCGTACAGATTGAATTCAGAAAAAGCATCAAGGAGTGAGCGTGACTCTGCACTACATAAGACTTGACGCTCGCCAGCTTCACGGGAGAGTGCTGCTGCAATATTCGCGTGATGTCCTTCAGGTACGGCATTAGCATAGGTAATAAATATTCCAGTGTGAATGCCTATATGGGCGTTAAGCGCGACTCTGTGAGCTTCTTGCATTAGCGCGTTACGCTTCGCAAGCTCGCTTATCATTTCAAGTGCGGTACGGGCAGATAATCGCGCATCATTATCGCTGCTAACGGGGTAGCCAAAATAAAACAAACTGGTATCGGCGAGATTACCCACATGATAAGCGCCGTAACGAGTCGCGATATCAATAAAGTGATTGCGTTGAGATTTATAAACCGTGTCTATGACATCGAAGTCTTTTTCATTGTTGTCGAGTGCTTTGACACTTAACCTTACCGCAAGAACGGTTAGCTGTTTGCGTTCGGTAAGCGCAGTATATTCTTGAATGGCGCGATGATTAGGATCGTCATCACGGATCATTACTGTGGTTTCGTCGTAACCATGCTGGGCTTTAACATCATTTAGCACACCAACAAGGTTCGATACGTTCATCCGAGCAAGTTCAGAAAATGCCTCGGTTGCAGTGATCACACGTTCCAACGCACTTTTATTGAGTACACGCCTAAGCAGTCCCGCAAGGGGGTGGCCAAGTAGGGCGCTTGGAATTGGAATATGTACATCGCTTAATTGTTTGTGATAAATCGATGCGACGCTAGTGCCCGTTACCGCAGGCACGCCAGTTAAACATTCTAAGAATACCAGACCCCATACATAAAGATCTGATTTGGCAGAAGCTGGCTCGCCACGTAATTGTTCTGGTGCGCTGTAAGAAGGCGTGCCCAATGTTTCTTGCGTAAGCGTGATTGTTTCAAAGTCATGTTGGCGGCTTTCTTGCGCAAGTGTACCGATACCAAAATCAAGTATTTTGGCGTAAGTCTTAGCACCAGATTGGCTTAGCATAATATTGGTTGGTTTTATGTCTCTATGAATGATGCCTTGTTGATGGGCATGAATAAGTGCATCTAGCACCTGCAACATGATGTCGGTTGCATACACAGAATCAATCGCGCCATTTTGACTTAGATAGTCCCTTAATGTTTGTCCTTCCACATACTCGAAGACTCCAAACATTAAATTTTCATTTAATTGTCCTTTATCTAATAATCGTACGATATTTGGGTGGTTTAATTGACTACAAAGTAAGGTTTCACGATTGAAACGTTCTGCATATCTTTGTTTTTTCGTCGCTTCTAGTTGTGGTTCTAACGCCAAAAATTTTAGTGCAACGATTTGCCCTGTGTTTATTTGGCGCGCCTTAAAAACTTTACCGAATCCACCTTCTCCAATTTTTTCAAGTAGTTGGTATTTGTCAGACTGGAATACATCGACAATATGGCTATCCGAAAACTGTGTCAGAGACATATGATTACTAATTCTTATTTTTTGTTAATGGTATAGGGTAATTGGAATGTAAATACTTGTCTAGCATGAGAATTTTAATTGTTTTTTAAAATTGGATAATTAACAGTCTGGGTTGACTGTGGGATTTTGTAAGTGTTTGAAAGTATTCTATTTTTATTTGGGTGAGTTTTTTGGAATATTGCTTGTAATGGAGTGTAATTCCTTCTGCTCGAAAAAGTTGGCATACTTTACCTATAAGAATAAAAAGGAAAAATGAATGAAACGCCGAACGTTTATGTTTGCTGGTGCAGCACTCACGGTTGCATCAGTCTTGCCTCCTGTTAGTTTTGCTAGACAAAGCTTCACTGCTTCTGGAGTATCAAAAGATACAACGGAAAGGCTTCCTGAAAACCTATTAAATGAACTCGGTATTCAAGTACCTATCAGGGATGTTCTAAGCCCTTCAGGGGAACGAGTTTCTTTTAAAAAAAGAGCCAATATAATTAGGCGTTACGGAGATTCTCTCTACGTTTACTTCGAACATGAGAAGGTGATCAGGGTTTTTGATACCCAGGGTAACCCTGCTTCCAATGAATTGCCTTTACCTAAATACATTAGCGATCTTAAAGATTTTGCTGTAGATCCGACACAACAACAGCTTTATTTATTGCAACCTGGAAAGCACCACATAGTGTTAGCCGACTTTAGCGGTGAAATATTGGGCACTTTTGGTGAGTTCGGAATTGAGCAAGACTATCAACTTAATGGTCCAAAGAGCATCACCATAGGTAAGTCTAATCAGTTATTTGTTTTGAATTCTGGCAGTTCTAGTATCAAAGTTTTTGAAAGCAATGGAGTATTTTTAAAAAACTATACATTGAGTCAAAAGCAAAAACGCACAGTTACAAGTATCGATGGCGCTAATCAGATTATTATCAATGGTGGGAAGTTTTCAGATCACCAATGGAAATTAGATCAAAATATTCGCAATTTTATCGAGGTGGACTAAGCTGAGTAAGGGCTTGATCGGATTTTACTTTTTTGCCACTTAAGCAGTTTGGAGCTTGAGTTACGTTAGGTTAGTTATCTGTGAACTTAAGGATGGTTATGCCATATAGTAAGGAACGGTTAGCTTATTTTAAGCTTCCAATTTTTCTTGAACATCAACAAGTACTCGACGAGCTTGGGACGCTGAATGAGCTGGCCTGGACTGACCATGTAAATAAAGCAAATTACGACGGCGGGTGGGACGTAGTTGCGTTGCGTTGTTTGTCAGAGCATTTATCTGCTCACCCGATCTTACAAAACTTTGCGATTGAGTCAGGCACTCACTGGCAAAACTTACCTATATTAGAAGAAAAGCCGCTACTTAAATCATTCGTTGATAATTTCCCCTGTGAAGTTCTCTCTGTAAGAATCATGCGATTGAAAGCAGGTGCTTTTATAAAACCTCACAGAGATGGCGGCCTTTGTATCGAAAATGGTGAAGCAAGACTTCATATACCTTTGGTCATCGACACTGCTCTTGAGTTTGTCGTTGATGGTATGCAAGTACCAATGAAAGAAGGAGAGGTGTGGTACATAAATGCGGACAAAATACACAGTGTCGCTAACCGAGGAAACCTTGATAGAGTCAATATCGTTATTGATTGCAAAGTAAATGATTGGTTATTAGATTGCCAGTCAGGGTCAATGGGCGTTCCTTGTGAAGAGTATACAAGCTAAAAAAATGCAGTGTGTTTCGTTAGCAAGTGATTTAAAAATAATAGGTTGAAGGATCTGTAATGACGTCTGGCAGCGTGTACCAAGTAAAAAAATTGCTAGAGCACTCTCAAGCTTTGCTCCTAAATGAGATTGATGCTGGGCTAAATAGACCTCACGCACTATCTATGTCTGAGGCTCTAGCTGAACTAACAGGCGTATCCACTGACTTCGATATGAATGATTGGTCTGATATAAACACTGACAAAGGGGTCGCGATTTCACCTGTTCAGGCAGCTAAATGTTTACTAGAAACGCTACGTAGTCAGATATTTATGCAGGGCGTTGCGAGCGCGATACGAGACAAAATCAATCAGCAAGATAATATAAATATCCTCTACGCAGGGACCGGGCCATATGGTGTATTACTATTACCTTTTCTCGCGCTTCACAAAACGAGTCCAGTCTCCGTGACACTTTTAGATATTCATCCTGAAAATACGCAAGCAATACATGAGCTGGTAACTAAACTAGATATCGCTCATATGGTGAAACGTATAGTACACGCAGATGCAACAACTTGGCTACCTGAAGAACCAATAGAGTTTGATCTCATCATATCCGAGACCATGAATACCTTATTACGCAGAGAGCCTCAAGTATGGATTTTTAGTCACCTTCAACAGTTTTTAAAGCCAGATGGAGAGCTCATACCTCAAGAAATTGAGCTTACTGCTTGGCTATGCAATCCAAGTTCTCTGACGAAAAGTGAGCAAAGAGTCAACCCAGCTGAGCTTGGTTCGTTTTTCCGTCTCGATAAAAACACAGCCAGCGCACTCAATGAGAATAACCTAGATGTGTTATCTGGTTCGTTTGAGGTACCGGATTGCGGGAAAGTTTATCATACACTGGAATTGAAAACGGAAATCAAAGTCTATAGGGAGCATAGACTCACCGAAAACCAATGCAGCTTGAATTTACCAATTAAGTACCAAGATAAAAATCTAAAGGCCGGTGATCGGATTACTTTTGAGTATATTAACGATCCAATACCTGAGTTCATCTTTAGCTTCCCTGATGAAAGCTTACCAAATCTTCCCGCTTATCATGAGGTGGGTGAGTCTGGAATTTTCCAAATTAAACGTATCTTCGTTAAATGCCAATTAAATAAAGTAAATAAGCTTGATATTAACAACCATGAATGTGAGTGGTCTTTGGATACACAAATATGGGGTGAACTTGAGTTAAGTTTAGAATTGGTTTTAGAAGCCTTGTATCGGTTTAGGTTGTTTGAGGAATTTGAGTTTTGGCTGCTTGATAAAATTGGTAATCGACTTGATGATAAATTAGTTGGTGCTATTAATCGAAAAGTAGTTGGTTTTTATAGTTAAAATATAAAGGTAAGAGTGATGAAGTTTACGCCTCCAGATGGTTTATATGTTAGACCGTCAAAACCAGAAGATAAAGGCTTTCTGGAAAGCTTACACCATAGCACTCGGCAAGATTTGCAGTTGATTGATGGAGATAAGGATTTTATAGAGTCAATTATTGAAATGCAGTTTAAAGCGCAAAGTAATGGCTATGGAGATCAATTTCCAAACGCTATGTATTTCATTATTGAAAAACACCATGAGCGAATAGGCAAGGCGACAATTGACTTTGGTAATAATGAAGTGAGATTAATAGAAATTGCTTTAATACCTCAAGCTCGTGGATTAGGGCTCGGTGCAGCAGTTGTTCAATCTTTCCAGCAAGCTGCTGCTCAATCCGGCGTGCCGATGACTCTGTCGGTATTGCAAAATAATTACGATGCAAAGCGTTTATATCAGAAGCTAGGCTTTAAAATTGAATCAATTAAGGCTCCTTATGAGTTACTAATTTGGTATCCGCCAGCGTTGAGGAATATAGTTTTAGGTTAATTTAAAAAGAGGGGTAATAAACGAAAGGTAATAAAGCGCCTCGCTTGGTCATTGGTAGTAATAACTGTTTTTTAGTTAACAAGAGCGAGTCTAACTTAATGAGCAAAGGAGCAAGTGTTGTGAAACTAACTAGTAGTTTATTTGAAGACTTAATCGGTCAGGATGTTGAAGTATTTACGGCCGATGGCAAGCATAAGCTAAACGAGTTGCAAGTTGATGCTATTGATGAGTGCAAGCTAAACAGTAATGAATTTGAAGGATTTTCTGTAACGTTAACCGCCAAATCAAATTTTCCGCTTACTGATGATACGTATACATTAAAGCATCAAAAGCTGGGTGAAATGCCACTGTTTTTATCTGCATACGAAAAAGACAAGTATCAAATAATTATCAGCATAAAAAAAGAAGCATAAAGGAGTTTAATAATGTCAGAACCCTATATTGGACAGGTTACCCTCTATGGCTACAATTGGGCACCTAAAAATTGGTCTTTATGTAACGGTCAGCTAATTCAAATTAGCCAAAATCCAGCCCTTTATTCTCTTACCGGCACCGCGTATGGTGGTGATGGTAGAACAACTTTTGGTCTGCCAGACTTTCGTGGCAGAGTGCCAGTGGGGCTTGGTAACTTAGGAAGCGCTAGTTACGATAGAGGCAATATTGGTGGCGCTGAAAACGTAACGTTAACCTTAGCAAATATCGCGCACACCCACATCATGCAAGCAAGTACGAAAACGGCTAACTTTCCGCTTGCTAACATTCCGGGACCAAACCAAATGGCGACGGAGACGGAAGAGCCTATATATGCCGCAGCTACAAGTTTGGTAAATACCTCTGACTCCACGGTATCAAGCATTGGTGGCGGTCAGAGCCACAATAATATGCAGCCTAGCTTATCCCTTAACTTTGCCATTGCACTCACTGGCATTTATCCGAGCCGAAACTAAGGAGGTCGTAATGGAAGGGTTTATTGGACAGATAACGATGTTTGCCGGCAATTACTCGCCATTTAAATGGGCGTTTTGCTACGGGCAGATCACTGCAATTACAGGGAATGAAGCATTATTCTCTTTGCTTGGAAATACTTATGGTGGTGATGGAAGAAGTAGTTTTGGGTTTCCGGATATGCGGGGTCGATTACCTATGGGGTTCGGTAGTGGTCCTGGATTAACGCCAACACAAATAGGAACAATGAAAGGGGTGGAAACGGTTACCTTGGACGTCAGTCAAATACCATCGCATAGCCATAATTTTCAGGTAAGTAACAACACCGCGACGGGTACAAGCCCTGGTGGGCAAGTGTTGGGTAAAGCTGATATATACTGTGAACCAGCAACGGCCCAGCATGGTAATGGTCCTTCAGCTATGTACGACGGCATCATTGCCTCAGCGGGAAGCAATCAGGCTCATGAAAACAAAATGCCTAGCCTTGGGGTTAATTTTATCATATGCCTAAATGGCATATATCCACCTAGAAATTAAGGAGAAGAAGAATGGCTGATTGTTTTTTAGGTGAAGTTCGAATGTTTGTTTGCAATTTTACACCAGAGTGGTGGACCAGTTGTGAAGGACAACTACTACCTATATCGCAAAATTCAGCACTTTTTGCGGTAATAGGCTGTAACTTTGGTGGTGATTGTCGCACCACCATGGGGGTGCCAAATTTACAATGTAGAGTTCCGATGGGGACGGGGACAGGCCCTGGCCTGACACCAAATTGGTTAACCGAAAAACAAGGCGACAATGAAGTTATGCTAGTTGCGTCGGACTTACCTGCTCATACCCATACTTTTTATGGTACGACTTCATTAGCCGAAACGGTTGATACGGGGCAGGGGAATCTACTCGCTCAGTCTACAGGCTTTACTGCTTATGATAACCAACCTGATGTGGAAGAGCAGATAGCGATGGATTATGCTGCGCTTGGTACTAATGGCATGGCAAATGCTGGACATGAAAACCGCCAGCCATTTTTGGCGATTCAGTTTGCATTGGCACTAGATGGCACATTTCCACCAAGGAACTAGCTTAGTAAGGCGCAAAGTATTGGTAAGAGATTGGCTTGTTGTTGGTGCTGGTCCTTACTAATACTTATATTTTATGGTGGTAATTGAGTGTTATTATCGCTTTTAAGTTGGTAACTTATTGTGATGTTTGTAAGAGTGGTAACCAATGTGTAAAAAAGAGATTTGTCAGCTTTTTTATCTAACAAGATTAAAGCTGGTGCTGTACTTTATATTTGTTGTTTTATCTATTGGTACGACGAATGCACAGGGAATTGAGTTTGTTAATTTTGGCAACAAGATAAAGCTTGAACAGAGCAACGCTGAACCTAAGAGTGTGTATAAGTTTGCTAATTCAGAACAATTGGTAGAGCTGAGTAACAGAATAATCATAAAAATAAAGGCTGGGATGGGCGGTGGTGTTACAAACGCCTTAAAACAAAAAACAGAGGTGGGTCAGCTAGCCACCTTTGGGCCCTTTGCAGAGCACGAGTTTATGGTGGTATCGCTAAAAGACGTGTCCGCAAAGCGCTTAACTGGTGCACTAGCGATTGCCAGTGGTTTGGAGGGGGTAATATATGCTCAACCAGATATTTTACAAATAAAAAGTAAGCTCGAAGTTGAAAACAACAACGCTGCGCAATGGCTAACAAAAACCTTGTCGCAATCAGGTTCTATGAAAAGCCTACCTTTTCGTTTATTTCAGTTAGAGAAATGGCAAAAGCAACTACAACAATCGACTCAAGGCGAGGGAGTAAAAATCGTTGTTATCGATGATGGCTTTGATTTAAAACATGAGGCCTTAAGTAAAACTAAGGTATTACTCACCTACGATATTGAAAGAAGAGTCAAGGACGTACAGCCGCAAAGCCGCTTTGATAAACATGGTACTAAGGTAGTTGGAGTGATTTTTGCAGGCGCAACCAGCTTGCTGCCAGCTGAAATGGCGGGCCTTGCAATCGACGCCGGGCTTATTGCAATAAGGCAAACAAAAAGCTGGACAAGCCATACATTGGAGTCGTTACATATCGCGCAACTGGCGCAAGCCGATGTTGTTAACATGAGTTGGCAAACGCAGTGGCTATTAGAACCAATAAAAGATGCCATTGATGGCTTAGCACAAACCGGCCGAGGTGGTAAAGGAACCTTAGTAGTATTAGCCGCCGGAAATAGTGGAAAGATGATTAAAGCAAATAGTACAGAGGCGAGTATTGCGTCTGCGGTGGTGGTGGGCGCAATGAATAGCAGCGGTATGCCGGCAAGCTTCAGTAACTTTGGTAAATCGGTAAGTGCTTGGATGCCAGGTTATAGTGCTAGGGGGATTGCAAGAAATAATGCATACAGTGGTTTTGGTGGTACTTCTTACGCAGCGGCATATGGCACGGGCATGATTGCACTGCTGTTGGCTGCTGAGCCCGAACTAACGGCAAGTAAAGTCAAACAAAAGCTGGCTCAAGTGTCTGGTTTAGCGTTGGACAACCAGAGTAAGTAAAGTAATTAAACGGTTGTGTTAGCTACTGATAACACAACAAGTTGGATAAAGGTCGTTCCTACCTTGGAAGTGAGCTTCTGGGTATAAAATGTGGATAAAACTATGGATACAGAACATAACAGCGCAGCGATATTTACGCGCAGTAAACTACAAACCCATATTAAGGCTGCATTGCTATGCAGTGCTGCTATTCAGTTGCCTGTGGCAGTGGCTTCATCAGCGCTAGCAAATGCAGAGGCATTACAGGGCGGGGCGGCTCATACCGCTGTTAACCAGCAAGCGCTAGAGTACGTGCAGTCAAGATTGACAGGCAAAGCCATTACGGTCACACGCGACCCAAATTGGGGGCGGCTGGAATTTCTGCTATGTGGACCTGCTGACGGGGACCCCCGAAATACGTATTGTAGTCAATTTAAAACAGAGACGGCATGTAATGATTACGCACCTTATTGTGCTTGGGATCCTGGAACACCGACCAATAATGATCCAGAGTTTGTCAGCAACGGATCGACTAACTTTGCAGAAAATGGTACGGGCACAGTGCTGGATGTTAATGCAACCGATGGTGATGGCGGTGGCAATGACGTAGGGATCACTTACTCTTTATCTGGTACAGATGCTTCGCTGTTCAATATTCACTCAACCGAAGGTGTCATCACGTTTAAGACTGCACCGGATTATGAATCGCCGGGAGACAACGGCGGCGACAATATTTACAATATTACGGTTACTGCCGATGATAGTGTTAACACCGCTGACCAAAGCATTTATATCACGGTAACAAACGTAAATGAGGCACCACTTGTTGATTTAGATTCAACCAGTGGCAGCGATAATAGTAGTGCTTCATTTTCTGAAGGTGGTGACGCGGTAAATATCGCCGCGAATGCTGCTGTGACGGAAGCTGATGGCGACACAATTACCACCATAATAGTAAGCCTTACCAACGATCAAGACGGTGCATCTGAAGGCCTGAATGTTAGTGCATCCGCTCAAGATGCATTGACGGGAATTTCGGGTTCTTCTGATATTTCGCTACAAGATACAATTTCTATCACTGGCGCAACGGCTTCCGCGTCAGAAGTGCAAACCTTCTTACAGGCAATCACTTATAATAATACCTCCAGTACTCCCAACGAAACCGCAAGAACCGTAACTGTTGTCATCAACGACGGTACACTGAGTAGTGAGTATAGAACTGCGACTGTGGCTGTGAGCAATGTTATTGCTGCGAGCAGTACCGCAGCCGGTTTTAATACAGCAAACGGCACAAACTTATCTCCAGCAATCACTTTTACTAGTGACGATGAAACACTGACGATTGCTGATACTAGCCATATTGCTGGTTCAACTGCGGATGGGGGCGCGGGAACTGATACACTATTTGTAGTAACTGGTTCTAATCTAGCTAACTTTACGTTACTAGCTAATTTTGAAACATTAACCCCAGATAGTAACGGTTCTTTAACGCTGACCGAAACACAGCACGAAGCGTTTACCACCATCAATGGTTCAGGTACAAACCAATTTACAATATCTAGCGCGGATGGAGATCAAACCCTAACCGGTGATAGCGACATTGAAACCTATGTGTTAGGCGCTGCAATGAACTTTACCTTGGGGAGCGCGGCACAAAATGTGACGGGTAGCAGCGGGGATGACACGATTAATATAATTTGGTTTACGCCGTCAGGTATGCTCGCAGCTGGCGCAGGCACAGATACTCTACAAGTGGATAACGGCGCAAACATCAGTGGTACTGCGCTCAGTGGTTTCGAATCACTGACCTTAAATGATAATGCCTCAGTCACTATGACGGAAGCTCAGCATGACAGCTTCTCAGCAATCACAGCAGCGGCAACCGAGACGATTACAATCAGTGATGTGAGTGATGGTTTAACGGGTAACAGTGCAATTGAAACTTACATACTTTCAGCGGCTAATACCTTTACGCTTGGCGCTGCTGGGCAAAGTGTAACTGGCAGCAGTGGTGACGACACCGTAAATGTTGGTACATTCACAGCTACTGGTACGCTAGCAGGAGGCAGTGGTACAGATACGCTTTCAATTAGTGATGGCGGAAATATTGCGAGCGCGTTAGTAAGCGGTTTTGAAAACCTTTCTGTAGCAACTGGTGGCTCTGCAACAGTTTCAGTATCTCAGTTGTCATCGTTTACTGGTTCGGTTTCCGGCGACGGCACTAATTCTCTAACTGTCTCTGGCAATGGCGATATTACAACGGTTTCTGCGCTTGAAAATTATACTTTATCTGATGATTTAACCAATTCAAGAACCGTGACCGTGAGCAGTGCAGGTCATTCTGTTACTGGTACTTCAACTTCAGATGCAATTACCTTCGATATAGGTTCGCTTACCTATACTGGAACAATCACAGGCGAAAATACCACTGCCGATACTTTGTCGTTAAGTTCTGGTGCTGATATTACGGCAGCAAGTATAAACGCGGTCAGTAATTTAACGATAGCCTCCGGCGCGTCTGTTTCCATGACAGTAGCTCAACATGAAAGTTTTACTGGTAATATTTCAGCAGCTGGATCAGAAACTATCAATATTTCTGGTGATGGGGATATCACCACTTTCTCTTCGGTTGAAGTTTATAGTGTTGGTGACGATGCTAGCAATACTAGGACTATTACCATCAGTAACGGTACCACTGATGTTTCTGCAACGTCGAACGATGATGCTGTAACGTTTAATATCGGTGGTAGCTCCTACACTGGCGATTTAACTGGCGACACGAACGTAGCAGATCTTGTTTTAGCGTCAGATGGTGCGGATGTAACTGGAGGTAGATTCTTCAATATAGGAAACCTTAGTCTATCAAGTGGTGCAACTGTTGCGATTGATACGGCCAACCTGAGTGATTTTGCAACAGCGATTTCAGGGGCGGCGGGTAGTGAGACATTAAAACTTATGGATGGTGGAGAATTTGACTTCTCGACCACCTCGGTTTCTGCTGTTGAAGGCATTTCAATTGGCACCAATAGCGCAGCAACGATCACACTTACAGACAACTTTAATGCTGATGGTCAAACTGTGTCGGTTGCAAATGCCAGCGGCAGTGCAATCACATCTGACTTAGTCATAGACGCTTCTGCCTTTTCTAGTGATGTGCTAGAAATAACGGCAACAGATTTGGATGGTTCTGATACTATCACAGGTGGTAGTGGTGCAGACACTATACGTCCTGGCGGCGGTACAGATACCATGACAGGTAACGATGGTAATGATAATTTTGTCGGAGCGCAAAGTGATTTAAATGGTGACACAATAGCCGATCTTAGCATCGGAGATAAGATAACAATTACAGGTATAACAGGGTTATCAACCAGCAATATTCGCTTCAATGGTACTAGTACGCTGGAGGTGGACACCAACGCTACTACTTTTGTTAACCCAGAAATAAGTATTTCGCTCACGAATGCCGCAGGGAACGATCTTGCGTTTACGGTCGCTGACTCTGGCAGTGATACAGTGATCACCTTTGAAGTTGCAAATGATGAGCCTATCTTTAGTAATTTAAATGGTGGTAATACCTTTACTGAAAATGGAACTTCGATTGCGATAGACAGCGATGTAACCATTGCAGATACTGAGCTTGACGCACTGAGTGGCGGAGATGGTAATTATGATGGTGCGTCGCTAACAATCTCACGCTCAGGTGGCGCTAACAGTCAAGATGTATTTAGTAACACAGGGTTGCTTGGTACGCTGACTCAGGGAGGCACGTTAAGTTACGATAGCACTGAGGTCGGTACAGTCACCACTAACTCAGCAGGCACATTAGTACTCACTTTCAACAGCAGTGCTACTTCCGCGCTAGTGGATAATGTGCTGCAATCAATTGGCTACGGTAACAGCTCTGAGGATCCAAGCTCATCTGTAACACTTAACTATACCTTTAATGATGGGACGTCAGACAGTACTGGTACAAATCAGGCCGCAGTGACTATTACTCTTGTAAATGATGCCCCTACCGATATTGCATTGACAGCAACAAGCATAGACCAATCGAATACCGGAACTGCTGCGACCGTGGCGACAGCCAGCACCACAGATGTGGAAAGTGGTGACAGTCATACCTATAGCTTGGTTACGGCTGGCAGTAGCAATGGTGGTACATGTAGCGCAAATACGGGTAACGGCAGTTTCCAATTTTCAGGAGCTACGTTACAAACGCAAGCATCAACATCTCCGGGTGACTATGTTATTTGTATTCAAACGAGTGATGGAACCGCAAGTTATCAAGAGTCATTCACGATAACGGTCAACGATGACGTGGCCCCAAATGCGCCATCGACACCAGACTTGGATGCGGCTTCAGACTCTGGGGCTTCAAGCTCAGACAACATTACCAATGACACCACACCAACCTTCAGTGGTACTGCTGAGAGCGGGGCGACGGTTAAATTATATAGTGATCAGGTAGGCGGAGGTACCACGGTCATTGGTACTGGCACAGCAACGGGTGGTAATTGGCAAATTACAACGGATCCGTTGACTGCTGGGTTATCACATGCGATTTTTGCGACCGCCACGGATGCGAGCACGAACGTAAGTAGTAGCTCTAGTTCTTTAAGCGTAACGATCGATAATACAGCCCCTACCGCGCCAAGCACGCCAGATCTGACTGCTGGGAGTGATACCGGCTCCTCGAATGCAGATAACATTACTAATGATACAACGCCCACATTCACAGGAAGTGCATCTACCGGCGACACAGTGACACTAATTTCTGATCTTGATGGCGTTGTTGGCTCAGCCACAGCTGCGGGAGGTGCATGGACTATTACCCCAAGTTCGGCGATGACCAGTGGTACGCACGCAATCACAGCGCGATCAACGGACACAGCCGGTAATATTACCAATAGCAATAGCTTATCAATGGTCATTGATACGAGTGTTTCAGTGCCTAGTATTACGACTCCAATTGAGGGTGATGGTCAAATTAATGCCGCTGAAGACAGTGATGTCTTGATTGCTGGCTCTGGTGCCGATGCTAACGTGACTGTTAGCGTGAGTATTACTGACGGTTCAGCAACGCTGAGTCAAAATGTAACTTCCGATGGTAGCGGTAACTGGACTATCAGTGGCAGTGAGTTCAATGTTAGTGGATTTAGTAATGGCGAATTAACTGTATCGGCGACGCAAACAGATTCAGCAGGGAATATCTCTGGTGCAGCAAGTACCACTGTTACACTCGATAATACAGCACCTTCAGCACCGACAATTACGACACCAATTGAAGGTGATGGCCGAGTAAATGCGGCGGAAGATAATGATGTGTTGATTGTAGGAACGGGCGCTGAAGCGGGTAATAGCGTAACCGTTACTATTCATGACGGTGCAAATAGTTTTAATCGAACGGTCACTGCGGACGGCTCAGGGGCCTGGACTATAAGTGGCTCGGAATTTGATGTCAGTACGTTTAACAATGGCACATTGACGGTCTCAGCTACTCAAAGTGACGCAGCAGGTAATACCTCAAGTGCAGCTAGCACCACGATCACATTGGATAACTCAGCACCTTCAGCACCTGCGATCACAACGCCTATAGAAGGCGATGATTTAATAAATGCATCAGAAGATGATGATGTTTTGATAGTAGGAACGGGAGCGGAAGCTGGAAATAGCGTAGTTGTCACTATCAATGACGGTGCGAATAGTTTGGATCGTACTGTCACTGCTGATAGTTCCGGCGAATGGACAATAAGTGGCTCAGAATTTGATGTTAGCACGTTTAACAATGGCACATTGACGGTAACGGCATCGCAAAGTGATGCTGCAGGCAATACCTCAAGCGCAGCGAGCACGACAGTCACGCTAGACAACTCCGCACCAAGTGGGATTTCAGCTGCGATTGACCAAGATTTAATCAATGCAGGTAATGAAACTGCATTTAGCTTCACATTAACGGGCTTGGAATCAGCGGGTAGTTTTACTTATGAAATCTCAGACGGTAGCAGTTCAGTAACTAGCTCAAGTGCAATATCTATAACGGGTACTACCCACCAAGAGACTGGAATTAATGTCACCTCATTAAACGAAGGAACATTGACGTTATCTGTTACTGTAACTGATACCGCTGGGAATGAATCGAGTGCAGTAACTGACACCGTCACTAAAAAGTATAATGTTGCCCCTGTGCTCACAGGCACACCGGCAACGAGCGTCAATGAAGACAGTGAATACGACTTTACGCCGACCTTGACTGATTCTGACACAGCCGATACTCATACTTTTAGCATTACGAATAAACCAAGTTGGGCAACATTTGATACGCAAACGGGTAAACTTTCAGGTACTCCGGATGACTCTCATGTTGGCACGACTTCTAATATTGAAATTTCGGTGAGCGACGGAACGGATAGCGATACACTCACAGCATTTAATATTGAAGTAGTTAATACCAATGATGCGCCAACGGGGCAAAGCACTAGCTTCACTATAGATGAAGGCGCAACATTAACGCGGGACTTCAACAATGGCTTACTGTCGCTTGCGAGTGACGATGATCTCGATTCCAACGATAGTCTAACGATAGTAAAAGACACAGATCCGCAATACGGTACGTTAACCCTGAATGCCGATGGTAGTTTTAGTTATGTTCATGGGGGGAGTGAGAATCATACCGATAGCTTCACCTATCATGTTGAAGACAGTGCTAATGCCAGCTCGCCGGTGTACACCGTAACAATCAATATGAACGCGATTGAAGATGCACCAACGGCTGTGAATGATACGCTGACTACGCTTGAAGATGCCTCAAACTCAGTGAATGTGCTTGCTAATGATAGTGACCCTGAAAACAACATGGTTGCCTCATCGGTTACTATCAAAACTCAACCGACTAAGGGACAGTTAAGCGTTACTAATGGGGTAGTGACCTTTACGCCAACCGCGAATGAAAATGGTTCGGATTCATTTACTTATACGGTTAAAGACTCGACTCTGGCTGAATCTAATGAGGCAACGGTTAGTATAACCATTACACCTGTAAATGATTTACCAGTCGCGGCTAACTTTACACCGAATATAGACGAAGACACGTCAACTTCAGCATTGCCCGTGAGAGCAAATGCAACGGATGTCGAAGATACCAACCCAACTGGTACTATTGCACTTGAGTCTCAGCCCAGTAAAGGTCAAGCGGCAATAGACTTGAATAATGGCACTATTACCTATACACCAAATGCCAATGAGACGGGGAGTGATAGCTTTACTTACTCGATTCTTGACAGTGAGGGTGGGAAGTCAAATATTGCGACTATTTCCGTCAATATTGGCGCTGTAAACGACCGACCTATAGCGGGTAATGACACGGTAACAACAAACGAAGATACCGCGACAACATTGGCAATTCTTGCAAATGACTCTGATGTTGAAGACCAAGGTTTTGATGGTTCGGATATTGCGCTTGAAGATAAAGGCGATGGTGCAGGTAACTACGACCTTGCAACCGTTACAGTTGGTTCGGATGGTGTGCTCGCGATCACTCCAAAACAAGACCAAAATGGTATATTGACCTTCACTTATACCGTAGAAGATAGTGAAGGGCTGCGTTCTGATCCGGCGACGGTTACAGTCAATATCACAGCAGTTAATGATGCGCCAGTTGCTGTTAACAATACGGCTCAATTACTTGAAGATGGCAACATTGAAATCAACGTATTGGGTAACGATACGGATGTAGATAGCCAGCTCAATGTCGCAAGTGTTGCTATTGTTAGTCAGCCTCAAGGCGGTTCACTACAAGTACTCACAACAGGTAATATTGTTTATACACCAAATGCTAATTTCTTCGGCAATGATAGCTTTACTTATACGGTACAAGATGCTGAAGGTTTAGTGTCGAATGCAGCGACAGTCAATATTACAGTGACATCAGTAAATGATGCGCCGTTTATTTCAGGAGCGCCTTCAACTTCTGTCAATGAAGATGTTGCATACAGCTTTACACCGACAGCATTGGATACAGATGGTGATAGTTTAACGTTTAGCGTCACAAACCTTCCAGTTTGGGCGAGTTTCGACGACTCAACGGGTGCTATTACAGGCACGCCAACCGAAGGGCAAGATGGCACATATAGCGGCATCGTAATTACGGTGTCGGATGGTCAAGCTGACGCATCCTTGCCTGCGTTTAGCATAGTGGTGAATGCTGTGAATGACGCACCAGTTATCTCAGGTACGCCATCAACAAGTGTTAAACAAGACGAAGCATACAGCTTTACACCGACGGCATCCGATGTGGATTCTCAAACACTGACGTTTGCTGTAACCAATTTACCAGCTTGGGCAAGTTTTGATACGTCCTCTGGTAATATTGCGGGGACACCGACTAGAGATGATGTGGGCACTTACAGTAATATCATCGTGAGTGTCAGTGATGGTGCATTACAAGCAAGCTTACCGGCATTTGAAATCAATGTTGAGCCGGTTAACGCCGCGCCAGTAGCAAACAACATGCAAAGAGCGGTGCTTGAAGATGGAACGACAAGCTTCTCGGCAGAGGTTAGTGATGCCGACGGTGATGCATTAACAATGGAGTTAGTGTCGCAGCCACAAAATGGTGTAGTTCAAATTCAAGGTACTGTGTTTAGCTATACACCATTGCCAAACTTTAATGGTTCCGATGTATTTACTTACACAGTGTCAGACGGTGAATTTAAGTCAAATACGGCTTCAGTCGCGATGACAGTAACTTCCGTAAATGATGCACCTATTGCCGTTGATGACAGTTTCACCTTCGATGCTGTGGCTTCTAATCAGTATGTACTGCCAGTCTTGAGCAACGATAGTGATCCAGATGGCGGAACGCTAAGAATTATAGGTGCAAAAGCATCGATAGGCTCTGCGTTTATTTCAAATAACACCTTGACTTACCAAGCCGTGCAAAATACACAAGGGCCAATTGTTGTCACTTATATGATTGAAGATGAAGGTAAAGCCAGAGCAAAGGCTAATGCAAGTATTACGATTAATAATACAAGCACCGGCAATGCTCCTTCAATCACTACGCCAAGTGATTTAACAGTGGATGCAACTGGGTTATTTACAAAAGTGAACCTTGGTATTGCTGTCGCTACAGATAGCTCAGGAAACCCACTGCCAGTATCATTGGTTAGAGGCACACCTATCTTTGCACCTGGTAAACATATTGTTTATTGGCAGACAACTGATAATCAAGGACAACAAGCCACTGCGAGTCAAAATCTAAACGTCAATCCTTTGATCTCGCTGCAAAAAGATAGTCGAGTTGCCGAAGATCGTAGTCATTCTGTGAAGGTGTATCTAAATGGTACAGCACCAAGTTACCCAGTAACGGTGCCTTATACCGTAACTGGTACAGCCGATAGTAGTGATCACGATTTGCAGTCGGGTGAAGTGGTAATAAACGCAGGTACTAGTGCTACCATCACCTTTAATATCTTTGCTGATGGTATAAGTGAAGATAACGAAACCATTGTGATTTCCTTGAGTGACTCAGTTAACAGAGGCGCTAAATCTACTTCAACAGTAACAATTGTTGAGCAGAATGTGGCGCCAAGCTTAACGGCGGTCGTGCAGCAAAGTGGTGAAGAGCGTAGCCTAATTACCGCCTCTAATGATGTGGTTACCATAGAAGCTTTGGTTGCTGATCCTAATCCAAATGATCAAGTGAGTGTCAGTTGGCAGCCAGATGCAGTGTTAGTCAATACATCGGATGATCCATTTATCTTTGAGTTTAGCCCTGAAAATGTACCTACGGGTATTTATAAAGTAGGGGTTACGGCAGAAGATAATGCGACCCCCAGTTTGTCGACATCTCGAACCGTGTTTATTGAGGTTGTTCCGTCATTAGGGTTATTGTCCGGAGAAGATACTGATGGGGATTTAATTCCTGATGATCAAGAAGGCTATGTCGATCAGGATGGTGATGGTATTCCTGACTTCATGGATGCGATCACCGATTGTAATGTGGTGCAAGAACAAGCATTAGAATCAAATCAGTTCTTGGTTGAAGGTGACCCTGGTGTTTGCTTACGTAAAGGTGCAACTGTACCGCAGAACAATACGGGTGGCTTACAGCTGTTAGAGTCTGAGTTACCTTCAGATCCGGATGCAAATAATGCAGGTGGTTTGTTCGACTTTATTGCGACGGGGTTACCACAACCGGGAGATGTATATAGTATCGTGTTACCACAACGCAAACCTATCCCACTTAATGCGGTTTATCGCAAGCTAATTGGCGGTGAGTGGCAAGACTTTGTGATTGGAGAAGGTAACGAGTTGCTCTCTACTCAAGGTGAGCCAGGTTTCTGTCCACCACCTGGAAGCAACGAATGGAGCGCAGGCCTTAGCGATGGTGATTGGTGTGTGCAACTACGTATTGTTGATGGTGGTCCAAATGATGACGATGGTATTGCCAATGGCAGTATTGTCGACCCAGGTGGAATTGCAGTACCAATTACGGATAACGCACAACCCATAGCTAACGCCGACAGTGTGACAATTGTCTCTGGTCAAACAATTATAATTGATGTGCTTGAAAACGATACGGACAGTGACAATGATGCACTTACCATAACGGGGGCGAGCGTCGATTTCGGTGTGGTTAGTATAGAAAACAATCAATTGAATTACACACCACCAGCTGCATTTATGGGTAATGCTACTATTCAATATAGTGTCACTGATGGTCAGGGGGGATCGAGTAATAGTACCGCAACGGTTTCTATTATTGCTAATCAACCACCACAAGTTGCGAACGATACGGCAACCTCAAATGGCTCAAAAATTATCATTGATGTACTTGCAAATGATAGTGACCCTGAAGGTGGCGTGCTAAGCATTGTTTCTGCAACAGCAGGCCAAGGTTCTGTGGCCGTCAATATCGATGGTACGTTGAGCTACACACCAAAAACGGGATTTGAAGGTACAGATACAATTAACTATGTTGTTAAAGATGAGTTTGGTGCGACGGCTGAAGGCCAAGTAAATGTCACTGTAGCGGTGAAACAAGTTACATCAATAACTAACAAGTCCTCAGGGACTATGGGAGGCATGTTGTTACTATTAATCAGCGCGGTGGTGATTCGCCGCAGAAAATCACTCTTACCTGCCTTTGCATTAGTAAGTAGTAGTTGTTTATTAACAACACAGGCACAGGCGAGCAATTGGGAGTTAGAGGCGACATTTGGGCAGTCAAATGCAGACAGTGAAATTAATTCTACTGAGCTAAACGTTGTCAGCTTAGATGAGAAAAGTAGCAGTTGGTCGATAGGCGCATTTTACGAATTAATACCCAATTGGCATATTGGACTTCGTTATATCGATCTTGGCCAAGGTAGCGTTGAGTTTTCGGGCTTAAGTGCTGATCCTGAACAAAGCCAAATGACTTTGGCACGAGTTGCTCCTGTCTTGCCTGAGGGTCTTGCATTACAATTCAACTACTCAAAATCATTTGCAGATAAGTTTGTTGGTAAAATGTTCTTGGGTGCGTTTAATTGGGATTACAAGATTAACAGCGTTCGGGATGGTCGATTTTCCACTCGTTACGAAGACAGCGGTACCAGCGGTTACATAGGCGGTGGTGTTCATTATCAACTCAGTGAAGCTTTGACATTAGGAGTCGATTATAGCCATTATTTCATTTCAGCAAATGATGTAAATGACCTAGCTCTTAATTTGAGCTATCGTTTTTAAGCTTAACTGCAGTTTTAGCATTGAAAAGGCCTCAACTAAATGTTGAGGCCTTTTTATATTGGCTGTCACTCGGTGCAGCTTGTTTCATGATGGAGCCATTTTGATACGAGGTAAGTCTCTTCAATAGCTTATTTGGAAATCTTCAGCTGCTTTGAATCGGAAAGTGCGGATAAGAAGTGGGATACATATTAAAGAAAAAGCTCTCTTGCGAGAGCTTTTGGGCTATGTTTACTCTAGACTAGTTATTCGAACGAACTTTTAGAAGAGGGGTAAGTTACGCTAATAAACTAATTTAAAGTAACTTTGAATTCTTCAGATTCTTTTTCTTGAATCGCATTAATTCGACTACCAGGTTTAAACTTGCTATCAATAGTACCTTTTCGGATACGGAACAACTTAACTGTTGTCTCACACGGTTTAGTTTTATCCAGTGCTTCGTTATCAAAGCCAGTTAATTCACCCAACAGGATTTTATATTGGCCGCTAGACTCAGAGATTTCAGACTCAAAATTAACAAAATGTGAAGCGCCATTATTCGCTATACAAGTTGAGTTTAAGCTGATAAGTAACGTGGTATTTATGTCACTTTCCGGTTTCCACTCGACTAAAAGATCATCATTACGATTAAACTGTTCAGAAACAGGAGAGTAAAGTTTAATTGGAGTAGGAAGTCTAACTTTGGAGGTTAGCGTTTCATCTTCTTTATCTCGAAGAAACTCAAGAGTTAACTCAGTGTCTTTTTCGGTCGCTGTAAAATAGCCTTGATAATCGACATCAAATAAGTCGTCATCTTTTTCTAATTGCTTCTTTTCGTTTCCTAGTTTGGCAACCACACTATCACCTTCGGAAAGAATGATGTTTGCGCCAGAACTGTTGTTTAAATTGAACTCTGTAACAACACGAGATGTGTCACCATTTGAAGTAACGCGGATATCCGCCCAAATCCCTTCTGTTTTTACAATATCCGACTGCGTTGACTCGGTCGAGCAACCAACTAATGAGGCAATTATTATGCTAGTTGCGATAACGCTGAATCGCTTCACGAATCTTTCCTTTTCTTCAATATGTACAAAAATAGTGTAGCGCTATTTTAATGTTTCTAGAGCAGGGTTTTACAATTTATAACAATTTGCTTTTTAAATGCATGAAGCACTAAGTAAGTGGATATCTAAAAGAAATTATGTAAAGGAGACGTCCATGTCTCTAGTAAACGCCGATATACTATGTCGCAATTGTGTATGTAAAAAGGATGAGGTTGCAAATGATACAACTTAAATCAAATGGGGTGGCTTAATTCAGTATCTGGATGTAAAACAGCTCAGTTGTGTTAATAGTACCGATATAAACACATCATTTTTCTGTTACATTATTTGTACATATTATGGGTTCATTCAACTCATAATAAGGAAAGTGAACGTGAAAGACATCTGTAAACTTGCTGGTTTGATTTTGATTGGTATTACCACACTAAGTGTTAATGCCGGAGAGACAACACTTAAGTTATCAAAACCAAGCGGCCTGCCCTCACCGGTGGAGTCTGCTCGCTCGATAAATATTGGCTCAGTAGCCGACAATTTGTTTTCTGATCTGAGGAGCTTTGAGGTAGAAACTGAATCGGGTATGCGTCGTGATATTGCAGGCATGAGTAAAGTAAAAAGTATTTATGCGATAGACGTTGATGCCAAGCGAGTGTCAGCAACCTTTTCGGGAACAACTAACTACAAAGTAAAGTTGACGCTCAAGAATATAAACTTATATGCCAAGGTCAAATTTTCCGGCATTGATATCCTTTGCCCCAGCGTAACTGTGACGGCACGTTTAAATAACTTAGCTCCTACCGCAACATATAACTACTATACAGGGGCTTTGGAAGACCTTGCGATTAACTACAATCGAAAGGTTGATGCAAGTTGCTCAACGGGATTATTTTCCATACCAGGCGTAAGTATATTTGTTGATTACTTTGCAAGTGATTACGCAAAAGCGAAAGTTGATGATTTGATCAAAAGTAATTTAAGAAAGTTCAGTGAGCTAGAGCAGCCAGGGGCATTGTTTGGAATGCAGAAAATTTTAGCGGATAGGCGCGTATCTGCAAATATCAGCAGTGCTGAACGAGCGTTAAATATCGATATTGAAGAAACAATCGCTAACTTGGTTACAGGTATGAATATTTATATTGATTTAAAGCGTGATGCAAATGGCTATGGCAAACATTTTGCTCAAATTGGAGTGTACCAGAGTACTCCGACTATAAATTCTTCTTGGGGAGGTAACTTCAGTGTTGCTGCCAATGGTGCGAATCGTATAAATAAATACGCGTTAACAAGCGGTCGCTGGCATAGCAGTGATTGGACTCCAGGTATTTTATATGATGGGCAGTTTATCGGCGCGATTGCGTTTAATCGAGTATATGGCGTTGCGAGCTATATGGGCCAGAAACAAGTCACAATAAGTAACTGCGGTAAGGCGTGTGAGTAGTTTATATGTAGTAGCTAATGATAGAGCTAGGAAAGCTCTATCATTTTATAGACTTTCTACGAGAATTGCTTTTTGGTTTGCTACATAAATCCAGCATTGTTGTCCAGAAACAACAGTTGCCGAAATGCGCTGATATTCATCCACTTCGTACCCATCTGCATGAGCTAATTCAGCTTCCGTGATTAAAAATACAGTGCCCTCTACCTTATCCTCTGCATCACCTGTCGCGATTAAAATGGGATGAATGTCCTTTTGGCTACTGGCAATAACAGCGGGATCTGTTATTTTAACTTGGCCAATTTTAAATCCACAAAGTACCGCTTTTTCGCCTTCTAATCGTCTGCCGAATGTATCAAGTTGCACTTGCTCCTGCTGCAGTGTGCCGTACGAAAATAATGCTTGCATCACTTAATTCTAATCCGTTGCTCTCCTGTAAGTTCTAAGTCTAAGCCGCTTTTCATGGTCAATCAAGATCTTGCGGTCTACCCATATCGGACTGACTATAATCGCATACGCCTTGTGGATAAATTTGTTTAAGTGTGGTGAGTTGTGTTGAGATATCTACATCCCCGTAGATCCCTTGGGCAAGCGCCGCTTCAATCGATATTTTATGACACTTAAATATATCACCAGCCCAGTTTGCACCGGCTTGAATTCTGCTGGTAGAAAACATTGGATATCTGGCGGTACAAGTTCCTTGCGGCTGGTTATTCCAGATACCATTAAACACTGCGTTGCCGCTGGCGATGACTTTACCTTGTTCGTCGAAACACGTATCAGCAAGTGTCTTCGGTTTTGCGTCTGTAACGGATAAATTCGGCTGCGCTTTGAGGTTGAGTAACCATTCATCCATTTTTTCAAATGCGAGTTGAGTTGGATTAAACGCTTGATGTGCAACCCAAATCACTTGATTCTCTGGGGTTGAATCTGCGGCGGACATTCTCAATCGAGTATAAAATGAAGCTGACATATGATGCATATCTAACTCGTTCTCAAGATAATGTCTGGCATCAATAATAGGGATATCAACCTTGCCAATAAATACCTGTCCAGAGCGATACGCTTTTTCCATCGCCGCAAGGCTGCCACTGTGCCTCGGTGCTATACCATTGTCATCTGGCGTGGTGATATTATGATTGCCCCAAAGAGTGAGCCAAATAGGTACTTTGTGGCCAAACGGTAATACAATTTCTTCTTGTTGCATTTGGTTTTGGGGCTTCCATCCGCCTATTTTTTTGTTGAGATCAATAAATTCAGCCATCGTGATCTGCTGAGCCTTTAATGCTTCTAGTCCATATTGAACGCCTTCGTTATCCCAAGTGCTTAATCCTAAGCCTGATTGATCCGTGCCAAATACGTTGGCCATGTCCTGCCAGTAACTCCAGTTTGTTCTCTCTACTACCTCATCCTCAAAAAAGGCCCTTAAAAACCCTTGCCTCGGATTATTAATAAAAGTAGATAATCCAAAGTAACCATTGATGCATTCACTATTGCCGTCAGGAAAGGAGGGCACAAACCCGGACATTAATTGGTTGAGTGGCTGCAAAAAACCAGCTCGTTGCGGAAAGTCGTTGATTGCATTCATGCCTTCAATATGGCGGCGGCGGGTCCAATCACGCCATGCTTTTCTGTCATTGGCTCTAAAGGTGAAGTAATTATTCAGTAAATCACAATCTAACGCGTAAGTGGTTTGGGTGATCATATCAGGGTAACTATAAAGTGGGATAAGGCCATCTAAGATCCCTTGGCTATTTTGTGCAATCAAATATTGAGCGAGCCCACCGCCAGAGCCGCCAATCCCAACTGTATAGAGTGGCTCTCCGTATAAACTAGTAAATTGCTTTTTCACCCGTCTTGCAGTGTCTTCGGCCAGTAACATATTGTAGGTGTAGCTGGTTTTATTGCCACTAGAGCTTATAACTGCGTAACCAAGCTTTAACTGCTCTAGCTGTCTATCTATTACACGCTCCGGTTTTTGCCTACCTTGTCTAAAGCCAATCCCTGAACCGCCATTAAATTGGTAGATAAGTCGGTTATTCCATTGAGACTTAGCCTGTCTGTCACCCACTTCGTCAACTGTAATTGGCATAACAATAGTGTAAATGAAGCGATTGATGGTGCCTTGCTCAACGCGTAACAGTAAGTTTGTGTCTATCGCTTTATTTCTTTCGTCTAGCGGCTTGATTTGGTTGTCAGAAGTTATCGCAAAGTAGCGTAAACGCGTTTTTGCCATGCAATCTTTACTAAAACCAAGTACTTGATTTGATTGCTCATCCATCACCGGCACACCGAGTCCCGAGTGGTTATCTATTTCTGGTTGACCAAGGCCTGAGTCCAGAGTCATACAGTAAAAAGGATATTGGTTAGGGCCAGAGTATAGGTTGGTATTCGGACCAATATCTCCTAGCGCAATCGGAAATACGAAGGTATCGACGGGCCTGTTAACTTTTGAAATATGCGGATAAAACTCAAGAATAGGATTACTTTCGCTGCTTGCTATTCTTCCTACACTGTAAATTTCTTCTTGCTCACTCGTTAGCCAAAACCAATAGCCACAAGCGCCAAGAACAATCAAAGATAATAATGTGATGAGCCAAGAAAATAAGGATTTCATATGAGCTCCTTCGAGTGCTAGGCAAATGGATAAACGGATATTATAAGTGTAGGACTAGATCATCGTAGTGTGGTTATTTGTTTGTTATTTGAACATGAAATTATTGCGTTGAGAATTAAAAATCATCGCCTAGGTATTTAATCTCAATAGCTTTAATTGTTGTATCTGGAACCCTTTCTAAGAGCGACTCGATACGCCTCGCCATAGTTTGGTTCGCGATGTTGTATCCCATAAATTGCTGCTCAGCATGAAAGGGACGCGGTAGAAAAGTGACCTCGAGTTGATGGCGGCGGATCATCTCTAAAGCCCACACTTTATCGACTAAAATTGCATCAACTCTGTTGTTATTGAGTACGCTAAAAAACTTTTTTCCGTCGTCATGGTTTTGCTCATAAAACGAACGTCTGACAATGGCTGCGTTGATTTTTTTCAGCCCTTGTACAGCCGCTTCCGGGTAGCTGTAATCCTCTGAGATCATGACTCTTGGGGCGGCAAGTTGATAAAAGTCATCAGGGTTGCTGAAGCGACCTTGTTTTACCGCAAGAGAAAGCAGCCAGGTGGTGAATGACACATCGATAATTGGAAAGCCATCGGCCTCATCCACATGTAAGGTAAAATCAAATGTACCATCGGCAACGCCTGCTAAACAGCGACGATAAGGAAGTTCATGAAATGTCACTCGATAGGGAGTACCTATAAGTGCTGATTTAATTATATCAACCTCTATGCCCCGAACTTGTTTTTGCTCGTTAACAAAGCTGTAAGGCCACCACCGTTCAAAGCAAATGTGTACCGCCCGACTATCCGTTTTTGCCTGAGTACAAATACTGGAGAGAGTTAGTAGCAAAATAAAAATAATGCGCATCGGCAAGTTTGTCCTAAATTACCTTCTCTAAGCGTAATGATAGATTGGAAAAAGCGCAACAAAAGAACATATTATGACTGTTTTACGTTTATACATAAATCAATTCAATGTGGCCGCTATTAGCTGACCGTTGCATCCAGAAGTATCAGGCTATTCGTTATATCTTGTATGTAATAAAAATGATTATCATATCAATTGTATTTTGTGTTGCTGAAAATAAAACATTCGCTATAATCTTAATCTCACCTTAATCCTCAATCTAATTGTAAAACGGAGTTTTACCTTGTTAAGTGTGTTTTTTGTCGCTCTTCTGAGCCTTGCAATTACGTTAATTTACTGCACAAACAAGCATCAGCGCTTGTTAAAGCGACCACTGCCAAACAATGCTAGAACTGCTGGCTACATTCTTCTGGCAATTACATTCATTTTTGCAATACAAATTTTCACTGGTGCTGCGGTCGTATTTAGTTGGCTTATCGGTGTCATGGTACTTACCGCGCTTATTCCCTTCACCATTTTAATACTTTTTAGGAAATCACAATGAGCAGGTTGTCACATGCTGATAAAATCCAGCCTGACTGGTGGGGGAAGACACTTGCAGGTGTCATACTTGGCTTGGCACTAAGCTTTGGGATCGTTGGTCTTTTCGCTTGGGTGGGCAGTGATGGTTTGATGGAGACGTTAACTCCTGCGAGACAAAGTTGGCGGACTCAATTTAGTATGTGGATGATTTCTCCTATCTGGTTGCTCATTTTGAGTTTTGTTTTTATGTTCAAAAACTCAAAACAAGCAGTACTTTGGCTTGGCGGCGCTAATTTAGTTGTTTACGTTATTTTATTTGTTGTAAGAGGGATGGCATGAAGATCCGCGCCGATATATTAAGGATTTATCAAAGTGTACATACTTGGACGGGAGTAACGACCGGTCTACTGCTGTTTATCGGTTTCTTTGCTGGCGCTATCACCATGTTTGCAGGTAGCATCGACAAGTGGGCAACGCCTCCTTCTCACCATTTGCCTCAAGTCGATGCCAGCCAATATGATGCGCTTATCCACCGTGTATTTAAACAACATCCTGAAGCTCTAAGTGGTATCAATATTAGTTTCGAAGCAGACAATTCTCCAGTTAATTGGTATGAGCAAGGTGGCGCTCGGGGCTTGAGCCTTGATAAAACGCTCTGGCACGGCACTTTAAATGAAGCAGGGGAGCTTGAGGCGCATACCAGCTATATTAATGAACTATCATCACTAGTGGATTATCTTCACCGCAGTGCAGGCATTGCGGGGGAAATTGGCCATGATCAGGCAGGGGTTTATGTACTCGGTATTGCGGCAATTTTGTATTTTATTGCGCTTGTTTCGGGCGTTATTTTCTTATTGCCGAGCTTAGTAAAAAGCTTTTTTGCCCTAAGAGATAAAAAAGGCGCGAGCCGTTTTTGGCTTGATACTCATAACCTAATTGGGATCACTAGCTTACCGTTTCATATTATTATCGCCATCACTGTGATTGTATTCGCATTCCACGATATTTTGTACGATGGGTTAGGTAAATTATATGGAGATAAACCTCTTTTTTCACGTCAAGCCCCCTCAGCTGTTGAATACAAGGTTGAAAACTTGCCAAGTCTCGACGTAATTTTGAAAAAAGCGAAAGACTACGCACCTGACTACCAAGTCAAAGGTATAACCCTGAGTCGATTAAATAGCGCCATGCCTTCTGCGTCAATTCAACTGTTAAGTGATAAACACTTGATGCGTGGACCTAAAACTGACTATTTGTTTATGAACCCTTACACATTTGAAGTATCGGCAAGCAGCGTCGTGGATGATGCGCAAGGGGTTTGGGGTGCGGTAGTGACCACGTTATTCGGTCTTCATTTTGGGAGTTACGGTGGTGAGTTTGGTCGTTGGGCTTATTTTATTATGGGTATTTTAGGCGCAGTGCTGTTTTATACGGGTAACTTATTGTGGCTTGAGAAGCGCCGTAAGCAAAAGCAGCCGGAGCAGTCAAAATCAACCAGAATAATGGGGAAATTGACTGTTGGCGTGGCAATGGGCTCATTACTTGGTGTAGCTGCCGCGTTTGCTGTAACAAAATGGGCCGCCTTGACCACAATAAACATCAATGTTGTGTATATGTGGGTCTATTATCTGTGTTTTGGTTTTACCTTGATTGCAGCATTCGCTATCGGTATGAGTAAAACGGCAATTTGGTCACAAAAGGCGATTGCCATTTTGTGCTTCTCGTTGCCACTGACTTCAGTCATTGCGTTTGCAATCCCAAGTCTAGGTATTTGGCCTGCGACAGCTTGGTCTTCTATTGGTTTAGAGTTAACTGCTATGATCCTAGGTTTTATTTTTTGGCGAATGGCAGATAAGACAAAGCATAGAGCTTACTATGGCGAAGCCAACAGCATTTGGTTTATTGGTCAGCATAAAACAGAATGTGAATTACAAACGCAGTCTGTATAAAAAACACGTAGAAAGGGGCTGGTAGCTCCTTTTTACTTACAAAGTGCCATCTATTTTTTCAAATCTGTTATCCTACTCGTTTTGCAATTCTCTACGGAAAAATTATGGAGCTTACAGCCTGGTTAAGCCTTGCTGCTATTTGTGTTTTTGGTGCGATGTCGCCAGGTCCAAGTTTAGCGGTTGTCTTGCGTTATAGCCTATTTCATAGTGCCAAACACGGTATTGTCGCAAGCCTTGCGCATGGCTTGGGAGTTGGGATTTATGCCAGCCTAGCAATTTTAGGGTTGTCAGGGCTTATTCATCAATTTCCGATTGTATATCAATTTTTGGTTTACGGTGGTGCTGCCTACTTGGCATGGATGGGGATAAAAATCCTAATGAGTAAGAGCCAAGGGTTGGCGGTATCACAGTCTCAAGTGGCAACGTCGTATGGCAAAGCGGCACAGGATGGTTTTGCAATTGCATTTTTGAATCCGAAATTAGCTATTTTCTTCGTTGCGCTCTTTTCGCAGTTTATCGACCCAGAAAAGATGACTTTAACGGTAGGTTTTATCATGTGTATCACCGTGCTAACGATAGATGCGTTGTGGTATTTTATTGTCTCAATTTTGAGTGCTTCAGCAAGAGATAAATTCGATTTAACGGCTAAGCGAGCTGTGATTGATAAAATTCTTGGCTGTGCTTTTTTACTGCTCGCCATGCGAGTGATTTACCAATCCTTGTAGCCATTGTAAGCACTTCTTGGTCGGCGCTCTATCGTTGCGCCCATCAGGAATGATCGCATAATATGCATAGGGAGCGGGGATCGCCAGTTCGCGCTTATCAAGCTGAACTAATCTAACCCCTTGCGCTGTATGTAGTTATGAAGAATAAATGCTTTGAGTTTTTCGTTATCGGTTTTATTCATTGCAAAGGATACGGCGAGCTCCAGTGGGCTTGTCACTTTTATCGAGTGGACGTTTGCAAACAGTGGAATAGGGTCGGCAAGATATAATTTAGCTATCCGACTGATCACATTAATTTGGATTGCACTTGCTTGATAGGGAAAAGTATTAATCAGTCCACCGGATTGGGATATGGAGACCATGTTAAATGGCATCATTTGAGGGGACAATCTAAACCTGACCGGTGTTGATGGGCAGGTACGCCAACTACGTGGGGCACTAGAGTTAGCGGCTTCTACGATATTAGGTGCTTCTAAATTGTTGTCTAAAATCTCCATCAATGCCGATAGGTCGCTAAGTGGAAACTCGACCTGCTCGTTGGCATTTTTGGCAACGAGACTAAACTGAGAACTATTTGAAATACTCGCAAGTAACTTTTTAATCTCGCTGTGAGTTTGCTGCTTTTGATCCCTAGCTTCCGGCAATAGCGAACCTGCAACGCGATTACCGGCTAGGGTTCGGTTAATGAATTGTAATTCTTCCTTCGTCAACTTCATGATTAAGCACATCCATTGGGTGGTTGATATTTATACAGCAAGGTTTATACCAAATTCCGCTTTGATTGCTACTGCGGCGTTTCTTTTTTAAGTACGGGCTTGGCAAGTTGTTCAGCAGTAGACTCGTTGCCATTTAGCCTTCAAATAGGGCAATCTAACGTACCTAAGCGGCAATGAATTGCCCATGAAGCTGTACGTGTTATTTAAGAAAATGAAATATTTCCGTGTTCAGTGGCTATTGATATCAATTCATCGGCTGATTGTTGAAAATATTTATTTGGAATAATGCTTGCAAAGATCCCTCACCGAGATTGTTTTTTTAGACTTGCCCAATGCCAACGTTTTTAACTGGACATCAAGTAGCGCTCATAGAGCCTACTTCACTGAACTTTTCACCCTTAGAGCGAGATAAACTAGTGATCCCGAGCGCTCATAATCAGCTTACAGTAAATGACAATCACCATACTGCAGGTGGGGGTCGTGCTCACACCTTTAAACAAAACTTTATGAGTGCCATGAGCAGTGGCTCGTCTGGTGAAACGTCGCTATATGAAAAAAGTAAAACGTTACTGCAGTTCCAATTTGCGGATCACGAAGTTCTATTCGACCTTACAAACATCAACTCTCAAGATGAGGCTGCTTACGAAAAGCTCCGAGCGTTGTTGGCTGATATAATGACAGGGCCTGTAAAGGTTGATATCAGTAGTAAAGATCAAGCGCAGCAATTACTGTTTAAAAATTTAGAGTTAGATTTTTTAGCGTACAAGGAGCTCTCTGAGCGGCTGGAAATGTTGGCAAAGCTTGATCATGAAACTGAAAGTCAAAAAGCATTGGCGCAGCAAGATAGAGATCGCATTCGTGCGGTAATTGCAAGTTTACATGCACGCCTAGAAAAGGGCCAAGAGGCGTTACTTGGCGGAACAACATTAAAAGCGTTGGATGTTAATCGCAAAGATTTTGAGCTTGAATTAGATAGCCTATTTACCAGTGTTGGCTTTGATTCGGATATGCCTGTAACTGGCACGACTTGATTACCGTGATCATTATTGTTTGCTGGGATTTGTACTTTTTACCAAGTATAAAATGTAGTAGCCCATACCCGAATCTCACCGTTTAAAAATAACGGGGCGAGACTTTACCTGACATGCGCTTTGTGGAACAAAAGACGGTCGTCAATGTTACTTTTGTTCCACAAAGCGCACGTTCCACTAACTCATTTATGCCCCAAAACAAGCTAGAAAATTTTGCTCAAAGGGCTTACAACACCGTTTGCGCCTTGCTGTAAAACATGGGTATAAATCTGAGTGGTTTTAACGTCTGAATGGCCTAACTGAGCTTGTACTGTTCTAATATCTGCCCCACTTTGTAACAGGTGTGTAGCAAAAGAGTGGCGAAAAGTGTGGGGCGTTATAGGTTTTGTTATTTGTGCTTTTTTGGCTGCCTCTTTAACCGCTTTACGTACTCGTGTTTGATGAAAATGATGTCGGCGGATCTCCCCAGTTTCAGGATCTGCACTTAACTTATATGAGGGAAATAGATACTGCCAAGCAATTGACTTATTGGCGCTAGGATATTTTCTTGCTAGTGCGTTTGGCATCCAAACACCTGCATATCGTTCATTCTGGGAATCTAATTTTAAGTATTCATCAGCCTGAGCAATTTGATTTCTTAGCAAAGGTATAAGTTCTGTGGCGAGAGTAACCACCCGATGTTTATTCCCTTTTCCATTCCAGATCCGAATGCACTTGTAGTCAAAGTCAATGTCCTGAACTCGTAGTTGAACAGCTTCCATTACACGTAAGCCGCTACCATACATTAAGCCTGAAATTAAATAATATCGTTTACTTAAAAACGACATGAGACGTTTAACCTCCTCGGGGGTCATAACAATTGGCAACTTAGATTGGCGCTTGCTTCTGATAAACGTTAGATTGGGGCACAAATCCTGTTTAATTATTTGCTTATACAGAAAAGATAATGCATTTAACGCTGTCGCTTGTGTTTTAGGCGACACATTACGTTTAAGCACAAGGTAGTCGAGATATTCGACAACCTCGTTATCGCCCATTGAAGCTGGGTGACGCTTATCATGAAAATGAATATAGGAAGAAATCCACTTAAGATATGTATCAACTGTTCTGAGCGAATATTGCTTAGTCAGCATAAACTCTGCGATGTGGTTTAGAAATGGTGAACGAGTTCTCATTGAATCAGCTCTAAAAAACTGTATTTATATACAGTATTTACGTGTTTCTCCTATAGTCAAGAAAACGACCCACTGGGTCGTTTTCATCCTTTTCATAATGATGAAAAATATATCTGTAGCAACAAGTTAGTTATTGTGATAAAACTGGTACAATGAGAATAATGACCCATGACCCGGTAGATAAACGACCCATTGGGTCGATATTAAATTGTTAGGGTTACAATCAGGCAATGAAGTGGACTGAACCTTGGATTAAATCAATCCAAAACCAAGAGAAATATAGCCTCATTTCAAAGGGGGTGTTAATAAGCTGCTTACTATGGACGTTGTTTTTCGTTTTTTTGGCAGTTGTAAGCCTGTTGACTAAAGATGACTTTATCAGTCATCTAGCTAAAACAATTTGGATTGCTCCTGTGCTAGGTTTCACTTTAGCTTGGGTTTTGTATACGGTCACGTGGCTGTCACCAGTCAAAATTGATTCCGGTCCCAAAGGCCTTGTCAGAATCAAAGCAGATAATATAACTTCGATACCTTGGGAGCTGATCTCTTCGTACAGGTTTATATTTAACGGCATCGTTTTTAAGTTTACTGATGATAGTGAAATCACATTCTTATTACCTGAAGATATGGATCGAAATTTAATAGCAAAGGAACTTGAAGCACACTCAATCAAAAAAGATGTTTTGTAACCCTAACAAATTAATTAAACCGTGGACGCAAAATAGCAGGCTTGCGCTCATTCTTCGCTTAGTTTAGCCTGCTATTTTTCGCCGTTTATTAAGGCGTTAGGGGTACATTTAGTGTCGCGTGAAAACTTAATCTCATTAGCAATTATTTTGAGTTATTTCTCGGCACTTTTGATGGGAATTTTGGCGATTGGGGTGACTTTTGAAGCTCCATTGTTATTCACTGTGACTCTACTGTTGTTGTTTTTAATCATTATGGTCGGCAGCACACATATCTTAAGTTTTAATCATGGGCTTAAGAATGGAGCAATAATTTTTTTGTCGCTGTTTTTAGCTGGCACTTTTTATACGTTATGTTTGTTTTTAGCTGTCATTTTAACAAGTGATTTCACATTTGATAAAACGGTAGCAATATTAGCTTTTGGGGCTCTTTTAAGTTTATTTGCCTCGAAGGTAGCAATGAAGCAAGTTGTACCCCTAACAAATTAATTAAACATTGGACGTAAAACAGCAGGCTTGCGCTCATTCTTCGCTTAGTTTAGCCTGCTATTTTTCGCAGTTTATTAAGGCGTTATATTTCAATCGAGCCTTGTGACTAAATTTATGAATGTAGAGCTTATAGCACCGGCAATGGAGAATTTTAGAAATCACCTGGTTTCCGGTTTTGAAACAATTAAATTAGCATACGAACAATATGCAAAAGAGGCTGAAAACCGACCCAATGATTTCGTAGCTACGTTTGAGGACTATTTTCACGATTGGGCTCAATCTAATTGGGAGCTACTTGTTGAACGCGTCGTTTGCAATCCGAATGAAAGTCTAGCTATTTACGGAACTGGCAGTGATTATGAAACAGACAAACATAGCAGAGTGTTCTTCCATAATGCGGTTCCAACACATGAAATCGTATGTGTTGCCAAAATACAGGCTATAGACTGGATAAGTGGGAAAGTAGTAGACCTTTCAAAGTTTGATTTTGATGGTTTTGTATCCACTTCTGGAGAATGGTTTGATGTTAGTGCACCATTTGATCATGTATTATTGTCTGAAAAAGGTGTCACAAGTAACTATCTGCAAGTTATTGTGTCAAAAGAACAAATTGAATGGCAAGTTAATGAAATATAACAAGTTTCTCAAAACGGATTCCATAAACTGTGGCGCTTTTTGCTTTTCTGCTTCGCAGGCAAAAATCACCCCAGTTTATTCCACCTTTTAGCAAAGCGTTAGGCGCCAATCAAAGGTTCAATCATGGATGAAGAAAATAAAAAACTGGATAAAAATAGAACAGAAGAATTCATTTCTTACGATTTGGCTCTTCTCAAAGAAAAAGGAAAATGGACTAAGTACTGTAGAGTAGTTGCCAACGCAATGTCTGCTATCCCATGGGTTGGTCAAGTTTTATCAAGTGGCGCAGCAATACATGGAGAACAAGAGCAAGGAAAAGTTAATGAACTCCATGAAGAATGGTTGAAAGTTCACAAAGACAAAATAGAGCTTCTAATGGTCGCATTAGATGATATGGCAAGTCGACTTGAATCTGTTCATGACGAGTATGAAGCTCGAATTCAATCTGATGAGTATATGGGGCTCGTTCGTCGAGCTTTTAAATCTTGGGATGCATCTGAAACTCAAGAAAAGCAGCAATACGTTATTAATTTAATTTCAAACGCTGCAGCGTCACATTTATGCCCTGACGATCAAATCAGGTTATTCAATGATTGGCTAGACAAATATCACGAAATACACTTCAAGGTTATTCGAGCGATTTATCAAAATAATGGAATTACACGTTTAGGTATTTGGCAATCAGTTAGTGACATAATGCCTAGAGAAGATAGTGCAGAAGCAGATTTATTTAAGTTACTAATTAGGGACTTAAGTACAGGTGGGGTTATACGGCAATATCGGCCAACGACCTATGATGGTCAATTTGTGCGTCAGACAACTAGAGGGAAAACTAAAAAGCCAGCTAGCTCAACTATGGAGTCAGCATTTGAAAACACTAAACCTTATCAACTTACCGAACTCGGTTCGCAGTTTGTTCATTATACAATGAATCAAGTAGTGAAAAGGATAGGTAGCGCCTAACAAGGCCATCAAGACAAAGGACGCAAAACACTTGGCTTGTGCTCCTCCGTCGCAAATTTTAGCCTGCTATTTTTCGCCGTTTATTAAGGCGTTGGTATGACTCCCACTGTCAAGTTACACACACTGATCCTTGCCTAACTTTAAGCCATAACTTCTAAACTCGAATTAGAGAGAGTTAATGCATAGGTTGAAGCAAGTAATTTCGTCGGTTTTCTTGCTGGTATTCGTTGGTTACTCATTTTCATGAGCAGAGCAGACCTTACTTAACTCGACGTGGCACCTGTTTTCAGTCTATGTTCGTGGTTCAATGCTGTGTTAGCAGCATTGCCATCCTAACGCCGTCGGTGGTTGTGCCACACCCGATGCTTGACCCAATACATTAACTCTAATTCGTTCATTTTAAGCTGGTACTCTGGATAATCTTAATTTGGGATTTACCGATGAGAGCACAACCTGTTTTGCGATTGCCCAGATATAAGCAATCATTTCACGGGCAATGGCGGTGACAACGAGGTTGTAATGCTTGCCTTTATTTATAAGCTTTTTATAACGTTTACAGAGCCTTATTTGTGCTTTCCATGCAATATCAATAAGTTGCTTTGGTAAGCCTTCTTGTCGTTTTTGTAACTCAGTCGATATGTTGGCTGCATGACGGTAACTGTGAGCACCTTCGACTAATAAGCGCCTTGCACGACCATTGCCACATTTAGTAATTGCGCCAATATGCCTTTTACCACCACTCGAGTGTTCACTCGGAATGAGCCCAAGATAACTCATGAGTTTTCGCGGATGGTCGAAGCGGGTTAAATCACCAAGCTCAGCGACAATACCAGCGGCCACGAGTAAGCGAACGCCGCGCATAGCTTGGATTGCTTTAACTACAGGGTAGTAACGCCATTGATAAACATGATGAGAGAGCTCATTGTCGAGTCGCTCTAATCGTGCAGTTCGCTCGTTTATAGTTTGAATAAACTCTTGTAAAACGATTTGTTGTGCAGGATGTGGCAATACTAGTTCTGTGAGCCAACGTAAGTGTTTGAGAGACCAGTTTGCCGTGCCTGCATAGTTGATATTGTTTCGAAGAAGCAGTGCTTTTAGCTGGTACTTTGCATCTTTTAAATCTTTCATCGCAACTTCTCGAGCACGAGATAAATCACGAATAGCTTCATCTTCCGGCTCAGGTACATAAATAGGGGTTAAGTCTTCAGACTTAAGTAATTTAGCTAGTTTAAGTGCATCACGTTTGTCAGTTTTTATACGCTCGCCAGGTTTTTTAGGAATAAGCGATGGGGCAACTACGTAACAGCAATGTCCAAGAGAAGTAATTAAGCGGTAAATCCAGTAACCACAGGGGCCAGCTTCATAAACGAAATGGAGCGTAGTGTTAGGGTATTTAGATTCAAATTGCCTGATAAGCTTTTTAATGGTGACTTTAGCTGAAGAAATACGACCGAAATGAATGGGTTGTGCGCCTCGATTGTCTTCAATGTAGGCAACTTCAATGAACTCTTTATGAGTATCTAAGCCAATGAAAAGTATGTTATGTTTAGTCATGCTAGCCTCTGCTATTTAGTTATTTGACAAACTAATTATGGCTCTGGCTTTAAGCTAACCCACGAAAATGCGGAGGCTAGCACCGTGTGGGAGTCATTATGTCTATGTCACTTTCTCAACCTCTAGGTGTATATGGAAATTTCAAGAGTTATCATTAAAAAGTTCCGCTCAATAAAAAAGGCGGATATTTGGGTCGATTCAATTAACGCTATTGTTGGTCAAAATAATTCGGGGAAATCCTGTTTACTTCGAGCTCTGAATGTTTTTTTTAACTATGAGAAAGAAGAATCTGCATTCGTTGATGGTGTGCACAGTTTTGCTCCTAGATCTATCTCTAAAGTTGAAATTCATTTCGAGAACTTTGATGAAAATAGGACACCAGACAAGTACATAAATAATAATAAAGTAATGATTGAAGCTGCTTTTCAACTGAATGCTAAAGGTTGCAAAAGAACGATCAAATATAAATCTGGTAATAACTGGGTTACGGATAGCGAATGTATAGAAGAAATAAAAAAACAAATTGAGTTCATTCTTATTCCTCCAAATCGAGATGCGAAAGCACTCGAGTTAATGGAACACAGTGTGCTACAGCTTCTTGTTGAAGAAAAAATGAAGGAAGCAACATCGGCCCGTGATAATTATACGGTGAAATTTCGGCATGCAATAAACCATCTTGAGACTAATGCATTAGATAAGATTGCTAGAGATGCAAAGGCTGAGTTCCCTGTTAATAAACCATTCGATATAAAAATAAAATACTCAAAAACTATAAGTTACAAGGATTTTTTATCAGATGTATCTATTTCAATTGAAGAATCAGGGTTGAGTCACCCTCTAGTTGAGTGTGGTTCTGGAATTCAAAGTTTAACGATTATCTCATTGTATAACTTACTAGGTAAGGCAAGGGATGAAAATATAATTATTGGTTTAGAAGAGCCAGAGACAAACTTGCATCCGCAAGCTCAGAAAGAGTTAATTCGATATTTTAAAGGGTTAGTTGAAAAAGAGAATATCCTACAACTTTTTTTTACAACACATTCGTCACAAATGATTGATCAAGTTGATCATACGGAAATCATATCTTTTAAAAAGGAGCTTTGTGAAAATAGAGGCTTTATTACCACAGTCAATAAATTGCCTAAAGATTTTTTTGATAAATATGATTTAGATGACTTTAAGTACTATCAATTTCATCGGTATAGAAATAGTGACTTTTTCTTTTCTAGTCATGTCATTGTTACCGAGAGCAAAAATGAGGTTGAGATCATAAAAAGAATTGGGGATGCGGCTGGGTTTGATTTTGAAACTAATGGCCTATCCTATTTAAACCTTGAGGGTGTGGATAAGGCGAAATATACAATTCACCTCCTAAATGAGTTAGAGATACCATTTTTAATCATTTTGGATAAAGATTTCTTTGTTTCATACTTGAATGATGATTACGCTAGCAGCTTGAACACACAAGGATTTCCTCAATATAAGACTGAATATAAAGACGAAGAGCTAATAAAAGTACTAATTCCTAATGAGAATGATCGAAATGATGTATTAAGTAAAATCAATACCAACCATACTGCCGTGTTGAATACACTTGAAAAACATAACGTAATTTCAATGCGTTATAGCCTAGATTTAGATCTGGTTGCAGTTAGAACAGCTCAAGAGAAATATTATGATTTATTGAGGCTTCCTCAAGATAAGAGAAATGTCCAAGAGCTAACAGGTATGAGGAAGGGCATTAAAAGAATTGATAGGATTGTCTCGGCTTTTGAAAGCTTAGAGACATCAAGTTGGCCGTATTCATATTCAAGAATAAGAAAAATGATGACTAAAATAACACGCGAATTAGCGTGACATAACAATAGCATAAAAAATGACGTCAAATGCTTGGCTGGCGCTCATTCTTCGCTAATTTTAGCCAAGCATTATCCGCATTTTTTTATGCGGGCGTTATGTCTTTCAACTTTGAGGTTAGCCTTGTTCAAAAATAGATTGCCAACTAGAAGCACAAATCATACAAGTGAATCGTTTTCTTATAAGGTTTTTAGTCGCGCTATTCCCAACCATTGGATAATAAGAGATCTCAGTGAGCGAGACTATGGTATTGATGTTCTAATTGAATATGTCACCGATGACAATGAAGTTACGGGGAAGTTGGCAGCAATTCAGCTGAAGTCTACTTCTGAGCTGTCTTTTAATAAAGATAATGAATGGCGTTTTTATAAAGTTAAACCTTCTACAACAGATTATTGGTTGAATTCAAATATCCCTGCTTTTATTTTCTTTGTGTCCGAGGATGAAGATATTTTCTTTTTAAGCGTTAATGATTACGTTAAAAGAAACTATGACCGATATTTGGAAAATGAAAATTTCTATTATGGAATTACACCTGAAAATCGTTTTAGTGTTAAGGAGTTTGTAGAAAAGTATGAGTCTGTATATGCCTCAGATGTTAGTGAGATGGCTCTTATTAATATAAATTATTTATATGAGGATTTTTATAGCTTCTTTATGGAAAATTATAAGCGTGATGAACTTATGATTCTCGACAGTGATGACGAAAGGTTAAACCAAATAGATTTACTTTCGTATCGATTAAGTGTTTTGTCCAAGGAGGTTTCAATTAAGTGGACTGTAACTTCATTGGATGAAATTGTGGTTGCAAATAATTATAAAGATGAGCTCTGCGAATTTCATCTGTCTATGTTTATGGATGAGTTAGATAAACAAATGCAACTTATTATTAAAGGTCTTTTAATAAGAATTGCTCCTTACATTCACTATTGGTTTAAGAAAGACCCTTACTTTGTAAAATTCCTAGTGGAATGTGATAAGGATCTTCTCAAAAATATTCGATGGAAATCGATACAAGCAGGTCGTGGCATTCCAGTGACATAACAAGCGGCTGAATTAAGATTCACCAAAGCCGTCACGCCAATTGCAGAGCAATTCGCCCGCCTGCTTTGGTTCACTTATTAGCCGGGCGTTATGCAACATGGAGGAAGCTTAAGATGAGTAATACATATAAAGGTTCTTGTTTGTGCGGAGGCATTCGGTTTTCTGTGAGTGGTTTTAGTGAAAAAGCCGCAAACTGCTATTGCTCAATGTGTCGTAAATTTCATGGTGCGGCTTTTGGAACTTTGGTCGGGGTGCGAGGATTGCAATGGCTTTCAGGTGAGCAATTGCTAAAAGAGTTCGTTGCGCCGAATGGTACTATTCGAACCTTTTGTTCTGATTGCGGTTCAAGTTTAGGTTTCCGTGTTAAAAGTTCAACTCATGATGAAATTGAGTTAGCTATCTCTACGTTTGACGACGATATACCAGCAAAAGTAGATGCTCAAATTTACACAGCGTATAAGGCAAATTGGTGCCACCTAGACCCTAAATTACCTGTGTTCACGGAGGGGCGTGAAGGTTAGGCGTACACTTTTGGGTTTGTTGCACAACACATATGAACCTTATCTGGTCAAGTAAGCATAACGATTCCTTTTTAGCTGCTTTTAAGCAGCTAATTTGTATTGGCAACGCTTAAACCTGTTCAACTTCGTTATGTCGGTTAGCCGTTAAATCGTTTACGGCAAACACATATAAGGGCGTTACGCCGTAATCTCTTATTGCGATCTCATCGCTGCCTAAATCAGTCGATACAACTTATCGTTTAGGGCCACTAGACATTCATCGGTTAACCTTAATTTTGCGCTACTTAAGTTTTTGGCGTTTACGTATTTCTCGACGTCAAAATAAGCTTATCGCGCACGGCATGGGGGAGGCTACGGCTAGCGCAGCTTGAGGAGTTATTGCTAAAGCCTTTATTTGGTCTAGCCAGCAAACGTTCACAATTTGCTAGGTTTGTGCGCCGTCGTTTTTTGAGTGTTTTACAATAAGTGGTCAGTACTCGCTCTCGGCCATTCTTCAATGAATTTCTAAGTTATCCAGTTGCTTTTGAACAGCTTGTGCCAGCGTATCACAATGGCTTTATCAGATATGCGCTTAGCCTTTTTATCATCAACATGCAAAAACAAACTTGATAGATAAACAGGCTCTTGTGCTAAATAGCCTAAAGCTAAGTAAATTTTACGCAAATTATACGGCAGCGAAATTTCGACAAGGATAGAATAAAGACATAGCGCAAGTTGGAGTCACTATGTTTTCCGAGAATGGATTTATTGCCAAGAACGAGTATCTCGTTAGTTTTCTGGTTTTGCTGTTAACCAGCGCCTTTGCCGTTGCCTTAGACTCGTTGCTACATTCAGCGATCAGTGTACTGCTGGTATTACAGTTGGGCGTTGTTGTTGTTTCTCTCATCGCAAAACGTTGGATGGCACTGGGAGTGGCGGTTGTTAGCAGTCTAGTGTTCAACTTTTTTATCACAGAGCCCAGATACACGCTTCATATGAATAACACCGAGGACGTGGTCAATTTAGTGGTATTTATCGCGGTGGCATTAGCTACCAGCTATTTATCGAGCTATATCAAAGAGCAAAAGCAGCAGCTTTTAGTTGCGAATGTGCGCTCCAATATCTTGTTGTCGGTTTCTCATGATCTACGCACACCGCTCGCTGCGGTGATAGGAGCGCTCGAAACGCTAGAAACCTATCGTGATAAGTTAGACCAAGACGAGCAAAATGAGCTGTTGGGGTCCGCACGATCAGAAAGCCACCGTTTGTTTCGCTATATCGAAAATATTTTGCAAGCCACCAAGTTACAGCATCAAGGGGATGAGCTTTCGCTGTTGAAGCAACCTACGTCTATTGATGTCTTGATTGATAACGTGATTTTGCGGCTAGGCGCGCCATGCGTCTCGAGAATGCCACAGAATATGAGTCCAATTCTCACGATACAAGCTGCACTCATTGAACAAGCCCTGTTTAACTTAATTGAAAATGCAGTCACCTTTAGTCCCGATGGAGAGCGGGTTGAGATTTCCTTTGGAGAAACGCAGCAAGCGTTGTTGATATTTATTCAGGATAACGGCCCTGGGATCCCCGTTGCTCGGCAAAAAGAAGTCTTTACCGCCTTTAGCTCGTTTCGGCAAAGCGCCAGTAAAGACGGTGGCAGTGGCTTAGGGCTGAGTGTGGCAAGAGGTATTATTCGTGCGCACGGCGGTGATATTCGCATTTTGCCGACGACGCAAGGCTGCACAATGGAAGTTAGTTTGCCAAAAGAGGAGGCGCATTGATGACTCACACCATTTTATTGATTGACGATGAAGAAGAGATCCGTCGTTTTATCCGCTTAGCATTAAAAGCTGAAGGGCTGAATTATGTGGAAGCCAGCACTGGAAAGGAAGCCAAGTCGGTGCTAAAAGGTGAGCTGCCAGACTTAGTTATCTTAGATCTCGGGCTACCAGATTTTGATGGATATAGCATTTTGAAGAAGATCCGAGAAACCAGCAAGTTACCTGTATTGATCTTAACTGCGCGAGATCAAGAGGCTGAGAAGATTAAACTGCTTGAGGGCGGCGCAAACGACTACCTGACGAAGCCTTTTAGCATCAAAGAGCTAATAGTGCGCGTCAAAGTTCTATTACGAGATTTAGTACCGAACAAACGCTTGCTCGCCATTGACTACGGCAAGTTGATGATAGATCTACAAAAGCATCAAGTCATTATGGATAACGCACCATTAGCACTGTCGAAAAAGGAATTTGCACTACTTAGTATGCTTGCACAAAGAGCACAAGAGTTAGTCAGTCAGCAAACCTTATTAAAGCAAATTTGGGGCGAAAGCCATGTGGAAGATAGTCACTATTTACGGATTGTGGTCAGCCAGTTACGTAAGAAACTCAGTGACGATGCTGCTACACCAAAAATCATAGAAACTGAGCCCGGGGTTGGTTATCGGTTTTTACTTTTACCGCTCAATAAGCATTTCTCATAACGGGGTATATAGAGGTTGTTATGGCACAATTTGTAGTTATTGGTTTAGGTCGATTTGGTTTTGCGGCTTGTTTGGAATTAAAGCGGCTTGGAAACAAAGTGATAGGGGTAGATAGTCGCGAACGTGTGGTGAACCAAGTTGTTGAGCATATTGATTATGCCACCTCTTTAGACGCGACCGATGAAACGGCATTACGCCAACTAGATATTACGAGAAGCAAAGCTGTATTGGTCGCCATAGGTGAAAACCTAGAATCGAGCATTTTATGTGTACTGTCGTTAAAGAACTTAGGCGTTGAGCAAATTTGGGTTAAGGCCAGCTCAGAAGCGCATCATACAATTTTATCCCGCTTAGGCGTAACACGCGTGATCCGCCCTGAAGAAGAAATGGGGATCAGGGTCGCACAAACACTGAATTACCCCATGGTCAATCAATATATGCAATTGGGGCATGGTTTTTATATGGTGGAAGTCATCGTGAATAAATTAAGCTGCGGGCAGTCTTTGGCAACGCTATTAAAGCGTGCAAAGGGCGAAATCAAGGCTGTGTTAGTACAGCGCGGCAAAGCGTGTTATAGCAATCCGGCAGAGTCATTTTTGATCAACGAAGATGATAAAGTGATCCTCAGCGGTCAGTTAAAAGCGTTAAATTCTATCGCGCTAAAACTGGGGGCGTAATGAAAACATGGAGTCCCCATTATTATCCCTATCCAAGTAGCCAGCCCAAAGCCCGCAAAAAGCCCTTGAGGTTAAGCCCCCCAGCAGTTCTGTTTATTGGGTTTTGTGGGCTGATAGCTTTAGGTACTATTTTGTTGTTGCTACCGATAGCACACACCCAAGACATCAAAGTGATGCAAGCGTTATTTACTGCAACTTCCGCGGTAACGGTGACAGGACTTGCCGTATTGAGTACGCCAAATGATTTTACGACCTTTGGCCATCTTGTTATTGCTAGTCTTATTCAAATCGGTGGACTTGGTTTTATGACCATTACGGTTGTGGTGCTGCGGGGGATGGGGCAGCAAATGGACATTAGTAAACAACTTATCGCAAAAGAAAGCTTTGGCATAGCTCGATTTGATCAGTTGGTTGATACAGCCAAATGCGTGTTAGTTTATGCACTGATCATCGAATCTATAGGATTTACCATTTTGCTTGCCCATTGGTATCAAACGCTACCGCTTGGTGATGCGATAATGCAAAGCTTCTTCTACACTATTTCGGCTTTTAACAATGCGGGATTTGCATTGCATGATGACAGCCTAACCAGTTTTCGTGGTGATTGGGTCGTTAATCTTGTGATATCGGGATTATTTGTGATTGGCGGACTTGGATTTGTAGTGTTGATGGATGTAGTGAAAAGACGCCGTTGGAGCCGGTTTGGATCTGCCACTAAGTTAGTCTTGATAGCAACAGCGGTGTTAAATGTGCTGGCATTTAGCTTATTTTGGCTTTTTGAAGCAAATAACCCAGAGACCCTTGGAAATTTGCCGGTGTCTGAGCAAGTGATCACCGCCTGGATGCAAGCTGTGACGCCACGGACAGCGGGCTTTAACAGTATCGACTTTGCGCTGGTGAATGACGAAAGTACCGTGTTGACCATTTGGTTAATGATAATAGGGGGCGGCTCTATGAGTACCGCCAGTGGTCTTAAAATAACCACAGTGGTGGTGCTATTAATGGCAACTTACGCTTATTTGAGACGCAGAGATCAAGTCGCTATTGGACACAGACAGATCTCGCCTGAAACGGTATTTAAGGCGCTTAGTCTCACCGTGGTGTACTTTTTTACCGTGATGCTCGCAACCCTTATTTTAACGATTACTGAGCAGGCAAATTTAACGGATATCACGTTTGAAGCAGTGTCGGCATTAGGCACGGTTGGCTTGTCTCGAGGGATCACCAGCTCATTGTCTGAACCCGGTGAAGCGGTAATCATCTTTTTAATGCTGATTGGACGCTTGGGGCCGTTAACCTTTCTATACTTGATCGCTCGCCCGAAACGGGAGAATTTAAAGTATGCAAAAGCGGAAATTCAGGTAGGATAAGCAAAAAAATAACGGAAATCATGATGAAGTATCCCAATCCGTTGAAAGCGGGCAGTAAAATTGCGATCACGGCATTCTCAGCGGGCGTACCTGCTGCTATGCACGCGAGACTAGACAACGCTTTGGATTATCTAACGCAACAAGGTTTTGAACTCGTGGTTGGTGAATGCCTGCGCGATAACCACAACTACGTTAGCGCGGATGTCAAAACCCGTGCTAATGAGCTTATGGGATACTTACTCGACGACACAATAGACGCGATTATGCCGCCATGGGGCGGTGCAATTGCAATGGATTTACTGACATTACTTAATTGGGAAAAGTTGGCGCATGCTCCGCCAAAATGGCTCATCGGTTTCTCTGATGTCAGCACTTTGCTGAGCGCAGTGACTTGCAAACTAGGCTGGGCAAGCGTGCATGCAACTAACCTTATGCAATTAAATGCCCATCAACAAGACCCTTTAACGGTTGGACTTTTTAACCATTTGAGGCGCGCGCCTAATGACTCTTTTACGCAGTTTCCCTCGACACATTTTGAAGCTGAGCCACTCAATTTTGTTGATTTTCCCGATGCTGGATTTAACTTGTCCGCGAGCACTCAATGGCGTATTTTGGCCAATGGCAATCACCGGCAGCAGTTTGCTGGTCGATTATTAGGCGGCTGTTTGGATATTCACATGTTATTGGCTGGTACGGAATATTTTGATCTGGACGTTTTTTCACAGGCGCACCCTGATGAGTCGATTATCTTATATTTTGAAAATGGCGAAATGCCGCCAGCGGCGTACTATCGTGCACTGCAAAGTATTAAATTACGAGGTTGGTTTTCGAAAGTCGCAGGAGTTTTAATTGGTCGAAATCCAGAGCCGCTAGCAAAAGATTGCGACTGGACGCACCTAGATGCATTGCAAAAAGTCTTTACTGGTTGCGATTTCCCCGTGCTATACGATGTGGATATAGGCCATCAAGCGCCGAATTTAACGCTAATTAACGGCGCTTATGCCGAAGTGACTGTTGGCGATACCTTTTCAATTACACAGACATTAATATGAATCTAGAATATAAAGTCGGCTCGATAGATGACCTTCTTGCGATAGAAAACCAAATTCCTGAATTTGCCACGCCAAGAAAGGGTGAGGAAGTCGGAGACAAACTGCGAGATAAACAATATTTATTGCTGGTGGCGTACGCTCAAGGCAAGCCTGTAGGGTATAAGCTAGGTCACGAACTGCCAAACAACGAGTTTTATAGCTGGTTAGGCGCGGTCATCCCCGAATATCGCGGCAAAGGTATTGCCAAGCAGCTGTTGGTGATGCAAGAAACTTGGTGCAAAGCGCAAGGCTATAGCGCCATTAGAGTAAAGTCGAGAAACCTATTCAAAAACATGCTATTGATGCTAATAAGCCGCGATTACCAGATTGTAAATTGTGAACAAATCAACGGCTCATCGGATTGCAAAATTCACTTTTATAAGCAATTACAATAAAGCCTAACCTTTGATATTAGGCTTTATAGTTATCAGATGAGCTGATGGCGCTTCGTCGCCATATTCCTGCTAATATCGAGCCGCTGACATTATGCCAAATAGAAAATAGGGTACCTGCTACGGCCGCCGCAGGAGTAAAAAACTTCATGGCAAGCGCAACAGCAAGCCCCGAGTTTTGCATGCCCACCTCAAAGGCCATGGTGCGACATACCTTCTCGTCAAAACCGAGCCGTTTCGGAATGAAATAGCCCAAAAGTAGCCCTGTAGTATTGTGCAGGATCACTGCAACCAGCATAACGAGCCCGATGCTTTGAAGTTTAGGTTGATTAAGAGCAACGATCACTGCAATGATAAAAACGATTGAGAGCATTGAAAGTAAAGGCAGTATCGGAGTTGTTTTGATAACAGAGTGCGCTAGTGGTTTGGCAAACAAGGTATTGAAAGCAACGCCCACAGCCACAGGAAATAGCACAATTTTTAGCAGGCTCGTCAACATATCAGAAAACTGAATATCAACCACCTGGCCTATCATCAATGTGGTAATCAGTGGCGTTAAGAACACGCCGAGTAAAGTACTAATCGCGGTCATAGAAATCGATAACGCGACATCTCCCTTGGCGAGATAACACAAAACGTTACTAGCCGTGCCGCCTGCAACCGTGCCCACTAAAATCATACCAATTAATAAGTCAGTTTCTACGCTCATTGTGGTTGCAATCAAGTAGGCAACACTCGGCATTACGGTAAATTGAAGCAGTACACTAACGCAAATGGCTTTTTTGTTGTCAAGCACGCGTAAAAAGTCTTTTGTAGTGAGGGTTAAACCCATTGTGAGCATGATCAACATTAATAACGGAATAATACCGCCTTTAAACGCGCTAAATAGAGTTGGAAAAAGATAGGCAACTATTGAGCAAATAACCGCCCAGATTGGAAAGAGCTGTACTATTTTACTCATTTTTCGCCTTTAGTTCCGAGTTTGCTGTACAGCAGGGCTGCAAAAATAATAGCACTACCAATACCAAGGCGAACGAGGTCAGCCTCTCGGTTCCAAATCAGCAAATTGACAATGATCCCAGCTGGGATCAGCACATTGTTCATTACCGCGAGTTCACCCACCGAGACGCGGGTCAGTCCTAAGTTCCAGACGTAATATCCTACGCCTGAAGCAATCAAGCCTAAATAAATCAGTATTCCCCATTGTAGATTCGTACTTGGGAGTTGTTGGGGATTGCCGAATAACATAAATCCAATGGCGAGCACGAGGGACGCACCAATAAAGAAAAAGCCGAAGCTTTGGTGGTGTACCAGCTGGTAATGGTTACTTAAGCGTTTGTAACTTACTTGGCCTATCGCAAAGCAAAGGTTTGCGCCTTGCACTAGTAGCAAGCCAAAAAGGTAATCGCTAGTAAGCTCTGTAAATCTAATGGTGATTGCACCAATGATAGCTATGAGTGCAGACAGCAAAAAGGTGGCATTGAACGAGCGGTTTAGTAAGTCATTGAGTGCAGTAATATAGATGGGTGTCATCACAGTGAATAGCAACACTTCAGGTACGCTTAGGTATAAAAAAGAATGATAGTAAAAGCCATACATCAGACCAATCTGCACTGCACCGATTGCCATCAGCTTGATTATCAACTCTTTATTCACTGAGTTCAATTTCAAAAATGGAATAAACACAATTGCAGCAAGCAAGGTTCTAGATAAAGCGCTAAACCAAGCATCGACTTGGCCTGCCAAATAGACACCAATTAAAGAAAACGAGAACGCCCAAAGTAAAGTAACAATCCAAAGTAATGGCATGGTTAATTAGTTGTAATTTTTAATCCCGCAATTGTATCACGAGTGTCGTAGAAAATTGACTGTTCGAAAAAAGCGATGATAACAATCTTTATAATGTGATTTTAATTTATGGTTATTCGCATAGAATGGCTGTGTATTCACACTTACATCCCTTCATTGTTTTACCCATGATGTGTTTGGCCGCCGCTGCGGCCTTTTTTTATTTAGTCTATTATTTCGATAATCTCTACAGCTGACTCTCAGCGTTTAAATCCCTTGCCATCAAGTCGAATGAACATGGCCTTCTGAACTTATTGTGAATTTTATGTTTTTATTGGGTTAAAATAATTGAATTTTTTATTTTTATTGTGTAGTTTATTTTTTAACCAAGGTTTCTTGGTTGTTAACATAATAAATATAAGGAGAGCAAGATGAAACAAAAAATAACTAAGATACTTGCAGCTATTGCACTAGTTGGTACCTGCAGCGTTGGCGCAACAGAGTTGAATTGCGACCTACAAGTGAAAAGAGGTGGCAACGTCATCGGTAACGGACAAACCTGCTTTGGTATGGACTTCTCATTTGGCAACTCAACTACAGGTAAATTTTACTTAACAAATATCAGCAAGCCGATTAACAAAGTGATTTGGAATGGTGATGCAAACTGCTCCGGAGGTGTTGAATGTGCACTTACTGTTTATGCGTATCAAACACATACAGCAACGGCGACTATCTTATACAAAGATGGCACATACGAAGAAACGAATGTATCACGTATCTCGTATGAAACTGGTCACTAAAAGTTACTTAACTTATTCTTAATTAAAGGAAATAATAATGAAATCAACATTAATTGCTTCAGTATTGGTTGTACTAGGTGGTCTGTCTTTTAGTTCACAAGCGGCAGATTTAAAATGCTCTTTGAACGTGAAATCAGGCGGTAATGTGTGGGGTAACAATACTAGCTATTGTTCTGGAATTGATTTTTCTTTCGGTAATTCAACTTCAGGTAAGTTCTATATCGCAAATGCCACTAAAGCGATTAGTAAAGTAATTTGGAATGGTGATGCGAACTGCAGCGGTGGTACGACGTGTAACATGACCATTCGTGCTTATCGTCAGTACAATGCGACTGCAACTATTCTTTATACTGATGGTACATACGAGACGACAAACTCTGCTCATATTGACTATGAAACCGGGTTCTAAGTCTCGACTTTTATAATAAAACAGCGGGAAAGCCTTTTCCCGCTTTAGGTATTAACCTAACAAAGCCTCAGGGTTGAAGGAAGAAAACCGTTCAGACACATCTATAAGCGTTGGCATAAAGGGCATGACACCTTTGTGTTCACAAGTAAACGCACCACATTTCACAGCAAAGCTAAGTGCCTTTTTTACGGTTGGGAAGTTTTGCACTAGTGTATCTTTTGAGATCCCATGTTGGCTGAGTTGAAATAGAAACCCTGCCATTAAGCTATCCCCAGCGCCGGTTGTATCAACCGCATCAATAGTAGGAGAGGCGACGGAATAAAAGTCTTTAGCTGTTAATACACTGCAAGGGTTTGGCCCATCGCTTGAGATCACCGCTTGTACGCCGACACTAAGTAACCAATCTAAATAGCTAGCCTCTCTCATGTTCTTTTCTTCAGCAAGATATCTCAGCTCATCTTTACTCACTTTTAATATGTCGACATAGGGGTAGCAAGCCTCTATACGTTCGGATAAGCAAGATAAGTCCTGCCATAGATTCAAGCGCAGGTTAACATCAAATGAAATTAATTGATTATGAGCCGCAGCAGACTTTAATAACGCCATGGTGGTACTTGTCACTTCTGCATCGGTAAGCGTGTTGGAGCAAAAATGAAATATCCCGTGATCTGGCCATTGCAAATGCTCAAAGTCTTTTGGGCGGATTGCAATATCAGCGGTACTGTTGCGGTAAAACGAAAAGCTTCGTTCTCCTTGAGCGTCTAGGTGGACGATAGCCAAGGCGGTTTGCGCTCCTTTTATGGGTACACAATATTCGGTTCCAACAGCATATAGCGCCAAGGTTGATTTTAATTGCAGCGAAAAGGGATCTTCAGCAAAACCTCCCACAAACCGAGCACTGCCACCAAGTTTAGCAAAGCCTACCGCTACATTCGCTGGAGCGCCGCCAGCAATAGGTTTAAAGCTACCGTCGCCGGTAGGTAACAAATCGATAAGCATCTCGCCAAAACATGTTAATTGCATAACTACTACCCCTAATTAGAAACGGTATTTTAAAGTGACAGACGTAGTTCTGCCGTTAATACTGCGAGCGCGAATAATATTGTTAGTTGGAATTACACCTTCCTCGGCTTCTGTTAATCCAGTGGTATCAAAGAGATTGTTTACGTTTAACGCGATATTGAAGCGTTCAGTCAGATCATAACTTGCAAACGCGTTGACCTGAGTGTAACCGTCAAATTTTAACTCGTTGTTGTCTTGTGCGTACGCGTCAGTGGTGCCGATTAGGCTTAAACCGATAGCACCTTGATCGAAGTTATATTTACCCAATAAGGAATAAACAAAGTCAGCTTGCCGTCTTGGCGTGTTACCCTCGACTTCGGGAGTGAGTGCATCTTTTGCGATTTCAGCATCGGTCCAAGTTAAGCTACCTCGTAAGTCGAAGGAGCCAATAAAATAGACACCTTCAAGTTCAATACCTTGTGCTTCGTATTTCCTGTCAAAGAACTTTTGGCTGGTTGCCTCAAAGTTTTGCTCTTCTGTTTCGGCGTAAAATAAAGTTGCAAATAGACGACCTTGTTCAAACTTTTGTTTGATACCAAATTCATATTGTGTCACTTCATCCACAGCGTCTTCATCAGCTACACTACCATCAATATTCACTTTACCGAACAATAGTCTGTCTGCATTTGCACGACCGCCCTCACTAAATCTGCCGAATATGGCGCTGCTTGAGGTCATTTGGTAGTTTGCGCCGACAGAGTAACTTGTGTAGCTCCAATCGTAATTAACCACATTGGGGTTAGCGAGATCGATGGCTGCAACTTGCTCCTCTGGCTTTGATATAGTGCCATCACGGTTGATATCTACACGAGATGTTACAGCACCTGCAAATGTACCTGTCGCTTTACCTGAATCATGACGCACACTCGCATCAACTGAAATATCGCCGAGCTTTGTTGAAAAGGCGATATATGGGGCACGAGTATCGTATTCAGTGTCGTAGTTGCGCTGGCAGCAATTTCCCCAATAGGGCGTACCGTAGGCATATAATCCGTTTTCAGAATATGCAGTGCCATCCGCAGCGGCCACGTTGACAAGCGCTGCGTTATCTCCTTTAACCTCGAGCAAGTATGAATTCCATAACCAAGACATATTGATATTTTGCGATGACATGAAGTAGCCGAAGGTGAGTGACGTGTCAGTACCAAATGACTTGGTGAGCTTTAGGTCATTCATGATGTTGTCGAAATCATTCATTTCCACTTCGAAGGTATGAACGCGCATTAGTAGTGCTTGATTGAACGCTTGATCCGCTTTTGGTCCATTGGCAAAGGTGAGTGTCGCACCTGTATCGGCTATGCTCTCGGCAATTGCTTGGCTATTAGCGACCTCAGCAGGGAAAGGCGACATAAATGTGCCTGAGATACTCGACTTTCTGGACCTGTTTTCGATTTGCCAATCATTACCTAGTTTGAAATTTGCTTCAAAGCCGATACTATCAACAACAGGGTGCATTCCGTCTCGCATATCCCCTTGACGAATTTGATTGTTACCACCTAAGCCTTGCGTGGCGGTGAAATAAACAGAGTGAGGTGTATCTGACAGTACATCAAAGCTGCTGATGGAGTCGCCATTAGAATACATTGGCATAGGAAGGTAGCCTGCTGTTTTATCATCAAGGTGTTTTACATATAAACGAACGTAGCCACTTTCAAATTCCTTGGTGATATTGGCTTTGAGTTGGCCGCCTTTATTTGCGGTATAGCCGGTGTCACGTGGGCCTTCACCTTGACGCACAAAGCCACCAATATGAAATTTTATGTCGTCACTTAAATAACTCCCATACTCAAAATCAGTTCTAAACTCGTCATAATCTAAACCAAACGTGGTGACAACACTGCCTGACTCATTTTCACCCGTTTTTGAAATCAAGTTGATAATGCCTCCGGGAGCGTCGCTGGCGGCAGTCGAAGCCGAGCCACCACGAATAGACTCGATTGACTCCACGGTATTATCAAGGCGCATAAAAATATCGGCGTTACCAAAAGCAATGTCACCAAACTGCAAAATAGGCAAGCCATCTTCTTGTAACTGCAAAAATTTAGCGCCACCGGATGCGACAGGAAGACCACGTACAGCGATATTTGCATTACCTTCACCACCGGTTGATTCAGACCTTACACCAGGAATTAGTTTGAATGCTTCAGCGGTAGTTCTGGGGGTTGCAACAGAGATTTGTTCCAGTCCTATGCTGCTAACAGAAACACTCGATGCCATAATGGTTGTTCGCTTTGGTACACCCGTTACGACTATTTTCTCGAAGCCATCGGCAGGCGTAGTGTGTGCTTTTTCTTCAGCGGCCGCCGAGTGAGAGATTGCAAGCGTGAGTGCGCTGAGTGTAAATAGGGTGGTTTTGATTGTTGTCATCATTTGCCTCTTGTTATCGTTGTCAAACTCGTGCGGTCTATTAAAAATAAACTTAATCGATTAAGTTTATTTTTAGCACAATTTAATTTGGTTGCAATTAAAAATTAATCAATAATTCAAACAAAATTTTAATGCTTTGGTTTTTATGAATTTTAACCCGCGAAAAATTTGTGGTTGGAGGGGTTACACTCGCTGCAACTTAGCGTTTTTGCTCAATAGTAAGCGGGCAGGGTCCTTTAACCAGTTGTACAGCATGGCCGCAAAGAGTAAAAATGCAAACCCAGTCGCAAGTACAAAGCCATAGCTAACATGGCCAAAGTAATCGCTCACCATACCCATCAGAAGTGGTGCTAGCGCAGCAGAAAGTGCGGTGAAGAACAACATCACACCAGCAACAGAGCCATGCTGAGCTTTGTCAAAACAAGAGATCCCTTTTGAGTTTAATGTTGGGTAAATCATAGACATAAATAAACCACTTAGCGGGAGCGTATAGATAGCGGCATTAACACCATAAAGATAAGTTAAAAAATAGCATACAAATATAGCAAAGCTCAGCGCTAGCATTACGCTTTGCCAACGGTACTTAGCGAGTAACCATACAGCCATAAAGCGACCTACTGCACGTAAAATAAAAAAGATGGTGAGGGCATAAGTTGCAAGCCAAGTTAAATCACCTTGGTAATCCTGTAATAAAGTGGGCATCCATACATAAATTGCGACTTCAGTTGCAACGTAGAGTGCTATGGCGAGGGAAAAGCCAAGTGCATATTTGTTCTTGAGCATCGCTGCTGTGTGTGAGAGGCCCGCATTGTTTTGTGCATGAGCGGTATTAAACTTGGGAAACTCAGTGCTTAAAGTCACGATACTGAGTATTAAGCACAGCCCACCAGCAAGCACATAAAGATAGGTCCAACTCACCCCCTGTATCAATAGATAACTGACAATTGCAGGGCCAATTATCGCGCCGATGGCAAAGAAGCCTTCGACTTTATTCATGGTTTGAGTATGTTCTTGTGCGCCGTCAGAAATGTCGCCTAGAAGAGCGAGGGCCCCTGTTTTAAATAGACCAATGGCTAATCCAATCACACATAAAAGCATTAAAAACATGGTGAAAGTTTCACCCAGTGCGAACAAGAAACATGCGGATGAAAATAGCATGAGGCCAATTAACACCGTGAGCTTACGACCTATTTTATCTGCCAAAAATCCTAAACATAAGCCGCTAAAGGCAATTAAAATCATTGGCGCATAGTGAAAGGCGCTGGCTTGGGTCATGCTAAGTTGATATTCGCTGATCAGTGTTGGAATGATCACGCCAACGGCGTCTGATGTCATCGCAAACATCAAAAACATCATATAAGTTAACCAGCGCAATGTGTTGAGCTGAGTGTGATTCGACTTGCTGCTCATTGTTCACCTCTTGAAGGGCTTTGTTATGTAGCTGGTCTACTTCTTTACATAAGACTGAGTGTAATACTAATCTGCATTAAGCGAATTATTTTTAGTAGAACGCTACGATAAAACTTGATTATTGTTTGTTCATGATTAAAGATATAACTTAATCGATTAAGTCTCAACTTTTTTAATGAGTAAATTATGAAAAACCAAGTTCAGTTGATCACGTATGCTGACCGCCTGTCTGGCGGCGGCCTTGCACAATTAAATACGTTACTAACGGGCCCGTTAGCTGGACTATTTGGTGGTGTCCACATTTTGCCTTTTTACTATCCAATTGATGGTAGTGACGCAGGTTTCGACCCGATTGACCATGCCAAAGTCGACGGACGATTGGGCGATTGGCAACATATTAAGTTGATTGCCGAGCACTATGAGGTAATGGCAGATCTTATCGTTAACCATGTGTCAGGAGAGTCAGCAGAATTTGCAGATGTGTTGGCTCATGGCCAAGAGTCACAGTTTTGGTCGATGTTTTTAAAAGAAGAAGATGTCTTTCCTGATGGCATCACGCAAGTGCAAGCGCAAGCAATTTATCGTCCGAGGCCAGGAAGTTGCTTTTCTAAAAAGGTGTTAGTGAGTGGCGAAGTTGTGGATTTTTGGACCACTTTTACTGATAACCAAATTGATATTAATGTTGAGTCAGAAGCGGGGCGCGCTTATTTAGAAAAAGTCTTAACATTGTTTGCAGACAGTGGAGTGAAAATTATTCGACTAGATGCCGCAGGATATGCAATCAAACGCGCAAATACCAGCTGTTTTATGACTGATGAGGCCTTTGCTTTTATCAATCAATTATCTAAGCGCGCCAATGAACTTGGCATGGAAACCATTGCCGAAATTCACAGTTATTACAAAACTCAAGTAGAGGTTGCCAGCAAAGTCGACCGTGTTTATGATTTTGCGCTCCCTCCGCTTATTTTACACAGTTTATTCAATAAAGATTTTTCGGCTTTAGCCAAGTGGTTGGACATTGCGCCGCGTAATTGTCTAACGGTGCTGGATACTCATGACGGAATTGGCATTATTGACGCAGGGCCTGAAGGGGATAAACCAGGGTTACTCGATGCCAATCAAATTGATGCTTTGGTTGAGCAGATCCATAGCAACAGTAATGGTCAAAGCCGCAAGGCAACCGGCGCTGCAGCGAGCAATGTCGACTTGTATCAAGTCAATTGCAGTTATTATGAAGCCTTAGGGAAGCATGATTTTTATTATTTAGTAGCAAGAGCAGTTCAGTTCTTTTGCCCTGGAGTACCACAAGTTTATTACGGTGGTCTATTGGCGATGGAAAATGACATGGCGCTCCTTGAAAAAAGTAATGTTGGGCGCGATATCAACCGCCCTTATTTGGATGTAGTGATGGTGGAAGCTGCACTCGATAAACCTGTCGTGAAGGGTCTGCAAACTCTAATTAAACTGCGTAATACTTGCTGCGCATTTGATGGCAATTTTGCAGTAACATGCCAAGGCTCAAATCTGGTTATAACTTGGGAGGGCAATAATGCAAAAGCGGAGTTGCGAGTTGATCTCGCAAAAGATGAAGCCATGATTAAAACTTCTGAAAACGCAACAGAGCAGAGCTATAACATTCAATCGCTGCTTTTCTAACCATAGCGAGGAGCCAAAGTTGCGCGTAGAAAGCTGGCTTTAAGTTCCTCAACATCGATTATCCTTGGTAGCGGCTCGCAATCTTAGTTGAGCTGCTATGTATAGATAAATATCAACAAAGCGTAATTGACATAGCGGATTATCTATATAACAATAAAGTTATATAATTAATTTGTTATGCAATGATGAAGATACTTTTTCTTTGTTCTGGAAACTCAACGCGGTCAATTTTAGCGCAGGCGCTAGCTAACTTTCATGGTGGTTCGGATGTTCATGCTTATAGTGCAGGCACTAAGCCGAGCACTGTGAATGCGACTACGCTGTCAATGCTACGCCGTTTAGGGATTAATACGGACAATCTGTACAGTAAACACCTCAATGAGTATAAGGACGAACACTTTGATGTGGTGGTAACCTTATGCTCTGAAGTCCAATCTGAATGCGAAGGTAAACTGCAAGGAGAACATGTCCTTGCGTGGGATATTGCGAGTCCAGCTGAGCGAAATCGCAATAATGCTTATGAGCAAACCTTGTTCGACATCAATGAACAAGTTATTTCCCTACTACGCGAAGGTAAGCCACAACATACGCTACTTACACCCTTGCAATTTTATAAATCCTTAGCGGATGAGATCCGCTTAAAAACGCTTGCCATGTTGATGGTGGAAGGTGAGCTATGTGTTTGCGAGCTAATGGCTGCGCTTGAACAAGACAGCCAACCCAAGGTGTCACGGCATTTGGCGCAGCTAAAGAAGGCTGGAATTCTATGTGATCGCAAGCAAAAACAATGGGTATTTTATTCTATAAACCCAACGCTACCGCTATGGATGAAGGCGGTGATAAACGCCACGGTTATGCATCAACCAGATTATATAAAAGCTGAGTTAGTGAGGCTAAATGCGATGGGCGAACGGCCAACACGCATGGCAACTTGCTGTAACTAATAATTAGATTTTGGAGTTCTTATGACAATTAAAGTAGGGATCAATGGTTTTGGTCGAATGGGGCGTTTGGCGCTTCGCGCTAGCTTTGACTGGCCTGAAATCGAGTTTGTACAAATTAACGATCCTGCGGGCAATGCAGAAACTCTAGCACACTTGCTAGAGTTTGATTCTGTCCATGGTAAATGGCATCACAGTGTGTCTTTTCAAGATGAACAGATCCAAATAGGTGAAACAGTGTTGTCGGTGACTCAAAACAAAGAGATTGCGCAAACCGACTGGTCTCAATGTGACGTCGTGATCGAAGCATCCGGCAAAATGAAAACCAAAGCTTTGCTGCAACAGTATTTAGATCAAGGCGTTAAGCGTGTTGTTGTTACGGCACCGGTAAAAGAAGAAGGAGTATTGAATATTGTGATGGGAGTGAATGACCATCTATATGACGATATGCCCCACCAAATCGTTACAGCCGCTTCTTGTACCACAAACTGCTTAGCGCCCGTGGTAAAAGTCCTGCAACAAAATATCGGCATAAAGCACGGTTCGATGACGACTATTCATGACATCACCAACACGCAAACCATTTTGGATGCGCCACATAAGGATTTACGCCGCGCGCGGGCCTGTGGCATGAGTTTAATTCCGACAACAACGGGTTCAGCGACTGCTATTACCCATATCTTTCCTGAATTAAAAGGTAAGTTAAATGGTCACGCCGTTCGTGTTCCATTGGCGAATGCTTCATTAACAGACTGCGTTTTCGAGGTTGAGCGGCCAACTACAGTGGAAGAGATTAACCACTGGATGGCGCAAGCTGCTGCTACTGAGCTTAACGGAATTTTAGGCTATGAATCAAGACCATTGGTTTCTATTGACTATAAAACGGATCCTCGCTCTAGTATCGTCGATGCGTTATCTACAATGGTAGTTAATGGTACTCAGGTTAAGTTGTACGTGTGGTATGACAACGAGTGGGGCTATGCAAATCGTACCGCGGAATTAGTACGTAAAGTCGGATTGTCGTTAGGCGAATAAAGCATTATGCAGCTGCGCAATATACCTCAAAATATCAAGCAATATCTCATTGTGACAGGCAACTATTGGGCGTTTACCTTAACGGATGGTGCGCTCAGAATGTTGGTGGTGCTTTACTTTCATCAATTGGGTTATAACCCGCTTGAAATTGCCATGCTATTTCTCTTTTATGAAATTTTTGGTGTTGTCACCAATTTAATCGGAGGATGGCTTGGCGCACGCATTGGCTTAAACCGCACCATGAATATTGGGTTAGGCATACAAATAGTGGCATTATTGATGTTGGTAGTACCAACGCACTGGCTCACCGTGCCTTATGTTATGGCAGCACAGGCGCTCTCAGGTATTGCCAAAGATCTCAATAAAATGAGTGCCAAAAGTGCGATAAAGGCCATCGTAAAATCGGGTGAAGAAGGGACCTTGTTTAAGTGGGTAGCAATACTTACCGGCTCTAAAAATGCGCTAAAAGGCGTTGGCTTTTTTCTTGGCGGGCTGCTGCTTACCTTACTTGGCTTTACCGGCGCGATGTGGTTAATGGCAATCATGTTGCTATTAGTGTGGTTGTTTAGCCTTATCAGCTTAAAAAGCGATTTAGGCAAGGCTAAAAGCAAACCCAAATTTAGCGATGTATTTTCAAAAAGCCGAGCAATTAATATGCTGTCTGCCGCGCGATTGTTTTTATTTGCCGCACGGGATGTTTGGTTTGTGGTTGCGCTTCCAGTCTTTTTATCGCAGCAGTTCGGTTGGGATCATTGGTGGGTTGGTGGCTTTATGGCTACTTGGGTTATCGGTTATGGCATCGTGCAATCAACAACTCCAAGGTTTATTAGTCGTGATAAGTTTGCATCAACACCAAGTAAAGTCAGTGGATGGGCGTTGTATTTAGCGGCTATTCCGCTGTTGATTGCTATTTCACTTCAAACGCAGCTCTGGACAAGCTTAGCTGTAGTAGGTGGGCTTTTACTCTTTGGTATTGTGTTTGCTATCAATTCATCTCTTCACAGCTATCTTATTGTGAGTTTGGCCGATAGTGATGGAGTGTCACTCGATGTGGGCTTCTATTATATGGCGAACGCCATCGGGCGGTTACTCGGTACAGTATTGTCAGGGTGGATCTTTTTGGAGTATGGCTTAGCGGCTTGTTTAGTAATATCTTGCATATTCTTAATCACAGCAGGACTGATTTCAAACAAAATTGTTAGGTAAATGTGTTTGCTTGTGAATATTCTTGTTCCTTATATGGTTTCATGCTTTACTAATCTGGATTTATTCAGCTGACTATATATTAAGGAGAATATAAGTGAATAAATACCTGTTAGTGTCAAGTTCGGTGGTAGCGGCTGTACTAACCTTAACTAAGGTTGCTACAGCTGAAGCTTCAACCAGAAAAATGTATGATTTGGAGCTATGTTATACATGCGATGCAAGTAACGCTGAAAGCTTTGCTAAAAAATATCTGCCAGCACTGACGTGTTACGAAAATGAAGGAGTATTCGATAGGGATTACATTCAAGAATGTTACTCTGATACTAAAGAAGTCTTAATTATCAACGCAAACTCAAAACAGAAGTGGCTTTATAGGTTATGGCATGCTAATCAAGGAGGGGTTAGTGCGGAAATGGAGCTTCGTAGTCAAATTTTACCTGTACCAAATCATGCAAATGCATTAGCGGACGAGTTAAGCAAGTCTTATGATGCTTGGGGCCGGGCAACAACGAAAGTTTCCCAAGAGTATAATTCATCAAGTATGCAATCTACACTGAGTATCAATACTAGCACTAGCCGCCAACAAGCGTTATCTGAAAATAACTGTGAAAATGAAGCTATTACCCGAGCTGCAATACTCGCGTTCGACGAAAGGACAAGAACGACTCTACGAAGACGTGCGGAAAATGCATTAATTGAAGAGTATGGTAGCTTAAGGGCGGCATTTGAGACTACTCGTGTTACTCAGTTTGGTTACACGGTAGGTGTGGGAGGTGTTGGATTTACAGGTCAAGTAGAGTATGTACCGCGCAGAAGAATGATAGATATAAAATTTTATGATGCAATTAATGGCAACCATAGAGTGGTATATAATTTAGAGTTTAGTAATGATATTCGCATGGATTTAAATAAAGACATGACGACATTCGCAGGAGTATCTGTGCGCTATTTACGAGAGAATCCTGCAAGCCTAAATCAAGTATCGAATTGTGTTCTTGAAACGCTTAATATATATAGAAAAGCGAGTGTGAAAAGTAGTGATACTTCAGATGGTGCTATTGATTTACCGCCAGCTACTGGGCGATATCCAAGTCGCAATTCTGGTGGAGGTGTAGGTGGAGAGTTTTGTACATGGACATTCTATGATCCTTGGGGAGAGGTGCTTTTCGAAATGGAAGGCATGTGTCCGTAAGGAACTTCTCGTATTTGAGTATTTAGCTTGGGGCAATTAACAGCTTTGCCCCATTTTTAAGGTATAGCCAAGCATTACTTTATCATCGCTTTTATTTAAGAAGAGTTTGGCTGCTTCTCGGCCTTTTTCTTCACTATTTTGATGAATGGTAGTTAAGCTGGGACTAAAGCGTAGCGCTTCATCAACGCCATCAAAACCAACGACTTTAAGATCCTGCGGTATCTTTACACCAAGTTTTTTGGCTTCTCTTAACAGCGGTAGTGCAATTAAGTCACTCATACACAGCACGGTATTAGGCCTTGGTGAGAGGTTAAGTAGTTCTTTTGCGGCGATATTTGCAAACCTTTCGCTGCTTTCAGGAATATTCCACACTCTGTCTTCGCCAAGTGTTAACCCACGCTCTTCAATGGCTTTGAGATATCCGCTATAACGCTGATGCGCAATAGAGGTCTCTATATCTGTTAGGTTCTGCTCATATACGCGGCATAGCAAATCAGTGTCTAATAATCTCAAACCAAAAATAGCAACATCACTATTGTCGTTTAATGCTTTACTCGCTACATCAAAGGCGGCTTGTTGGTTGTCGATATTAATACTGGCATGTGCGGGCAAATCAAAGTCAACCGTCACAACCTGTTTGCTAACATTCGCAAGATGCTCAATTAACTTGGGATTACGCGGGCGGCCATAACAAATTAAGCCGTCGACGAAATCGACAATGTCTCCGACATTATCTGCGGTGCCTGAGAACAAGAGTAGGTTAATATGCTGAGCTTCTAAAACGCTTGCAACTCCTCGCATAAAGCTACTCGCAACGGGATCTGATACCATATATTCAACGCTATCGGGTAGTACCAGCGCGACAATGTTAAACGAGCCCTTACGCAGCGATTGGGCTGCCTTGTTAGGTCCAAAATAACCCAATTCTTTACAGGCTTTTAGGATTTCTTCTCGTTTGGATTTAGAGAGTTGATCTGGTCTGTTAAAAGCATTCGATACAGTTGCATTTGACACACCTAATTCCGCCGCAATGCTTTTGAGCGTCCATTTTTTTTTGTCGTTACTCATTGGCAGGACCCCTTAATACAGTCAGGCATATGGCAATGGTTTAGTTCATCTTAACTAGTAAACACCTTAAATAACAAGCAATAATAGATTATTGTCGCAATCTAGTTTAAAGAAAATAGTCAATGAGGTATGATGCGCCATACTTTTATTGCAAATTGTTCTCATAATCAATGACATTAGATAAACTTTCCAAAAATAGCGCAGCGACCATCACTTCTCTTACCCATCCAGATACTGCGTTACTGAGTCGAATAATGGCACTTGGAATTATTCCTGGTGAGCAAATAGAAGTCATTAACGTCGCCCCACTTGGATGCCCGATGCAAGTGAAAATTGGTGACACCTTTGTGAGTGTGCGTAAGGCCGACGCACAGTTCGTTGAAATTGAAGTTTTATAAGTTATTAAGGGCTCACGTATGAAAATTGCGTTAGTGGGGAACCCGAACTGCGGGAAAACCACATTATTTAACCGCCTGACCGGCTCTAAACAAAAAGTAGGGAATTGGCCAGGGGTAACTGTCGAGAAAAAATTCGGCTATTTTGCTTTAGAAAACACAAACGTAGAATTGGTAGATTTGCCCGGCTTATATAGCATGGAGCAAATTGAGCCAAGCCAAGATGAGCAAATCGCGTGTGACTTCCTAAAGCAAAATGAAGCTGACGTCATCATTAACATCGTGGATGCCGCAAACTTACAGCGAAATCTAGTATTAACTTCCCAGCTGAAAGAATTAGGCAAACCTATTCTCGTTGTTGCAAATATGGTTGATGTCGCAACACAGCGTGGAAGAACGTTAGATTTAAAAAGACTCTCTGAACAGTTAGGGTTACCTGTAGTGCCATTCCACGGTGCTAAAGGTACAGGGCAAGAAGCGTTGTTGGAACAACTCGCACAGATCACGCGTTTTCCAAAAGCACCTGTGACGGCAAACACCGAAAGTGCTAGCAGCGATCCCCTCGAAAAAGCGGTTGCTCGTCACCAAGCAGTGAAAAAATTGGCTGATGGCGTAAGTGTCATTACGCCAAAACGTGCAGATACGACAGAAACGCTTGATAAAATTGTGCTCAACCGCTGGCTTGGTGTACCTATTTTCTTAGCCATGATGTATTTAATGTTTACCATTGCGGTGAATGTTGGTGCTGTATTTATCGACTTTTTTGACATCGCCGTGGGCGCCTTACTCATCGATGGTGTAAAAATCTTGCTGGCTGATATTGGCGCACCTCAATGGCTAAGTGTGTTATTGGCTGATGGTTTTGGTGCGGGTATTCAATTAGTGGCGACCTTCATCCCTGTTATTGCGGTGCTGTATCTGTGCTTATCCATTTTGGAAGACAGTGGTTATCTTTCTCGGGCCGCGTTTGTTATTGACCGTTTGATGTCATCCATTGGTCTACCTGGCAATGCTTTTGTACCTTTGATTGTTGGATTCGGCTGTAATGTGCCTGCGGTTATGGCGTCAAGAACGATGGGCCGAGAGTCAGATAGGTTACTGACGATTATTATGGCGCCATTTATGTCCTGCGGCGCTCGTTTGACGGTATATGCGTTATTTGCAGCGGCTTTCTTTCCAACGAACGGAGCCAATGTCGTTTTTGGTCTGTATTTGCTTGGCATAGTGGTTGCGGTAGGTTCTGGCTTTTTATTTAGAAAGCAAGTATTCAAAACGCAAAAATTACCCTCGTTTACTGAGATGCCAGCGTATCATATGCCAATTTGGCGCAATATATTCATTACCACTTGGCAGCGTCTGAGCGGCTTTATCAAACGTGCTGGCAAAACAATTGTCATGGTGGTTATTTTACTCAGTGCATTAAACTCGATTGGTACCGACGGTTCGTTTGGCAATGAGAATACAGATAGGTCACTTTTGGCGAAGGCTGCACAAGTTGTCACGCCAATCTTTGAGCCAATTGGGTTAAAAGAGGAAAACTGGCCTGCTACGGTTGGTGTTGTGACTGGTATGTTTGCCAAAGAAGCCATCGTCGGTACTTTAGATGCGCTTTATACCGGTGCCGAAGAAGAAGGTGGAGAGTTTTCATTGTTGGCTTCGTTAAAAGAAGCGTTGATGACCATAGTAGACAATAGTAAAGATCTTATCGCAAACCTTGGTGATCCATTAGGACTTAACGAATTAGAATCAGGTGCTGAAAGTGGCACAGTGCTACTCACCGCAATGGCCGCGAAATTTAATGGTCAAATTGGTGCATTTAGTTATCTTGTCTTTATCTTACTCTATACTCCTTGTGTAGCGGTATTAGGTGCAATTAAGCGTGAATCTGGCGGTAAGTGGATGTGGCTTGTTATTGGCTGGACGACCTCAATTGCTTATATCATGGCGACTTTAGTTTACCAAGCTAGTCAGTTAAGTACCTCGCCGACGAGTGCTTCACTTTGGATTGTAGCGATGTTGTTGTTTGGATTTGCGTGGTGGAAAGGGTTATCCCGACTGGGCAATAAACTTAACCAACCGCCAACCTATCAAATAAACTTAGGTTAGTTATATTCAAAAGCTTGTTTAATTACGGCGCTTAGAGCGCCGTTTTTTATTATTTTTTGGTATCAAGCAAAAAAGGCAGTGTCAACTGAGTCAACACTGCCAACAACTCTAAATCAATCAAGGGGAGTCTTCGTAAAGGAGATTACGCCGCTTTATTGACCGAAGGGTTACGCAATAATGAAAGATTTATGACTGTGAAAATTTCACTTTGCTTCTTGCTAAAAATCGCTTAATTTTTAGCTCTACTCTTGCTGTTAACCGGGACAATAATGATAACCACTGATACTCCTCTTATTTTGCGCCACCTTGATACTATCCATGCACTGATCTCTAATGCTTATTGGGCAAAACAAATGCCTAAAGCATTGCTAGAAAAAGCCATTCAAAATAGCCTGAGTTTCATGTGTTTGGATGACAAAGGCGAGTTTCAGGGTTTTTGTCGCGTGATAACTGACTATGCCACCTTTGCCTATCTTGCTGACGTGATAGTTGATGAAAGTGCCAGAGGTAAAGGAGTAGGCAAAGCGATTGTTCAAGCCGTGGTTGAACATCCAGAGCTACAAGGCTTAAGGCGCTTTATGCTGGCAACTTTTGATGCGCATACTCTATATGAAAAATTCGGCTTTGCAGCGGTGCCAGATCCGAGCATTTTGATGCAGATCTGCCACCCCACTATATATTCGGATTTACAAGATTAATTGCAGGATTTCGGTCATTTATATTTTGTTTTTTAGAACGAAGACTGGATAAATACACTTACCCTGAACATAATAAAGACGATAACAATAACAGGTGTCTTTATTATGTTACTGCTCGCGACTATCTATTTGGCTGCTGCGATATTGGCGGTGCCAATCGCTAAACGGCTAGGGCTTGGCTCTGTGCTTGGATATTTATTGGCGGGGATCCTAATTGGTCCTCACCTTCTTCATCTTGTGGGGGAGCAAACGGACGTCATGCACTTTGCCGAGTTTGGTGTAGTGATGATGCTATTCTTAGTCGGGCTTGAGTTACAGCCCAAAAGGCTCTGGACGATGCGCCGCTCTATAGTTGGTCTCGGTGGCTTACAAGTAGTTATAACAACGGCTGTACTCTATTTCGCGATTGATTTAGTGCTTGGCTTTTTGTGGCAGCAATCATTAGCCATCGCGTTAATGTTGGCACTGTCTTCTACTGCCATTGCACTGCAAACCTTAAATGAAAAAGGCTTAATTAAACAATCTGGCGGTCAAAATGCGTTTTCGGTGTTGTTATTTCAAGATATAGCCGTGATCCCCATTCTCGCTATTATGCCGTTGTTAGCATTTAGTGATTTGGCTGTGAGTGATGGCCACGGCAATTTATTACACGCTTTTCCGACTTATCTCCAAGTGATTATCTCTGTTTTTGTCATTTTGGCTATTATCGCTGCCGGGCATTATGTTGCCGCGCCGTTATTTAGGTATATTGCCAGCACTCGAATGCGCGAACTATTTACCGTGGTGGCGTTATTTATCGTTATCGCAACCGCGTTATTGATGCAAAGCATTGGTTTATCCCCAGCGCTTGGAACATTTCTCGCGGGTGTTGTTCTCGCGGAAAGTGAATTTCGCCATGAATTAGAAGCCGATATCGAACCGTTTAAAGGGTTACTACTTGGCCTCTTTTTCATGACAGTAGGCGCATCAATCGACTTTTCCTTATTGGCACAAAAATGGTTATTTATTTTAGCGTCAGTGGTGCTACTAATGGGGTTAAAGGCGGTTATTTTATATATGTTGGCAACGGCGTTTTCACTGCATAAGCGAGCGACATGGTTATTTACCGCAGCCCTGTGTCAAGGCGGTGAGTTCGCGTTTGTACTCCTTTCGGTTACTGGCAGTTTAGCAATCTTAACTCCAGATCAAGTCGCGTTAGTTACACTGGTTGTTGCGGTATCTATGCTCGGATCGCCCCTCATTTTTATTCTTTATGACAAAATAGTTGAACGCCAGGCCAATACTCCTCAAGAACAAGATAGCTTAGAGACGATGGAAGCGACACAAAACGTTATTGTGGTCGGCTACGGGCGTTTTGGCCAAGTGATAGGGCGTTTGCTTCATGCACAGGGTTATCATTTATCGATTTTGGATCACAGCCCAAGCCAAATTGAATTACTCCGTCGCTTTGGCAATCAAGTGTTTTATGGCGATGGTGCTCGATTAGATTTACTCGAAGCCGCAGGGGCTCACGAGGCGCAAATGCTGGTCGTGGCGATTGATGAGCCAGATAAAACCCTCGAAATCGTCAGGTTGGCGCAGCAACATTTCCCTAACCTAAAACTTGTAGTTCGTGCGACCGACCGTCGCCATGCCTACCAACTGATAAAATTGGGTGTCACTGCGTTTGAGCGAGAAACCTTTGTCTCTGCTGTGAAGTTAGGTGAACAGGCGCTCAAGTTATTGGGCCATAGTGAAGAAGATGTCGCACGAGCGGGTTACCTCTTTACCAAACACGATGTTGAATCTATGCATATGCTCGCCGATGTGTGGGGAGACGATGAAAGCTATGGTATTGCGATCCGTCAGCGTATGGCTGACCTCAAACAGGTGTTGCAGGCGGACGAAAAAGCGCAAGAAGATCTTAATACCTGCCATGGTGAAGATTGTGAAAATAAACCATCAACCATTGAGCAATAACGCATAAATATTAGGTTAAATCAGTATGTTGAGAGTGACATTAGAACAGTGGCGAATGTTTAGAGCCGTTGTTGAATATGGTGGTTTTAATCAAGCTGCCAAAGAAGTGCATAAAAGCCAGTCAAGTATCCACACTGCGGTCCATAAAATTGAGGAATGCCTTGGTGTTAAGCTTTTTAGAGTCGAAGGGCGAAGAACCCTGTTAACCGAAGCGGGTGAAATGATGCTGCGCCGTGCCAATTATCTCTTGGAAGAAGCGGCAAAAGTGGAAGCGGTAGGGCAGACGCTGGGCGAGGGAGTTGAGAGTCAATTGCGCATTGCGGTCGATGAAATTTTCCCACAGCAGGTACTCTATAAGGTGCTAGAAAATACATCTGCACAATACCCTTTATTGCGTGTCGAGTTGGTCGAGTCAGTATTAACAGGCGCATCAGAACTTTTACAAAATACCGACGTAGATATCGCCATTTCTCCAGTTACTTTACAAGATGGGTTCAGTGAAGAGTTGTGCCAAATCGAGTTTGTTGCAGTGGCAAATCCCAATCACGCATTACATCAATTTGGTCGCGAGCTTACATTCGAAGACTTAAAATCCCATCGTCAAATCGTAGTGAGAGATTCTGCAATCTCGCGTAAAAAAGATGAAGGATGGTTGGGGGCGCATCAACGTTGGACGGTGAGCCATATGACAACCTCGATAGATATGATAGCGCAAGGCTTAGGATTTGCTTGGTTACCTATTCCGGCTATTAAAACGCAACTAGACTCTAGCGTCTTGAAACCACTACCACTATCGCAACATAGTCAGCGTAAAGCACAGCTTCATCTTATTTTTAAAGATGGTGACAGGCTTGGGCCCGCCGCGCGCGCTTTTATTGGTGAGTTAAGATATCAGTGCATGCAGCTAGAAGATTCTCTTGAGTAGAATGGTTGATGTTAAATTATCAAATTTTATTCGTTTCAAACAGGCAATAGACTAAGGTCATCAACATGCGTTTGGAGCGAAACATGCGATATATTCGAAAAGCACAAGATAGAGGTAAAGCAGATTTTGGCTGGTTGCAAAGCCAACATAGTTTCTCATTTGGTCGATATTATGATCCCGCCCACATGGGATTTGGTAATCTTAGGGTGATCAATGATGACACAGTACTTGGTGGTCATGGCTTTGATACTCATGGTCACCGAGATATGGAAATTATTTCCTATGTCATTGACGGTGAATTAGCACATCAAGATAGTATGGGTAATCAGTTTACTGTGGCGGCAGGTGAAGTTCAGAGAATGAGCGCCGGTAGTGGCATTCTTCATTCAGAATATAATGCTTCAAAGACAGCGCCTGCCCATTTTTTACAAATTTGGATAGAGCCAAAGCTTAAAGGCATAACCCCGAGTTATGAACAAATTCAAATCAAACAAAGTAGTGCACTTACGCCGATTGTTACGCCTACAGGCGTGGAGAGCACTCTGAGTATCAATGCTGACGCTGAAATACACCGATTGCAACTACATCAAGGTCAACAGATTGAGCTGAATGCGCACGCGCAAAAAGCCTATTTGCACATTGTTGGCGGTGAAGCGACGCTTGATGGTGAAAGGTTTCAGCAAGGAGATGGCATCGGTCTGATTGCTGATGACAACATGCAGGTTACGGCAGTAACAGATGTTGAAGCGCTGTGGTTTTTATTACTTAATTAATAAATTCAGCGCCTAAAATTAAAGGAATTGAAGAATGACAGAACCAATTCAACTTGCAGTAATTGCCCTTGTCGTTCTGCTAAGTGGTATTTCAAAGTCTGGCTTTGCAGGCGCGTTAGGGGCGTTTTCTGTTCCAATTTTGATGATGGTGTTGAATCCAAGGGACGCCATTGCGTTGATGCTTCCGCTACTTATCGTTGCGGATGTTTTTAGCCTGAAGAGCTATTGGCGCTTATGGAATGTGCCAGAATTAAAGCGGTTATTGCCAGGCACACTAGTCGGGATAGCCTTAGCAACGCTTTTTCTTCAAGGCGTCAGTGAGTTTTGGCTGACGGTTGTGATTGCAGCGATGAGCATAATATTTGCGCTTAAAAGCTTACTGATTAAAAATACACCTGAAAGTGTTGGGCACTTAAGGTTACTGGCCGCGAGCACCTCTACCGCAGCTGGTATCACCACGACCTTAATTCATGCAGGCGGCCCACCACTCATGGTGTATTTTAACGCTCGAAAATTAGAGCCAACGGCTTATATCGCGACGGTTGCGGTACTATTTGCGCTGATGAATGTGATTAAGTTGGCGACCTTCTCTGCAACTGGGTTGTTACAGTGGCAACATGTGTTGCTTGCTATCTGTTTTACACCTTTAGCGTTGCTTGGTAATAGGCTCGGTGTGCACCTTGCGAAACGCTTACCTAAAAAGCAATTTTTGCTGGTGATGAATGGACTACTGCTCATACTTGGAGTGGTATTAATTGGTAAATTGCTGTGATGGTGTCGGTTACCAAAATCTAGCAAAGTAAATGCCCACAACATGTTGTGGGCATAGAAAGCTATAACTGCTCTTCCATCTCTTTTTGATACTCATCTGCAAGTTGCGACTTTTCACTTTTATCAAGTACCTTACCCGCACGCTGGAAAAATGCTTGCTCTTCGTCAGCCAAGTGATGCTCAACTTTGTCTTTGAGTTTTTTCAATTTAGTTAGCCAACTAGGATCGGAAAACTCCGTATTATCCAGTGCCTCAATTAACTCATCAATCTCATGATGCTCGGCGATACCGTGGCGAGAGTCTTCGATCGTCATGTCGCTTTCCATTAACGGGGCGTAAAAGTACCTTTCTTCTGCGATGGCATGCGCCTCTAGCGCGTCCTTCAACTCTTTATAGTACTTCTCGCGAACCTTTGAATCACCAGACGTTTCTGCCAACATGTTCAATAGGGCGCGTTGATGATCATGATCTTGCTTTATTGCATTAAAAATTTCCATGTAGATTACCTCTTTCTAGCTTAAAACGTCTGTTCTGGTGCTGTTTTTAAAAAACGACATGAGTTTGCTTCGATGCGCCTCATTATTCGTTTTAATGATAAGCAGCCACTTGCCCTCTGCGATTTTATTCATCACCGCCTGGTTAAACGCATCTTTGTCTGGACGCAAAGAAATAAGGCCTGAAGCAAATAGCCCTAAAAATAAGCCGGGGCTTAATAAAGCGATAAACGTTAAGTAAGGATTAGCTTGTGTGAAAGCCGGTCCATAACTTACCAATAGCCCCGCGATTAGAAAGCCTAATATCACCCCCATGCTGCCAAGGTACAAATGCCAATTAAGCATGTTTTTGGCAAGGCGACTTTCGCTTTTAGGCTCAAGTTTTTTGTCGGCATCTTTGTCATACGGATTAACCAGTTCTAGATGCTCATGTTGAACAAGGTGGCTGTTTAACAATTCATTTTGCAATTTTTCTGCGGCTGCTTTCCCTGTTAGAACGGCCCCAACTCTATGATCTGTGTAGGATAATATTTCAAAAGTATCCATTACTCCTCCTAATTTCGTTGCAGCTTGTAATTATTCAAACTGCAAGTGTTATACCGGGAGAATGAGATTTCTAAGGTATTGAATTTTATTAATAATTTTAGATTTCAGATGTTGTGGGGTTGAACAAATGAAGCACAAGGCAGAAAGAATTACCGAGTAGTTACTACATGTTTTGATACAACATAATGATTATAAAGTTAGTTTAGGGAAGAAACTGGCATATTTACTCATATTGTATCAAAAAATTTACAAACGTATGTTTTGTTACTTAATTCAAGATATTAAGTGTGGGTCTATTTTTTAAACAAATGCATGAAAGCATTGCATAAATATTTAAAGTAAATTAAATATTATTAAAATGTTAACTTTGGGGTTTATTTATTTGAATTGCTGCCTAGTCTAATAAGGCGTGGCGAGTGCTAATGGGCTTGCCATGTCTTCTGCAGTTGAAGGAGAAAACAGTCACATTTCATCTAATGTTTTTTGTTAAGCAGTGATGAAAAGGACAATAAAACAACAATACTAGGAGTGTAATTCGTGAAATTATCTACAGTAACTATGGCTACGGCGTGTGCGATTGCGTTTACTTCGCTCAGTGCTCAAGCTGCAACAAAACAATACTTAAACCAGCAAGCTGACATTAATACTATGCTTAAGTCAGCTTCTCAAACAGTGTTGAGTACACAACCAGAAGTGCTGATTGGTTTGGAAAGCGCGAGCCAACTAAAGGAGCTTAAAAGCTTCAATAGTAAAAAAGGTGAAGTAACTAAGCGTTTTCAACAAATGTACCAAGGATTACCAGTGATTGGCGATTCGGTCATTTTAACGTTTGACGATGCCGGTGCGCTTAAAAAGGCTCACGGTGCAGCGGTTTATAACATCGCGGCTGACATCGGTTCGGTAAAACCCAAGCTAAATGCCAAAATGGCATTGAATCAGTTTGAAAAGCAATCGCTTAGTGCAGGCAAAAAGCTTAAAAAACATAACGAGAAATCTCGCCTTGCGATCTGGCTGGATGGCAATTCAACGGCACGTTTAGTCTATGAAGTCACTTTTGTTACTTATGGTGATGAGCCTAAACGCCCATATTTGATCATTGATGCAAACACAGGCGAAGTGTTAGAAAGCTTCAATAACTTGCAGCATGCAGATGCGATAGGCCCTGGTGGTAACCAAAAGACTGGTCGTTACCAATATGGTACTGATTATGGTCATCTAGACGTAGCGCAGTCGGGCAATACTTGTACCATGACGAATGCGAACGTTAAGACAATTAACTTAAATCACGGTAGTAGCGGTTCGACTGCACATAGCTTTACATGCCCAGAAAATACCGTTAAAGAAATTAACGGTGCATACTCACCGCTGAACGACGCCCATTATTTTGGCAATGTAGTATTTAATATGTACAACGATTGGCTCGGCACAGCGCCGTTGTCGTTCCAGCTTAAAATGCGTGTGCACTATAGTAGCAACTACGAAAACGCGTTTTGGGATGGCAGTGCGATGACATTTGGTGATGGTGCAAATACATTCTATCCGTTGGTAAGTCTTGATGTATCTGCTCACGAAGTAAGCCATGGTTTCACTGAGCAAAACTCAGGTTTGGTATACCGTTATAAATCAGGTGGCTTGAACGAAGCGTTTTCTGATATGGCAGGTGAAGCTGCTGAATTTTATATGAAAGGCAGCAATGACTGGTTAGTTGGACAAGACATTTTCAAAGGGAGTGGTGCATTGCGTTATATGAATGATCCAACGCAAGACGGTCGCTCAATCGATCATCAGTCTAACTATACGTCTAGCATGGATGTTCATCACACTTCAGGGGTGTTCAACAAAGCCTTCTACAATCTGGCAACTACGGCAGGTTGGGATACGAAAAAAGCCTTTATCGTAATGGCAAAAGCTAACCAAATGTATTGGACCGCTAATACTGACTGGGACTTAGCTGGTAATGGCGTGATGGATGCGGCATGTGACCTAGGTTATGAACCTGGTGATGTACAAGCTGCGTTAGCAGCGGTTGGCGTTAACTCTAACTTAAGCACAGGTAGTAGCTGTGACACCAACCCACCACCTCCTCCTGGTGGCGATGAAGAGTTAACGAACGGTCAGCCTCGTACTGGGATCAGTGGCGCGGCAAAAGAGCAAATGTTTTTTACCCTTGATGTGCCAGCTGATGCGACTAGCCTAAACTTCACCACTTCTGGTGGTAGCGGTGATGCGGACCTTTATGTCAAGTATGGCTCTCGTCCGACACTAAACACTTATGACTGCAATAGCACAACGTCTACAAGCAACGAAAGCTGCGATATTAGTAACATTCAAGCTGGTAAGTACTACGTGATGGTCGAAGCGTGGAATCAGATTTCGGGCGTAACTTTGACTGGTACATACAGCTCAACAGGTGGAACTCAACCAATTGACCGCACTGAGTCAAATATCAGTGTTGCATCTGGCAGCTGGACACGTTTCACGCAAGATCTAAATGCTAGCTACAGCAGCCTTGAAGTAAGCATTTCAGGTGGTTCAGGTGATGCGGACCTATACGTAAACTTTGGTTCTCAATCAACAACGTCGAGCTATCAGTGTCGTCCTTATAAAAACGGTAACAATGAGACTTGTACGATTGCAAACCCGCAGCAAGGTACTTGGTATATTGATTTACGTGGCTATAGCGCAGCTAGCGGTGTAACACTGAATATCAAAGCGAACTAAGTAACAGTTTATAGGGAGCGCAAGCTCCCTTTTTTATTAGGCCCCAAAAAAGTCATAAATTTACCTCATTTGAATAATTCTTTTATTTTGCTCAGCGCTTAAATCATGTTGTTATTCAAATGAGTTGAGGATACAACAATGAAATTAACTACACCTATGCTACTGAGCATTGCCTGTTTGAGTGGCTTTTCTGAAGCGTCAGAAGAGGTTTGGGTGACGATGGATGCGAAGTCTAGTCAGCATTTCCAAGTCCATAATTCTATTCGCGGTACTCACTTTGAGCAGCTTTCTTTACCGAACAGCGAAGTCAAAGCGTTAAAAGTACCTGCAAGCTTACATTCACACCTGAGTGCATTTATGCACGACGAATATCACCGCTGTGGTGGTTTTGTCGCTCATGACTCTTTAGAGCAGGCGCAAAGCTACCTTGCACAGTTAGAAAGCATAAACCCAAGTGCGACGCTGGTTAACTACAGCATTGATAACCCCGCGCGGGTTAACAGCTTAATCTCAAAAGTCAGTACGGTAAATTTAGACAGCAGTGTCAATTCGCTAACCAGTTTTTATAACCGCTATTATACCTCGCGAACGGGTGTTGATGCCGCTGCATGGGTCAAGCAAACATGGAGCGATATTGCAGCAAGTCGCTCAGATATTAGTGTTGAATATTTTAGCCACTCTTGGGCTCAGTCTTCAGTGATTGTCACCATTCCAGGTAGCGAACTGAGCGATGAAATCGTTATTATCGGCGGGCACCTTGATTCAATTAACCAATCTAACTCGAGTGGGCTTGCGCCGGGTGCGGATGATAATGCCTCTGGGATCGCTGTGCTTACTGAAGCGCTAAGCGCTATTGTTGAAGATGGTTATCAGCCTCAGCGGACAATCCAAATCATGGGCTTTGCGGCAGAGGAAGTTGGGCTTCGAGGTTCTAAAGCTATCGCGCAGTCTTACAGCTCTCAGGGAAAAAACGTAGTCGGTATGACACAATTTGATATGACTGGCCGCAATGGCAGTAGTGCGGATATTGTGATGATGACAGACTATACAAACAGCGCACAGAATCAGTTCTTAGGCCAATTAATTGAAACTTATTTGCCAAACCTTAGCTATGCCTATGACCAATGTGGCTATGGCTGCTCCGACCATGCATCTTGGTATCAGCAAGGGTTCCCAGCTTCTATGCCATTTGAATCAAGAATGTCTGAGATCAACAGAAAAATTCATACCACCAACGATACTGAATTTGATTCAACACATGCACAAAAATTTGCAAAACTCGCGCTGGCGTTTGTTGCTGAGCTTGGTAAAAATGCGGGTGATACACCTCCGCCACAACCAAACAATAAGCTTGAAAACGGCGTGGCTAAAACGGGGATTTCTGGCGCTTCTAAAAGCCAGCAGTTTTTCACCATGGAAGTACCACAAGGTGCAACTAATTTAAGTTTTACCACCTCAGGTGGCAGTGGTGACGCCGATCTCTACGTTCGCTATGGCTCCAAACCTACTTTGGATACTCATGACTGCAAGAGCACTAACTCGTCTAGTAACGAGCAATGCAATATTTCCGCTGTGCAAACTGGTACGTATTACGTGATGGTAGAGGCATGGAACGCGATTTCGGGGGTCAGTTTGGTAGGACAGTACGATACCTCAAGTGGCAATACGCCTATTGACGAAACTATCAATAATATTTCTGTCGCCAGCGGACAGTGGCAGTATTTTAGTCAAGCACTAACCGCGGGATACCAAACCCTGACAATTACGACGTCGGGAGGCACGGGAGATGCGGATCTTTATGTTAATTTTGGCACGCAACCAAATACCAGCACCTACCAATGTCGGCCATACAAAAATGGCAATAATGAGGTATGTACCATCTCCAATCCTCAGGCTGGCACTTGGCATATCGGCCTGCAAGGCTACCAAGCAGCGAGCAATGTAACGCTAAGTATTAGCGCGAATTAATACGCGTTTAAAATTAAGACCAGAGATAAAACCTTGTTTATCTCTGGTCTTAGCGCTTAGTGATACATTGATTTAAAGAGATTTGATTTAATTGATATTCTGCTTCTGATAGACTCAATGAGTTCAATTAGGAGTTGCGTGTGTCACATAAGTTCTCAGTTAAGATATTAATTTATCTTTTATTATTATTTTGTGGGCTGTGGGCAAGTTATTTGTTCAATGTGGCACAGGATGAGGAAAATGTCCTTGGTCAGACTAAAACCAACCTAGAAAAGTTCAATAGTTATGTCCAGACTGAATTTACTCGTTATCAAGCTATCCAAACGCAATTGAGCCTAAGCAATTTGGTGCAATCAGGCTTACAGCAAGCAACCGCTATTAACTCCAATGAACTGGACAGATACCTTCAGGACATTCAAATATCCAGTGGTGCGTCAGACGTTTACCTGCTAGACCTCAGTGGAACTGTGATTGCGAGCAGCAACTGGTATTTACCGCATAGCTATAAAGGCAGCAATTTTGCCTTTCGCCCCTATTTTTACGAAACAATCAAGGGCAATGAGCATGTCTCTTTTGCGCTCGGTTTACGTTCCAAAACCCGTGGCTTCTATTTTGCTAAGTCTGTCTATAAAGACGGCTCGCTTGTGGGCGTGGTGGTGATGAAGGTTAACGCCAGTAAATTTGAATCAGATAAAGCCCAGCTTGATACGGGAACTGATAGCCATTTCTTAATTGTGGACGATAATCATATTGTACTGGCATCTGATGTTGAGCAGTGGCGGTTAGGCTCGTTAGGGGAACTGTCCCCAGCAAAGCGAAAAGAAATTGAATCCTCAAGGCAGTTTGAAAACGAATCTCTGTTTCCGATTGATTGGCGCGTGCTTTCACCAACCAGAGTGAAAACTTCATCTCATGGCAGCGACGCGCTGATGCAAAAGAGGCCGCTTAACAAGCAATACACTCTTTATTTGCTACATGAAGTTGCGCCTATCAAAGCTGCACAGTGGCCGCGGCTTGGGGTAACTGCACTGGTATTGATTTTACTCTTTGTTGTTGTCGAGTACACGTTGAGTAAATTGACAGGATACCGACAACTGCTTTTCAGCCAGCGGAGTCTCGAGGCTGAGGTTGCCAGCCGCAAGCAAGCGCTCGAGCAGGCGCAAGATGCACTGATTCGCGCTGCCAAGTTAGCAACCATAGGGCAGCTCAGCGCCAGCATTAACCATGAAATCAATCAACCGCTTAGTGCCATGAGTGCGTATGTTGCCAGCGCCAAACGGTTGGCTCAAAAGGGAGAAGTGAGCAAAGTAGTCGAAAATATGGTCCTGATCCAATCTTTGATCACTCGAGTGCATAAAATCGTGGCGCAGCTAAAATCATTTAGTCAGCATCATGATAATAAGATGCTGGTGGCCAACCTTAAACACTCTGTAGATAACGCCTTAGTTATAGTTGGGCCTGAACTCAAACGCTACGGTGTAGCAATTCAAAGTGAGGGGCTTGCGTGCAATATCTGGGTCGATCCATTTAAGTTTGAGCAAGTACTGGTGAATATTATTAGCAATGCGTGCCAAGCCATTGTTGAGCAAGATAATAAATGCATTTATATTCGCGCCGTGGAGCACGAAGGCAAGATCCAGCTGTCTATTATTGACTCGGGCGAAGGGATAAAGCAGCATGCTTTATCCAACATATTTGAACCGTTTTACACCACTAAATCAGGTAATGGCTTGGGCTTGGGGTTATCCATTTCAAAACAGATCATTGAATCGTTTCATGGCAAACTCAGTGCCCATAATCATCCGCAAGGTGGTGCCGAGTTTTTAATTAGTTTACACACAAAGAATCCGCAACATGACTGAAGAGAAAACCCTGTTAATCATCGATGATGAACAAAGTATACGAGATGCACTAAAGCAACTGTTTGAAATAGAAGGGTACTCAGTGCAGTGTTTTTCCAGTGCAACGCCTGCATTAAAAAAGCTTTCTCGTCAGTTTAGCGGTGTTGTGCTTTGTGACATCAATATGCCTGAGATCAATGGTATTCAATTTTTAGAGCAGGTAATGCAGTTTGATTCTGAGTTACCTGTGGTATTTCTAACCGGCTTTGCGGATGTTGAAGTGGCGGTAAAAGCTATCCAAAAAGGGGCTTACGACTTTTTTGAAAAGCCTGTGTCAGAGCCGCTACTTGACTGCATAGAAAGGGCGCTTGATAAACGCCGGCTGGTGATGGAAAACCGAGAGCTAAAAGCGCAAGTCAAGAAAAAGTCTGCGCCGGGGGTGCGGATCTTAGGTGAGACAAAACAAATGCAGCAAATGCTACATTTGCTTGATGCCGTGATTGATACTCCTGCTGACGTACTAATTGAAGGTGAAACCGGTACAGGAAAGGAATTGGTGGCGCGATACTTACACGACCATAGCGAGCGCTCAAACCATAACTTCGTCGCCATCAATTGCGGTGCGATTCCAGAAGAGCTGATTGAAAGTGAATTATTTGGTGCCAAAAGCGGAGCATTTACGGGTGCTAAAGAGTCTCGCGAGGGAAAATTTTCTTTTGCCCAAGGTGGCACGGTTTTTTTGGATGAAATCGAAGCCATGTCTGCGGCTTTACAAGTGAAGCTGCTGCGCGTTTTAGAAGAGAGAAGTGTGACGCCAGTTGGTAGCAACACTGCGATAGCACTGGACATTAGAGTGGTTGCGGCGACGAAAGTGGATTTACAAACCTTAGTCGCACAGGGTAAATTTCGCTCGGATTTATTTTATCGACTTAACCTCGTCAAAGTGATGATCCCATCACTTCGTTCCAGAAAAGCTGATATTCCGCTGCTATATAAACACTTTAGCTCCATTGCTGCTACTCGCTTTCATAAACCTATGCAGCCAATTAGCCCTGAATTAGAGGCGCAGCTACTGGCGCAAGACTGGCCTGGGAACGTGCGAGAGCTGAGAAACCACGCCGAGCGCCATATTTTACTCGGTGGTGCGATGACTGCGAGTAACAACATGCAAAGCAATTTGTCTGATGAAACGTTGAGTTTGGCTGAGAAGGTGAGCTACTACGAGCAATCGTTAATTGAAGAAGCGCTGGCACAAAGCCAAGGTAGCATAAAAGATGCGATGAATTTATTAAAAGTGCCGAGAAAAACCTTGTACGACAAGATGAGCAAGTATGGTTTAAATCGCACTATGTTCACCAATGATGATGGGTGAATTTAGTGACACATTATAGATTTAAGTGTGTGGAAATCCGCACATTTTAGCTGGTGTTAATCTTAGATTTATATTTATCCATATGATTTATATTAAAAAATAAACTCTGGTCTCAGAATTGCGTTGTCTTAAGCGACAATAATCAAAAAATGAGACAAGTTATGACAGCAAGTAAATCTTTAGTGGCGTTGGCAGTTGCCAGTGCAATGCTATCAGCCTCTGCGTTAGCCGCAGACTACAGCATTTATGGTAAAGCAGAAGTTCAAATTGCTAACACAGACAAAGGTGTGATGCGTTATACCAAAGAGGGCACACAAATTGACGCACCATTTTCAAGAATTGGTGTAAAAGGCACTCACGGCTTATCAAGCGATCTAAAACTCGTCTACAAATATGAAGTACAAGTTAAAGGTTTTGAACACGACGATACCACCGAGCCATTTTCAGCAAGAAACACCTATGTTGGCCTTGAAGGTAAATTTGGTACGGTTTTAGTGGGCAGAAACGACACGCGTTTTAAATTCAGTGAAGGGAAAATCGATCAATTTAACGAAACCCAAAGTGATATTGCCCAAGTGCTAGCAGGCCAAGACAGAGTTGGTGATTCAATTACCTATTCTTCACCTAAATGGAACGACTTTTCTTTTTCTCTGACCTACACACCGAAAGACGACGCGAGCAACGACGAAACTGGGTTTGCAGCTACCGCAATTTATGGTGACCGAGCATTAAAAAATAAAGATTACTATGTTGCTCTGAGTCATACCGACAGTATTGGTAATTTGGTTGCCACGCGTATCGCGTTGGCTTACAAGTGGCAAAAGCTACAACTTGGTGCCATCATCCAAGACAGTGAAAATCTAGCGAAAGACAAATCAGGTAATGGCTATGTGCTAAGCGCAAGTTATCAACTCGACGATAATTGGCGTCCGAAGCTACAGTTTGCCAAAGACTCAAGCGGATTACGCCACAGTGAAGATGCGACTCAGTGGACGCTAGGTACAGACTATATTTTTGATAAACAAACTAACTTGTATGTAATGGCAACGCAGCTCGACCTTGAAACACAAGACGATACTAGCATCGCTGTTGGTTTAAAATATAAGTTTTAAAGGTTCAAGATAATGACAGAAGAGAATAAAAAAACGATAAAAACGCAGCTGTTTCTGTGGCTTGGTCCCTTGGTAATGTTACTGATCTGTTTGGTTGAACCACCATCTGGCATGTCGGTTGAGGCATGGAGAACCGCAGGCTTAGCGTTTTGGCTAGCCTCTTGGTGGATAACCGAAGCTGTGCCTATTCCAGCGGCTTCGTTATTACCTTTGGTTATTTCGCCTTTAGTCGGGATTGCATCTATTAAAGCAGTCGCTGCACCGTTTGCGCATCCTTTGATTTATCTATTTCTGGGTGGATTTTTGCTCTCAATCGCCATGGAAAGGTGGGGGCTGCATAAACGCATCGCGCTGAATACCATGTTGTTCGCAGGCACTAAACCGAGTATACAGATATTAGCGATGATGGGCGTGACAGCATTTTTATCTATGTGGATGTCAAACACGGCAACGGCGGTAGAGTGTATAGACATACCTTGAGTATTTGAATGGTCGCGAACTATTAACCGAGATCCGTGATAGTGGAAAAATAGTTTTTGAATTGGAAAAAATAGTAAAGGAAAGGTTCAGTAAATTTCGCTCAGATATTCAGAAAGATGATATGAAAGACGGGTATACAGAGACTTTCACAGCTGGGTCACTATTCATGATCCATGCTTTAGTTATGAATGAATATGAAAGATTGTGTAGTGAGAGAGAGCTAGGGATGGTTGCTTAAAACGGTAAAGCCAACATCGAGCAAATATGACTAATAAATCTCGATGTTGGCCTACCCATGCCTTAATATTTAGCGACATTAAAAATATTCAGGTAATATAACTGATAGTTATTGATATTGTATATATTATAACGAATGGTTATTAACTATTCATGATATTCATGTAACTTATTGAATTATAAAGGAAAAATACCCAATATCAGGATTAAATATTGGGTATTGGCTTAGGGTTGTAACGGAATGTAACGAGCGACAATTCGTGAAAATGGCGAAAAACTGTAAAATCGTGTGTGTTAAGGTTGTTTATCTTCGATGTATTTTGTCAAACGATATCTCATCATTAATGATATTTGTTCATAATCGTTCATCATAGCCAGATAGGGCTTAGGGTGTGTAACGCCTTGTACCAACATTGAATACATCTTAAACAATAGTTCAGGTTTGGTTGCGAGAGTATAGATGAACGTTCTTAATAGTGCGTAATCATCTGTTGAGCTTTCACAACCGTTAAAAATATCGGTACGACCTTTTATAAGATCAATTGATAATTTTTCACAAAGCGACAGGATGGTGATAACAAGACTTTTGTCAAGTTCTTTTATACCCTTAGAATAAAGCATCTGTGTAAGTGCATCTTTTTGTGTTTTTATTGTTGTTTGCATGGGGATTTTACCGTTCGTTATTATTGGTTTATAGTGCGTTTTTATAAAAATGAGGATGTACGATTTTTGCTAGTATCTCGATCTGATCTTGTAGTGCTTTAGCAGTCTTCGAATTTTTAGCAGCTTTCGAGGCAACTTTACGTAAGCGTGTTAATTCACGATCCGCTTTCATAAACTCTGCTGGCTTTAGGTATGAACGTTCACTTAAAATTTCTTGACATTCTGCGATAATTTTGTTTTCCATTTTTGTACCTTTTCTTAATAGTCGTATATTTGTTCTTGGATTGGTTGTAGATATTCTGGTGCTTTACTCTCTCTCTCACCTTTGAACGAAACATTATCATGCGACTCTAAACGAGCTTTCATCAACGCTTTATTTTTGTTGGTTTCAGCATCTAATAATGCATCGTTAATAGCTGTAGATATATCTTTGATTGGATCTGACATACCGCCATATTCTTTTAATAGTGCTTGCTCTTGTGGTGAGACATAGATAACGTTTGAGACTACATTTTTTAAAAAAGTTGTCCACATCTCACCAGTTGATGAATATTGACCACCATCCATAAATCTTAGGAACTGTTCATTAGCATCTTCATCGATCCGAATAGTGTATTTAAATTTCTTCTTGCTCATAATTAACCTTTTCTGTCAACTCTTTATATTATTTATGAACTTTATTTTTAGAGTGAGCGACAAAGGCGACACTATTAAATGATAATGGTTAACTATTGCGAATCATTCTCAACTATCCCACTGGTATTTGTTACATTATCACATTATTCGTTATTATAGATTAATTATTTAAAATTGTTCGGTATTATAGATGATAGTAAATTCCACTTTCAAATCACGTTTTTTAATCCTTGTCAACCTATTAAAAAAATATTTTGTCTCTATGGGGTATACTTTATAGACTTTTCACAATTTTAATAAAATTGTCTCTAAACAGTCTATTTAGGGTTGATCTATAGTTTATAGATGATAGTATACATACATCTAAGATGTTAAATAGACTGTAAGGATAAATTATGAACGATTCGCAAGGCTTAGTATTCGGTTATGCCAGAGTTAGTACCGTTGACCAAAATCTAGACACTCAGATCGAGAAACTTAAACAATCTGGCTGTCAACGTATTTTTAGTGAAAAAGTTAGCGGTAAAGATACCAATAGACCAGAGTTGCAAATGTTACTAGGACAGTTACGAAAAGGTGACACTGTGATAGTGACCAAGATTGATAGAATCGCTAGAAACTTGAAAGACCTTTTGATACTTGTCGATGAACTATCAGAGCAAGGTGTAAATTTTAAAGCAACTGATCAAGATGTAGATACGTCTTCATCTAATGGAAAAATGTTTTTAACTATGTTGGGTGTGTTTGCTGAGTTTGAAAGAAACTTAATAAGGGAACGTCAGAGAGAGGGTATTGCAAACGCTAAAAAACAAGGTAAATACACAGGTCGCAAACCTGTAGATCCAAAGGTAAAACAACAAGTTATTGAACTATACAGCAACGGTGTAAAACCTAAAGCTATAATTGAAGAAACTGGTCTCGGTAGGTCTACAGTATTCAAAATTATCAAAGAGGGTTGAAAATAATGGCTGATTTAGTATCAAAATATGTACCCGATAGTGGTATAGGTCTTACATCCAGATTGGTATTAAATGGTGTGTTATTCGTTGCGTATAAGATAGACGGAGGTTTGATATATTTTAGAATGGTTAATTTATAGTCCAGACAATATCCAGACACAGAAAAGCCCATCAAGAGAGACCGTGACGTTGAACTTGATGGGCTTTCTGTTTTATGGCAGATAGTTAAAAATTAATCAAAAGGTTAACTACGCCATTTTTTAACTATTCGATTCAACTACTAAGCGATAATCAGACGTCTATTCGTTGTATCAATATTTATGTCAATTAAAAATCGACAATTTTTTATGTCAATTAAAAATCGACTGTTAAAAAATGATAATTCAGGATTGTTGACCTTGGGGAATGGTGGCTAACTGATCATTGACGATTCAGCTAGCCTTTATGAAAAGTCGGCCAACTTTATTTTTTGGTATTGAAAATCTTGTATTGAACAAGAGAATTGAAGATTAACTCATCGTGGCGAATGATGCAACTACTTTATACAAAAAAGGTGAATTAAAATTAATCCACCATTCATTGGCTGTTTTTTATACTGATTAATTATACATCATTTTGTTGTAGATTTTCGACATAATCACGCATAAGCTCAAGATCGGTCAATGTTAGTTCGAGACATTTATAGTCCTCATTGATGGATTGTAACACAGAGTTTTCAGTAAATAGTTCACCGTTTATAATAGCGTTAATACCGTCTATGAAGCTTGATTTAGCTTCATCAAAATTGTCGTAAAAGCTAAAATGTAATTTAATATCGTCTTTCATAATTTATTAAACCTTATCTGTAATCATCTAAACTAAAGTCCTCAAATAATACGTGATTTTCAGTTGCATCTAAATCCATGTTGTTAATATAGATACAATAGTGCTTGTTTCTCATTGAATAAAGGAATTTCACAGTTTTATTCAAGCCAGATAACGCAACATGTTCATCATTAAAACCAATGATTAAAATGTCATCATTAACGATAGTCAATGCAAAATGATTCAATAGTTCGTTATTATGATCTACTATTTTTAAATTTACATACTCAACATTTGGGTTTTGTTCTGCATACTCACTTAGACATTTTTCAATATCCAGATCATCCGAATAATAATCTAAAACAATAGTGTGATTCTTGCTCATTCTTAATTTCCTTGTTTGATAATTCACTGTATTTTATCAACTTTTTCGATCATTTTCAATAGCTTATGTCACAGTGGGGACAGTTTATTGATAGTGTTTTATAGTGTTGTAGAGTCAAGGCACTATCGGAACACTTTATTACTATATTTTGTAAGATGAATCAACGCAGGGGGAATAGTTCATTATAGTTGTAGAATATCAACCAAAAACGAAATTTATATTAATAGATCTGTTAATGTTCTTACATCTAGACAAGAAAAATAAGTTGTCTACGAGCTACGTAGTAGCGCTGTGGTTGAACGTAGTGAAACTAGATGATGTATTAATAGCGAATATTATTAATAGATCTGTATAATCTAGTGCTACGCACCACAGCGAGCTAAAGCTCTCGTAGATAAATTGCTTTTATAGCTCATGTTGTAGTAAAAGTTAATCATATTGAATGTTCTACAACTAAATGAATAAAAAGTAGTTATTTGCAACGGCCTTTAGGTCTTGCACCTCGTTAGAGGTTAGATATTAACATCTTATTGAATGTCATTGATTATACAGTGTTCCTACGTCACACCACAGCGAGCTAAAGCTCTCGTAGATAAATTGCTTTTGTAATCTATGTCTATAAAAAAGAGCCATATTACTATTATTTTCTTCCTCATCTTTACTTGTGACAACTTTTGTAAGGTTTATACCTCATTCTTCCTTTATGAGCCACCTTACAAAAGTTGTCATTTTTACTTTTTCTTCCCCATCTTTACTTGTGACAACTTTTGTAAGGTTTATACCTCATTCTTCCTTTATGAGCCACCTTACAAAAGTTGTCATTTTTAAAATCCATTAATAAAAAAGGGCGGTTAAGCCCTTTAATACATCTTAGTAAATAAAACTTTTTGTAGCCTCCTTAATGAAAGCTAAATCGGATAATTCCTTTTTTTGTTCGGGACTATACCAGTCAACATTCATAATCGCTGAGGTGCATGGTTGTTTATATTCTCTGTTATCTTCATCAAGTAAGATCTCTAATAGTTCAGGTTCTATACTATCAACATCATTCACTTCTGGCTGAATAGGTACAATAATTTCATCAACTTTTGATTCAACATCATTATTAATATTATTAACTAGTTCGATTATTTTATCATTTTTAAGTTCATTGCACTGATTTATGAATTCCATTTTTCCAATTTTTTCAGCAGCCTGTTTAACCACAGTTGATTTAATTTTGTTTCTCACTTTTCTAGCAACATCACTAACTGATTTATTAAGTTCTTTTTCTTGTTGTTCAACATTTTTAAAATATTCGATAACCGTTAGAACTTCACCATTCAACTTTAAGATCATGTTATCCACATTTTCAGCACCATGTTTAGAACGTAGTCTATTCAGTGCGACATAATGTTTATTATCTAAACCAAGATCAGAATATTGTTGGTTAGATTCGTTAAAATCATCTTCACAAAGGTGATCTGCCTCATTAATCAACTTTTCAATAACAGTGCTTGTAAATACATCAGGATAATATTTTGCCAACCTTTCAAGGCATAATTTAGCAATATTCAGATCAGGGAAAATTACTAAGTATGGTTTTACCTGAGTTTTACGAATAGCTGTTCTACCAAGATTTTGCATAATAGGCGCGATGGTTACATTATCAAAAACCTGTTGATCATCCATTTTATAAACTTTCTTATAGAAAGCTTTGTCATTGTTACGAATGGTGTTAATACCGAACAACAATGAAACGTTACAATCCATAAGATCGTTACGGCCTCTTGTATCAATTCCCGTCTCTGTAAACTCACGCTTAAGGCTACTATCAAAGATCCCTGTTGAACGTTTGTTTAAAGCTACATGAACGTTATCATAGCACTCTGGCAGACTGTTAATGTATCGAGTGATCTTCTTAGATACACTATTTTCAGTAACTTTATTGATAGCTTTAGCAATTCTAAATGTATTTTTACCTGCAACTGTAGCAATTTTAAATTGCAATTCACCATCAACTTTTAGAAACTTTTCACCACGGTTAACTGAATCATATTTTAATAGTGAATAATCATAACCAACTTTAGAGTTATTAATCCAATCAAAAATCGCTAGATTGTCATTCATAACATTTTCAGATACCGCATAAACTTTACTGAATGATTCAGCCAGCTTAATTGATAATTTAGTCGACAATATAACATCATATCTTTTATTATCATTTTTACTCACGAACAAGATCAGATCGTTGTTACGTTGGCGGTTGTAAATTTCAATAACAGGTTTAACTTTTTCATAAAAAGCTTGATTAACAATTTTTAAGTTTTCTAACTGTTGTTTATGATTGTCTTTTAATGACTCAATTTTTAATACCGTGTCTTTATCATCTTTTTCTATCACAGTAGTATTAAAGAACGATAAAAAAGATTTTACACTCTCTAGTTTATAATCTCTTAATACGTCCCTTTTATTAATACTACTATTATCATCATCAAAGAAAATTACCGAACGTTCTTTATTAATAGCTGAACAATTTAATAACCTTACTGCTTGGTTACATACGAATACACAAGCACCAGCAACACTGTCTTTCTGTTCAATATCATACAACGTATTTTCGAACATACTCGTAACAGAACTGTCAGAGTCTTTCTCGATAGATGAAACTCTAACAATACGGTCTAGTAACAGCGTTAGAGCACTTTTTAATTCATCGTCTGAACATACATTAATATACTGGTTTAATAGTGTCTCAAGTTCCTCTGAGCGACTTAACTGGCTACTGATAGTATGTACACCATAAATCACGTAGTTACCTTTAAGCATGTTGATAATAGTAAGCTTAAGAGATTCCAAACTCTTACCAACACCCACAAAACCATCAATTAAATGTATTTTTTTATCATTTAACTGTTGACAACCATCGTCCATAGCTGTAAAATACCCGCATAGTTTATGAAGTTGTTCTATTTTTTCTTCATAAATATTATTGAGATTATTTAAGAGAGAGCTTTTAACAACCTTGGCTGGGGGGTTAAGCTCTTTTTTTGTGTCTGTAATTCCTAGTTCTTGTGATTCCATCATCTTTTTAAAAGTACTCATGTATTACCTTTTTATTTTGTTATCCCTCCATCTTAGGAAAGTTTATTTAATGTTTGATCCCCTTGTCGGGGAAGTTTATTCACTATTCTATTTTTCAAATTCCAATTTTAAGCTAAACCTAGTTGAACTAGAATCTTAATTTTTTTAGTTATAGTTGATGGTGTTACACCATATTTTCTTGCTAGGTCACTTTTACTATAACGACCTGTAGCCCAATCATCCGACAAAGATTTTAATACGCTTGGTGTAAATACTGTTTTCATGTTTTTACCTTTATGTGTGTGTCTGTCACTATGTGGACAGACATAAATCAAAAAAAAGCGAGTTTTCGCTCACCATGTACTAATATATATAAAACTTTTTTTCGAAAAGTGTCTAAAGTAGTACAAATATTAAGCAAACAGTCATGTTTTTTGTAAATGAATGTAAACAAAACATTGTTTATTCATTATCTAGTCCTTATTAAATCAATTTTAATCAATTATCATCAAGGTTGAATCAATATTCCCGTAAACCTTGAATATAATGTAAAATAACATAATTTATTCACATGTCACAAAAATTGCTTGACTTTTTCTTACGTATAGTTTATAGCATTAATCGTGCCAACTTTTAAAATTATATTGACTTATCATAACACCATGATTTATATAGAGTTTCATGTATAGTTAATTATCATTCAATTATATTGTATTAAATATTGCACCAATATGATCCATTGTTGCACTAACTTGGTGCATATTAGATAAAAGTTGTTTATGATCAATAGATTGCTTTCTTTACAGTTGCACCAAGTTGGTGCATTGTGGTGAGGGTAAATATTTAAGTGTTTAACATTTATTCAATAACAGCCATGAGTCTAACAAAAATAATAAAAAAACTTGATAATTTTCAAGAGTCTATCAAGGAAAATCTAGAACCCTTTAAAAATCCTAAACATAATTTTGATGATAATTTTAAGAATATTACATCTAATATAGCGGCCATTCCTAACGTGATATTTAAAGCATCGTCACGGATTAATACGCCTGTAAACGTATCATCTATAGACTATCAAAAGTTAGCGGTTTTGAATGAAAAGAAAGAACTTTTAATTAAACGTGAGGTTATAATCAATGATCATAGAAAAAACGTTGAATTATCCCTAGAACATGATGAAACCGTTGTTGATGTTTATAAAGACACATTGATAAAAATTCGTAAAATTGACACGCGTTTAAAAGAGCTTGATTTTACTATCAATGAAACGTTCGAGACTGATCAAGAAATACATTTTGGCACGGTGAAAGAACCTGTTTTACCAACGTTAGAAACTATTGATTTAGATGTATCTAGTTCACATGAAAGCAATACAGTAACGGTTAACGTTATTGAAAATGAAAAAAGTGAAAGAATAGTTCATCAAGTTAGTGCAGGGGACTACTACATTAAAGCCAACGTTCGGGAACATGATATAACTATCTCAGACACACCAGAAACGTTTATTCAACTTAATGTAGCATCCGAGACTATAAAGACGGTAGAACACGTTCACAACCCCATTAAGGACGTTTTAATTGATGATCCTGTCCTTGTTGTTGATGATACATTTAAAGACTTTAAAATGTCTGAACATCAAGTCATCATCCCTAACAATGAACTGAACATCAAACCAGTGAATATCAACTTTGATTTAGAATTACCTGAAAATGAGAATGAATATCAAGTGAACATGTATGAGCCTGTTCATAATTCATTCATAATTGAAAATGAACCTATAAACATTGAGTTAGAAAGTAGTAACACCCTTAGCAAGCTAGAAGAAACATTGATTAATATTCAAACAATCTTAGAGACTATTAATAATAGTTCGTCTAGAGTTTTGAATGTTGAATTAGAAACTTTCGTTAGTGTACCAGTTGAACAAGACGAACGTATTTTATTCATGTACGAGAACATTAGTGAATTATCGGGTTTAGTAGTGAAGAACCTTAATGATAATCATAGTCAACGTGAGGAAACGCTTAAGTTATTGTTTGATTTACAATTGCCCGATGATCCTACATCTGATGAAAGGAAAGGTGATAAACAAGGTTTAAACTTTGAAATAGACAGTTTTAAAAGAAAGCATCTTCGGAATTTTAAAAACTGGTTTAAGAAAATGTTCTCTAAAATTGCTAGAGGTTTTAAGAGCATGACCTCAAAAGTTATCAAAAGCGTAAGCAAAACGTTCAAATCGATGTTTAAAGGCGTTACACGAACACTAGGCCGAACTATGATCCGTTCTGTGCCTAAAATAATAGCTAGATTTAGCCCACATGTTTTGATAGCGGCCACTATAGGTTCAGGGTTAATTGATGGTTTCAAAGAATGGAAAAAATCGGGTGACATAGTAGAGACTTTAACAGCATTCTACGGCGGTATGTGGGATTTTATAAGTTTTGGTTTTATAGGTCGCGATGAAGTTGAATCTATTCGTGATAAGGCGCTCAGTGTTTTAGACACGCTCAAAGAATCGTTTCATTCGTTTATTGACATTCTAGCAGACCTACCAGACATTATTATGAATTGGGGCGAATCATTATTTACTACTGACAAGGTTACTACTGATGTTCTAAATGTAGACCCTATAAAATTAAAAATTGAGCCAAAAGTCTTTTTAGATGAGCAAAAATATTCAGATAATTTTGAAAACGTTCAACCTATTCAAAATGATAAATTGAAGATCCGTGAAGAATTAAACAGCGTTTACATGATTAAATCAGGGTCTAAGGATAGTCTAGTCATGAGCCAAGAAAATTATAAGAAAGTTACATCAAGGATCATTAAAGGTGATGAAGATATAAACAGCTTCACTATGAGAAACAAAGTTAAAAATACGATTAACGGTGAATTGATCAGTTTTGCATCATTGCCGAACGTTAATAATCCTGATGTGATAAATCTATAAATATTCATGTTAAACATAAATCTTTCTTATAATTTTTCAAGGACGAATGACGTATCTTTAAAACCATGATTTCGGTCATGGTTTTTTTTTATCCAATTAAATATTGGTCAACATTTTTTTCTTTGGGTTGAATGATATTCACTAATTGACGAGTGATCTCCTCAATTGATCCAATGCAATCTAACGCATGATAATTTAAACCTGTGTTAAATAATTCAAGAATATCATTAACTATTTTTTTCTTATCCTGAAAAGCTATTCTTGTTGTGAAGTGAGTATAAATTGTGTTGTATAATTCTTGTCTATTCATTTTCTTACCTTTAATACAAACCCTCTAAATGGTCATCGTCAATTCTAGTTTTATATTCGCCACTATAATCAAAATTAACTGCGGCTTTCTTGATTATCTTTAACCACTTTGTAAATTCGTCTTTTTCCTCGATTATTTTCAAAGTATTTTTCATCTCAAGGAACGCTCTTTCACCTTTTTCTATACTATTTTCCGATCTAGTTAAAGCTCTTAAATGGTCGGGATTACAACAGTGTGGATTATGGCATTTATGATCTATGTCGATATTATATAAATTCCTTGAGGGATATTTAATTTTATACGCTAACCTATGGGAGCTGAGATATTTTCTATATAAATTATGCTTTCTGATAAATCGTACAGGAATATTAACTCTCTGGTATAATGTATAATTGGATATTTTTTTAGGAATTATACATTTACCATATTTCTCGATAAAATGAGCTGTTAAACCCGCTGTGTTATCTTCATCCACCGTATGCAAACTATTAAAATATTCAATAAAATCTGGATCAATAACCAATCTTGTTATTATGTTTTTACCACGATTATCTTTTATGTTTAATTTAATAGGAGATTTATTATTCATTTTATTTTTCATGTTATTATTAAACCTCCTTTTAAAGTTATTGTTTTGTTTCCTTCAAGGTTAATATTTTTAAACATTCAGCCAATTTGAAAGCATTATAATCTTGCCATTTATCTGTATTATAAAGTTCATTGTAAAGTGAATATACATCTACAGGTTTAAATGTTAAATCTGTTTGTCTAATAATGGTTTTTAACATTAAATCAATTTCATTAAAGCTATTTAAATCGTGTTGAAAATAACTATATAACTTTGACTGAAAGTATAATTCTAATCCTCGTTTATATTTTACATCATTCATCATTATTCTTTACCTTTTGATTTAATTTCATCGCGAACTTTTGTAACTTTTTCATTTAATTGTTTGAAAAATTCCGAATGATCGTTATAATCTTTTTCGAACATTTTTGCCTTATGAATCAAATGTTTATAAAGCTGTTCAGTATAATTTTTTGGAGTATTCATCATTATGCTTTACCGTCTAGTAAGTTTTGAAACTGTTTCTGATTATCTTTAAACTTTTTTAAAATATCTTCTAGCATGATTATTGTTCGTTCAATTTTGGGAATACGCTCATTAATAATCTTTAATTCTGCCTCAATCATTTCCTTATAAATTGATTTTGGGTCTCGTTGTTCCATGTTTTCAATACCTGTTGTTATTCTACAATTTAAATGTATATTTTACTTCCTCAACTAACTCTTTGTTATTTTTAGCCAATAGTGAGTCATTATCTGGAGTAAATTTCTTTTTCTGTTTCTGTTTTTCATCAACTTTATTCTTGATAATTCTATTATATTCGTATTTAAGTTGATTTAATTTATCTTCATTATATTGATCTTGTTTAAACCCACCAACTAAAGCTGAAAAATCTTTCTGTAAAACTCGTCTTTTATTATCCAGACACCGTTCAATAGTGCGTCTGAATATCTCAGCAACTTTTACTTTAAAATCCTCAGTTAATTCGTTATTTTCCATTATTTCCATTTTATCATTCCTCATTAAACTGGATCATCTCTTTTAGAGTTTCGATTTCTGTCTTAAGATTCTCAAAATCTTGTTTAGCATCTTTTAACTGTTCTATGAATGATGAATAAAATTTCTGATAATAACTTAAAACTGATGTATTAATTGCTGTTATAAAAGCTTCTTTTGCTTTATAAATTTCATCGTCTGGTAAATGATATTTAAGTAAATCGTGTAATTCATTTACTGACATTTCAATAATATTGCGTGTATCTTTGTCTAATAAATCTGTTTCCATTATTGCACCTGTTTTTTATATTCGATTAATCTTTCTTTTTTAAATTGATAAACATCTACAAGATATTCGTTTAATAGTTCAGCGATAACTGCGTTAATACTTTTCTTTTTACCGTTATTAAATTCTGGTTGTTGTAGTTTATCTAATGCTATTCTTGAATATTCAGATAGATCAACTTGTATACCTTTAATTCTTGTTTTCATGTGTTTTCACCATACTGTAAACTTGCTTTATTTATTTTAATAATATTTATATACAAAAGGATTTGCAGTAAATATACAGTAAATTAAGACTCATAAATATTATTGAAATGAAATATACAGTAAACTTACAGTGAATCTTAATCCATAATTTTCATTGATTATATTTTAGAGTGGTTTTACTGTAAGTTATAATTAAAGAAAAGAGGATTAAAAATATGGCTGCAACATTAAAACATCAAGCTAAAAAAGTGACTAAGAGTGAAACAAAATTAACTGACCATGACGTAAAGGGTGTTAGTGTATATTCAGTATATAAATATGCGACTGATAATAATTGTAGAATTCGTCAAGGTATTTTTGATAGTGACACAGGTTTAGAACTCATCAATATGAAGTTCAAAGATCATGATTTAGTTGATAAGAACGGATTTTACGATTTAGAAGATAAACTTATTCATTCAGAAACATACAAAAACTATAAAAATATTAGTTTGAAACTATTGATTAACGGTGAGGTATATTCTTTTAATCATAACCTAAAACTAAAAGATGGATCTTTAACGTTGAAAATGCTTATGGAATTAACAGCTCATTTTATTGGATTTGCTGCTGAACATGTATCATCTAGTGAAAAATACGATGCAATTTTTGCAGATCAACATCCTTTTTTAATGAAATTTACCAAATTACAAACAAGAGTTTCTGACGATAAAGTGACGGTTCACGCCACATTAAAAAGTAATGCTCTCGAACCATTAAAACAAAAGTGGGCTGATCTTGAAGCACAAGCTAAATCACAAGCCGTGTTGAATCATACTCATCATAAAATAAGCTATTCAGAAAGTGTCCGTAAATCACAATTAATTTTGTAAAATAATTCAAAATAGTTGTTGACAATGGTTACAAAACTATGAGACAATCTATCTTGCTGGTGGGATTCTTTAATTTAAGATTCATGTATTAGTTATTTGACCATCAGCAAATTAATTTTAAAAAATTATGCAAAAAAGTATTGACACTATCAATTGATTGGTGTTATAATCATTTCCATAGTTTGAAAAGGTTCTTTAAGCGGATTGAATATCATATTCACAGTGCTTAGAGTCACACAATTTGAAAAAGGTTTCTAAAAAGAATCGTTACTTTCCATTCCTGTAGAGGTGATTTATAAATTTCATCTTGAGGACGCGATAATACAATGTGTTGAAAAATGTATTATCAAGTTTGAATGGTGCGCTACACAAGCAATAATAAGAACGGTTCTTTAATCATCAAAACAATTCGGCACTATAGCCTGTTCTATTATTAATAATTCAAGTGAATGATAATTAATTTAGAGGACGTTTCTGAACGTTTGTTTATAGTGACGAATGATGAATAATGTTAGTGAATACTTACATAATGGATGTGTAAAGATTCGTTTACAATGTTCATCTGTTCATGATGATGGGTTCATGGTTGCTGAGCTATAGCGAATTATTCATTATGGGAGTTCAGCTTTACCAACTATTGATAATAGTATTTTATAATGAGTATTATTATCAATAGTACTTTACAACCCAAAGTGCCGCAGGGTCATTTTATTATGGCCTTACCAGTTTCCTTCATTTTTTTATCTGTAAACTCCTTACATTTAATTTCAATGTTCAAAATAGTCTGTTCTATGTTTTTCTTATCATGGTTTCATAGAACAGACTTTTTTTATGAAAAGAATCATTGGCGAGCTTTAGCGAGTGGTTGAACGTAGTGAAACTAATATTTAACATCTTATTAATTATGTTGTATAATAATTAATTATCATTCCTCATTTATGAATAGATCTAATTAATATTCCTTTTAAAGATCAGTTACTTACGAGCAACGCGAGAAAACCGTAGGTTTTTAGATTATTCCTCATCTATTAATTATATTAACTATTATGTTAACAGATCCTATTAATTATAATTAAATTTATATTAAATATACGCTCCCCAAGGGGAGTGCGAGGGGCGCGCCCCTGCAAATTAAAATTTATTTCTAAATTAGATCTATTAGCTATCAATTAACTTTAGATTACAAAAGAGATTTTAGCATATTTTTAAATAAAAATCAACCCCTAAATTCAACTTTTTTCAATCTTTTTTACATCATCCCCAAACTTGCTTAAAGGTATTAAAACCGTCAGGGTCACTGTTCTTATTATGCAGCCTCAGATTGACTATACAGCCATTATGATAATGAATAGTAGCTCTACACGTTATATGATCTGAACCTTTATTAAAATTAATCCTGTTAACGATTTTACGTATCATGGCATTCAATTTTATTAATTCATCTTGTGTAGGTTCGTGATAATCAGCCAAAGTTTGTTTAATTTCATTGACAGTATCAACTATTGGATCATCTTGAATCGAAAGTTTATCTATCCTTGATTTAGTAGTCTGGATCTTGGCAACTACTTTTTTTAACTCGGTTTCTAGATCTGTTATATCATCTTCGATAAGAAACAATTTTCTTAAACGTTCGCGCTTACGCTCAAGAACTTTTAATTCATCTTGTAACTGTTCAACCTCGTTTTTTGAATTTCTTTCTAAGCTGGTGGTAGGTTGTATCGAATCTACATCTAAGTATGAAAAATAATGAACCAAAGAGGCGTGAATCATTGAGGGATAATTTATTGATCCTGCTTTGCAATGGTACTCTGAACGTCCTTGTGTAGCATTGACGCACCTCAGATAGAATTGTTCTCTATGACCATGATAAACTGCCATACGTCCACCACAGGAAGAACAGTAGCTTATTGAATGAAACAGGTTTTTAATAGTCGTCTGGCGCGTTCCTTTAGTCTTACTGAATGATGCTTGAACCTTGTTGAACAGTTCATTATCTATCGCAGCAGGGTAAAAACCAGTTTCCCATCTTACAAGCTCACGTTTGCCAGATTCGTTACTATAAACACCAAAATCGCCTATACACGTTCGCGACTTTAAAAGGTTAGTGATCCTAGTTTGTGAAACAAGTTTCGTGCGACTGTTGCGGAATGATACACCACTATCATTTAAACGTTTTACAATGGATAGAACCGAATATCCTTTCAATTTTAACTCAAACAGTTCCTTTAATTTTTCAACCTCTGAATCAACTAAATGATAACCGTTGTCCTTCCATTCAATCCAAAATGGCAAGTGTCGGGAACATTTAACGGATTTTGACTTGATGTTGGACTGGTAGCTAGCTTTGATTCTGGTTGACTTTTGCTTAGATTCTGCATAAGCGAGATGAAGGAATATTTGTACCTGTAAATCTAGTCCCATATCGGATGAGCTATCATAAGTTATTAATTCATATCCCATCTTAAGAATAATTAATTCAATACCATTTTCTAAGATAGTTGCAAACAATTTTCTAGCTTGATGGATGGGTAAACGAGTAATACGATCTATTGTCTCTACGGCTAAAACGCAATTTTTCAATTGACCGTTTTTTACACTGTTTATAAATTGGCCTAGTTCCCCTGTATCAGAAATATTATCCCCTTTGAACGCACTGACGCCACGATCTGAGAGATAGCCAGCTAATTTACAATTATGTTGGTTTTCAAGTTGATGTATTATTGAGGGATCTATAGTTTGACGATCAAGACCTTTACCTGATATCTGAACTTCGCTTGAAACACGACTATAAACGTATAAGTTTTTCAATGGTTTATACTCTTTTTATGTAAATTTTGATAAGTGTGTCTAAGTATAACACAGCTACGGCAGTAATGATGTTACCGATTGCACTTTCGGTTATTCACTTGGTAAAAGAGCAGGGTGGAGATAGCCAAAGCTTTGCTAAAGCGCTATTACTTTCTATCGCTTATGGTGCCAGTATTGGAGGTATTGCAACTTTAATTGGTACGCCACCAAATGCGTTAATGGCTGCATATTTATCCGACAGTTATCAAATAGAGATTGGTTTTGCCACTTGGATGATGATTGGTGTGCCTTTGTCTTTGGTGATGCTGGCATTTGCTTGGTTCTGGTTGACCAAAGTGACTTACAAGGTTGATAAAGAAGAAATCAATGTTGATACTAAGTCGTTATTTACTTCCCAATTAAAAGCACTCGGTGAAATGTCTCGTGCGGAGAAAGGGGTTTTTGCGGTATTTATTTTAGCGGCAGTATGTTGGATCTTTAGACCGCTAATTGGTGATGTTACGGGTCTTAAATTGTCAGATACTGGCATTGCAATTGCCGCTGCACTGTTACTATTTGTTCTTCCTGCTAAGTCGGGAAGTGACGAACGTATTTTAGATTGGGAAAGCGCAGCTAAGGTGCCTTGGGGGATTTTGCTATTATTTGGCGGTGGTTTATCGCTCGCGGCACAGATCAAATCTTCAGGACTTGCCGATTACATCGCTAACTTACTTGTGGGCGCGGATGCCATGGGCTTAGTGCTTGGCGTGCTAGTTGTTGCAGCGCTTATTACGTTCTTAACGGAAATTACCAGCAATACCGCAACGGCTGCAGGCTTTTTACCTTTACTTGGACCTGTCGCTGAATCAATCACGGGCTCTCCTTTAGCTTGGGTTATCCCTGCAGCAATCGCGGCCAGTTGCGCCTTTATGATGCCTGTCGCAACACCACCAAATGCCATCGTATTTGGCTCGGGTGAGATTAAAATTAAAGACATGATCCGAGCAGGGTTTGTTTTGAACTTAGTCGCAATTGGGTTAATTACAATCGTTACCTTGACTTTGGCAAGGAGCATACTAGGGTTTTAAAGTTGCCATTCTCCACAGGCTGTGTCCATCGAAAGGCAACTCGGTCATACGCAGCCTGCCTCCATAGTAATACCTAGCTTTTTGAAGATAGACCCGTTGTTTTTTCCTTGCTATATTCGAATTAGACATTAGCAGGACCTGATAATGATTGAAGATAATACCAGCACTCTAATAGCCACATTTACTCAGTTAAAAAGCCGCTTTAACCAAGATCCTTACCCAGCGCTTGAAAAGCGCTTACGTTTACTAGCGGAAATAAAAGCACGTATATTGCAACGGCAAGATCAATTAGTCGAGGCGGCGGATCAGGACTTTGGTACTCGGAGTCGATTCGATACTGTGATTGCAGACATCATGCCTTGCATTAATTCGATTGATTATATCGCTAAGCACCTGCGCAAATGGAGCAAAGTGCAGCATCGTTCACCCGGTGCGCAGTGGCTACCATCTAAGGCGAAAATTGAGATTGTGCCAAAAGGAGTCTTGGGCGTGATAGCCCCGTGGAATTATCCAATTCAGTTGGCGATTGTCCCCGTGATTACCGCCCTCGCCGCTGGAAACAAAGTCATGCTCAAGTTGAGCGAGTTCACTCCCAATGTGAATGCGGTGATAAGAGCCATTTTTAAAGGATTGGATAATGAAGTGTGCGTCATTGAAGGTGGACCTGATATTGCCACGACTTTTACTGAGCAGCCATTTGATCACTTGCTATTTACAGGTTCAACAGCAGTTGGCAAAAAGGTGATGGCGGCGGCGGCTAAAAATCTCACGCCGGTCACCCTAGAGTTAGGGGGGAAATCACCTGTTATTGTGCTTGATGACGCTGATATCAGCGCCGCTGCGATGAGCGTGTTAATGGGTAAGCTCTCTAATTCAGGTCAAATCTGTGTTGCACCAGATTATGTGTTAGTGCACGAAGAAAAATACGACGCATTTATTGCTGAGCTGGAACAGCACTACGAAAAAACATATAAAACAAAAGTAGGTGTAAAAAACCAAACTTCAATTATTAACGACAGACAATTTCAGCGCTTAAATGACATTATTATTGATGCCAAAAGTAAAGGCGCAAATGTATGGCAAGCTGAGCCGGCATGCGACAATCGTCAGCTCCCTCTGCATATCATCACCCATGTCAACAAAAGCATGAGGGTGATGCAAGAGGAGTTATTTGGAACGATTTTGCCGATACTAAAAATATCCGACTTAAATGATGCGATTAACTACATTAGAGAAGACACCACACCGCTTGCGAGTTATTTGTTTACGCAATCTCAGGTTGCTATGAATAAAGTGTCAAAGGAGCTCGCAACGGGGACTCTAGCGATCAACGAAACCATAGTGCACGTGGTTGTTGAGTCTTTACCCTTTGGTGGCCTAGGTCACTCTGGTATGGGTCAATATCATGGCGAAGAAGGCTTTTATACCTTTAGCCACAAAAAGCCCATTCTCCAATCCAATAATACTAAATGGCGCAACAAGATGTTGCTTAGCCATTCGAAGCTGCTTACAAAGCCTTTAGAGTGGCTATTTTTGAGGAGAAAGTAGCGTTAATGTGTTGAGCGAAGCGCCATTACATATTGAGATCCAATGTACTTGAAATAAGACTTAGCCTGAAATATCACTGGTTATTTTTATGGGACTTTACTATATCAACAGATAAAAAAGCTGATGCTAGAGAGAGTGCTGGCTCAGCCCAATATTCAGGCTAACACGATACAGGATGACAGTTTCAGTCAGGAAGGAGTTCACATGAATACTAAGGTTAAGTTCACAGCTGGTCGTAATATCGCCATGAAGCTGCCGCCTCATCAGTACGAGGCAACACTTCAGTTCTACCGCGATGTCATTGGCCTCAAAGAAATAACAGAGCATGCTCCATCGGTTGGTTTTGAGTTTGGCTCCAATAGTCTCAGGCTCGACAGCGTACCTGGTATCAGCCAAGCCGAAACATGGCTCGAGATTGTTACCAATGATATTGCAGCAGCGTCAGAGCACCTCAAAGCTGCTGGCGTCGTACGCTGTGATGAAATCGAGCCGTTACCTGAAGGATTTCAGGCATTCTGGGTGTCAAGCCCTGCATCGATTATCCACCTTGTTTGCAAAGACTCAGAGTCATGGAAATAGTAACACCTAACACGTGTGAATTTTCACTGTTCAAACCAGCAAATCAATTTTAATTTGAGAGCAGAGATCCTCATCTAACGTTGGAGGATTGATTGAGGTAGGCAACAATGCAGAATCATAGTTAAAAAGTGCTTGAAATTAAAATAGTTAATGACGAGCTGACACAAAACTGGGGCTATTAATGCTCGTTGTTTTCGCTATCTAATTCCTCACTTTCTTGCTGTTGGGCTGCGATTTTCTCACGCTCAGCTTTTGAAATATAACGAGGTTTGTTGCTTTTGTGGAGTTTAGCATTAGCACGTTTGTCTTTTTTCTTTAAGGTTTCGTAAATTTTCTTTTTGCGATTCATTTTCACAGCTCATTATGAATGAAGTGCTAGTTTACCTTAGTGTTAGCGGGTTCAACAATGATAAAAAGATTGCCGTGGTTAATAATGAGCATGACTTTTACCTAGGTGTGATGGTACTAGCTCAATCTCTTAGTAAGGAAAAATAATAAGGGCCTCACATGAGACCTTTATTATTTACCACTTTACTTACTTTGTACGTGTTTCTGCCACGTATTTACCGGCTTGAATTCGCTCGTAAATACTATTTGCGAGCTCTTTCGCTTGCTCGATTTGTGAAGGGGAAAGCTGTTTTTCGTCGAGTACTCGGCTCTTTGTGGCTTCGGCATAACCATTAAACTCGGCTAACGTGTTCCATACGTACGAGCGTTCAATATTTTTCTCGACTCCTAAGCCCTGAAAATACATGAGTGCTAAATTAAACATGGCTAAGGTGTAGTTGTTTGCGGCGGCTTTTTCATACCAGTTAAGTGCATGGCGGTAACTTTGTGGTACACCGTCACCGTTTGCATACATTAGCGCTACGTTAAATTGCGCGGCTGGCATGTTTTTGTTTGCCGCTCTGGTCATTAGCTCAACGTATTTTGAGCGGTCCTTTTTAACGCCGCGACCTTCGTCATACATGACTGCTAGCGCAAACATTGCGTCGGCTTCACCAAGTTTTACGGCCTGTTGAAATAACTCTGCAGCTTTGCGCTGATTTTTAACGACACCATAGCCGCCTTCATACATTACACCGAGTTGATAAATGCCTGGGGCGTAGTTCATTTCAGCTAAATAATTGAATTCTTGTAGTGCTTCTTCGAACCTGCCAGCATTGAGTGCATCTATGCCTTCTTCCAATCCAGCTGTTGCCAAAGGTGCTTGGCTTAAAAGTGCAATGGCGATACATGCTTTTGAAATCCTGCCTAACATCATAGACCTCCTTAAGGTAGCTATGCTAACTATGTTGTTAGTTATTCTAATGCCAGAAACACAGATTTACAAAATACAAATCTAAAATGGCAGATACTGCGTTAATATAAGGTAATAAAAACAAAAATTGAGGCTATGGGATGAAGAAATTAATAGCACTGGCGCTATGTTTACTGTGTTTGGCTGGATGTAGTCAAAGATTGGCCTATAACAACTTAGGATGGTTAGCGAGTTATTATATTTCCGATTATGTTGAGCTGACGGATGAGCAAGAGGAAAAGCTTGAGGCTGATGTAGAATCTTTGGTTGCGTGGCATCGACAGTCAGAGCTACCAAAATACAAATCTCATATCCAATCACTGTTGAAGCACTGGCAAACCATGACAGAGAGTGACATGGTGCATATGGTGTATACCACAAGGAACTATTGGTATTCCGTCGTTGAAGCCGTATATCCCAAGTTAGAAACACACCTAAATTCGCTTAACCGTGAACAGCGAGAAATGCTGATAGCCAACATAGAAAAAGAAATGTTGGACGATGACTGGGAGGAAGGAGACCAATTTAACCGCTACGAGCGTTGGCTTGGTGATTTGAGTGATAAACAAAAGGAGCTTATTAACGAATATTACGAGCAAGGCGAGTTTGCGCGTCAGGTTTGGCGTGCACATGAACAAAGACGATTTAGCCAGTTTAAACAAGCCATGATACTGAGCGGAGTCGAGCAGGTTTCACCTGAGCTGTTGCAGCAAGCGATAGTTACTACACCCACAGCGCTGCCTGAGCGCATCCTAGATATTCAAGCAAGGCGAATAAAAGAGTATGCAAATCTCGCTGTGAAACTAAAAGGCACCATGAGCGACAAACAGAAGAAGCACTTTAAGGAAGAGCTCGAGGAATTACTTGAGCTCTTGGAATCATTGTAGAGATACCTAGCCAAGTAATTTAATTCTGGTTGGCTTGTTTGGTTTAGCATACTCCAAGCGATTAATACGCTTGGTACTGTGATAGCCGTCTAAACTGGAAATCGCGACACAGTCGAGCGCCTCTATATCGATATAGCCGTCCTCGAGTAGAGCGTTTTCTTCAATGTGAAGCGACTCAATTTCGCCTATTACCAGCTCGGTATCGTTGAGCTTGATGATTTGGTGCTCTTTGAGGCTAAGCCCGTATTTTAATCTGCTTTCCTTGACGAACGGAGCTGGAAAAGCATTTAAATACTCGACGGTTAAACCCGTTTCCTCAAATTCAGATTGATTCTTTTCATATCTGGCTGAGGTTTGATGGGCTGCCGTATAAATTTGAACATTAACTTGATTGATGGTGTATTTTTCAGTCGCTAAGATATTTTCCAATGTGTGCCTAGGTACACTATGAGGCCTAAAAATCACACCCACGAGCGCCGGGCTGGCACCGAGGTGGAAAACGGAGCTGACGATAGACAAGTTTTCTTGACCTGTCTCATCAACCGTTCCAATTAAGTTAGCGCTTTTGAAGCCTGATAGTGAATTTATCATCAATGCGCGATAACGCTCGTCTAAGGTTTTAATATCGTTACTTGAGAAGTGTTTCATGCTGTGTTCACCATCCAATTAATTTATTTTGCCAGTCAACATAGCTCACCGTACCATCAGGATGACTGTTTGCGATGATGCCACTAAGTTGATGTGCTACAAATTCTGGCGTAAAGAGTTTTTCGTCCGGGACATTGGCTTGAAAAGGTTTTGAAAGTGGCGTGTCGGTAGTACCTGGATGGAACAAAATGAGCTTAATGTTTTTTGCTCGACGCGCAAGCTCGACTGCTGCGGTTTTAAACATCATATTAAGCGCAGCCTTTGAGCTGCGGTAGCTGTACCAGCCGCCCATCTGGTTGTCACTGATGCTTCCAATACGGGCAGAGAGTGCTGTAACTACGCATGACTGCTTACCTTTTAAGACTGGCAATAAAGCTTGTAACCAAAGCATGGGGATCATGGTATTGATATTAAACAGCGCCATGCTGTATTCAAGATCAATGTCCTCGAGCTTTTTCTCTGGGAATGTATCAAACTCGTCATGGAGTAAGCCATTAAAAATGGTGACACTTTTTACCATTAAGTCCAACTCGAGAATACGGCTCGCAACTTGTTGAATTTGTGCTTTAGAATAATCACACTGAAAATGCAGGTTATTGGCATGTGAAGCCGTTTTAGCTTGCCTAGACACCGTGATCATTTTTACGTCGGGATTTTGTTCGGATTGCGCTTGTATAAAGGCATCAGCGATAGCTGAACTTGCACCAATCACTATGATGGCGAAGTTAGTCACGATTGCAATCTCCACTATTTTGTATACTGCATTGATTTGGGACCAGAAGTTTAGAAATTTTCATTCTGTGCCTTGCAAAAAACAGGTAAACGCCGTCTGCAATTGTTCGGATGATGGGTAATCTTAATAATTTGATCCAGCGATGTTTACCAACTTGACTCCAAGCCGCTGCGGTAACATCTAGTCCTAAAATAAGCTTACCTTGGTTATCATAACCGTGGAGTTTAGCCATAGCCGCTTCATGCTCTATCTCAGGAAACTCGCTCGAGAAGCGATCATCATGAATATTCACAAAATCAATTTTATTGTGTTGATCGAAATGCTTAAGTTCATTCATTTCTCTCACACATAGCGGACAGTTACCATCGTAAAATACAATCATTCGCTCACTCGAATAATACTTATCTTTGTCATGTTATTACGTTAACGTCTTGAAAATAGATCGTTCGCAAATCAATTTATTCTCGGTATAGTGGAGTTCGAGTATCTTTTCATCAAGGAGATTGTATGACTGAGCAATACGCAAGCCTACGTAGTAATGTGAGCCTTTTGGGGCAGATGTTAGGGCAAATTATTCAACAAGCGCAGGGTCAAGAAACATTAGACAAAGTTGAAGAAATTAGACACCTAGCAAAATCCTCTAGAAGCGGTAATGATTCAGATAGGCAAGCGCTGATTGACACCTTACGTAGCCTAAGCGATGAAGCGCTACTTCCCGTTGCTCGCTCATTTAATCATTTCTTAAACCTGGCGAATGTCGCAGAACAATTCCACACCATTTCAAAATCAGGCTCTCCAGACGGCGTGATGATCGAAGTCGATAAGGCGCTTGATGAATTGCAAAGTAAAGTTGATGCTGGTGCGCTGACACTAAACGAAGTTGCAGATGTAATAAGCAAACTAAAAATCGATTTGGTGCTAACCGCTCACCCGACGGAAGTAACACGCAGAACCATCATCAATAAACACGTTGAGCTGAGCGAATGTTTAAAAGTGCTTGAGGTGACCTCAGGTGAGGACCCTGTCTACGATGAGGTCATTGACCGCATTGAGCAGTTGATCTCACAAGCGTGGCACACAAGCGATATTAGAGAAAAGCGACCTACGCCGCTGGATGAAGCAAAGTGGGGATTCGCGGTTATTGAAAATAGTCTTTGGGAAGCCGTGCCTAAGTTTGTTCGGTATTTCAACGCCCAAGTGAAAACGCGATTAAATTTACAACTACCCGCCAATTTTAGTCCTATTCAACTCACTTCTTGGATGGGGGGCGATAGAGACGGCAACCCGTTTGTTACTTCTCATGTGACGCAATCTGTGCTTGATCACGGCCGCTGGATGGCGCTTGATTTATATCGTCGAGATCTAGAAATTTTGGGCGCAGAACTCTCTATGAGTAATGCATCCGAAAGCTTTATAGCGCGAGCGGACGGCAGTAATGAACCTTATCGTTATGTACTAAAGCAAGTACGCGCTGAGGTAGAAGAAACCATTGCAGCATTGGAATATAAAATCAAAGGCACGCCCTCTCATTATCAGGACAAGATTAAACAGGTATCACAGATAAGAGAGCCACTAGAGGCGTGTTATCGCTCGCTGGTTGATTGTCGCATGACTAATATTGCCGACGGTTTGTTGTTAGATGTATTAAGACGAATTGACTGTTTTGGCGTGTCTTTATGTAAGTTAGATATTCGCCAAGATTCCGCCAGACATACCGAAGTGTTTTCTGAATTAACACGCTATTTGGGTCTTGGTGATTATGCTCAGTGGCAAGAAGCAGACAAGCAAGCTTTCTTATTAACCGAGCTAAGCTCGAGACGACCGTTACTGCCACGTCATTGGCAACCTTCTTCCAATGTCCAAGAGGTGCTAGAGACATTTGCAACGATTGCGGATCAAGACCAAAACGCACTCGGCATTTACATTATCTCGATGGCGCAAAGTGCCTCTGATATTCTTGCCGTGCATTTATTACTCCAAGAAAGCGGGTGTAAATTCAACTTACCGGTAGCCCCGCTATTTGAAACACTGGATGATTTAAACAATGCGCAATCAGTGATCAGCGGGTTATTTGAGAACACTTGGTATAAAGGCACGATTGGTGCCAAGCAATATGTCATGATCGGCTATTCCGACTCTGCAAAAGACGCAGGGATGATGGCGGCAGGATGGGCGCAGTATGATGCAATGGAAAAGCTGGTTAACCTTGCTGATGCGAAGGGCGTTGAGCTGGTCCTTTTCCATGGCCGTGGAGGTACGATTGGTCGAGGGGGGGCGCCTGCTGCACAAGCGCTGAGATCTCAGCCTCCTGGTTCGCTAAAAAGTGGCTTGCGAGTGACTGAGCAAGGCGAAATGATCCGCTTTAAATTTGGTTTACCTAAAGTCGCGATGCAAAGTCTATCTATTTATACCAGTGCGATTTTACAAAGTAATTTGTTGCCGCCCCCTCGACCCGAACCTAAATGGGTAGAGGTTATGGAGACGATTAGTGAAGCTTCCTGCAAAAAGTATCGCAGTATTGTTCGAGAGAACCCTGAGTTTGTGCCTTACTTTAGAATGGCAACGCCAGAACAAGAGCTGTCTAAATTACCGCTAGGCTCGAGGCCTTCTAAACGAAATCCAAACGGCGGAGTAGAGAGTTTGAGGGCTATTCCATGGATTTTCGCATGGAGTCAAAACCGCTTGATGTTGCCTGCTTGGCTAGGGGCGAAAGAAGGTCTTGAAGCTGCCGTAGAAACGTTTGGTAAAGACATGCTGCAAGAAATGAGCGCAAAGTGGCCATTTTTTAGAACCCGTTTAGAAATGCTCGAAATGGTATTCTGTAAAGCCGACCTTTGGCTCAGCGAGATGTATGATGCAAGTTTAGTTAGTGACGAGTATATAGGCCTAGGGGATGAGTTAAGAGACAACTTACAACAGGCCATCGAGCTTATTCGCGGCCTTGCGCCAGAGTCGTCGCTGTTGTCACAGCAACCTTGGATCAAAGAATCGATCGGGCTGAGAAATCCGTATACTGATCCTCTAAACTTGTTACAAATAGAACTGTTAAAGCGTGTGCGTGAAGAAACCAATCACGATTTGGAACTGGCACTCATGATCACGATGACAGGGATTGCGGCGGGGATGCGCAACACGGGTTAGTGCAACAATTTGAATAATCTATTTTTGTAAAATTTTACATTTATAAGCATAATAGCTACAAAACCAATCCCAATGGATTGGTTTTTTTATTTTGATTGGTTTTTTATTAGTATATTTATTGACAGTAATTCTCATTGATTTAAAATGCGCGGCTGGTTTTACCAGTCGTTTTATTTGTTTTATTCAAGAATTGTCGGTTGATGGGTCTACGATACATGCACAAAATATCTACTAGCGTCACATTTGATGAGTGTAATGATCTGATTATGATGAAGATCAGAGGCATTGCGAATGCAAACGATGTGGTCTCGGCATACGAGAAAGCCAATCTATACGCAAAAAAGCATAATAGTAGCAAAGTATTAGTAGATGTGAGTGAACTTGAACACCGCTTCGCCGCAATTGATATTGTGAACATAATGCCAAAAGTTGCGCACAATATTGGCAATTTACATATTGCACGCGTCGTTGGTTTTGAAGGTTATATGCATGATCTTTTTCTACAGAAAATTAAGCGTTTTAATATCAGCGCTGAAAACTTTGAGTGTTTTAAATCTGCAAGAGAATGGTTGAGTCGGCTGTAACTCTTGCGTAAACTATCCTGCCATAGATAAACATGACAACAATATGGCAAAGATAGAACCATCAATAAAAAGTGCGTTAACGCAATACGCCATCGCCCATCGTGGAATATTTAGTTATTCCCAATTAGTACAATATCAAAACCGCTTTCACTTATCTCGATCTGAGCTTGAGGCTGCATTACTTGAAGTTGCAGCTGAGTTTGCTACGCCTCCTATTTCACAATTTTATGTTGGTGCCATTGCTTGGGATGATAAATCGCAACAAGCGTTTTTAGGCGCGAATTTAGAATTCTCGCATCAGGCGCTTTCTTTGGTTGTTCATGCCGAGCAAGCGGCAATTAACAATGCGTGGTTAAATGGTGCAACGGAAATCTCTAAAATGACGATTAATGCCGCGCCTTGCGGATTTTGTCGTCAATTTATGAATGAGCTAAGCACGGCAAAGGAGCTTGAAATTTTATTGCCGACAGGCAAAACCTCGTTGTGTGACTTGCTGCCGACTTCGTTTGGTCCGGACGATCTGGGCAACAGTGAAAAGCTCTTTTCTCAAGCGCAACATCTTGCTGCGAATGAAACATCGCCTGCATCAATCAGTGCGGCGCTTTATCGGCATTATCTGCGCGCTTATTGCCCCTACACACACAACCAAAGTGCGGTGGAAATTAAACTAGACACTGGTGAGTGCTTTTATGGGCGTTATGCTGAAAATGCGGCTTATAACCCAAGCTTATCGCCATTACAAAGTGCACTAAGTCAATTAGCTATGTCGGGTAAAGTATTATCTGAGGTAAATGTCGTAGAGATCACTTTGCTAGAAAAACAGGGCAGTGCTAATCAGTTGCAAGTAAGCTTAGCGGTTTTAAAGGCATACAATGCCGAGCATTTGCTTACACATATAGAGATTGAGTAACCACTCAATCTCTACGTTTACTGCTACTACTTCGAAAGTAACAGTTCAGCTGCTTTTAAAACTGCAGTGACAGCTTTCTTTTCAACAGCTTGATGGTCGACATTAGGAATTTCTTGGCGTGTTCTGTTTACCAATACGCCTGCAAGACAAGCTGCCTTCAATCCAAGTGCTGCACACATGGTAAATAACGTCGCAGATTCCATCTCATAGTTCATCACATTAAGCTTTTGCCATTCTGCACACGAACCTTGATACGCTTTTCTGACGTAGCCTGAGTATGTGTCGTAACGTTCTTGCCCTGGGTAGAAAGTATCGCTAGACGCAGTGATCCCAACATGGTGAGTAATGCCCAACGATTCACAGGCTTGTACCATTGCTGAAGTGGTATGAAAATCAGACACAGCAGGAAACTCGATAGGCGCAAAATGCTGGCTAGCACCATCTAAACGCACTGATGCCGTGCTCACCAAAATATCACCTTCATCGATATGTGGTTGAATGGCACCAGTCGTACCTATGCGTAAAAAGGTAGTGATACCAAGCTGTGCTAATTCTTCAACGGCGATTGACGTAGATGGGCCGCCTATACCAGTTGAGCAAATTACCACAGGACTTTCATTTAAAAAGCCAAGGTAAATATGAAATTCGCGAGTTTGTGCTAAGCAGACTGGAGAGTCGAGATATTCAGAAATGCGTTTTGAGCGCTCGGGATCACCCGGAACAATTGCTAGTGAAGCGCCTTGTAGGTCGGCTTTCGTAAGACCTAAGTGAAATACCTTTTCCATAGTAAACCTTAGTTATAATTAAAGCGTAATGTTTATAGTTAACGCCTATCAAGTACAGGACAGATGTCCTATTTAAGTGTGGCGTGTTTAAATTATACCAATCGTATTAAGTAAATGAGCTATTTTGAAGCGGGAAATAATATTAGTAGCACCGCTCTCGCGTCCTGCTACCGCTTTGGCAACTAAATCCATATAGGCAAGGCAAAAATTTTGCTATTTAGTTGTTCTAAATAAGAAATTTTTAACGAAGCTTGTATGATATTTTACCCGTTAAATTGGTTAGAGAATTAACGCAGTTGGTATTATAGCTCAGGATAGCTTGCGGGATTGTCGATGTTCCACTAAACCTTAACATGAGAGCAACAATGAGGAATGGTTATGCCTGCTACACATTCTATAAATAAAGATAACGAATTTGCGCGTTGCTTTGAATGCAACAAAGTTCCAACCTTGGCACCGTTTCACTGGCTTGCATTAGCATTTAAAGATATTGCGAATGCACCATTACTTAGCCTAGTATATGGACTTATTTTTACCCTAATACCTGCTTTTATCATGTGGTTAGTGTACCAATCAGGTACCCACTTGGTAATTCTGCCTGCCGCTGTCGCCTTTGCACTTATTGGACCTGCTTTCGCAGCTGGCTTGTATGATGTTGCGTGGGAGTTGGAAAAGGGCCATAAACCAACGTTAACGCATAGTCTTAAATCAATGTTTCGTAATCCCGCTGGCGAGTGGGGGTTTGCGGTGTTACTGATGGTCATTATGATTGTTTGGATGCGCTTAGCGGCGCTTATCCATGCATTATATCCAAATGTTCCGAATCCTACGTTTGAACAGCTTTCGGCATTTTTAGCACTCGGCTCGATAGTGGGAGGCATTTTATTGGTGTGTGTATTTGCAATCTCAGCGTTTACGCCACAAATAATGATGGAGCGCCGAGTGGATATTATGACTGCGGTAATAAGCTCAATGCATGCTGTGAAAGAAAATGTCGGCGCTATGGTGGTATGGTGTGGGATCTTAGTGTTCTTGGTGATGCTTGGGTTTGCAACTGGAACGGCTGGGTTTATCGTTATTATGCCGCTGCTAGCGTACGCAAGTTGGCATGGCTATATCGCTGTAATTAAAACAAAAGTGCCACGCCACTACGAATAACTAAACACCCTCTATGAATAAACAACCGTAGCATCAATGAGCATTGTTGGTACTGCGGTTGACTTCTTATTTGAACCTGTTATATGTGCTGCAACAACGACCTAATGAACAGTCAATGTCTTCCGAAAACGAAGTTAGAGATCAAGTAAGTCTTTTGATTTATAAGGATTTTTATTTTTAATTTGTCGTTTTTACTCATTTTAAGCCAATCGTATTTTGAGTGTTTCGCAATATATAAAGCGCAATAGGGAAGATTTTTCTGGGTCGCATGATTATGCATATAAGAGGGGATAGCGATGTCTGAGAGCAAAAAACAATTCCATAAAAAACTTGAGCACTGTTTATGCCCACCGGGAGATGGTGTGTTTACAGTAAACACAGCGAAAGAAAGAAAAGACGCGCTAAGACGAAAGCTATATGGACAAACAGAAGGTGTCGATACTTTATGGAAAGCGTCACTGGAAAAATTGGGCGAAAGTGAACATAAAGCGGCAATTCTTGGGATCAGTTCAGATTGTGGCGGTGGTATTTTACGCGGCGCCAACTGGGGCCCGTTATTTTTGCGTTCGACATTAATTGAGCAACAGCCGCAAACGAGCGCGTTTGACCTTGGCGATGTGCGTGTTATTCCACATTTACTGCACGACAAATATTTAAACGAGAGCACGATCAGTAATTGTCAAAAGGCACTTTATGCTGACCCAGAGAGTGAGTATTACGTCTCACCATTATCTATTACAGAAGATGTGTGTGATGGCTTTTACGAAAATTACCCAGATAAAGGCGTGTTTGGCATTGGTGGCGACCACTCAATCAGCTACCCGTTAACAAAAGCGTATCTTAAAGCAAAGCGTGCTCGTGGTGTAAAAACAGCGATTATCCATTTTGATGCTCACACGGATTTACTTGTTGAGCGCTTAGGTATCGATTTATGCTTCGGCTCTTGGTGTACGCATATCCTAGAGTTTTTGCCTGCACCCCATCATTTAGTACAATTTGGGATCCGCTCGAGTGGCAAACCTAAGTCTCATTGGGAGTCTACATTCGGTGTTAAGCAGCATTGGGCTCATGAGATCAGAGAGCGTGGTGCACAAGCGATTGTAGATGAAGTTATTGCACAGCTAAAGGCTGACGGTGTTGAAGAGCTTTATGTTAGCTTTGACATTGACGCACTTGATGAAGAGTTTGCTTCTGCAACGGGTACTCCAGAGGCAGGGGGTATGACTCCAGACGAAGCGATGTTAATTCTACAAGCGCTGCGTGGTGAGTTTAAAATCACAGGTGCAGACATGATGGAAATAGCCCCATTTACCGACAGCTCTCTTGTTGGACAAACGAGCTCAGAAACCACGCTTAAAGAAGGCGCTAAGCTGAGTGCGTTTTTAATTGATGCTATCAACAATAGCTAAAGCAACTAAATAACTAAACAGCACTGTGATAGGCGAAGGCATCTTTGTCTATCACTCATTCACTTCAATAAGTTACCCATAACCCGCATTCACAAGCAGCTATTCTATCTCTTTAAAAATTGCTCAACCTTTAAGTTAAGACTATATTATTCAAGTAGCTATGGGGAGAGTTTCATGAAGGGTGCATACTCTTTTGGTCTTTGTATTTTACTGACGAGTTTCAGTGCGCTTGCCTATACGCTAAATATTGTCACTGAGAACTTTCCTGACTTCCAATACCTTAATGAAAAAGGGGAGCTAATTGGGCGTTCAGCGGATAAAGTTAGGGCAGTGCTTGATGACTCAGGCGTTGATTACACCATCAACGTACTTTCATGGCCTGCAGCCTATAATGCCGCATTAAGAAAAGAAGATACCTGTGTGTTTTCAACAGCCAGAAATACCATTCGCGAAAATGAGTTTAATTGGGTATTTCCCATTGATACGTTTACCACCTCTTTTTATGCGCTACGTGAAAGCAAAATCAAGCTGAATAAATTAGAAGATGCTCAAGCTTATCGAACTGCGGTGATCCGAGATAATTTTAGCCACCAATTTTTAATGGAACATGGTTTTCAAGAAGGGAAACAGCTTATCCTGATTAATTCTTTTGATAAGGTTTTTGAGCTACTCAAGACGCGCAAAGACTTTGTTGATTTGGTGATATTAAGCGATGCTCAGTTTAGGTTTCGAAGTGCAAAAGAGCAAACGGCTCAATTACTTGAGCCGGTATATACATTAGATCAGTTTAATACGTCTCTTTACCTAGCTTGTAATAAAAATGTTCCCAAGCATATTCTTGAAAAGCTCCAGGAAACTTACAACGTGCTTTATGTAGCCAAATAAACTTAGAGAAAACGGGTTATTTTTTTATATCTGGCCACTGAAAGCCGTGGAAGGTATCTAGATACAGTTGCTCCACTTTGGTTCTTGCCCAAGGTGTGCGACGCAAAAACTTGAGACTAGATTTAACGCTTGGATTATCTTTGAAGCAGTTGATATCTACGGCGGCTGCCATTTCTTTCCAGCCTAGTTGCTGTTCAAGTTTTACAATAATTTCTTCTAACTTGATACCGTGAAGGGGGTTATTTGCTTGGGTTGTCATCTTCTACTTCTATATAACTTTAGATATTACGCCTAGTTTACCCTAATTTTATCCGAAATTTCAGGTCTAATTGGTGCCCCAGACGCGTCAGCCTTTACCCACACAAGTTTGCCATTGTCTTCGTTGTACTTTTTCGTTGCACAGACAAACAGCATGTCAAACTGTAGCAATAGTGCGCCTTCGCTATATGACTTTCCTTCATACCAACAGACTTGCTTTGGTATTTCTCCATATAACCTCAAATCAGCGGGCGTTGTAGCCAAAACAGGCAGTGAGATCAAATTAACAGTGATTAAACAAATTAAAAACTTCATCAAATTTGGTTTTTTGAACTAGAGTGTTAAATGACTATAGAAGAATAAGGAAAAATGACAATGGCATTAGACCAAAAATTGTTGGATGAGTTGACCTTACTAGCTAGATTTCCAAGACATAGTTTGCATCAGGGGATAAAAATTCATAGCAGCGCGCCTGAAGGTATACAAGGTGCCGCGATGCGGCTATTTGAAAAAGGGGTCATTGACAGCCCCGATGGGGGTTATTTGACTGATCTTGGTCACGACCTTATTGGCCATTTTGATCATGTCTATAGCGCGTTGAAATAACAAACGTTCATTTGATTGAAAGAGTGATATGCTTAGCATGTCACTCTTTTTAGTTGGCTTATCGTTTACTAGCCTTATTGTGCGTCTAATTGATTTTCAGGCGCCGCATCAGAAAACGCATCAAGCGTATTACAATATTCGTACACTCGACTGATCTTAGGAAATGCAGTCATATCAACTTTAAAACGCAGGGCATTAAACACTTGTGGTACTAAACAAACATCCGCAAGTGTGGGCTCCGTGCCAAAGCAAAATTGACCGTCGCCTATCATAGGCTCGAGCTTTTTAAAGCCTTCGATAACCCAATGGCGATACCACTCATTTTTTTGCTCATCAGATGCACCTAGCTCACTTGAGAGATATTTAAGTACACGCAGGTTATCGATAGGGTGGATATCACAGGCGATGGCGTAGCAAAAGTTTCTTACCTGCGCTTTTTGCCAAGGATCTTGTGGTAGCAATGCTTGGCCTGTTTGGGTTTCTTCTAGCCACTCTAATATCGCTAAAGATTGTGCAAGAACGCCATGCTCAGTTTCAAGCGTCGGTAGCAATCCTTGACCATTTTTACTTAAATATGCCTCGCCGTTTTGCTCCGATTTAAGCAAGTTTACAGGGACTAATTCATGCTCTAATCCTTTAAGATTTAAAGCAATACGCACACGGTAGGCTGCAGATGAGCGAAAATAAGTATAGAGTTTCAACATAATCTTTATGCTCCTTTAAAGTACTTTTTAATGCCTTTCCAGCAATCAGCATAGTTAGGCTGACGTGCTTTGCCTTCTAAAGCATACTTAGTTGGAGAGATAATGTAACGTGACTCAAACATAAACGCGAGTGTGTTTTCATAGCGCTGTGGTGCAAGCTCTGCGTTGCTCGCCTTTTCAAATACATCAGCTTCTGGCCCATGAGGAGACATACAGTTGTGTAGACTCATGCCACCTGGCACAAAACCATGTTCTTTGGCGTCGTATACCCCTTCAATTAAGCCCATAAACTCACTCATGATATTACGGTGATAATAAGGCGGACGGAATGTATTTTCTGCCACCATCCAGCGCGGTGGGAAGATCACAAAGTCTACGTTTGCAACACCTGGCGTGCCTGATGGAGAAGTCAGTACAGTAAAGATTGACGGATCTGGGTGATCAAAGCTTACGGTGTTCATTACGTTAAATCGTGCTAAATCATATTTGTATGGGGCGCTATTACCAGTCCATGCAACCACATCAAGTGGTGAGTGGCCAATCTCACAGCGGAACAAATTACCATTAAACTTTGCAACGAGTTCAAAATCGCCTTCTTTGTCTTCAAAGGCGGCAACGGGGTATTGAAAGTCACGTTCGTTGGTATAGCCATTCGCCCCAACGGGGCCTCGTTCAGGCAATATATAAGGGTGTCCGTAGTTTTCACAAATATAACCACGCACCGTATCGCTTAAAAGCTCTACACTGAATTTGATACCTCGAGGGATAACGGCAATCTCACCTGGTTTAATTGCGAGTTTTCCACACTCTGTGTGTAAAATGAGTTCGCCTTGCTGTGGGACGAATAACAGCTCGCCATCCGCATTATAGAAGTAACGACCTTCCATTGATGCGTTAGCAACATATACATGAATACCAATCCCGCTTTGGCCATTGGCACTGCCGTTAGCTGCCATCGTCACTAAGCCATCGATAAAGTCTGTTTTTTCGTGTGGTATATCGATAGGGCTCCAGCGCAACATAGAAGGGGGGGAAACGGCTTCAGTTATTGGTGCCGTGCGCAATAGGCCATTATCCATCGCTTCATATTCACCTTGTAAAACAGAAGGGCGAATACGGTAGAACCAATTTCTACGATTATCAGCACGAGGCGCTGTAAAAGCGGTGGTGTTATATTGCTCCGCATAAAGGTCGTATTTTACTTTTTGCGGTGAAAACTGACCAATAGGCAAAGCGCCCGGCAGTGCTTCACTTTCAAATTGATTACCAAATCCAGTTAAATATTGAAGTTCTTGGCTCATGTGTCTCGACTCCTTTGTGTTTTATAGTAAGATACTCTCATGTGAGAGTATTTTCAATGTTTGTCATCTAGTCGCTCTGTAAAGTAATAGTGACAGTTGGGAGTGTGAAATAATGTTTAAAACTGATAAAAAACTGCTGAATATAAACGATTTTTTACCGTATCAGCTCGTTTCACTGTCAACAAAAGTGAGCAATGACTTTGCGCACGTCTACGAACAAAAGGGAGAATTAACGCAGCCACAATGGCGAGTATTATCTCACGCAATACAGACGGAGGGGCTTACTGCAAAGCACATATGTGAATTGGCAAGCATGGATAAATCAACCGTTTCAAGAGCAATTAAGCAGTTACAAGACAGACAGTTGATCGAGATGTTAGTGAGTCCAAGTGATAAACGTGCAAAAACTATTGCGGTGACAGAGCAAGGAAGAGTGCTTTATCAAGCATTAACGCCGCTTGCATTGGCATGGGAAGCTGAGTTACTTAGTTGTTTTAGCGATGAGCAGAAAGAAAATTTTATTGGGCTGCTAATGACGCTTCAAAATAGACTAGCAAACGGTGATACCAGCAATGCTGATTAATGAAAAAAGGCCAACGGTCGTTGGCCTTTGGGAGATTATCTAATTACGTGTTAGATATTAGAATGTGTAACGAATACCAATTTTAGCTTGCCATGCTGACGCGCCTTTATCGATAGTCGAGTAATTGCGAACATCAGCACCGTTGTAGCGTGGCTCGATGATTAGCTTGCCATCGTCATCTAAACCGCCGAAGTCATAAACGGCTTGGTCAGAGTAACTTAGCTTCTTCTCTACACCCCAGTCACTATTAAGTAGGTTAGCGAAGTTTTCGATCATAAAGTAAAGTTCGCCTTTATGCTCTTTATAGAAACCTGGGATTTCTTGTTTAAAGCTAACATCCATAGTGGTAACCCAAGGCTGAGTTCCCGTATTGCGGTCTAATAGTTGTCCACGCTCAGTTATGCCTGCACGGTTAAGTAAGGCTTCTAGCTGATTCCAAGATAAATCTGACTGTTCCCAGTTTACATTCGCATCATCAGGACCAGATGCGCTGTACCTGAACCATCAAAACCGTAGTCCCTGTCCATCTCTTGTTTCCAAGAGTTGTAGTTAACAAAGTAAAATAACTCGTCTTTGATAATCGCACCACCAGTACTAAAGCCTAAACGTTTTTCGGTAACGATAGGAGCTGTGCTTGCAACTTCGAACAGCTTGTGAACCAACTAAAGCCAAGCTGCTTTAGTACTTTATAGACTTGATTTAAGTGGTAATGAACACCAAGTTCAGTGTGAATGTTATGCACAATGTCCTCGCTGGTAAGACGCCTGCCTTGACGTTCTGTGTTCGTTCGTTTTATAAATTCAGACAGTTGTTCAAGTTGTGGCTGTTGCAATCTAGATGGACGCCCTTGAATAGGCTAAACCATCCAGCCCATCTTCTAGGTAACTAGAAAACCATTTATTAACACTATTTCGCGCTATGTTAAGGCGCTTTGCAATAGCTGTTCAGCTATTCCCCTCATAAAATAATGACACCGCAAGTAATCGAATGCGTTTTCGAGCGTTTTGTTCTTTTCGAGAAAGTGCTAAAAGCTGTTCTGATAGGTTTGGGTTCAACGTTGCATAACCGGTGATTTTATATAACCTATACTAGACCAGATATTTAAGCGGATTGGTATAATACTAAAATCCAACACTCTAATAAAGCCGGAGAAATGCTATCTGCAACTGAAAAAATAAACCCCACTTAAAAAAGTGGGGTTTATCATCAACCTGAGCCAACATAATGTTGGCCATTTTTTAAATGGAAATTACTTATCTGAAATTACGAAGTTGATTGATTACGCTCTGAATTTTTTGAAACTTATCTTCTTTATATTTAGCTTCAGCTGCATCCGCAGCATCTTTCCATTCATAGTATTCCCGCTGGCCTTGGTAGCTATCATGAAAAACCGTGTTTCCATGTGGGTCAACTAGACGACAGTAATTGGTCGTGTCTTGGTCGTAAGGGTCTCTGCCATCACATCGAGTTCTAAGAGGTAAATCGGCATTCTTTTTAGCAACTAGCATTGTTTCTAACTTGTTTGCTAGGTTTCCCGCAAAGACAGACACAGATTGCTTTGACACTGAGCCTGTAAGGTAACGCTCTGTATAAACTGCTACAGCGAGAGAAGACGCAAGAGCATATGTATCGGCCATGTAGTAGTAATCTGCATTATATCTAGAGTCTAAAGCGCGGTGATTTATTATATCGTTTGATTTTACAAGCAAACTACTAAGTAGTGCTAAGTCTTTGCCCTTATGCGAGATTGTCTCACTGTAATGCTTCATACTAGATTCAACAGAGCGGAAATCTGCGATAAAGTCAAATTCTGCATCTCTTACTATTTCTTCTCGAACACGGTCCTGGATAGCTTGTAAACTTTCTTCACTTAGAGATACAAATTGTGGTCCTTGCGAACCAAAAAGTGCATCACCCAATAGTGAACCAAAATTTGAGACGAATTTACTTTTAGCTTTTTTTAAAATAAGTGAACCAATTGAAGCAGTTTTTGACTCTTCTTCAGTAGCGTTAACATTAAATGCTACCATAGAGCTAACTGCTAGAGCTATCGCAGCTGGAATAAATTTAGTTTTCATTTCTTAGATCCTTTAAAATAGAATAAATTAGAGCTATAAGTTTAAATAGCGCATGAATTTTATCTTTTTTCAATTGTTAAGCAAACACTTTTAGATTTCTGCAAAGAAAAAGGCCAACTTTCGTTGGCCTTTGGGAGATTATCTAATTACGTGTTAGATATTAGAAGTTGTAACGTACGCCGATTTTAATGCGGTAAGTTGAGTCTTCTGCCTCAAACATACTCTTGTCGAATGCAGTTTCGCCGATGATGTATTTACCAGTTGCCGGGTCAATATCCATCTCAATAACATTATTCGTACCAAAGTCTTGTCTATAAACCTTACCAGCTGAAGAATCGATCAGGTTAATGAGATTGTTAATTACGAAGTAAACCTCACCTTTATGATCTTTAGTAAATCCAGGCAATTCCTGAGAAATATACAGATCCATAGAGGTTGTCCAAGGTGACTTTCCTGCGCTACGGTCTACAAAACCACCCGCATAACCTGATAGTCCAAGATCTTCGAAGTGAGCTAATACTTCCGCTTCGGTTACACCTTCATAACGAAGTACATTAGGATCGTTAGCAGCTGGGACATAAGCTAGGTAGTTACCGCCAAATGTAGAACCAAAGCCTGAAGGTTGAATTAGGTCTTGATCAAAGTATTTACCGCCAGTAAGGTTTTGCCATTTAGTTAGGTGGCTATATGCTGAACCTGAACGGCGTTCAAAGAATAGATTGAAATTCGTTTTATAGTTTTCAATGAACTCTGTTGAATAGCCAAGGTTAAATACAAAGCGGTGCTCAGTTTCATAGGTAGACGTACCGATTTGTGTTTCTTGGTGATCTAAGAAGTGACCGTAGCGGTAGTTACTACGACCAGTTGAAGAGCTACCAGGGTTACCTTCAGTGATATCTTGGTGAGTATAAGACATATCAAACTTGAAGCCATTATCCCATGTTTTAGAAAGACCAGTACTTAGGATAATCGAACGACCGTTTTTATCTGCGTTCGTTAGCATAATCTCAAGTTCACGGGTATCGTAGAATGGTAATACACCATCCGCAGTAGAACCTACAACATCGTTTTCTTGAAGAAGCGCAGCATTTACCCATTCAGCGGTATTTTCTTTATCTGTATAGATTGCTGTTGTCGTCCATGCGAAGTCTTCACCGATATAAGGAATATCTAAAGTTACATCCGCATTTAGCATATATGTCCACTGCGATGGAATATCGAAGTTAGGATCGATAAAGTTAGAAACCGAACCACGATTCGCATTGTTAATACCATCAATTGCTTCTTGAGGAATGGTATTTAGGATACTCGCAGGTGCAGTAACTCCTCTAGCAGAGAAGTTTTGACGACTGAAACCATCGTTTGAGTATGAGTTTGAGATCCAAACGTTAGGGTTACCACCAGCATAACGACCTACGCTACCACGGATAGTTACGTCTTCGTTCATGTAGTAAGTGAAGCCAGCACGAGGTAACCAAATGTCAGCGCCATCTAGGTTATAAGTGTTGTCAAAACCCGTTCTATCAAATACGTCTTGGTTAAACGCTGGTTTGTCGTCAGAGCCTAAACGCTCGTAACGAAGACCAAAGCTAAACGCAAGTTCATCGCTAAAGTCCCAACGGTCGTTCACGTATAGAGCTAGATCTTTACGTTTAAATGTCGCTGCAACTGTATCTGGATTATTACCAATACCATTACTATAAGAATATGTTGATAATTGACGTGCGGCAAAGTCTTCTAGGCTGTTAAATGTGATAACACCCTTAGAGCCATCTAGATAAAAGTTTTCAACGTCTAGAATGTCATACTTAATACCGAACTCTAATGTATGTTCGTTAAGTAGGTAAGTACCGTCAAACTTGAATGTTGTGAGATCGTTTTCTAGTGAATTTGAGTGGCGGCTAGCATCTGAACCGAAGTTAATTGTGCCTTTAGTACCATCGCCATCAACATCGATATTATCTATCGTAATGTCACCTAGACCTAAAGCGCTATCTAGTGAGATTTGACCGGTTTCAACAGACTTGCTCGTGATACTGATTTGTGTTGAGAAATCATCCGTCCAGTCAGAGTATAGCGTTGAGCTAAAGTTATTTAGTTTCTCTGACTTATTGTACCAATAAGTGCTTAGGCGAAGCTCACTTGCTTTCTGAGTCATGTTGTTTGTGCGGTTACCTTCGTTAAACATATATACGAAGTTAGCACGGTGATAGTCGTTGATGTTCCAATCTAGTTTAATGATGTATTTTTCATCTTCTAGTTGTGGTTGTGCGTCTGCACTACCGATGTTATCAACACCATATACTTCAGAAGCAATTTTGCGTACAGCTGCTAAATCGTTTTGTGTAATGTTAGTTTCATTTGCACCAATACCAGATCCCGCTGGACCCCATTCAATTGACTGAGGAGATTCATACTTTTCGTAAGCACCGAAGAAGAACAGTTTGTTTTCGATAAGAGGCGCACCGATTGAGAAGCCATAATTCTCTTCTTCGAACTCTAGTGGAACTTCTTCACCTTCGTTTTTAGGTGTACCTGCCCAGCTGTCAGTCATTTTCTCATAGAAAACGCTACCAGTGATTTCGTTAGTACCAGACTTAAATACCGCATCAACATTACCACCAGTAAAGCCACTTGATTTAGCATTTGTTGGTGCTACTTGAACTGTTACTTGGTCAAGTGCGTCTAGAGGGAATGGGTTACGTTGTGTTGGGTAACCACCAGAGTTAAGGCCGAAGTCATCGTTTAGCGGAATACCATCAACAGTAATAGAGTTTGTACGCGGGTTTGAGCCTGCGATTGTCATCGCACTGTCATTACCTGGCTGGATAACAACAAGAGGGTTATTTCTCACTACGTCTTTAATATCACGGTTGATACTAGGCGTGCTCTTGATTGCATCTGCACCGTAATAAGTGTCGTTTGCAGAAGAGTTAAATAGTACTGGAGTACCAGTAACTACGATAGACTCCATTTGCAATTCGCTTAGCTGCTGGTCGATCTTTTGTGCTTCACCTAGTGATAGGTAAACGTTACGCAGCTCAGCGTCACGGAATTTGTTTGAGTCGATAGTGATGGTATATGGACCACCAACGCGAAGACCTGATGCGTTGTACGTACCAGTGTCATTCGTTGTAACAACGCGGCGTGTACCTGTCGGTTCGTGAACGATGATAATCTTAGTGTCTGCAGCTGGATTACCTTGAGGTCCTACAATCTGTCCTTTGATAGACGAAGATGTATCTGCCGCAACCGCCATGCCACTCATGCCTAAACTTGCAGCGATAGCAAGCGTAAGTGCATTTTTGCGAAGTTGGATTTTCATTATGTTGTTTCCCGTGTTAGTAGGTTATTTTAAACTAATGGTTAACTGTTATTTTATTTGCTGACTTCAATGATGAAACCAGCGGTTTAGAATTAGGATCATAAATTTGGTTTAATAGGCCGGCTAATCTAATGCCACCTTGTTGCAGCCTAAATTTAACTGTTGGCATATATTTATAAATGTAACCGTAACTTATTTCAGTTTCATTGCTGTTATAAACTTTTTCAGCAATATTATTTGACTCAAGCAACCAATCTGCTGGCGAGCTATCTAAGTATTCAGCAATTATTTCATTATTTGTGGTTTGAATAAAACGTGTGAATTCTGTAAATGAAAGATTTTCATTTTCGATTAATTTGGTGTCCCAAGTGCTGTGTAAGTTTGAATCACTGCCAAAAAACTTTACTTTAATCATGTTACCACCACGATCTTTACCGCGACCTGCGTGAAATGGTTGGTGGCTGTCACCTACAAGGTGAACTAGGAAACGAAATGCAAAACGCTTTTCATCGATTGACTTAGATTCTGACTTCAGTGTATTGATGGAGTAGTAGATACCGTCTAGGATGTGTTTTACTTTTTCTTTGTCATTCAAATCGGCATGAACATGCTCGTGCATTGCCTTTGGGTTGTCGATATTGATGTAATGCCACTTTGAAGATTGTTTACGCCAAAATGTGCTTGGATCCGAACGCATCTCATCTGCCCAAGTTGAAATCTCAGCCAGAGAATCACCTTCTAATAACGGTTGAATCGCAACGCGAGTCTGATCAGTTAAATGCGCCTCCGCCAATTCGCCAATGATCCTATGACCATTTTGACCCCAGGCATGTGCACTTGACGTCGTTATAGTCATCCCTACAGCGAAAAGTAATGACAAGCTTTTACGTAACATTTGTATCTCTTGTAGAAAAGGGAACAATCTTCCCAACCGAAAAGTGAGGCCAATTGTCCGTATTTTTCAACAAAATAAAAGGACTCAATAAGATTCATAATTTCCTGTCAATAAAGTAATAAATTCATGGTGTTATGATTTATTAGTAAAATTACCTATTGCAATGAGTAAAGAAAATTGATCTAATAGCGGTCAAGAAAGGATAGGTTATTTCAATTAGTGATACATAGTAACATTTTGACTAGTAAATCAACAATTGTATCTTTGTTGTTTATAAGCGCATTATTGTGCTGGATTTTAGGGGCTCGATTAATATCGGCAAAGCCTCTTATTCTTGATCCCGTTGTCCAGTACTCAAATACTTGCAAAACGCGTTCAGTGTCCAATATCAACACTTTAAAAATACATGTTCCGATTAAAAGTCTCGCGTTAGACGTTTTAGTTAGAGCGTGTGAAGATGAAGTGGTCACTAGACAATATGGGCAGGTGAAAGTGTATTGGGGAGGAAGCCTCGCTGAGCAAATAGAGTTTTTAGCTAAGGGAATTGCCGATCTTATTTTAACAAAAGACAATATCATGTCGGCTTTGATGGCTGAATCAACGCATAGTTATAAGCCTGTTATAGGGTACCCGGCTTATTCCGCCTTTTTTATCTCAAACACAGAAAAACCCAAATTATCTAAATCTTATTTCTTAGATAAAAAAATAGGCTTACTAGACTATCCAACAAGTCGCTCTGGTCACATATTACCAAAAAGTGCGTTTAAAGAGTTAGATATCGATATTAATGCGCTCGATATTACCTATTTAAGCTCGCATCAAGCGCTCCGCGATCGTCTAGCTGCTGGTGAAGTTGATATTATTGCCTCCTATTGGTCCGAAGAAGACGAGTTGCGGTTTTCGAAGAATTACATTACGCCAATTGCAAATAATGTTAGCGGCAGTAAATGGTATTTAAAGATGAACAACAATAACACTGATCTAGTTTGTGCAATGCAGGGAATTATTAACCAAGTCGCTCAATTAAGAACATCGAGTTACTTTGATAAGGTAGATCGATACTGGCAATGTGAAGCCTCACCTTATGGCTTTATCGGAGAAGCAGATGGACGTTAGCCAGCGCAATATATCCGTTTTTATTGCTTTGGCGTTATTGTTTAGCGGCATTTTCTACATTTCTCAAAGTATTGAAACTAAGCGGGTTTTGAAGCAACAAAAAGAAGCGGTTGCGCTTCGCGTTGCTATTGATATGAATCGTTTACCTGTCGCAGATCCTTTTCTACATTATGCAGGTAATGAAACTGAGTTAAGAGAATATATAAACTCACTCAATGCTGCGTTAGGCGCTCAAGGTGCCCGTTTAACTGTTCTTGACATTAATACGTCTGGGGCAGGTGAAGGTGAAAAAAGTGAAGTGCTAACATTGTCTGCGCCACACAGAAATTTCTATGTAGCGGTGTCATTAGACGACTCCAAACCGAAATTTACCTATATTTTCCCTCTGATTATGGCGCTTATCGGCGTTGCGGTGTTCAACTGGGTGAGAAGAAAAGGTATTGATGCAAAAGTAAGTTCAAATCAAACACTAGAGAAGTTGCCGGAATTTAAGCTTGTTATTGATTTGTACTCAAAAACAGTAACAACGAATAGAAACAAATTAGTCAGTGTTCAATTAGCCAATAAACCATTATGCTTTTATTTGGCACTTGTTGAGTTTTGCGAGGTAAACCCTGACACTATTCTCAACCAAAACAAAGAGATGCCAAAAGAGTTATTGGATCTCGCGGATAAATACTTTTATCGTTTAGTTGAGCTTGGTCATACTATAAGAAAACGGCCAAACTTCACCAATAGTTTAGAAAAAACACTAAGTGAAATTAGAGCTGCACTAGACGAAGTATTAGACGCATTCCCAGAAAAAAAGGTGCTGTTTTATCCGCCAAAAGCACACGGAGAAGGGTCTCGTTCCAAATTACATAGTTATGGACTGAGCGGAGTGAAAAAGTCTGATGTTGATATTATTGGTAAATAGAGCAGGTGACAGTAAAGCGGTGAGTCACACCGCTTTACTGGATTGTCTTTCTATAAATCGATAGCTTTTATTGGACTATTCTTTTGGAAGTAATCTTTTAGAACCTGTGCATCAGTTAGATCTGTAGCAGTATATTCAGGAAGATGATTAATCTTTGGATAGCCATCACCACCAGATGCATTATAGCTATTCACACTCATACGATAGGTCTTATCGTTGGTTAATGGCTCGCCCGCAATGCTAATATTGGTTACCTTATCATTCTTGATATCAAACTTAATATGGTGGAACTGTAAGTAAGCACCAGAGTCAGGCGGGAATTTAGCAACAATGTTTAAGTAATTAATAAGATCTCTGGCCTTCCAGTCTATGTAAGTAATACGATTTTTAAAAGGGTGAACTTTCAGTACATCTTTGTAGCTGACATCACCTTGTTCTATGCTATCTCGGATCCCGCCGCCGCTGATAATGCCAAAGTCAGCTTCGACAGCTGCCATTTGCGCATTAATGATAAGATCTGCGAGGTTGCTTTGCTTAAATCTCACTGTACTGCGACGACCATCTAAAAAACTATCAACGTATCCTACTGCACCAGCAATTTGAGCTTGTCCTTTTTCTTGAAAAGGCTTCAAAAAAGCAAGCATTTGCGGATCTTCTTGAATCGTTTCACCAATCACAGAGCCAGCTTTATCTTTTAAGTTTACAGGGATTAAGTTATAGCTAATCAAGGTTTTTGTATCACCATCAATTCTAAATACGGCTTTACCCACATACTTACCCCACTCATGTGCTTGCATAATCCAAACACCATTTTGATTATCTGGTTTACATGTTTTGCCAGGAGCGAATGACGTATCCTCGTTACCATTGTCGTCGACACAGACAGGTTCTTGAGAATGTCCACCGACTATCAAATCAAGCATACCTTTAGGAAGTCGGCGCGCAAGTGTTACATCACCGGGCGCATTGATACCATGATTAGCACCGTGATAGTGGCCCATATGTGTGACAGCAATCATCACATCTGGGTGATATTTGGCTTTGATCTTAGGAACCCAGTTTTCTGTGGCTGTTAAAGGCTCAATAAAAGTAAGGCCATGAACATGCTTTGGATTGGCAATTTTAACAGTATCAATTGTCGTAAGCCCAAGGACAGCAATGGTCAATCCTGCACGTTCAATAATTGTGTAAGGCTCGTATGCTGGCATTTGATTTGTATTATCAAGAATATTTGCTGACAGTACTGGGAAGCTTGCCCACTCAATTTGTTTGGCTAGTACATCTCGAGTGTTATCAAATTCATGGTTACCAATTGCCATGGCATCGTAACCGAGTTTACTCATTCCCCTAAAATCAGGTTCGGCAAACTGTAAATCAGATTCTGGTACACCGGTGTTTATATCGCCTCCAGAAAGCAATATAACGGCATGTCCTGCTTTTTCGGCTTCGCTCTTTAATTGGTCAATTAAGGTTTTTCTGGCAGCCATACCATATTCACCTTTTTCATTTTGCCAAAAACGACCATGATTATCGTTGGTGTGTAATACGGTTAGGTATTCTGCTTGTTGCGACTGCTTAGGAGAGGAAAAATGGCATGCTGATAATAGCAAAGCGGTTGAAAGAATAAGTAAGTTGCGCATAATTTAGAAGCTATTTGATAAATTATGCGCGTATTCTAGATCATTATAATTATTTTAATAGTGCTAACACTCAAAATTGCTATATTTTCTGGCGTTTTGTGCCACCGCAGATACTCTTCTGTCCAGTTCAAACTTTGCTAACTCACATTTTGCATGGTCTGTTTCTATCATCCAGTTTAAAAAGCTAGCTGGCAGCGTGGAGTAAGGTTCTCCAGCATGAAGTCCAAAATCGCAGATATCATTATCCTGTTTCATCTATGTGCCCCTGTTGTTCTTTTTGCCATCGCCATGCTAACAAATTGACTCAGAGATTAAAGAACAATTAGTTAAAACGGATGGCGTTTTTATCGTTTTTAGTTATATAAGTGTTAAAAGTAATGTGATCCACTGCAACACAATGAACGCACATCCAGCAAGGTAGAGGCGAAAACGCGTTCTAATATGATTACTGCCGATATGAACATAGGCATGTGCAATACGGCTAATTACAAACAGTAAGGCGAAAATGCTGAACCACAAGGTGACAAGCTTCATTGCGAGTGCGGCGAGAGAAACAACAAAAAACAACATGGGAATTTCGAACTGATTGGTAAAGTTTCGGGAAGCCAGAATGACTTTTTCAGGCGCATTGTCGAGCGCCATGGTTTTGAACTGATCAAACTGGATCTGTTTTTCTCGTGCCGCTTTAAATCGACGTTTACCCATAATGACCATGATGACTATGGTCAGCAGAGTTTGTAAAAATAGTGCGGCGAGCAGTAAATAAGTGGATGTTGGCATAGGCTCCTCAGTTTACGAAGTGTTACAAAACAAAAAATTTCTATATTGCAAAAGCTTAGTTGAATGACGATGATAGTCTGGTTCCAAAAAGTAATTATCACAATAATGGATTGTTTTATGAAAAAGCTATTCGCAATTAGCACACTTACCTTAGCAGTTTTGACTGGATGTGGTACAACTTCTTCACTTAATCATTCAGGCACGACTGAGAATCTTCTTTCAGAGCAACTGGTTGTAAGTCCTAATGATGATAGGCAATATCAAACGTTAACCTTAGAAAATGGCATTGAAGTTATTTTGGTATCAGATCCATCTGTATCGAAATCAGCGGCCGCGCTGAGTGTTGGCGTTGGTCTACTACACGATCCGATGTCACAGCAGGGCATGGCGCATTATCTTGAACATATGTTGTTCCTTGGCACAGAAAAGTATCCAGACAGCAAAGGTTATTCTGAGTTCATGACCAAAAACGGTGGGGCACACAATGCTTATACTTGGTTGGATATTACCAATTATATGTTCAAAGTGAACAACGATGCCTATGACGAGGCGTTAGACAGGTTCTCCGATTTCTTTAAATCTCCAAAGCTCTACCCTGAGTACACGGAAAAAGAAAAAAATGCAGTGAATGCTGAGTGGTCTATGCGTCGTGAAATGGACTTTTTTGGTCAATTTAAACTTGCACGAAACATGATGGGAGAACATCCTGCTAACCGTTTCCTTATAGGTAATCTAGAAACGTTAGGGGATAAAGAAGGAAGCAAGCTACATCAAGAGACTGTTGCTTTCTATGATAAGTACTACTCTGCGAATATCATGAAGTTAGCCATGATTTCTAATGAGCCGATTGAGCAGATGGTGGTAAAAGCGAAAAAGCACTTTACGACAATTAAGAATAAGAACATCGAGAAGCCACAGGTCAAGCAATCGCTTAACTTCGATAATGTTGGACAAAAGTTGGTCCATTATAAACCGAATGAAGACGTAAAGACTCTACAGCTTGATTTTACTATCAAGAACAACGCCAATGCGTTTGCGGTTAAGCCGAACTATTTCATTACTTATCTGCTAAGTAATGAAATGGCGGGTAGCCCCGCTCAAGTTCTAAAAGATAAAGGTTTAATCTCATCGTTAAGTGCATTCGCGACTCCAAATAGTTATGGCAACTACGGGACGTTGCAGATTGATATTCAGCTAACCGATGAAGGCCTAAAGCAACGTGAGTTAATCACAGGTACAGTACTGGATTATATCGATATGATCCGTGATAAAGGAGTCGATAGCCGTTACTTCAAGGAAATCCAAACGTCGCTAAATAATCAATTTAGGTTTTTAGAAAAAGGCGATGAGTTTGGTTACGTTAGTAACCTTGCAGATAGCATGCAGCATTACCCAATGAACCATGCTATCAATGCAAGCTACTACTACGCGCAGTTTGATGCTGATGCAGTTAAGGCTGTCTTGAAGCAACTTACACCTGAGCAAATGCGGGTATGGTATATCAGTAAAGGTGAGCCTACCGACGCAAAACTGCACTTCTATGATGGTGAATATCAGATCGTAGACTTAAAGCGTAGCGATTTTGATAAATGGAAAGAAGAGGCAAATTTCGATTTAGCACTTCCTAGTGTAAATACCTTGCTACCTGAAAACTTCGCACTGAAAACATCTGCGGATGACGCGAAAAAGGGCGTTCAGAAGGTTATTGATACTGATGGGGTAACGGTTTGGCATGCCGCGAGTGAGCGCTTCTACCAGCAGCCTAAAGGCAGTCTGAAAATCTACTTGAATAACCCAAGTGCATTAAAAGACATCAAAACTGAGGTTGCACTGTCGATTTGGGCCGATCTATACCGGCTGGATAAAGCAAAACTGATGACGGAAGCGAGTATCGCTGGTATGCACCTTGGCTTGACCCCAGCAAATGGGGTAATGCTAGATATTTCAGGTTTTACTGATAAACAAGCATTATTGCTAAAAGATGCGCTCTCAGGTGTTCGTGTAGAAACGAATAAACGCGCATTTGATCAGGCTGTTGATCGTTACGTGCGTGGCATTAAAAACCAAGAAAAAGAATTCCCATTCAGACAAGCTTTTGGTGTATATCAAAAACTTATCCGTTCAGGAAGCTATGATGATTCTGCATTGATATCAGCAGCTAAGTCTTTGACTTTGGCCGATCTAGATAAAGTGCAAAATCAAATTTTAACGAATAACCAAGTTCGCGTTTTTGCTTATGGCAACTACGATAAAACGGACTTGCAAACAGTAAAAGAGACGCTTGATAATGCGTTACCTAAACGCCAAAAAGTGACCAAGTACGCGCGAGCTAAATATTGGCAGCCAGAGCAAAAGCAGACAATCGTATGGCAGCAAGACATTGACGTTGCTGATGTTGCCGTAATCGATTTTGCAGTGCACCCAGTCAAAGGTTATGCACAAAAGGCGGCGGCGATGGTGCTTCAAGGGCACTTAAGAACGGCGGCATTTGAACGTCTGAGAACTGAAGAGCAGTTAGCGTATGCGGTTGGTGCAACCAGCGTTGCTATTGACGAATATTCAGCGCTAGGCTTCTATATTCAAACACCGGTAAAAGATGCTAAGAGTATGCAAGCTCGCTTTGACGCGTATAAAGATGAATATGCTAAAGACTTAGCAGCGTTAGATCAGGCAACGTTCGAGCAGTTAAAAAATGCAGTGTTAGTCTCATTAACCGAAGAGCCAAAAAATCTTTCTGAAGAACTACAACCGTTATTGGGCGATTGGTTCAAAGAAAATATGGCGTTTGACTCCGAAGCTAAGCTAATTGCTGCAGTTGAAGCGGTCACATTAGAAGATATTAAAGCGTACTATCAGCAAACTGTAATGAACACCGATGCTGCTAGATTAAATATTCAATTACGTGGCGCCAAGTTCCAAGCTGAACCGTTTGCAGATCTACCGAAGCAAACTAAGCTGGATTCAGTTGAACAGATGTATAAAAACGTGAAATTCCAACAATAATCAGTCGGTATTTCAGTGATGATTAAAAGCTGGGAAAATTCGTTTCCCAGCTTTTTTATTAGCTTTTGCAAATGCTAAAGTATAAACGGAAATTAATTACAGTATTTTCGGAGACTAGATGGTGATTGTGACGGGAGAAAAGATCTTTTTAAGAAAGGCAAATTTAAATGATGCGGGGTTTTTACTCAGGCTTTTGAATCAAAAAAGTTTTATCGATAACATTCGGGATAAAGGCATAAAAACACAAAAGCAAGCTGAGGAGCATATCGAGCAAGCTTACCTAATTCCTTATCAAATCGGTACGCCAGCGCCTTACGTTGTTGCTGAACTTAGTAGCAATACGAGCATCGGAGTCTGTGGCTTATATCAAAGACCTTTTTTTAATATTCCAGACTTAGGTTACGCGTTTTTAGATGATTTTACTGGGAAGGGTTATGCTTCCGAGGCTGCCAAATTGCTAATGCAATATGTTAAATCAGAAGGGAATCACCCTAAGCTGAGCGCTATCTCGCTAGAAAGTAATGCAGCTAGCATAAGCCTGCTTTACAAAGTGGGATTTAGTCGTATTGGTAAAATAATAATTGATAACGATTTAACACCTGTGGTGGTGTTTGATTGTCAATTATAATTGTTGACTTATTTGTGTCGTTAGTTGAGTAAAGTTTCTCTGATGTGCCGCAACCAGAGCGCTAAAGCCATCCTGATCAAGAGCTGTTTCAAATTGGAATGGTTGCACTTGAGTTAGTTGATAGCTCCCTTTTGTGTATTGATAAAGATACCAAGTCCCGCTCATCACAGCACCTTTTTCAAAGTGCCCTGCAAACTCATTAATTTCTACAACGAGGCGTTGGTGCTCTTGCGCATTGCGATAAAATTTATCGCTTTTAATTGCAGTAGCTTTGTTGGTTCCATTTAGTGCGTTTACTAAGTTCCATGTCAACATATCGGCGGGGGGTTGGGCCCAAAAATGGAAATTAGCGATGTTTACTCTATTGTCTCGCTGAAATTGCACCAAGGCTTGTTGATCAAACAGTTCGATTAACTGCACTTTATCAATCAGTAGTACACGATTGAGCTCAACTTGCTTTTCGCCTGCGACATTATTTGCTTCTAACTGATAATAACTAACCGGTTGGGATGGATTAGTTATACATCCTGTTAAACAAAATAGAAGCAAAAATATCACAGAGCCAGTCTTCATTTATTTTTTCCTTGGGAGCGGATCCGCGCCACTTTCTTTATTAAAAATAAGCATATTCGGCTGCTCATTCAGCCCTTTAGAAATAGGCTTTAAGCGATTGGACAGGCTTTCAAGCTCCTCAAGGGTATTACTAAGTTGATCCATGACACCTGAGCCTTTTTGGTACTGCGTCATAGTTTGTTCAAATTGCTTTAAGCTTGATGTGAGCTGGCTTAATGTATCTTTTAAGTTCGTTAAATTGCCGCCAACCTTGTCTGTTATCTTGTTGTTATTGATAGACTCTACGAGTTGATTCATTTCCATTGCTAGTAACCTGTGTTGCTGAAGGGCGCCTTCTAGTTCCTTAACAGTTGTTTCAAGAGGTAACCCATTTAACTTGTTCAGTAAGCTTGTGACCTGTTCAGAAAGTGCTGTAATACCGCTCGGAACGCTGGGTAATACCGGGTAAATAGTCGTTTTGTTTGAACTAACGACTTCTGCACTTGGATAAAAGTCTAACTCTATATATACCGCACCTGTTAATAAATTGCCACTTTTTAGTGACGCCCTAAGGCCGTTACTAATCCATTTGTCTATGTTTTCTGACCAATATGTTTGAGCAAGTTGCGCATCTTCGTAAATGCGTCCGTACTCAATTTTAACCAATACAGGCACAGAGGTGTTATTTTGTTGAAAGTATAAAGGTCTATCATCGCTAACACCAGTCGCTGGTACCTGCTCTATTGTGCCAATCCGCATCCCGCGGTATTCGATTGGTGCACCAGCTCGAAGTCCTCGAATTGATTGCTCAAACTCAATAAGATAATAATCGAAGTGATCAAAGCGTTGCTCTAAGGCCATTGCGAAATTTTTGTGCAAGGCGAAGGTTTTATTTTCGAGTGCTTCTTTGCCACTTGGCATGGTTGGTGGATAGTCTACAGAAATTCCGCCTTTAACCATTTTGGCAAGAGATCCTGTCGACACTTCAACACCTTCCGTTGACAGCTTAAAATCAATGCCGGAACTAATCCAAAAAATAGCGTTGTCTGTGATAAGCGTATCGTATGGAGAATAGATAAAAATACCGTACTCCATTTTTAAGCTTTCGACGCTAAAATGTGCAGACTCAACTTGACCCACTTTATAGTTGCGGAAAAATATACTGGAGCCAACGTCTAACACTTCAGCATCTGAAGCCACGAGTTGATAGCGTTTTCCTTGCACTTCTGAGCCGATTAATGCAGGTTCATCCATTAAGGTGAATATGCTCGAACGTGCTTTCGCTTCACCGGGGGATAGCTCTATATACACTCCAGAGAGTAGTGTATTCATGCCTGATATTCCGGATTCGTCAATTCGAGGTTTAACTACCCAAAACGATGAATCTTCAGCTAATAAATCACGATAGGGCTGTAAAATCCTAACTTTCGCAACCACTGCATTTTGCGCTAATTCAAGCTTTAATGACTCGACTAACCCGACCTTAACGCTTTTTACTCTCACCTCAGTTTTGCCTGCAATTATGCCATCTGCGTCAGTCATTTTTATAAAAATAGTGTGGCCTTTATTTGCCTGATGTTGATATAACATCCAGCCTGTGATGAGCAACGCGATAATTGGAATAATCCAAATCACTGAAAATTTTGGTTTGTCTTCTATATCGGCTTGAGTAGTCATTGACTATTTTTATCCCACAATAATCTCGGATCAAAACTATTAACGGCTGCAATTTGGCAAAGCACCATCAAAGTAAAAAACACGATACCAATTTCCGGCTCGACATTTAGCACCGTACCAAGTTGTACCAAAGACACTAAGATTATCACCACAAACACATCTATCATCGACCAGCGACCAATAAATTCGAGCAAGCGGTACACTTTTGTTGCTGTGATTGGGTCTTTGGGCTTCTTAACTCGTATTAGTAAGTAACTCAATAGTAACGCTTTTGCGATAGGAATACATATACTTGCGAGAAAAATAAGTGTTGCTACGGGATAAGAGCCGGCTTCCCAAAGCACTTGAACGCCGGAAAAAATCGTTGCAGGAGTATGAAGCCCAAGACTGATGGTATCCATGATGGGCAGAAAATTAGCAGGTACAAGTAGCACGACGCTGGTGAGCATCCAAGCTAAGCTTTTTTGCGTTGATTGAGATTTGCGGTATTTTAGTTTGGCGTAGCAACGCTGGCACTTTTCGCCTTCACCTAAAAAGCCACAAACCTTGCAACGTTTTAGCGTGGTAGATAAATTCTTTGGTTCGGCCAAGTGACGATTACATTGAGTCTGATTACGCCACATATACTCGTGATCAAAAAGTGAGAGGGCTTCAATAAAACACAAAACGAACAAAATATAGGCCCAAAATCCAAGGCCCATTTCCAATTCAGCGAAAGACATTAATTTAAAAGCGCTTACGAGCACGGCTACTAAAAATATATCGGTGAGATTAAGCGGTTTTAGTGCTGAGAGTAATTTTGCTAAATGCCGAGCATTGTGCGCATTGATGATTTGCCAATACTCGGTGTGTGCAAGCAGTAGCAATGAGCATACGGCAACAGGCATGATTAAAATAGTGAAGGCAAATAATCCAGCGAGAAAATAGCTGTAATGCTCAGCTAACAATATGAGTGCTTGCCAGAGGCTTACAACTTGAGTGATACCGTGTTGTGTGTAGGAGATAAAGTCTGGAAATAAGCTTGCGAATAAAAATAGTAACGCAGAAAAGCTGAAGGCTTGTACTAATTGGTTTTGGTGTCCTTGTACATGACACAACACGCACCGACAGTTTGGGCACACCGCACGCTTTTGGGACTCGATAGAGTCTATTTCAACAAGCGTATCGCATTCAGGGCAAGCTGTAATCACATAAAAATCCGTTGATTTCCTTTTATGCTAGTTTGCTTGATGCGCCCAAATTTATCAATGTTAATCAAATACCGCGACGGTTTGGCGACTTAGGGCGAGCAGCTTGCCATTTTGTGACCAAATTTTTGCATCTTCAATACCATAACCATTTTGGCTATGGTGAGTCACGGCTTCAAAGCCAAGCCAAGACTCTGAGTCGAGTGAAATATCACACAAAAATTCTATGTACCAAGACATACTGCTGGCGGGGCTCGGTGCTTTACACATCTGGAGTAACGTTGGAGGCCATGAGTCAGCAAGTGCCAGTGTATGTAGTTCGTTTACCGATGTAGTTTGTGCTTTAAATCGCATCCAGCCACCCAGATTTGAAGATGGTGCGCCGGAAAATGGCAAAGCGCCTTGCTGAGCATTGAGCGCGACATGTTGGAAAAATGCAGGCATCACATCTTCTTGATATGGAAGAACAGCCTTTGGATTGACATCTGAAAGAGTAGGGCTATCCGCATTTGCAACTTGGATAGCAGATTCTCTATCCTTGCCAAAGCACCCGATAGCAATAAGACAAACTTCGCCTGACTGGATCAGTTGAGTTTGCATTTGGGTTGCATTTTTGCCGCTACGCAAAATGGTTGTTGCAACGGTAAATGGTGCGCCTTCTAGCAGTGGTCCGACAAAATTTACGCTCACAGAGAGCAGTCGACGAGGCTCTGTCAGTTGATGCTTCATGCTTTGCACCGCGATTGCCGCAGACAATCCGCCAAACGCAGTGCGGCCTTGACACCAACTTGCAGGAAACGTCATTTGTGTTTGCGCTTGCTGTAAATGCTCCGACTGAATAATTTCATCAAATGTCATGTTGTCATTTCTCATTATTTATTATGTTGCACTTAGCATAACTGGTCTAACCAGGTAATCAAGCGTCAAATACAGCGTATTTTCTTCTTCACTTGTTTCAAAATAAGCAATTAAGGGTGATTTTTTGACCGAAACGTTCGAAAAGCAAAAAAATTTCAAATTTTTTCATTTTTTTTTAGTTGTGACGCTTGAATTACAAATCGGTGACCTTATTTATCAAATCAACTAACTGAACAACGAATTTTGAAGTCGGAGATGATTCATGGGTAAAATTATTGGAATCGATTTAGGTACTACTAACTCTTGCGTAGCGGTACTTGATGGTGACAAGCCGCGCGTTATTGAAAATGCTGAGGGCGACCGCACAACTCCTTCTGTTATTGCATTTACAGATGATGGTGAAACACTAGTAGGTCAGCCAGCAAAACGCCAGGCCGTGACTAACCCTAAAAATACACTTTATGCTATCAAGCGTCTAATTGGTCGTCGTTTTGAAGATGAAGAAGTACAGCGTGACCTTAGCATCATGCCTTTCAACATCGTAAAAGCGGACAACGGCGACGCTTGGGTTGAAGTACGTGGGGAGAAAAGAGCTGCACCTCAGATCTCAGCTGAAGTTCTTAAGAAAATGAAGAAAACAGCTGAAGACTTCCTTGGTGAGCCAGTAACTGAAGCAGTTATTACAGTTCCTGCATATTTCAACGATTCACAGCGTCAAGCAACAAAAGATGCTGGTCGTATCGCAGGTCTTGAAGTTAAGCGTATTATCAATGAGCCGACAGCAGCAGCACTTGCCTACGGCATGGATAAGAAGCAAGGCGACAACGTTGTTGCAGTATACGACTTAGGTGGTGGTACATTCGATATCTCAATCATCGAGATTGATGAAGTTGAAGGCGAGCACACCTTTGAAGTACTAGCAACTAACGGTGACACTCACCTAGGTGGTGAAGACTTTGATAACCGCGTTATCAACTACCTAGTTGCAGAATTTAAGAAAGACCAAGGCATCGACCTAAAAACCGACCCGCTAGCGATGCAGCGTGTTAAGGAAGCGGCTGAGAAAGCGAAGATCGAGTTGTCTTCAGCACAGCAAACTGAGGTAAATCTACCTTACGTTACTGCTGATGCAACAGGTCCTAAGCACATGAACGTTAAGCTAACTCGTGCAAAACTTGAGTCACTAGTTGAAGACTTAGTTGCGCAATCAATCGAGCCACTAAAACGTGCACTTGCTGATGCAGACCTTTCTGTAAACGACGTAAATGACATCATCCTAGTTGGTGGTCAAACACGTATGCCACTGGTACAGAAAACAGTAGCTGAATTCTTTGGCAAAGAGCCACGTAAAGACGTTAACCCTGATGAAGCGGTAGCCGTTGGTGCGGCGGTTCAAGGTGGTGTACTTGCGGGTGACGTGAAAGACGTACTACTACTCGACGTTTGTCCTCTGTCTCTAGGTATTGAGACTATGGGTCAGGTAATGACTGCGTTAATTGAGAAAAACACGACTATTCCAACCAAGAAGTCGCAAACTTTCTCGACTGCAGAAGACAATCAGTCTGCAGTAACAATTCACGTACTACAGGGTGAGCGTAAGCGTTCAAGCGATAACAAGTCTCTAGGTCAATTCAACCTAGAAGGTATTCGCCCAGCGCAGCGCGGTGTGCCACAAATCGAAGTTACTTTTGATGTGGATGCTGATGGTATCTTACATGTGTCTGCGAAAGACAAGGACACAGGTAAAGAGCAGAAGATCACAATCCAAGCTTCTTCAGGTCTAAGCGACGATGAAGTTGAAAAAATGGTACGTGATGCAGAAGCAAACGCAGAAGAAGATAAAAAGTTTGAAGAACTAGTTGGCGCTCGTAACCAAGCTGATGCACTTGTTCATGCTACACGCAAGCAAGTTGAAGAAGCGGGTGACGACCTTCCAGCTGATGACAAGACAGCAATTGAAGCTGCACTTGGCGAGCTAGAAGCAGCAATCAAGAGTGATAGCAAAGACGAAATTGATGCTAAGACACAAGCACTAGCAGAGAAATCGCAAAAGCTTATGGAAATCGCTCAAGCAAAAGCGCAAGCTCAACAAGCTGGCGGTGACGCAGGTGCCCAACAAGGTTCAGCGAAAAAAGACGACGACGTAGTTGACGCTGAATTTGAAGAAGTTAAAGACGACAAGTAATTGTAGGTCTTGAGTGAGGGCGCGCTGGCTGTATGGCTTGTCGCGCCCTACGTGTTTATAAATTAGACTGTTGTCTGGCATTAATTTGCGAGTGACAGGGCTCGGCAGAGTTTGCAACGATGTAAGTTGCCAAGAAAGAGTAGTGTGATAAAAATGTCTAAACCTGACTATTATGAAGTATTAGGTGTTGCGAGAGACGCCAGTGAACGTGACATTAAAAAGGCGTATAAACGCCTTGCAATGAAATATCACCCTGATCGTACTGCTGGTAACGCTGAACTCGAAGCGAAATTCAAAGAAGTAAAAGAAGCTTACGAGATATTGACTGATAGTCAAAAACGCCAGATGTATGATCAATACGGCCATGCAGCTTTCGAACAAGGTGGTGGTGCTGGTCATGGTGGATTTGGCGGCGCTGGCGACTTCGGCGATATTTTTGGGGACGTATTTGGTGATATTTTTGGTGGTGGCGGTGGTCGTCGTCAATCAAGACAACAGCGTGGTGCAGATTTAAGATATAACTTAGAGTTAAGTCTTGAAGAGGCTGTACGTGGGAAGGAAGTGGATATCCAAGTACCAACTTGGGTGAGTTGTAAACCATGTGACGGCAGTGGTGCAAAAGCAGGTTCTAAGCCTAAAACTTGTACAACCTGTCATGGTGCAGGTCAAGTACAAATGCGCCAAGGCTTCTTTGCAGTACAGCAAACTTGTCCAACTTGCCAGGGCACAGGTCAGATCATTTCAGACCCATGTAACAGCTGTCACGGACAAGGCCGTGTAGAGAAAACGAAGACACTTAACGTTAAGATCCCAGCAGGGGTTGATACGGGTGATAGAGTACGTTTGTCTGGCGAAGGTGAAGCGGGTGCGCATGGTGCTCCAGCTGGCGACCTGTACGTACAAGTGAGTGTAAAAGAGCATCCAATCTTCGTACGTGACGGCAACAATTTGTACTGTGAAGTGCCAATTAGCTTCACAACGGCAGCACTCGGTGGTGAGATTGAAGTGCCGACCCTAGATGGCCGCGCAAAACTGAAGATTCCATCGGAAAGTCAAACTGGCAAAATGTTCCGTATGCGTGGTAAAGGCGTGAAATCTGTGCGTAGCGGTGCAGTAGGCGACTTAATTTGTAAAGTTGTCCTTGAGACGCCAGTAAACTTAAACGAGCGCCAAAAAGAGCTTCTGCAAGAGTTTGAAGAGTCTATGGGTGAAAACAACGGTAAGAACCGTCCTAAGGCACAAGGCTTTTTTGACGGCGTTAAGAAGTTCTTTGATGACTTAACTAAGTAACTTAAGCTTATTGAAAATGCCCGCTGCGATAGCGGGCATTTTTGTTTTGACGGATGATGGGTCTCATCGTAAGGCGATAGCATAAGCGTTTGTTTCTTGGTATAACAGAAATCAACATCTGCTTAAAAGGAGTTTGTAATGACACCGGCAATTAACCTACTTAAAAAGGCGAAAGTGGCGTTCCAAGTGCTGCAATTTGAGCACGACCCTAACGATCACGACTTTGCTAATGAAGCAGCGAAAAAGCTCAACCTAGACCGAGAAAAAGTATTTAAAACCCTGCTGATTGACGTTGATGGTAAATTGTATGTAGCTGTTTCTCCCGCCACGCAACAAGTGGATTTAAAAGCCTTTGCTAAAGCGTGTATGGGGAAAAAAGCACAGCTTGCAGATCAACAAAACGCGCAAAAGGTAACTGGTTATTTAATTGGCGGTATAAGCCCGTTTGCGCAGAAAAAGCAGCTGCCCACGTTACTTCACGAGAGTGCTTTAGCATTTGAGCAAATTTATGTTAGTGCGGGCAAGCGGGGAGTTGAAGTCGTTGTTTCACCTGCTACGGTAGAGCAGCTATGCAAAGCAAAAATCGCACTGTTTTAATGGCAGTGCTGGTTTTAAAAACCATCTTTATTATAGATAAAATGTCAGTCTAGAACTGCTAAGGGTGTCAAAGTCCCTCTTTTACTCCTATTTCCCCCCTAAGAACAGTAATTTACTTTTTTCGACTTACAGCTGTAAGCCATTAATTTAGCAGTCATTTATATTAATCACTCGATAACTCAGTAAAAAAGCCGTTAAAAAATTAAGTAGAGTAATTGATCTAAACGAATTTTTATGCCGTAATGTAGATATATCTATCTGGTCGGATGAGTTAATTATGAGCCTAAGAACGAATTTAAGAAAGATCCTCCCAAGCATTTCAATTACAGAACAAGAAGCATTAGATGCAGGTGATGTTTGGTTAGAAGGGTCAATTTATCAAGGTAAGCCTGACTTTTCGGCGCTTCGTGCTGTACCTGAAGCTAAGCTAAGTGCAGAAGAGCAAGCTTTTTTAGAAGGTCCAGTTAAAGAATTAATGGGTATGATCGATGACTCGGAAATTCAAAATGGCAAACACTTGCCAGAGCATGTGCTTGAATTTTTGAAAAAAGAGAGATTTTTCTCTTTGATCATTCCAAAAGAATACGGCGGTCTAGAGTTTAGCCCTTACGCAAACTCAACGATAGTGGGTACAATTGCGACTAAATCCTCTGCGGTAGCGGTAACGGTGATGGTTCCTAATTCACTAGGTCCGGGTGAGTTATTGCTTCATTACGGCACTAAAGAGCAGCAAGCGCACTACCTTCCTCGCTTAGCAAACGGTCGTGATATTCCATGTTTCGCGCTAACAAGCCCTGAAGCTGGTTCCGATGCCGGTGGCATTCCGGACCAAGGTATTGTTAAAAACGGCATGTATAACGGTGAAGAAGTACTTGGTCTTGAAGTAACATGGGACAAACGCTATATCACACTTGCGCCGATTGCGACGGTACTCGGTTTAGCCTTTAAAGTATTGGATCCTGAGGGATTACTAGGCGGTAAAAAAGAACTAGGGATCACCTGTGCGTTAATTCCACATGACCATCCGGGTGTGCAACTTGGAAACCGTCATGACCCGATGGGAATACGCTTCTATAACGGTACGACACGTGGTGAAAAAGTCTTTATCCCAATGGACTTTATCATCGGTGGCCAGAAGAATATCGGTCGCGGTTGGCAGATGTTGGTAAGTTGCTTAGGTGCAGGGCGTGGTATTTCTTTACCGGCGCTAGGTGTTTCAACTAGCCAAGTCGCACTGAAATCGGCATCTGAATATGCGGCGGTACGTGAGCAATTTGGTCTCTCGATCGGTCAATTTGAAGGTATTCAAGAAAAGCTTGCAGATATTGCAGGCAAAGCATACATGCAAGAGGCGATGCGGGTATTAACAACAGAAGGTTTAGGTATGGGTCTTAAGCCATCTGTAGTAACAGCAATTGCAAAATACCACATGACTGAAACTGGTCGTGACGTATTGGACTCTGCAATGGATATTCTTGCAGGTAAGGCTATTCAAAATGGTCCTCAGAATACCCTTGCAAGCGGTTATGTTGCCCAGCCAATAGCGATTACCGTAGAAGGTGCAAACATCCTAACGCGTAACTTGATGATCTTTGGTCAAGGTGTAATGCGCTGTCACCCATATCTACAGTCGATGGTTGAATCTATTCACAGCGAAGAGAAAGACGCCGACAGTAAATTCCGTGGTATTTTGACAAAAACAGTTAGCTATAGTGTTGCCAACAGCTTACGTGCTTTCAAATATGGTCTTATGCCATTCACGGCTGATGCAAAATCACCATTACCTGAAGTGCGTGCGTATGAAAAAGCCGCACATAGATTAGCAGCTAAGCTTGCGGTATACGCAGACTTTTCATTGCTCGTACTAGGTGGAAAGCTGAAACAAGCAGAAATGCTGTCAGCACGCCTTGGTGATGTAATGAGTCACTTGTATGCAGCAATGGCTTCAATCAAATACTATGAGCAAAAAGTAGCGGTAGCAGAGCGTGAGCAAGCAGCACCTTATTTCCATTATGCGACAAGGCATGCACTTATCAGTGCAGAAGAAGCGCTACATAAATTCTTAGATAACTTCCCGGCAAGTGGTACTCGTAAATTTATGCGTGTGATCACGATGCAGTTTAGTGGTAAACAAATGCCCAAAATTAATGATGATATGATCAGAGAATTGGCCGCCGCGGCGCAAATGGATACGCCAATCAAAGCGCAGCTTACTCATCTTGTGAAGCCTACCGCAGGTGATGGTCATGATATCAATGAGCAAGCATATAAAGCTAAGATGGGTTGCCTTGACCTGCTTGCCAAAGTTAAAAAGGCAGTTCGCAAGCGCGAGATCCAACCAGGTGTTCGTTTCGAGCAAACATTAGATAATGCGCTCGTTGGTAACCTTATCAACGAAGAAGAGTATGCAAAACTGGTTGATTACAATCGCAAGCGTGAAAAAGCAATCCGAGTGGATGAGTTTGACTTCGATTTAAACTTGTTAGATGAACAAAGTGCGAAAGAAACAGTCAAGCAAGCCGTGAATGAGTAAGTTAAACAAATAACTTTTTTGTAAAAGTAAAAGCCCTTAACCAATTGGTTAAGGGCTTTTTCATGTTGGGTAAAGATAATAACACCAGCTATAATTATCAAGCACTGTAAAACGGTTTGCTTATTATACCAATTTTTTGTTAATACTTGCTCAATTTGAAGGAGCATATCTGACGTTAACAGCGTTAAAATTTTTTATTTAGAACAACTAAATAGCAAAATTTTTGCCTTGTCTATATGGATGTAGATACCTTGGCGGTAACAGGATGCGGTAGCGGAGTTATCGACAAGATTATCTCGTCTCAAAATAGATCACTTAATTAAGCAAATTGGTATTCGTAATAGTAAGTAAGGGGTTGTACTGTGTTTAAGTAACCTGAGTTATACAATAAAGAAGTTTGGCTATTTATTGAACGGCTCTCAGGTTAAATAACAAAAGGGTGTAACACAGTGAAAATAAGTATTCCGAACGATGTAATTTCTGCGCCTATGTCAACACAGCAAGAGCAACAATTATGGAGCGGTTGTGGTGATATGTTATTTATCAATCATGATGCTGGGAAGCTTGCAATTAAGCGCACTAAAGTGCCTAGTGACATTGCACATCGGCGAATTGAACAATCTTCAGTAGCGCTTGCGCGTAAAGCTAAGTCTTATCAAGTAGAACGTCACTTTTACAAGCATCATGCATGCGAGTTACTCTCACCCTGTAATACGCCGAGTTATTTAGGTGAAGGGGTAAGTGAAGGGATGGACTACATCGTCTTTAGAGACTTCTCAACTCAGGGTTTTTCGCAAACCGCTAATCCATCCGAGTCACAAATATTAGCAGTGATAGGGTGGTTAGCTAAATTCCATGCTCACTTTTTACAAAGCCCTGCAGAGCATGTGTGGGAGCAAGGAAATTATTGGCACCTAGATACACGACCGGATGAACTTGAGCGAATGCAACACAGTAGCATTAAACAAGCGGCACCTCGATTACGAGATCGTATCAAAAATAGCCATTGGCATACTTGGATCCATGGCGACGCTAAGCTTGCTAACTTTGCCTTTAATGGCGATCAAGCACTGGGATTCGATTTTCAGTATGTTGGAAAGGGTATTGGTGTATCAGACTTAATGCTGTTTATTACGTCGGTATTAGACGAAAAAGAACAGCTCCTGCATGCCGATGAGTATCTCAAATTGTATTTAGATATGTTGAGAATAGAATTATTAGGCAAAGCAGCCTCTATTGATATCGCTCAGATCCTTTCTGAGTGGGAGTCGTTGTGGCCTGTGGTGTGGGCTGACTTTTATCGCTTTCTGTTGGGTTGGAAACCGGACCATGTAAAAATCAATGATTACATGAAATTTCAAACGGAAATAGCATTACAACAGGGATAATAAATGGCCATAGCCTTATTCAGTGCGTTAAATTGGGCTGTATTTGATTTTTTACGAAAAAGGCTAGCAAGTCATTATTCAGCCGCACAAATGTCGGTGATATTTAGTCTGCTAGTCTTACCTGCATACGTAGGCTATTGGTTGGTTTTTGACAAACAGCTCCCAAGTTCTGCTTATCTAGCGCCTGCGATAGCTAGCGGAATGTTGGCTGCAATTGGTAGCGTAAACTTTATTCAAGCGCTTGCGCTTGGGCGAATGGCGGTTATCCTGCCTCTGTTATCTATCACTCCAGCACTTGCAGGTGTGTTTGCTTGGTTGCTACTTGGAGAACCTTTAACCACGCTGCAGTCAATGCTAATCGCTGCGATTGTTCTCGCTTCATTTTTATTGCAAGGAGGCAGATTCTCTTTTCAAGAGCCAGGTGCAAAACAAGTTGCAATCACCTCTTTTTGCTGGGGGCTTTGCATCGTGTTCGATAAACAGGCTTTGCAATACAGCTCGCTCTCTTTTCATGCTGGGTTTCTAACCTTTATGGTATTTTTTGTTAATCTAATCTTGTTACGACCACAGTTTAAAAATCAAAATTTCCGCGCACATTGGTTGCTCTGGACTATTTCTGCAGTGGTATTCGCTGTCGCTGTTATCTTCCAAATGCAGGCGTTAACCGAAATTCAGCCGGGGCTTGTTGAAGGATTGAAAAGAGCCATTGGCATAATCAGCGCAAGTATGCTTGGGATGTGGTTTTTTAAAGAGATAATTTCAACAAAAGAATGGCTTATGATCTCTGTTATTCTGTGTTGTAGTGCAATGTTAGCATTAAACAGTGGCGCTTAAGCGCCACTTAAATGACTAATTGATATTACTTACATTGCGCGACTTTAGTCCAAACGTTTGAGTAGATCTCTGGGCTTGCGCCTTGTGACCAGTACGTAGCACGGTATTCAAAGCCTTTAAATGAAACCCGGTCGCCCGTATTGTAGAACTTAGTTGTATTCCATTCTTGGATACCATTGCAGCCAGCTGGTGCATCACTAACGGTAACTGCTAGAGTCTTAGAAGCAGTTTTGTTATTTGAAGCTGTCACAGTGAGTGTCACTTGGTATGTACCAGCACTTGCGTAGGTGTGTGCTGGGTTGGTTTGTGAGCTTGTTGCACCGTCACCAAATTCCCACTGATAACTACCTGCTGTTGATTGGTTGTTAAATGTCGCAGTGAGGCCGGACACGCTGAAGTTAAAGTTTGCATTGACTGCACCTGAAGTATCACAACCATTATTTGTTAGATAATCAACCGCCGCTTTTGCTTGCACAATACCATAGCCGTAAGAAGTATCACGACCTGCTTGGCCTTTGTCTTTTGCTGTTGTATTCAACACTTGGCGAATTTGCTGAGCTGTACATTGCGGGAAGTGGCTCCACACTAGTGCTGCGACACCAGAGACATGCGGTGTTGCCATTGAAGTCCCACTAATACTGCGATACGCGCCATTATTCCAGGTTGAGTTTACACCAACACCCGGGCCTGCAATTTCTACTTGGCTGTTGTATTGAGAGAAAGAGGCTTTTGACTCAGAACTGTCTACTGCTGCCACGGATACAACTGCATTATACGATGCTGGGTAGCTCAACGAGCTATTACCCGCGTTGCCTGCGGCTGCGATATGTAGCATGCCACGCTGATAACTCTGCTCAAATGCGCTTCGTTCTGCCGTAGAGCTGCCGCTGCCACCTAAACTCATGCTGGTTACATTGGCGCCAGCCTGCTCACACTGCTCAATTGCTTTAATGAGGTCGGAACCGTATGCCCAGCGGCCTTGGTCATTAAACACTTTAACAATATGAAGACCTAGTTGCCCTGATGGATTCACCCCGACCACACCTGTGCCATTACCACCTAAAGCGGCGATTGTGCCGGCAACGTGTGTTCCGTGGCCGTTACCATCGTTACTCCACACACCTGTATCGTAGTTACCGTAGCCATCATTACCTGTAATGCCTGTGCTAGGTAAATCTTGGTGACCTAGCGTATAACCTGTATCCATAATACAGACTTTACGGTTGCCGCTGTAGCCGTCAGATACTTGGTTAGCCTGCACCATATTAATGCCATAAGGTGTGGTTTCAGCGAGTAAATCAATTGCCGAAGTTTTTACACTTGGCAAATAGCGTTTAGGGTCAACTTCTACGTGTGCAATATTACCGCTTGCTTGTAGTTGTTGCATTTGCGTAGAAGAAACTTCGGCGACATATGCATTAATGCTTGGCAATGTGTTGACTGCAGCAGTACCCAAGGTGGAGTAGGCAGCTTCAGACAAAGCCTGCGCTTTAAACTGCGCCGTTTCCGCTTGATTTAAGCGCACTGGCAGAACATTTGGTGTTGCGCTGTCTTTTAACGTGACAATAACGCGCTGTGTATCTGCGTGAGCAACTGCAAGGCTTGCACAAACGCAAGCGCTAAGGGTCGAAAGCTTAAGAAGTTTTACTACTGTATTACTGTTTTTCATATTTCACCTGTTTTACATGTTGTTTACGTTTGTTACTAAAACAGGTGTTGACATCGCTGTCAATGCGTAAAGATTAGACAGGTGTAAATTGCATTATCTTTCTGGGTTTTGTTTATTGCATTAATTAATCGTTCTTAAATTCTCAATTCTTCACATTATTATTGTGGTTATTTTTATTAAGTGAGTGAGTTAGTTCTGTAATGGTAAATTGCGCTGGATCGTTAATGTAACGTAAAAAGTCCAGGTGTTCAGGAAAGTTTCCATGTATGGCATGATACAAAGGTAAGTGAGCGTCATCCAGCGATTCGAAAATAGACAAGGTCACGCTGTCTATTGGTGTAAAGTCTCTATGATATTGTGCTAGTCGAGCTAAAGTATAGGCCCCAAGCAACACATGCCCTCCGATCGAAACATCTAACTTAGGCGCAATATCTTCATCCCAATTAATCCCACCTATGACGATCTTACGGTTTAACTCTTTAGCAGCGAGTAATGCGCCATAAGCAATAGGATCATTGGCAGCCCAAACGGTTGTAATTGCGGAGTCTCGCTGTAACCACGCTTTAGTGAGACGATAAGCTTCATTCTGAGACCATTGACAATTTGCCTCTGCGATTAATTCTAGCTTTGTATGGTGCTCAAGATAAGCGCGCATGCCTTTTTGTCGGTCTAATGCCGCAGTCGTCGCCACGTCTCCTAGCAAAGCTAATACATGTTGCGATGGATTGGAGGACCTAAGTGCTTTTCGCGCAAGTTGATGCATTAATTTAAAACCGGCTTGGAAATTGTCTGGCTCAATGGTGCCAATAATTTGGTGTCCTGACTTTAACAGAGCTACTTCCTCTGTTTTAGTCGGTCCGTTGAGCAAGAAAATAATCTTGATTTTGGTGGCTTTGGTGTTTAACAAATAGGGAACGACACTCGATTTTTCGTTAACCAGCACAAGGTAATCAGCATCACTTTTCAAGGCTTGCTCTACGAGCGATTTCATCAAAATATGGTTGCGCTGCGCATAACTAATTTTGAGGGAAATATTCATGTTATTAGCGGCCGCAGTCATCACGTTGCTGACGTTATACCAAAAGTCTCCGGTAGGGTTTTTTGTTGCAAAACCGGGGTTTACAAATTGAACGTTGAATCGTTGTGCAGATAGCACGGCCATCGGCGATAAAAATAAAAAGATGAACAACAATTTTCGGATCATAAGTCTCTACATTTTTGATATTCAAAAAGTGTGCTGCTAAATACGCGACGTCATTAATATAAGTATAGTTTACGCTAGAATCGTTGCGCTATCTGCCTGTTTTTTGAATGCTATTCGGAACCAGCATATTTTTCATAGCATTGAATTTAGCTCATGCGTTAATTGCTTTATACTAGCGCGCAAAGAGTAAGGGGACTTTGATGAGAAAAATCGTATTTATATTCGTGTTGTTGTTTTCGGTGTCAGGGGTTGCGCATGAGTCAAGCGAATTGAATAAAACCATGAAGGAAATGGGCCATATTTATAAGCAGGCTATGAAAGCGCAATCTGCTCAAGAAATGCAAGCACACTTAACCGAGCTGACTACACTCGTTAATGAAAGTAAGCAATTTCAGTTTAAGCAAGAGGTGTCTGCCGAGTCAGTTGAGGGCTTGGATAAAGTACTCGAAGCCATTACTAAGGCGAGCCATGAAATAGACTCGGGAAGAGTCGAGAAAGCCCGTGAAATGCTATTAAAAATTGATGAGCTGAGAAAGCAATACCACAAACTACACGAGCCACCGGGCTTTTGGGAGTTACTATTTGGTAGTTAACCTGAGATTCGAATAGTTAACTTATCCTATCGCTGTGGTTATTCCTTGTTCTATCACAGCGGCTTTGCTTATCGGTCTTGGCTTTAGTTGAATATGGCAAAAAGACTAGCGAGCCGTGGCTTTACCTCTCAGGCTCGTTAGTCTTCCATAAGATCCAAAAGCGATGAAATAGCGTTATCCTTTTCTGCACTTATTAAATATTACGTAAAAATCTACTCAAAATAAGTTGCATTATAAATTGGAACGATCCAGTATGTTTGTTTTTAATCTGGGAAATTTCAATGAAAACCTCCTCATTAGCCAGTCTAATTTTACTTTCATTTTGTGGCTCCTCATTAGCGAATGCCAATGCGCTCTACGACATCACCGAACGCGATGCATTCTCTGTAACGAGTGACGTAAAGGAGCAAATCCAAGGTGAGGGGATAGAGCAGTTAGTTGATAGGTCGCTAAAAAGCAAATTCTTATCTAAGCAATCCAGCGCTGAGATTGTATTTGACTTGAAAGACGTAAAAGCGCTCAGACAATATCGTCTCACTTCAGCCCAAGATGCCCCCGCGCGAGATCCAAAGCATTGGACTGTAGCCGTATCTAAAGATGGTAAGGTGTGGCAAGTGGCTGATAAACGCAACGATATCGTATTTTCAAGGCGAGGTGAAACACTCGCTTTTGACCTACCCAAAACAACGGATGCAAGGTACGTGCGCTTTACTGTGGCACAGGAAGGTAAAACGCAGTGGGGTGACCGTTTTTTGCAAATCGCTGATCTGGCACTCTATGCAGAAACAAACTTACCGCTGGCAAATTTTACTGCAGATAAAACTGTTGCCAAGCTTAATGAGCCAGTTTCTCTGCAGTCGATATCTGCAAACTCACCAACAGCACTGAATTGGAAGGTTGAGGGCAAAGCGATGCTGCCAAACGCAAAAAGTGTTGAAGTAGTTTATGACAAGCCAGGTAACTACGATGTCACTCTAGTCACTAAAAATGCGCATGGTTCGGACCTAAAAACCCGTGCGAACTATTTAAAAATCTACGATCCAACTCAACCATGGAAAGGCTTTGAGCCGCCAAAGGTCAAAGTAGTTATTGAAGATACTGAGTCGGCAGGGTCGAAACGCCTGCAAGCGCTATTTCCTGATATAGCCACTACGGTGGATGACGTAACTCGCCAACTGGCCCCAAGGTTGTACAAACACTTTGCAGAGTTACCAGAGTTTGAGCAAGTCACATTTAGGCTGAAGTGGATGGACACAATAGCGTATCGTTCTGGAGACGAAACAAATATGGAAATCGTGTTTAGTTCAAAGTACATCACCGAAAAACTCGCTGCGCAGCCAGATGAGCAAGTGGAATACGAACTCCTTGGTGTGCTCTGGCACGAACTTACACATGGATATCAGCTATTTCCAAAAGAGAGAAGTTATTCTGAGCCCGATGTACATGCATTTATTGAAGGAATGGCGGATCTCATTCGCATTCAAGCGGGATACCATAAAACCCGTTCACCTAAGCCGTCGGATTCTTGGATTGGTGGATACACAAATACAGGGTTTTTTCTTGCGTGGCTCGCTGAGTCTTATCCAGATTTTACCTATCGTTTTAATCAAACTGCGGTAGAAATAGAAGATTGGTCATTTGAAGATGCAATAAAATCAGTTACTGGAGAGCCTCTTGATAAGCTCTGGTCTCGCTATCAAAGTGTGCTAACTGCCAAGAAATTGCAGTGAACTAGCAAGAACTAGATGATTACAACTTGTCATCACTATGCTGTAAATGTACATAATTTGTTGACAGGTTTGTTTTATTGCTCATAATTGGAACGTTCCCTTTTTGATTTCTGCCTGAAGCTTTGTTGGTTTTGCTAAGGGAGAAATGAAATTTTAATAAAAATTGGAACGTTCCTTTAAATTATGGGGGTCTTATGACAACAATAATATATAAACATAGCCTGATCGCTGCTGCTGTCCTAGCAGCGGTAGCAACTAACTCAGTAACAGCCGCAACAGAAGAACAAGCAGAAGAAATAGAACGCGTTGAGGTGACAGGATCTCGTATCAAGCGTATCGCCATTGAAGGTGTTACCAATGTCCAAAGTCTCTCTTCCGCTGATATGGTCAGAAGTGGCTTTAACACAGTGTATGATGCACTGAGTAGTATTTCAGCCGCCAGTGGTGCCGTTCTCGGTGAAGTAGAAACTGGCTCCTATACACCTGGTGCCAAAGAGTTAAACCTGTTAGGTGTTGGACCTGAATACACACTAATTCTCGTTAATGGTAAGCGCTTGGCTTATTACCCAATGCCGTACGGTGGCCAAACCAATTTTGTTAATCTCGATATGTTGCCAACGGCGATGGTTGAGCGCATCGATATTCAATCCGGCGGAGGCTCTGCAATCTACGGTTCAGATGCGATGGCTGGGGTAGTCAATATTATCACCAAAAAAGGTATGGACGAGCATGTCGTTGAAGCATTCTATGGCCAGGATACTTATGGTACGGGTGATAAAAAAGGCTTGTCGTTTGTTGGTGGTTTTGAGCAAGACGACTTTACGTTTGACTACTCACTAGAATACAAGACGGAAGAGGCGCTAACTGGTGCCGACAGACCTTTTCATGACAGCGTTTGGGATAATCCAGATCCAACAAACAAGCGAGAGCTCAATCGTTCCATTACCGTATGGGCTGAGAATACCGAGTTCAAAAATCAATATTCAGCGCAGTACTGTAATACAGATGATAATCCACACCCGACTGCGGTTCAGCACTTTATTAGCCGCAATGATTACGGCCTAAGCTGTGGGTGGGATGAAACCGGCAACAACTTGCTCCGTAACCAAGTTGAAACCATGAGTTTGTATATCAACTCGGTGTACAGTATCAACGACGAACACAGTTTTTTTGTTAACGGATTTTATATCGATCAAGAAAAGAAAGGGGCACGAAATCCATTCTTCTTTGCTCATGCAGAGTCAATTCACGGATCCATGTTTTGGGATCCAGATATCAAAAATAAAGCTGGTGGCTATGGCGCTCCAGTTAAGTATATGTGGCGGATAGTGAATGATTCAGAATATACAAATGATGGCTTAGGTCGAGTATACGATGATAAATCTTATTCATTTAGTTTTGGTCTTGAAGGGGAGGTAGCAGATTACTATTACTCCGTTGGCTTCAGCCGTTCACAATACGACTTCTCTGATAGGTACTTGCATCACACGGTTGAAGGAAATAACTGGCTAAAAGGCCCTAAGTTGGGAGAGGTTGATGGCATGCCAATCTACCGTCCAAATTACCAAGCTTTTTTTGCACCTCTGACCCAAGACAATATGTATAACATGGCTGATTGGGCAACCTACGATGGCTTATCGTTCAATGAAACCCTAACCGCAGATCTGTCCGGGGATTTATTTGAGTTGCCAGCAGGATTTGTGTCTTTTGCCGCATATATTGAGCTGATGAAAGAAGGGACGAGGGCGACGCCCGATAGCAGAATACTAAATAAAGAGTTTGTTGGTCTAACTGGCGTTATCACCGATGGTGAACGTAACCGTTATGCTGCGGCGACAGAATTTATGATCCCAATTACTGAACAGATCTCTAGTGAAATAGCGCTGCGTTATGACCACTATGATGATATTTCTGATGTTGGTGGGGCATTTACTTATCAAGTTGGTTTTAAATATTCTCCTACTGACGCGCTGATGCTAAGAAGTGCGTATGGCACAACGTTCCGTGGTCCTAGCATGAGCTCAGTATATCAAGGGTTTGCTGGTAACTTTGGACGAGGCTCGGACAGAGTGATTGCAGATGCATGTCTACGTTTTCAAACCACAGGGGATCCCGCTCAATATAATGCTGATGCATTAACTATCAGCTGTGCAGACTTAGACACAACAAATAGCAATGAGCCAAAGCTAGATGCTGACTTTGAGACAATCTCGGCAGGCGATCCAACTTTAAAAGAAGAGTCTGGTCATTCATTAACGTTCGGTCTTGTGTATGAGTACTCCCCTGAGCTGTCATTCAATGTTGATGTTTATGACATTGTCTTAAAAGACAAAATTACTCGACTTGGGTCTGGCGAAATTCTTGATAATGTCTGGAAGTGTGAAAACGGCTTAATTGATTCATCTTCTGCTAAATGCGCCAATATGCAAGACAGAGTACAGCGTTTTGATCAAGATGGTCTGGCAACCGACTGGTTAGGGAACACGAAAAAAGGGTTACCGTACACCGCAGCAATTATCAGAGAAGGTTATATAAACGCCGCGGAAAGGCAGCATGGCGGCGTCAACTTTGGTGTGAAGGGCACGTTTGAGTCAGAGCTTGGTGAGTTTATTTATAAGCTTGATTACAGCCATGTTTTAAAGAAAAAAGAAAAGCTTCGTCCCGAAGATCCGCTTGAGGATGTGCTAGACAGTCAAGATAACTATAACTTCAAAGATATGGCATCGTTTAACCTGACTTGGCAGTTGGAAAAGACCGCAATTTCATGGCAGGTAAATTATAAAGGAAAAAATTGGAACGGTGCTGATTTTGGTCAAAGAGAAAAGTTACCTGCATGGATAAAGCATAACCTAACCATTGGCCATTACATCAATGACAATACGCGAGTGATGTTTACGGTTCAAAACTTATTAAATGCGATGCCGCCTCAAGATGACTCGTTTAGAGGTTACCCATTTTATAAAGCGGGTAATTATGACACGAATGGGCGTGAGTTCTTACTAAAAGTTAACTACCAATTTTAATAATAAAGGGTAACGAAATGAGAAAATTAATGCTATCAACGGTGGCAATGGCCGTTGCTGCGACACTAATAGGCTGTAATGATGGGTCTGAATTTGTTGAACGTGATAAGCCAGAGCAAACTCAATCATCTGGGCAGCCAGACTCTGGCGCATTGCGTAATATCACCTCAGATACTGGGGTTGAGATTGAGGCTATTTTAGCGGATGGTGTACAAGCCTCGCCCGCAGGTGAAAGTGTCGACAAACTTATCGACGCTAACACGAGTACAAAATTCCTGGCTTTTGCGTCAAACGTCACTGTAGTGTTTAAAGCCGCGACAGAGATTGAACTTAGAGAATATAGCTTTACGTCAGCAAACGATGAAGCAAACCGAGATCCAAAACAGTGGGTCGTATATGGCTCAAATGATAAAGCTGAGTGGATTGAGCTGGACTCAAGAGCGGGAGAAGTATTCTCTGCTCGAGGACTGACTCGCAATTTTGAATTGGCCGAAAGCGGCGAAAAGTATCGCTACTTCAAATTTGATTTAGTACATGGTGGTACAGATAGCTATGGTGCTGATATTACGCAACTAGCGGAACTCGAAATCAAAACGGTATCGGATATTCCTATCGTCGCATTTAATGCGACAAACACGACTCCTGAAGTCTCTGAGTATATTGTTTTTAGAGATGAGTCGTTGGTTAACCCGACTAGCTGGCAGTGGACGTTTGAAGGTGGTATTCCTGCGACAAGTACAGAGCAAAGCCCATTGGTTAAGTTTGAAGCTTTAGGGCCAAAAACCATTACACTGGTTGCGAGTAACGACAAAGGGGAAGCGACATTAGTTCAGCAAGACTTTATCCGTGTGTGGGAGCCAGCCTCGCCATGGGCTGGGTTTCCAGAGCCTGTAATCGAAGTGAAAAAGGAACTACCAGAGCACCCAGGACAGCTGGCGCTTGAACGTGCAGTACCAGACCTAAATGCCCTTATTCATGAGATCTCATTGAAGATTGCCAAGCGCTTGTTTAATAATGTAACCGAAATCAACGTTTTTGAGCACGTTACTTTTATTACCGGAGACTTTGATGCGCCGGCTTCAAAGGCCGGTGAAGGCAAATTTATGGAGCTTAGGTTTGATGTTAAGCACATCGCCAACCTAGAGGGTCTTGGAGATGAGGCTATCCGTAACGAAGTTATTGGCGTGCTGTGGCATGAGCTGACCCATGGTTACAACAACGTTCCGGCTGAAGGAGAATATCGTCCGGGCACGGATTATCACACCTATCTTGAAGCGCTAGCTAACTTTATTCGAATAGATGCTGGTTACTTAGAGCATAGACGCGGTGGAGTTCGCTGGATGGAACACTACAATGTTGATGCTTACGATCAAACAGCATTCTTCTTTGAGTGGGTAGAAAACAGTCATCGTAACACCGATTTTATCCGTAAGTTTAATGCGGCAGCAAAAACGCTTGATGCGTGGAGTTTAGACACCGCTTTTAAGTCTATATTTGGTGAACAACGTGGCATTGATGCAGTATTTGAAGAGTATCAAGTCTACCTTGCAAGCGTCGGTAAGTTACCACCAGTACCACTTGGCTATCAGAACTTTGCACCCACTAGCACTCAGGTAACAACAAACGGAACTGCACTTGTGCCTTTTAATGAGGGGGCAGACAAGCTTAATGATAGAAATATTACCTCTAAATTTAATGTGGTGTTGGAAGCCCCTGCTTGGCTTGCACAATATGCACCTGACTTGTTGCCGATAAAGCAGGTTGATAAGGCCCAGGTTAACTATGTGTTTGACAGCGCTAAAACAGCAAAATACTACTCATTAGCGACAGCGGGAGACAACCCTCATCGCTTTCCTAATGCGTGGCAGCTACAGGGCTCAAATGACGGTACGAATTGGATTACGCTAGATACTCAACAGTTCAACGAACTACCTAATACGATGGAATACTATAGCTTTGCTATCGAGAGTCCAAATGCGTATACCCAGTATCGTTTGGAACTTGAGCATACCCGTGAAGGCGGTGGAATTGGCGGCGCTAGCGGACGCCTAATTCAACTAGGCGAATTCTCATTGTGGGAAGCAAAAGACTAGCCTTTTAGTTTAAAGGTGGGCAATGCCCACCTTTAAAACGTACTTATTTTGACCTTTAACGTTTCTTCTTCTTTTTACCTTGAACCGCTTTAAATCGCGGATTAGATTTACAAATTACGTAAACCCGACCGCGTCTTTTTACGACTTGGCACCCCGGTCTATTTTTAGCGCTTTTGAGTGAGCTCAGTACTTTCATCTGGTTTATCCTTTTTTAGTCGCAAGGTTCTTAAAGCGACGGTTAAATTGTGCAACTCGACCATCACTTGCCACCAACTTCTGTTTACCAGTGTAGAAAGGGTGAGATGCACTAGAGACGTCAATTGGGAAGTAAGGGTAAGTCTTACCATCTAGTTCAACGGTTCTGTCTGATTTAATGGTTGAACCAACAATAAAGTACTTATCAACCGATGTATCATGGAAGGCAACAAGTTGATAATCAGGGTGGATATTGGGTTTCACGACAACGACTCCTAAATAATGTGTTGTTATATTGTATCAATATAAATCAAATAAAAACTATTCTCAACAACTAATTTGTCGTTGCCGCTATTTAGCGCGATACGCCTAATTTGTCGACGCATGCGGAACTAAACTGAATGCATCTTGAGCAGTTGATTAAAAGGGGCTTACTTTCCTTAAAATTGCCTGATATAACTAGTTCTAGATAGTTTCTCAAGTAGTCATATTGGTGTTGACACCTAACCGGAATAGTAGCGAATAGACTTTTTTGGAATATAGCTATCGATGTAAGCCTGTTGGTTTGATAGATATGAGATAAAAGAGTGAGATCCAAATGAGGCTGGCTTAACGGTTAATAACCTTCACTAAATGAGAGAGGTCTAGCAAATAATTAAAACCTAGTACGTTCGCGAAAGTACTTTGTTCGCTAACGCAATACAGATATAGAGCATTTATTATGGATAAACATGCTGAGTTAGATAACTCAATTTTGGCTAAGCTTCACAGCAGCGATGACAGCGCGTTACAGCAAGAATTAGACACACTCTCTTGCACACATAGTGACATAGTGACACTACTGGCACAGTATCAAACGCTCAGTGAGCAAGATGATGAACTGTTCGATGCTTGGTACGACAGCTTATGTAAAGATCAGTTAAAGGTCTTAAAAGCATTTGAGATAATTCGTGCGCACATAGAACAGCAAATATAAATACGCATAGATTGTCTGGCGAAACGGTTGTGCGCCAGACTGCAGATTATTTGATTGATAAGTCGTACTTACTAATCAATTGGTCAATGTATCGAGTGCGTAGCGATTCTGTTTGCTCAGCTTGAGTATTGGCTGCCAATGCTTTGTTTAGTAGCTTCATGGCGCTATGTACTTGAATACGTTGCTCTGGGGCAATGCTGCTGGCGGTTCTTGCTTCTGTAATGTCGTCGATAATCGCGCGGCCTAGGTCAATATAAAGCGCTTCCTCTACGAGACCATTTTGGCTGATCACCCCATACTTGCCACATAAGAACTGTTGCCAAACTTGCTGTACATGCTCTGTAAGGTCATCACTAAAGCTTGGATCTTCGGTGTAAAAGCCTTTTTCAATACATTTCGTAAGTGCTTCACAGTAACGCTGTTGAAATAACTCAAATGCACTACTTGATTGATCTACTTTATGTTTAAGTAACAGTTGCCCCCAATTGAGTAGGCCTCGGGCATAAAAATCAGTATATTCTTCACATTCGTACAGGCCAAAGTACGAACTACACTTAATTTGATTTTGAATACTATAACTCGGATTTGGGAATAGGCTCATTTGTTGCCATTCTAAGAGCTGTTCTTCAGGTATCTTTAAGCTGCTGCTCAGCTCCAAAGTGGTATAAAAGTGCGTATTTAGAAAATGTGTCAGTCCCATAAAATTAAACTGGATAAATATACAGTGTTTTTGATTTTGCTGGATCTTTACGCAAATAACAAGCACTAAAGTTAAATTTCGTTAGATTTAACCGATTTACTCAGGTTTATGGGTCGGATCTCAGTCAGATTTATGGTAAAAATGGCTGTCAACTGGAAGAGTAATAGAAAGACCATGCATCAGATCCAATCAATAAAAAAAGCAAGCTTAATTACCGCTATTAAAACCCCTTACACAATGGCGGGTGAAATTGACTTAGATACTTACGACAAGCTAGTCGAAGCGCAAATCGCCGGCGGTGTCGATGGTATTGTTGTCGGTGGCACCACGGGTGAAGGCCAACTGATGAATTGGGAAGAGCACTTAATGCTCATTGCCCATTCTGCGAATAAGTTTGGCGATAAACTGCTGATTGTTGGTAACACTGGCAGCAATAACACCAGAGAAGCAAAAAAAGCGACTGAATATGGGTTTGCATCAGGTATGCACTGTGCATTACAAATAAACCCGTATTATGGTAAAACCTCAATTGCGGGTGTGAAGGCACACTTGAAAGAAGTCTTGGAAATCGGTCCTGGCTTTATTTACAACGTGCCTGGCAGAACGGGACAAGACATTACGCCTGATATCATTGAGCCGCTGGCCAGCCACAAGCATTTTGTTGGTATGAAAGAATGTGCGGGTGATGAGCGTATCGCACACTATGAAGCGAAAGGCATTGCGTGTTGGTCAGGTAACGATGATCAAGCCCACGATAGCCGTCATAACAGCCAATCTCATGGCGTTATTTCTGTTGCTTCAAACATTATTCCGGGCTTGTTCAGGCAATTGATGGACACGCCTAACCAAGCGCTTAACCAGTCTTTGCAACCGTTAATGAACTGGCTCTTTTGCGAACCAAATCCAATTGCTATCAATTCAGCTTTAATTATGACTGGCGCAGTCAAACCGGTATTTAGATTGCCTTATGTGCCACTGTCGCCAGCACAGCAAAAAGAGGGGATTGAACTCCTTTCTCAGTTAAAAGAAAGTGACTTTGTTGGCTCGACACCAAAATTAATTGACGAAACCTTGCTTAAGTTTTGTTAAAAGTCGGTTTGTCATTTATAATCTGCGACCGTTTTTGACTCGGTCGTAGGTTATTATGGCAACGTTTTCTTCATTTAGTTTCGCACAGCCTCTTTTAGATGCGCTGCAAGACATCAATTTTCATACATTAACGCCAATTCAACAGGCGGCTATCCCAGCTGTCCGTCAAGGTAGTGATGTGCTCGCAACAGCGCAAACTGGAACAGGGAAAACCGCAGCTTTTGCATTACCTATCATCCAAAAATTGCTTGAGGCTGAAGCACAGTCGACGCCAAGAGCGTTGATTTTGGCGCCAACGCGTGAGCTTGCCGAGCAAATCGCCAACAACTGTGCGACATTTGCTAAGTACACAGACTTAAAAGTGCAGGCACTGTTTGGCGGAGTTAACGCCAATGGCCAGGCTGAGCGCTTAAAGCAGGGCGTGGATATTTTAGTGGCAACCCCTGGACGCTTGTTAGATCATATCCGCCTAGGTAATGTCACGTTAAGTAACGTTAAACACTTAGTGTTAGATGAAGCTGACCGCATGTTAGATATGGGCTTTATCACCGACATGCAAAAAATCATTGAGCTGGTGGATAAGCAAAAGCAGCTATTGTTGTTTTCTGCAACTTTCCCGTCGGCAATGAAGCAGTTCGCGAAACAAGTGTTGGAACACCCTAAGTTAATCCAAGCGACGCCAGAAAATAGTACAGCCGACACGGTTCGCCACGTTGTTTATCCAGTTAAAGAAGAACGTAAGCGCGAGTTACTATCTGAGCTGATCGGGACCAAAAACTGGCAACAAGTGCTGGTGTTCGTCAATATGAAAGAAACCGCGGACAAGCTAGTTGAAGAGTTAAAGCTTGATGGTATAGATGCAAATGTATGTCATGGCGATAAAACTCAAGGCGCTCGTCGTCGCGCTTTAAGAGAGTTCACCGAAGGCAAAGTACGCGTTATGGTTGCAACCGAAGTCGCAGCTCGCGGATTGGATATCGTTGGCCTGCCACGCGTGGTTAACTACGATGTGCCTTATCTTGCCGAAGATTATGTTCACCGCATCGGAAGAACTGGTCGTGCAGGTCAGTTTGGTTATGCGATCACCTTTGTAAGCCGCGAAGAAGAATCTGACCTTATTCATATTGAGCAGTTAATCGAGCAGCAAATTTCACGCTATTATCTGCCGGGCTACGAAGTGGCAAATCGTGAAAGACTGGTTGAAACTATCCAGAAGAAACCCGCGCATCAACGTCGTAAGGCGCGGGTGAATAAGCCTTCGAATCAAGCAAGTGCAGAAGCGAGATTAAAAAACCGCTCTCGTATTGCAAATGTACGTAAGCAGCAAAAGAAGAAGTAAAATTGTTTTTTTGCTTTATTTACAACGCCAGCTAGCACGCTGGCGTTGTTGTTTTTAGCCAATGTGGCGTACAATAGCGAAAAATAATTATAAAAATACGGCTTGTGCTTCAGTCATTTCACATTGTTCCAGTTAATGTAATCCAACTCGTCTCTCTTGGGGCTTATCTCCTCGCAATGTTAATTTTTGCCAATCAACCACGCGCAAGAATGCTCGTCATCTATTTGTTATGTCAATGTGTGCTGATGACAACCAATTTTGCTGAAGAAGCGTTAGGGGCTAGAAGCTATTTACTTATCACGCCTGTATTTACCCTAGCTACTGGGCCTTTAGTCTATTTTCTGTTTAAAAATCTACTGCATGCTAATCGGGATAAGCAAGAGCGAAGATTAGTACATTTCTTACCTGTTTTGCTGGCGCTTCCATTTACTGAATACACCCAGCTTGTGATTGCGTTTGGCACTGTCAGTCAGTTGATTTATTTTGCTTTTACGGTGCAACTTGTTGGCTTTTACCAGCAAGCATCCGCGGAGATCAGAGCGGACGTCAACACGTGCGATTTACAATGGATAAGAACAACGGTTGTCTTGTTTGTGATCTTTGCTCTGGTGGATTTGGTTAGACTCAATATGCAAACATACAACGAAACCAGCACTAAAGCACTCTGGTATTTTATTGACTTAGTTTGGTTACTTGCAATTAATCTTTACCTAGTTGTCAAAGTACACCATCAACCACACCTCGAAGATTCTATAACGCAAGCCCAAGAAATAACGTTCAATGAGGTGGACAAACAGTCAGAAGATCCAACCGAGATATTCAATGCAATTCATAACACGATTATGCAGCACTATTTATATCGACAGCCACGCCTGACTATTCACGACGTTGCTGAGGTTATTGGACTTGGGGTAAAGGATATCTCTTGGGCCATCAATACTTGTGGTGGTTACAACTTTAATGAGTATATCAATAGCCTGCGGGTCGATGAGGTAAAACAGCAACTACAGTGCGAAAAGCAAACAACGCCCAACTTGTTAGCGCTCGCAACGAATGCTGGGTTTAACTCAAAATCCTCGTTTAACAGTGTTTTTAAAAAGCAAACGGGTTACACTCCAAGTCAATTTTCAAAACTAATGTAAGTATATTAAACAATTGCTTATACTTAATTCTGAGTGTTTTTTAAAAGTCCTAGAAGTACAAAATCCTGATATTGCACGCCATATAAAGTCGTTATAGGTAATCTGGAGTTAAATCGATAACAAGGATAAAGATGATGTATTCAAGTTTTCTCACTCATGTGGCCACTTACCTGACTTTTAGTAGTTTGTTTATCGCGCAGCCTGCAAAGGCTGAACCTATTCGGGTGCTGACATCAACGAGCGAACAAGCGCATGTTGCACAGCAACTAGATGTTAAATCCCCAGTGGATTACCTAAATACACGGATCAACGCACTAGCGTTGGTACGTAGCAAAAATTGGCAGCAGGCGTTACCACAACTGCAAAAGCTTACTAAGTCGTATCAAGATGACGGAGACACTTGGTATCTATTGGGATTAACGCAAATACAATTAGCGCATTATGAGCAAGCTATCATTGCGCTGAAAAAGGCGTTGTCACTGGGTGTAAACCTAACCAATATTCCTACCGGTTCGCGCCCCTCAAATGACATTATGATAAAGATTGCAGGCGCGTATGCCGCACAGGGGAAAGTAGATGAAGCTAATCAGTGGCTGAATAAGTCCTTGTCAGCACGGTACGACGAACGCAGTAGCTTAGCAAATAAAAGCGTTTTCGACTCCATCAAAGGTAATATGCAATTTCAGCGTCTTACAGGTAACTATAAAGACACTTCGCTCACTCGGGATCAGCAGTGGAATGCAGATTTAGATTTCTTACTCTCAGAAATTAAGCGGTTGCATGTTAACGAACAGGCAAGTAACAACCCGGATTTAATTACGTTGGCAAATGATTTGCGCTCAGATATACCCAAGTTAACTGATCAGCAAATTGTCTTCGGTATGATGCAAATGATAGGCAGGCTTGGTAACGGGCATAACTTTATCGTACCGACCTTCGGAGAAAAAGGGAATTTCACTCGTTTGCCAGTGCAGTTTTATGCCTTTACCGATGGCCTTTACATTGTTGATGCTGAAGCTGAGTTTAGTGATTTAATCGGCTATAAAGTCACAGCCTTTGCGAAAACACCAACCGCAGATGCAATGGCGAAAGTTGCCGAGATTAATCCGCGAGATAATGAAATGCAGCAGCTTTGGCTTGCGCCTTATTATCTCGCCATGCCCGAAGTACTCGCTGGACTAGAGTTGATCGATGCGTCAAATGAAGTGTCTATCACGGTAGAAAATGCGCAGAGCGCGCAAAAGACCATTCGCCTTAGTGGCCAATCATTCGAGTTTCGCGGCTTTCCGACTTTGCCAGAAAATCATCAAAAAAGCCCACAATATCTGCAAAACGTCACTAAACCTTATTGGTACGAAGTGGATAAAAGTAATGAGGTTTGGTACGTGCAATTTAATGCCGTTGCACAGATGAAAACGCAGTCGCTAGCGCAATTTAGTGCGGAGTTGATAGAGACAATAAAAGACGGTGAAGTAAATCACTTGGTGCTGGATTTACGACACAATAGTGGTGGCAATGGCTCCATCTTACCACCATTACTAAAGGCACTTATTTATTTTGAAGCGGCAAAGCCAGAAGGTAAGTTATTTGTAGTGATGGGACGTAATACCTTTTCTGCAGCGCAAAACCTCTTGACCAATATTGATAGCTTTACCAATGCTATATTGGTTGGAGAGCCAAGTGGTTCTCGGCCAAATCATATTGGTGAAGCTGGAAGGTTCCGTTTACCGTTCAGTGGGGTGTTTGGACTCGTTTCGTCGCAGTTTCACCAAACTTCTCGCGCAGAAGACCACCGTATTTGGATTGCACCACATATGCCGGTATTGCCGGACTCTGCAAGCTACTTCAATGGTGTCGATCCCGCCATGAAAGCCATTTATAGTGTATTGGATAAAAACGTCGATGGTTTAGTTAAGTAACCATCGCGTAAGTGAACGCTTTTTAGGCCAAATCATAAAAGGAAGTGGCAGAAATGATAACTGCAGCAGCGTTATTGTTGTTTTCTTTGTGATTGCCGCCTTGCTGTATTTCTCGGTTTAAGTGTATGCGCTGACTATCTAAAAAGTAAGCTAGCAACAAGAGGGACATGGGGTGCTATCAATTCCTGAACCATTATGCTAGCTTTGTTAGTGAAATCAACTAAATGGAATAATAATAATGAGAATTGGTAAGGCAGTTCAGTGCTTGTTTGCTGTGACTTTAGCGGCTTTCTTTTCGGTAGCTGCGATGGCAGAGTCCGAAGAAAAGACAAAACAAGAATATGAGCAACAAACAAAAACCTTGATGTCAAAAGTACTTGATGAAAAGAGAACTTTTACAATTCAACTACCCAAAAATTATCACACCAACTCCAATAAAAAATACCCTGTGATTTATCGCCTTGATGGTAAAGGCAACCTTCCGTTGATGACCGCTGTACTTGAGCGTTTGCAAGGAGCAAACGTTTCTGCCGCACCTGAAGTTATTATTGTTGCAATCGAAAATACAGACAGGTTAAGAGATCTTTATCCAACTAAGAATAAAGAGCCAGCAGGACCTATGGATATTGGCGGCGGGGCATCCAAGTTTTTAGAGTTTATCGAGACTGAGCTTATTCCTTATGTGAACCAGACCTACCGCACTCATGATTTTAAAGTCATTGCCGGTGCATCTGCAGCGGGTACTTTTGCGCTTTATGCTTTGCAGGCAAAGCCTGAGCTATTTCAAGCGCATATTGCTTATAGCCCAGCGGTATGGTGGAACTTTGGCGCGACAGCAAAGAGTACCAAAGCGTTTATTTCCAAAACGAAGCAGCTAAATAACTTTCTATATATCACAATTGGTGAGGAAGGTGGCGTGATGCGCGAAAGATACGACGATATGGCGCGCTTTCTAGCAGCAAATCAACCACATGATTTGCGCTTTTTCAGTGAGTCCTACGACAATGTTCCTCATGGACTTGTGTCTGCAGCTGGTATGTTTAGCGCGTATCAAAAGCTGTTTTTGCCAACTCAAATGCCTGCTCGTGCGTATACCGGTGAATTGAGCTCTATTACTAAGTATTATCAACAACTGTCTGCTCAATATGGCGAGGTTTTTGAGCCACAGGAAGCAGTGATCAGAGAGCTTGGCTATTACCACGTAAGTATGGGTAACGTGAAAGAAGCAATTAAGTTGTTTAAGTTTGGCGTTTCACGCTATCCAAATAATGCAGATGCCTACAACGGCTTAGCATATGGCTATGAAACCGACAAACAATACCAAGCATCTTTAGAGCAAGTAAACAAAGCGCTGGCATTGTCATCGAAGGGTGATGGTGGCTACGATGTCTTTGTTGCTCGTAAAGAGCGGCTAACTAAATTACTTGGTGAGTGATAATCAAAATGCGTAAATAGGCCACTTAGGTAATCGATGTGGTCTATTTTCTTGATATTTAATGCCACTTAAAAATAGTGGCGAATACGCTTTATTTTTTCGCCGCTAAACTCAAACAGTGTCATAAGCTTTTGCTTATTTTCTTTTTCATCCGTGTTACCTTGCTGATCAACGCAAGGATGTAGATACTCAACGGTCACCGCATTAAGGCCTTCAATGATGTTTGTGACTTCGATATCGCATTTTCCGTATTGGCCTAGATAGCTGAGTAGGCCTTTTTTGTATTCTTCTTTTGACAACGCGGCATTAAAACGAGGATGCTCGAATGAGGCGTCTGGCGTCAAAAGCGTAAGTAGGTGGGTAACATCAGACTCTTTTGAATATTGGTGTTCAACGGCTTTTTGTGCCTCGAAGTAAGCGTTAACCTTGTCGCTCAGTGTATCTGCGGAGCAAAGACTTGAAACGAGCATGAGTGGCAGCAGTGCATATCGAACTTTCATTATGATTTTCCTTAAATTATTGTTTTTTACTCTGTATTGAATGCAACGTTTCGACCGGGAAATGCAAGTTTAGAAAATGGCCATGCCGTTTTTAACCAATGAGTAATTGTTTGATAGACTAGGTTATCCAATGTGATATCTTCTGCTCCTATCCATAGATAGACATCACAATCAAAATCTGAAGATTGTGGCGGATCGATATAGACACAACCGATATACTTTTCACTGTGTCTGGTGTAAACCGCATAGGCAAATGCCGCTCGCGACATAAATTCTTCCTTGTGGGTGGCTAAACTCGCAATGTTTTCCTCATAAGTCATAGTAGCTTTCGGCCAGTCTGAATTCGGACCAAATATGCCTTGCAAGCGTACTTGATTAGCCATCACCAGCTCATAATCTACTATCGCAATTTTCTCATTGAGCACGGTAAAAGAAAAATGGGATGTGCTAACCCTCGTTGGTGGCATAAAAGAGTCAGGAATAAAGGGCTGAGCTTGTTTTTGTTGATTAGTCACTGTCGCCAGTACTCTCTGACAAGGGAAACTTTTTCATAGAAACATACTTTTTATTATTATTTGCAGCAGGTTAGCACTCGTTTGTAATTTATACAATTATAAAAATTGTAAGCTCAGTAGGCGCTAAGAGACCAACTTTGCATTTCTGTCACTCGACTAATGCAGCGAGCGAAAGCAAATGCCAGTTGCTCACCTTGGTAGATTTGCGATATGGGCGCAGCGGCCAAAAAAACAACCGGTACTTTGGCTTCGTAACATTCATCGATAAGCGCAATCAGGCGTCTGGCCTCATCGTCGCCAATCCTAGGTTGCGTTGAGTTATTTGGGCGGATATAGCCTTCCTCAGTTCCTTGCGCTACATCTTTATTCTCTGGAGTAACACCAAGTAGCGGTAACTCAGAGATAAAAATACAGCTAACTTGCTGTGCAAGCTCAATATAGTCATTGGTAGCGCGTGGGCTTGAGCAGATCTCCATAAAATCAAAACATACGACGCTTTCATTTGCGCCAAGCACGTTAATTGGACGATGATTAATCTCCAGGATGCTCTGTTTGAATACGCCACCGGCATTAGTAAAGGCGTCCCAAAATGCTTGTTTATCGTTGACGAAGTAGTGGTTTGCCGTTGTGCCTTTGCTAAATCGATGGTCCGTCTCACCACATACAGATATGACATCGCAGTGACTTATAAGCAGCGCAATTGTTGGCTCAAAACGGTCTCTATGTAATCCATCTTTGTATAACTCGGTTGGGTGACAATTAGAGGTTGCAACTAAGGTCACGCCAGCTTCAAAAAGGGCTTCAAATAATCGCGCCATGATGATTGCATCGCCGATATCGGTGACAAAAAACTCGTCAAAGCACAGCACAGAAGTGTGCTCTGCCCAATTTTGGGCTATCCGCTTTAAAGGATCTCTCACACCTTGAATTTGATTGAGCTCTTTATGCACCTGTTGCATAAAGTGATGAAAGTGTAGGCGAGTTTTGTTTGCGACGTCAGTGAATTCATAAAACCAATCCATCAGCATGGTCTTGCCTCGCCCGACAGGGCCATAAAAATAGATGCCTTTATTCGAGTGACCACAAGCGAGTGAATGAGAAAGGGCATCTAAGGCTGAAATTGCAGCTTGCTGCGCTGCATCAGGAGTAAGATTTCCACATTCGATTTGTGCTTGGTAATGGCTAGAGATTGACATAGACACTGCAAATAGGAATAGTTAATCCGAATAATATCATAAAGCTATAAATCATGGATGCACTAACAAGATTAAAACAAGCGGTAGACGCCTATTATCCACTTTCTCAAGAAACCTGGTCCGCTATTGCTGCGATCACCAGCATCAAACTACTCGCGAAAGATGAGTGGCTTTACAAAGAAGGAGCGTATCTGACTACTTTTGCATTTTTACATCAAGGGTTAGTTAGATTAGTAAATACCAATGCTGCTGGACAGGAATACAATAAGCGTTTTTTTGTGGCGGGGGAATTTCCTGGTGTAATGCACGCTTTGCACCGTGCTGAACCCGCTAATCAGGGGATCCAAGCCTTAGAACCGACTGAGGTTATGCTAATTAATTTTAAGAAATTTAGAGCACTGCTGATGGATAATCCGGAATTAATGCGATTTCAAATACTGTACCTTGAGAAGAACTGGTTGTTAGAAAAGGATAAGCGAGAGCTTTATATGGTGCAGTTAGATGCCACGGAGCGCTATCTCGCATTTTTAAAAGAGCAGCCAGAACTTGCTGAGCGTGTACCGCAATACCATTTGGCGTCACATCTTGGGATCACTCCTACACAGTTAAGCCGAATAAGAAAGTCGTTAAAAAATTCAGGTTCGTTTACATAGGTAAATGAGCCAAGCTCTTCATCTTGTTAAAGTTGCTTCAACACATAATGGAGAGCAACTTATGAATACATCACAACTAGAATCGTTATTGAATTGGCGTTACGCCGTCCGCAAATTTTCTGAGCAAACCATTGCGCAAGACAAAGTCGATAAGTTAATCGAACTAACGGGGTTGAGCGCTTCAGCATTTGGCTTACAGCCTTATAAGATTATTCAAATATCCAAGCAATCGATAAAAAAAGCATTACTACCGCATTCGTATGGACAACAAAAGGTGCTTGATAATAGTCATCTATTAGTTTTTGCTGCGGATATGTCACCTATTGATAGCCAAATAGAGCGCTACATTCAAGACTTTAAGGCGAATCGAAACCTTGATGAGCTTGTCTATGCGCAGATGGAATTGGGTATGAAAGACGCGCTACACACCATGGACTGTGCGTCTCAATATAGCTGGTGTTCTGAGCAGGCTCACTTGGCCCTCGGTACATTACTGCTGGTAGCCGCCAGTATGGAAATTGATGTTTGCCCAATGACCGGTATCGATAAGGTTGCCTACGATGACGTATTGGGTCTTTCATCCTTAAACTTACGCACGGTATTAATTGCGCCAATTGGCATTCGTGACAGTACGGATGTGAACGCGAATACAAGCAAAGTAAGGAAATCGAGAGACTTGCTGCATCTTGAGGTGTGACGATGATTTTTGCCATATTAGCCGTTTTTGCAGGTGGTGCAATTGCGGTGCAGGCAAGCATGAATGCACAACTTGGCGGCTTATTAAAAAGTCCGATATTGGCAGCTGGAGTGGCGTTTACCGTCAGCGCATTCTATGCCTTTATTGCCTTTCGGGTATCTGATAACGTGCTGCCAGCAACCTCAGAGCTAAAAGCGGTGCCTTGGTACTTGTGGTGTTTAGGTGGGGTGCTAAGTGCAACAGGGGTGGGACTCTGTTATTTTTTAATTCCTAAAATGGGTATAGGTAACCTTATGGCTTATTACTTGTGTGGTCAAATGGTGGTAGCTATGGTGATCGGTCAGCTTGGTCTCTTTGGTGTACCTTATACGCCTATTAACCTGCAAAAAGTCGTGGGCGTGATTGCTGTGCTGACCGGTATTGTACTTATTAACGTTAATCGTTCAGGCTAAAACTCAGCCATTTCTAAGGCTTTGCTAATAGCTGGTGTTGCCGCAATTTGGCGATAATAGCGGCGTAAATTCTTAAGCGAAGGCGTTTTTTCTAAAAATGTCTTCGCACGTTCACAAAGCATAAATAAATAGCTGTCGCACAGCGTAAATTGATTTGCAAACAGGTAATGATTGTCTGCAAGTAAGGTATCAATAATACCAAACCCTTCTTCCAGTCGACCTTGCTGCGAGCGAATAAGGTCGTCATACATCAAAGCACTTTGTGTGTGTCGTTCTGGGTAGGTATACATCAATAAGTCGCTGTGAATAGAAGCGCTCATAAAATGCATCCATTGCAGACACTGTGATTTTAGTTTTAGCTCAGTTGGGATAAGCTGCTTGTCGATGTGCTTTTCAGCAAGGTACTGAGAAATTGCAGCGCTTTCAAATAAGGTAAAGTCGTCGTCAACGAGGGCTGGTACTTGTCCGGCAGGGCTTAGTTTTAAGTATTGTGCACTACGGTTGGCGTTTTTTTTGATATCCACCAGTTCAAGTTGATAAGGCTCACCAATGAGTTCTAATAAAATATGAGGCGCAAGGCTCGCACTTTGTGGATAGTAAAAGAGTGTATACATAATTCACCTAATGTTAGGTCACGTGTATCACTCAGGAACAGGGCATAAAATAACAGTGATCACGTGAAGTTAGTTTAATACCAATGTAATAATTGCAATGTTATTGGTATCCAAAATCGGCTCCTTCTTCGCTGTCTCCTATTCAACCTTAGGTGAGGGTTGAGGTTTTCACAAATAAAAATGCCAGCAAATGCTGGCATTTAGATAATTTTAAAGTATTAGCTACGGATTGTAGTAGATAGGAGAGTTAGGTCCAACTGGTAGACCAAAGCCAAATACCCACACGTAGAATAGTGCTACCCAACCTATAAAGAAGAACATGCTGTACGGCAACATAGTTGCTACTAATGTACCTATACCCATGTCTTTTTTGTATTTCGTCGCAACCGCTAATATCAAACCAAAGTAGCTCATCATGGGAGTGATAAGGTTAGTAACTGAATCTCCAATACGGTACGCTGCTTGAATGGTTTCCGGCGCATAGCCGATAAGCATAAGCATTGGAACGAATATCGGTGCCGTGACAGCCCATTGAGCTGATGATGAACCAAGGCTTAGGTTAACTAGTGCACACATGAAAATAAACAGTACGAATACTTCTGGGCCGGTTAGGTTTAGCGCCTGTAACAATGCTGCGCCATTAATCGCAAGAATAGTACCTAAGTTCGTCCATTTAAAGAATGCAACAAACTGGGCGGCAAAGAACACCAACACAATATACATGCCCATAGAACTCATGCTTTTACTCATTGCATCAATAATATCGCGGTCATTTTTCATGGTCCCAACCACACGGCCGTACACAAAACCCGGGATAGCAAAGGTTACGAAGATAAATACCACGATCCCTTTTAAAAATGGTGAACCCGCCACTTCGCCTGTTTCAGGATGACGTAAAATACCATCTTCAGGTACTATGGTTAATGCAAGCAGAATGCTCACTACGAGTAGCGATAAACCAGCCCATCTAAGGCCAGATTTTTCTTTTGCAGAAAGCTTTTCTATATTGTTTTCGCTTAAATCAACACTGGCCTCTTTCGGGTCATATTTTCCTAAACGTGGCTCTACAATTTTCTCAGTAACTACGGTGCCTAATATGGCAATTAGGAATACAGAAACTATCATGAAGTACCAGTTTGCTTCTGGACCAACTTGGTATGTTGGGTCTATCATCTGTGCTGCGGGAGTGGTAATACCAGCTAATAGCGGGTCGATAGTGCCAAGTAGGAGGTTTGCGCTGTAGCCACCAGATACGCCTGCAAATGCGGCTGCTAAACCGGCAAGAGGGTGTCTACCAAGGCTATGGAAAATCATTGCGGCGAGCGGAATAAGTACAACGTAGCCGAGTTCTGAAGCGGTGTTCGATAAGATAGCGGCAAACACAATCATAAATGTTACAAGACGTTTTGAAGCGCCCATCACCATGCCACGCATTGCTGAAGATAGCAGACCTGAGTGTTCAGCAACGCTAACCCCAAGTAGTGCTACAAGTACAGTTCCAAGTGGTGCAAAGCCAGTGAAGTTAGTTACAAGATGGGTAACTATCCATCGCAAGCCCTCTGCACTCATCAAGCTTACGACTTCAATCACCCCGTCGGGATCGCGACCAGCTGAGCCTTCTAATTGAGGATCGATGGCAGATAGCCCCATCCAATCGGCAATACCACTAAATAACACGATGGCGATACAAAACATTGCAAACAAAGTAATAGGGTGGGGAAGCATATTCCCTAAGAACTCAACAGTTGCCAAGAAGCGATTGAATAATCCCCCTTTTTGCCCCTGTTGGTCCTGACTATCAGCTTGCGTCTCTACAGCATTTGACATAGCTAAATTCTCAGTTCCAAAAAATGGCGCAACCTTAGCATTTTTTTTACATGAGATCATGCTTAAGCGGCTATTTGTCCTCTTTTTAGGGTGAAAGGCGGAACATTGTGCAAAAACGGATCAGTTAGAATAGCTTAAGCTGATTTTTATCAGAACTTGCTTGTTTTTTGCGTCCACGACTTGAGCGACGCCTTGAAGCGTGAGTATGAAGCACTCTGCCTGTTTCATCTTTATCTAGATATTGCTTATAAAATGCGGAGATTTTTTCACGGGCAATTTTTGCTGCGTCATCGGGTAATATAGCAGGGCGCTGATATTGGTCTTCTTTTAAGCTGGTATAAAACCAAGGTGTATGCAAGTAATGCGTTGGAACGTGATTAAGCTCAGGAATGTAGCGGCGAATAAATTGGCCTTCTGGATCATATTTTAGCCCCTGCGTTATGGGGTTATAGATGCGAAACGGATTTATCCCAGTAGTGCCTGACTGCATTTGTACCTGAGGATAGTGGATCCCAGGTTCATAATCTATAAATAGAGTGGCAAGTCTTGCTGCTGGTTGTTTCCAATCAAGCCATAGATGATAGCTTGAAAACGCCATCAACATTGCGCGCATGCGAAAGTTTATCCAGCCTGTGGCGATCAGCATTCGCATACAGGCATCAATAAAGGGGACGCCCGTGTTGCCGTGAGCCCAAAGTTCATAACGTTGCGTATTAAATTCACTCGCACGCATATCAATTAAGGATGCATGCACAGCGCGCTCAGCATAAAGCGGTTCTGATTCGAGCTTTTGCACAAAGTGGCTATGCCAGTAAAGCCGTGATAAAAAACCGCTCTTATTGCGTTTTGAGTCAACATTTAATTCAAGAGTTTGTTGTAACACATCCCTGAGGCTTAGCACGCCATAGGCCAAATACGGACTGAGTCTGGAGCTACTGGTTACGGCTTTTACCGGGCTTGAGATACCAAATAAATAGTTGTCTATCCTATGATTAAAAAAGCTATTCAAGGTTTGCTGCGCGGCTTTGAGTCCACCTAATTGTGGCTTTGGGGCTGAGTTGCTGTCATTCCCAGGGTAGTCATTTAAAAGTGCAATACCACTATGCTGTTGCAGCAGTGGATTGATTTTTGAAGGCGTTGGTAGGCAGTCGCTTTGCAGCCAGTCTTCGGCTTGCTGTTGCCACTTATCACGATTAATTTTTCCCCTAAATACGGCTTGTTGGCGATATTCTTCATACGTTACGTGTCGTTCTTTGCACCAGGCAATAACACGCAAATCGCGCTCAAATGTCCATGTATTCCCCGTTTCTTGATGGCAATAAAGGGTTGCGATCGCGATGTGTTGATGGATCTTTTCAAGTATTTCAATGATATCGCCCTGGCGAATCGTCAGCGTGCCACCTAAAAGCTGCAGCTGCTCAGCAAGGCTTAGCAGCGACTCCTTCAAAAATTGAAATTGTCTTTCGCTGGTATCGGGGAGCTGCCAGTATTCAGGTTCGATAACATACAATATCAGGGTTGGTCTGCCATTATTACACGCTTCGTAAAGTGGTCTATGGTCGGACACTCTTAAGTCACGTTTGAGCCAAACGAGGTTAATCATCTAACACCCCCTTAAACAATAAAGGGTAGCGGCGTAGGCGTTTTCCTATGTAGTCGTCGGCGAGGATCTGCTGGCAAATTCGCTCTACATCATCGTCCACCGCAAACACCCAATCAAAGCGCTCAATGGCGAGCAAAAAGCCACGTTTTAAAAAGCGTTGCTGGCGAAATTCATCGCAGTTCTGTTTGATTATCTTGAGTTTACTTGGATTTCCCCTGAGCGCTTCGACGACCTTACTTACATATGCGCGGGTTTGTTTGCTTTCAGGGTGGGGACGTCTAACGCGACGTCCTCGGTTGGTATTTGGATATAAGCTACTCATTCGCCTTTTTAAAAATGTAATCTAGCTTCTTAATAAAATCGTCTTTGTGCTTATCTTGTTCATAATCCAAGTGATAAGTATTATGAAACCCAGAGCGCAGTAACACGCCACTGCCTTGCAGGTATATGGTGTAACCATCTGGATCTGAATAGGCCACTATGCCCTCATAGCGTTTACCTTCTTCGGTTACTTCACCGTGCTTTTGAATATGCTCGAACACCGTTAATAAGAACTTGCTATCTAATTCATTTTTCATTGTTCACCTCGATACTTGGAATACGCTTTCACTGTGATAGCCGATCACTTAACTAACGCTGAAATTGCCTTAAATTGCTCATTCTTGGCCGATTTTAGCCACTGAAATAAAATAGACTCTAAAGCCAAAAAGCGTGCGCCATCTGCCTGCATCTGCATTAGCGCCCAATCTGTGTGTTTTGGATTACGTGAGCAAATACCATCGGCAACTATCACAACGTTGAAATTGTCCGCAAGTAGGTCATTGACGGTTTGTTGTACACAGATATGACTTTCGAGGCCAACCACGACGATGGTGTCGCGTTTATATTCTTGAATAGCTTGCTTGCAAGATTCAACGTGGTAGGCACTAAACGCGGTTTTTTCGATAACCGGGAGATTAAATTCAAGTAAACTCGGTGCTGTATGGCCAAGCCCTTTGGGATATTGCTCAAAAATCAGTGCAGGAACAGACAAATGTTCTGCAGCTTGTAGCAGGGTGGTTACTTGGCGCTCGATATTGCCAAACACCTCAATATGAGGACGAAATTTTTCTTGAATATCGATCACCAAGATCATGCTGTCCGAAGGTATCAAATTCATCATCTTCTCCTTAGAGATTACGTTGCAAGGGAAGCTCACGCGCTTCGCTATTACGTTATTTATTCGTTACAATGGTATACCCACTTAAAAAGTAAACGGTTTTGGCGTGAAAGTACATTTTCTTGGCACTTCTTCAGGTAGCCCATCTAAGCAACGTAATATGTCGGCAGCGGCAGTAAGCTTTGAAAATACCAAAGCCTGGGTACTAATTGACTGCGCTGAAGCGATCCAGCATGCGCTGCTGCACAGTGAGTTAACCCTATATCATCTCGAAGCGATTTGTATTACCCACCTTCATGGGGATCATTGCTATGGATTACCCGGACTCATTTCATCCATGGCGTTAAACTCTCGCAAAGCGCCGCTAAAATTGATTGCGCCGAGGGCCGTTATTCAGTTTGTGCAAAGCTGTTTTACACTGACAGAGGTGAGTCTCAGTTTTGACTTAATCACCATCGCCATTGAAGAAATAAACGATAAGCTACCGCTTGAATGTTGCGACATCGACATCATAGCGCTACAACACAGAGTGCCCAGTGTTGGCTATAAGCTCACGGAAAAGTGCATTCCTCGCAAGTTAAAAATAGACAAACTTCAGCAAGATGGTATTGCGTCTGGTGGACACTACAACTTGTTGCAAAAGGGCCAAGACGTGGAATACCAAGGCCGACTTTTAACCTCAGATAACTACAGTTTTTATAGTTGGCAACCTCGAGTTGCAATAATTTGTGGTGATAACGAAAAGCCCGGCTTGCTAACGCAGATGATAAAAGGGGTCGATTTGCTTGTTCATGAAGCTACCTTTACCGCTGCTGATCTTCATAAAGTGGGATTTCATACAGGACATAGCGATGCCAAGCGCATCGCTCAATTTGCACAACTACATCAAGTACCCATGCTCGCGCTCACTCACTTTAGCGTGCGCTATCATGGCGAGGGCATGCTGCAGCCTCTTATTGAAGAGGCCAAGTTGCACTTTAGCAATGCACTCATCATTGCAGAGGATGGCCTAATTGTAGACATTCCAAAGCAAAAGCAAGTTGAGTGCGCAATCGCTTAGCTCTAGGATTGCTCGCAGAACCAACGCCAGTCGGCTACGACTTGCTCGCTGTAATGACTGGCCGATTTGACTAGGTCATCAATGAGGCTAGGTAAAATGGCTACGGCATCCTCCTGAAATTGTAAGGATCGTCTATCTGCTCGCATATGTGAAAGGGCAAGTGCTTCACCGCAAGCTTCTGCATATTGGCTAAAGCCTGACTTAGTCGCTGCACGCTTACCAATGGTGATGTCTTCTGGGTCTATACCAACGCGAGCATGATGGCGCGAGCGTACCAGCCAGTGACTGCCTTGCCACAGTGCATTATCTAAGATGAGATCGGTACGGCGCTGCATTTTTCTTTGACTGTTGACGGTTAAGTGTGCGGGATCTAAGCGATTCACTGGGCTTAAATTTGCAAAGTAAGCAAGAGGCGAAGCGAGTTGCTGTTGTTTTACCTCCACAATGTGGCATAGCGGCAAAATATCTTTAGTGGGCTTTTGTACGTTTGGGCCAACCAACAAATAATATCTGCTCAGATGCAATGAGCCTGTGCCTTGGTCGATACGCTCAACACAATCTAAAATTTCGTCATCAACATAGGGCGCAAAGTGATGAATAAGGTTTTCTTTTAAATCGGGGTCAAGTTGCTTAAACTTCAGTTTATCTTCGCGAAAACATAGCGGCTTAATGCTAAGGTCGATTTCCTTTGCGAGCGTGCTTTTTATCGTAAACGCGGCACCACCCGCCATTCTTTGTAACCCTTTTTGCCATCGTTTATGCAGTATATGATTATTATCAAATTCGGTTAAGCCTGTGTTGCTATCGACCTTATGCTCCAGCGACAACTGACAGGCTTTTAGGTAGCTGTGTAAAAAGTCCAATTGTGCTTGGGCAACCAGCTCTTTACTTACCAAAGGTTTACTTCGGTCTTTAATATCTTGAGCTTGCTCTTGAATACGCCCACCTTCTAGTTGGGTAAGCGGTAAACTCACTAAAAAGCGAAACAGGTCCCATACAGCGTGTCCGACGCAGGCGTCATCGAAGTCATTAGGTTCAAAAATTAAGGTGTCGCCGTGGCTGCCTTCTTCACTATGAAAGCCAAAATTGCCCGTATGACAATCGCCCATTACGTAGGTGAGTGGCAGGCTGGTGGCCGCTTCAGGTAACTGTAATTGTTGCTCCAGTAAGTCCTTATACATAAGCGCGGCACTACCACGGAAGAACCGAAATGGACTGAGTCTCATTTTGTCGAATTTACTGCACTCATTGCTTACGTGAATGCCTTCACGCTCATTAAAGTAAGATGCAAGATAGTCGTGACGATTCATGGATTAGTCCTCCCTTTGAACAATACCCAATTGAGATTTTGCCAGTTTTACAACGGCTTTATCGATAGGTGGGGGACTGATATCAACCCCCTTGCTTAACGCTTCGACAATGGTTTTCATCACTTGTACGCGGGCATACCATTTATGTTCCGCGAGGATCAAATGCCAATCCGCTAAATTTGTATCGGTTTTAGCAAACATATCATCAATTGCTTGCTCATAATCTTGTCGCTTTTGGCGGTTGCGAATATCTTCTTCCGTTAGTTTCCAGCGCTTATACGGATTATTTAAACGCTCTGTAAAGCGCTTGAGCTGTTCATCTTCGCTAATGTGTAAAAATAGCTTAACAATGCGGACGTTATCATCTGTTAGCAGACGCTCAAATTCGTTGATTTCTTGATAGGCACGACGCCACTCGTGCTCACTAGCAAACGCTTCAACCCGTTCTACCAACACTCGGCCGTAATATGAACGGTCAAAAATAGTCATAGTACCCCGAGGAGGTAACTTTGTTTGAAACCGATACAGGTAATGCCGGCCTTGTTCCTCAGGCGTTGGTTTTGCGATTGGGTAGACCTTAACGCCGCGCGGATCGAGCTTTTCTGTCATGCGGCGAATCGCGCCTCCTTTACCAGCCGCATCCCAGCCTTCAAACACTAAAATAGCCCGCTTCCCTTGGTGAAAATAGGCTTGTTGCACATGTAATAGTTGGGTTTGCCAGTATTTTAACTCGCTTTTGTAGTGTTTTTTTGAATCAATAGCGGGATGTGTCATGGGAGGCTTAACACTTAGCCCGCGATTTAGCGCCTTTATTTCTGATACATAACTGGTCATGCTAACTCCTTTAATCGCCTTTGGTTAAGTTGGCCCTGTTGCTTTTCAACGCGAAAATATTACCGCACCAACTAACTTTTGAGCGTGTTAGAGTAACCTAGAGTAAACTCTACAGGGTCTTTTTGACAATGATATGTCATACTACTTTGTCTTAATAATTGCTCAATTTGAGGGAGGAAATCATACGCTGACTGCGTTAAGAATTTCTCATCATTTAGAACAGGTAAATAGCAAAATTTTTCCTTGATTGAATAACTGACTCCATCAGTATAAAATCTAGTCCAGATTATATCTCGCGCTCATTGATGAGTAGCAAATTGCATTGATGAGGAACAACCGGAATAAACAAGGAAGGATTGGCATGAAGCCTTTTGACAAGTGGCCTGCGCTTGTGCAAGACGCACAGCAAGGTACATTCGATGATTCACTTTTTCAGTCAGATTCAGACGTAAAAAATTCGGCACAACCAACCAGATTGCCGATGGCTAAAGTGCCTAACATCATTCTGAAAGCACTTAACCCCCATCACACTGACTATATTCGTATTGACCCAAAAGAAGCTCGTTACTGGCATGGTGGATTTCATCACCATGACGATAGACAACTACTTGTTATTTCAAATAACCAAGCACAACGTCTCAAAACGGTTTCTCAAGGCAATATAAAGGAGATCTTTGCGTTTATTAAAAAGTCAGCGCTTGAGGCTAAAGTGGAAGGTCAGTTCAGTTCTAGTGGCAGTAAAGCTTTCTCAGGTGGAGATGTCGGTTCAATTAACCATAATGGGAGTAGTCAAGGTAACAATAACACTGCTAATAGAAAAACACCCACTAAGCTAGAAAGTACAGCACAACCCATAGATACTATTGCGCCATCTGTTATTATTGGTCAACCTAATCCAAAGCAAATCGTAAAACTAGAGCAAAACCAAGCCACTAAAAGACGTTTTGCAAATCATGTATTAGGACCGGGAGAAACTGCCGCGAGTGTTGTCGAGCAGTATACTGGCACACCAAATGAAAGCCGTATATATGGCTTCAACCATCCTCAGTTTACTATAAAAAATCCTCCCAAAGCGGGTGATAAAGTCAGGGTGAATACCGGCTTTGACGTACTAGTTAAAGGACAATTCTATAATAGCAACAGCGTTAACCTAATCTGGAAAGGGCCAACGTCGGGTTCAAAATCAGCCATATTGGAGCAAGTGAATGGCAACTACATACCAGACAGAGGTTATGATTGGGAGTTGGCGCTACCGCTTGTGGCGGGGGAATACACATTAACCGCTGAAGCCGGAGGTGCGACGCACTCCGTGAGTTTTTCGGTTGAAGAATCCGAAGACCAACTGGAAATTATTGATTTTATATATATTCCAGAAGATAACAGCTTTATAGCAGTCACCCAGTCACTTGCCGATATTTTAGAGCAAGAAATGGAAGTACTTAACCCTCCCATGGAGCAGCTAAAGCAAGCGCTGGCTGGACAACAAGACCTCTCGAAACAAGATGATAAAGTAATTGACGCAAAAAAGGCGTTAAATGAGACCCTAAAACCACTTGTTTCAGGCCCTACCGCTAATAAAATTACCGAAGTCATTGGTTTTAAAGGCCGAAAATATACTTATGTGCGTAGTGATAAAATGGCCAACCACTTTAGACGCTATAAAATTGATACGGACATTCGAAACGGTCGTCGTTTTAGCGATGCGAATGGCAACTTAGACCGTAACAAACTGAACAAAGCGCTTAAAAATGATTTGAGCAAGCTAAAGGTCAATTTTAAATATGATAAGAAGCTTGTCGACACGTATACAACCATATGGGGCGAATGGGCTAGGGAGCTAAATGAAGATCTAAAGATAAAAAGGTTTGAAAAAAGCGACTATTTTGACGCCAGTGCAGAGGCGCGATTAATGCGCTATACCCATGGTGCAGGCATTGCTGCAAACTTTAGCCCAAAGGATGGTGTCTTTTCATTTCAAGCTGATGCCAAAGTCGATTTTGCAGTCGGTGAAGCAAAAGCTGCAATGAGTGGTTACTACCCTAATAAAAATGGGTATGAATTTAAGTTTATGATGCCGCTTAAAAATACAACCAAAGAGCGTGAGATAAACTTAGGCGCGATCCGATTAAATGCGACTATTGCCCTTTTTGGCTATGCAGGAGCGAAATTACAAGCGGCGGCAAATGTAGGCTGTACAGTAAAGCAAGGTAAAATGATGCTTGAGGGATTAACCCCTGAACAAGTAAAAGCACTTAGCCGCGCCGATCGCAAGTTTGAACCTGTAAAAGGCGAGCTCAGCGCATTCGCTGGGGTATCCGCAGGCTGTGAGTTAACTGGTGCTTTGCAGTGGGATAATCCAGAAAAATCTGGTAAATCTAGTTTTTGTGATTTAGCTAAACTAGGTGGAAAGGCAGAAGGCGCATTTGGCGCTGGTGCACATGCCGGATGTTATATTGGTTATGAAGACGGAAGGTTTATGCTTCGCGCGAAATTGGGACTTATCTGGGGCGTAGGTGCTGGCGGAGAGTTGGTCTGTGAGATAGGTGTAGATGAAATTGTCACGCTTGCCCAATTTGTTTATCACCAGCTTAAAAATAATGATTATGATTACCTAGCATTTATCCAAGAAGATGCTTTTAAAGTATTATACAAAGCAGTATCTATGCACATAGCAACAGGTAAAGATATTACTGAGTTTGTTGGTGGGACGATTGACTCAGTTGATAAATGGTGGCGAACTAAAGTGCTTATTCATGAACAAGCAAAGGCCATTATACAGAGAGTTGAACAAACACCAGAAATGCTTAAGTTTACGGTACCTGAGTCCAAGGGAGCTTTTTTAAACTTATTAGCGAACCCTAACCTCGCTAGCCTTATTGACTCAGACGCCTACAGCTGGTCGGGCTTAAATGAGCAGCGCGAGAATGCGATTATTATTATACTTAAGCATATTCTCTGCACTGAAGAGCTAGATGAAGTATTGCAGCATATGGGGGAGGGCGGCGCAAAATGCAGCCGAGAAGAGGGCTTATCTCAGCTGAATAGTATCTTAGAAGGTGCTCAGCAGCGAGAGTTTGATGCATGGCGACGCAAACTACCAAGCCGAGCACGTTCCGGTTCGGTTGCAGTAGCTATGCTTAATACAACTCCATTTATCGCAATGGCTTAATTATATACGTGCAACCAAGCTAGTTTGGTTGCACACTTAATTTAGTCGACTGATTTAGCGCGCAGCGAAATCCTTTAGCACGATACGCTTCATCAAGCTCATCTGACTCTTGCCGTGTATATACATTACTACCGCGAGGAGACTCTAAAAACCTTCCTCCTCGCATAACCTTTTTTGTGCCTTCTTTTGGCCCTTTAGGGTCCTGTCCTGGTGAGTGCTGATAATAATCTTCAGCCCACCAATCATTGACCCACTCAATCATGTTTCCACTTAAATCATAAAATCCCAATGGGTTAGGGGGATAGGTGCCAGAAGGTTCCGCATAATCAGTATTTAGCTCATAATTACGACCTTCTTCTATCCACCCACTATCAGTGGCAAACAAAATATTTTCGCCACGGTTTCGTGCTGCAAATTCCCATTGTGCTTCGGTTGGTAAATCAATTGGGAGTTGTGTGAGTTTCGCCAGCCATAAACAATAGTTTTTTGCGCCATACCAACTCACTCCAGCAGGGAATTCAGGTGCGCGCCAAATTTCGTCTTTATCCCATTTTGTCCACATGGTTCTTGGTAGGTCGTTTACCGCGGTATATAAATCAAAATCGCCATAGCTTACCTCATAAGCGCCCATCGAATAGCTGGTAAGGGTCACCTTATGAGCGGGTTTATTATCGCGGGCTATGGTCCAAGGTAAGTTATTTGGACCACCGCCATCGCCCATCATAAAGCTGCCGCCTTCAACAAACACCATTTGGGCTTTAGTGCGCTCAATCAGTGTTTGCACTTGTTTGTCTTGCTCGCCAGTAAGCGCGTCTATTTGTTGGCCAAGGCCGTCGCACCCGGTCATTACCATACAAAGTAATGCGAGACTTGGAGCGGTAGAATATTTATTGGCGAGAATATTGGGCCGGTTAATGTTGGCAAAGTAGAGGAGTGAATGTATCCGTTTATTTTCCATATGGTGACTTTCCGTATGTTACTTATTTATCCTTAGTGCAGCTCGAGCATACCAAGCGTACAGGCGAAATCAAAATTGCCACAGCATAAAGTAAGTAGTTTGAATAAACGCTGACTTTTACGAGGATAAATATGGTGGCAGTACACTAGTTAACTGATTGAACAGAAAGTGACTTCGCTTGGTTTAGCGCACAGCGAAATCCTTTAGCGCGATACGCCTCATCAAGCTCATCTGACTCTTGCCGTGTAAATACGTTACTACCGCGAGGAGACTCTAAAAACCTGCCACCGCGCATGACCTTTTTTGTGCCTTCTTTTGGCCCTTTAGGATCCTGCTCTGGGGAGTGTTGATAGTAATCCTCAGCCCACCAGTCATTGACCCATTCAATCATATTGCCGCTCAAGTCATAAAATCCTAATGGGTTAGGCGGATAGGTGCCACTAATATGCGGCTCTGGCTCTTCGGCGAGAGAGTAATTTACACCGAGTTCAAGCATACCTGTATTGGTGGCAAACAAAATATTTTCGCCACGGTTTCGTGCTGCAAATTCCCATTGTGCTTCTGTTGGTAAATCAAAGGGGAGTTGTGTGAGTTTCGCCAGCCATAAACAATAGTTCTTAGCACCATACCAACTCACTCCCGCAGGGAATTCAGGTGCGCGCCAAACTTCCCCTTTACCCCAATCCTCCCACATGGTTTTTGGTAGGTCGTTTACTGCGGTATATAAATCAAAATCGCCATAGCTTACCTCATAAGCGCCCATCGAATAGCTGGTAAGGGTCACCTTATGAGCGGGCTTATTATCGCGAGCTATGGTCCAAGGCAAGTTATTAGGACCTCCACCATCGCCCATCATAAAGCTGCCGCCTTCAACAAACACCATTTGGTCTTTAGTGCGCTCAATTAGTGTTTGCACTTGTTTGTCTTGCTCGCCAGTAAGCGCGTCTATTTGTTGGCCTAGGTCGTCACAACCGCTTATGACCAAGCATAGTAATGCCGTTAAAGGGGTTAATATCTGGTGATCAATCTTGTCCATAAGTGTGCTATCCACAAGGTCTTTGCATACACATTTATCATAACTTGTTTAGCTGTATTGAAACATAGCCAATGTGGCAGTAAGACCAATGTATAAATATTAAAATGACAATATAACGCTTGTGATTTATATTGCTTGGGCACTACAACCCTTGAAAGAATGAATGCTGTTCAAGCTGTTGGCGGCTTTTTAATTTATAAGCAAGATTATGCCCAAAAAGAGTATGCTATGAAATCTGCAGTATTGGTAATTGATGTACAGAGTCTTTTATTCGACCCAGAGCCCAAACCGTATGCAAGTGAAGAGGTGTTAAGCCAAATTAACTTAGTGACAGATTGGGCTCGAAAGCAAGGCATGCCAGTTATCTATATTCAACATGAGCAAAACGGTACTGCGATTGAGTATGGTAGTGAAGGTTGGCAATTACAATCAGTACTTCAAGTTGACGCCAATGATCAGTTCGTGCGTAAAACCACCCCAGATTCATTTTTAAACACAAATCTGTCTAACATACTTGAAGAACATGGAGCTCAACATATTTATGTTTGTGGTTATGCTACAGAGTTTTGTGTTGATACAACGAGTCGGCGAGCCGCGGGTTTGGGTTATGCAGTTACATTAGTGGCGGATGCCCATACCACACATTGCAAAAAGCACATGTCAGGTGAACAAATAAGAATACATCATAATGCCACACTGCCAAGTATCTCCAGTTTTGGAGTGAAAATATCCGCGGTGTCTACTGCCAAAATTATTGCTTTAGGTGACTGATACAGTCTAATTTTGTTGAGGGATTACCATTTCCTGTCACTGTTTTCACTTACTCGTCCTAATAACCGGCTGTTAAGGGTTATACATGTTATTACACAAGTGTGAAGCAAACCGGAAACGGTCCTCCTATAAGTTTTGATCTAAGCCTTTGAACCAAAGGACTATTCAATCCACATCCATGCAATTAAAGGCGGGGTAGTCGCGTTTTTAAATGTGATATTAATTACGATATCGTCTTGCGTGTTCTCGTACTTCGCTGCAAATATCAGCATTGGATCCTGACCTCTTCGAAGAGACGCTAACAAGGTTTTGGATTTTAAGCGGCCAAGCTGCGGCGCGATTTCATGGTATGCCCGTAAAAATCCCTCCTCAGAAACCTTTTTGGCTAAGTCGGCGGTTATTACAGATAAATATGCTTGATAGTTTCCTCTCTCATGCGCTTTCAAAGCATTGTCGACAACAGGCATGAGAAGGTTAAGCGCCTCTTCTTCCGTTGAACCAAACGTTCCAAAATAATTCATAACTATTATCCTTGTCTAATCATCTTCACTACTGATTTTTCAACAACAGGTAATGAATATAAACAATATTTTTAAGTGTCTCAAACACTGTAAAAAGTCTAAGTACCTATTTCAATTGTGGGGTTAATACTTTTATACTAGGGTCTGTTGTTCTTTGCTGCTGCAAAAACAAACTTGAAAGATAAACAGGCCCTAACTTACGAGAAAGCAACGTTATTTAATAAGGAGATAGTAATGAATGCTTATAATATCGAGATATTGAAACAATCCATTGATGATAAAGCGCGCTTTGATGGTTGGGTATTTGGTTTGCCCCCCGGAATTAAAGCCAATCAATGGCCGCTTGACCCACATACCGGCTACCCGCTAAAACACAGCTTTACACTAAGATTGCCAGAGGGCTATCGCACTGATGAGAATGCATTTGCGGTTAGCTTTTTTGCAATCGCGGTTGATCACAATGATGGCGGGCCCGAATATATTGAAGGGTTAGAAGAGGCGTTATTTGCTGAGCAATCGCCAGATGAACCGCTATTCAAACCCTTTTGGCAGGCGATGCAAACGGTTCATCCTAGCTGTAAGTTTGCAGCGGATACGCTAGATTGTTATTACGCAACGCTCCTGCTTAGTGAAGCTGAGTTTTACGGCGAGCTCTGTTCACCGCCAACCATTATTGAACGACATTTTGAAGATGATGTTTGCGTCCCTGAATGGTTAGTCGAGGGGGGGGCGAGTTGCTTTTGGAAAATGAACTATTCTGAGTATCTCAGTTTGCCAGCTGAAGAATACCAAATATATCGCGAGCTTGGTGGAATTCCCCCAGAAGCAGTGAGTTTTAACCGTGCAATTACGCTTGTTGCTAACCCTAGTGATCCTAATGCGGGCAAGATGCCCAGCGAATATGAAGATACAGGTTATATTGATCCGTATGAAGGCGACCCTGAGTGGTTAGAGAGTGTTTCGCCAAACCATTTAGGCGGGACGAGTTTAAACGGTCAAGGGATCCCAGATTTTCTTACACCTTACTACATCGAATTCGAAGAGATCTTAGGTGGGCATAACTTTGGCGGAGGGATAGGTATGCTTGATTTGGTAACTCGTGAGTTTGATTGGAGTTGTGGCTAATATTAACTAAAAAAGCAGCCATAAAGGCTGCTTTACAATTTGGGCAGAGTGCTTAGGCAAGCACTGATTTTAAACGCGATTATCTTGCGTTAGTACTTTCAAAGATTTTGTCAGCAGAAGCTGCAACAAAACCAGTATAGATCTCGCCGTCAGGCTTGGCATAACGCAGAGCAAACTCATAGAAGCAGCTTGGAATGCTAAATTCACCGTCATTAAACTGCACGTTTTGGTGATCAGCAAGCGTTGAAGATTGTTCTAGTAACACTTCTGGAGAGCCTTTGATCTCGCCACCAGAGGTGTTTAGCTCAAAACCATTGTCTTTGAGTGCTTGATTTACAGCTTCAATTGTAGTGAAGTTCTTCAGGTAATTGATGCTTACCGTAAAGTGGTTAGCGCGGTAACCCCATGCAGACATCCATGCGGCATACTCGCTCTCAGCCAGTAGTTTTTTGTATGTCTCGTGAGAAACGCGCCAGTGGGTGCCAGAATACAGGAAGTTTTCAGCTGTTACTGCAGACTCGTCGATTTGCTCAACCATGTCTTTAACGATAGCTTGTAGTTCTTCTGAACATTTTTCAACGAGCAGCTCAGAGATAAACACCTTTGGTTTCGTTGGATCTTGGTGTTCATAGTGTTTAGCATATAGCTTTTTCGCTTCAAAGTGGTATTCGCCACACTCTGTATAACCCACAGCTTTAAAATGTGCAGCGAGCTTTTCTAGGCCTACTTTTTCAATATTAAAGGTACGCAATGCGATGTGGTCATTGATCACGTCGTCTTTTTGCGTTGAGCCGAGAAGTTCATGAACTTTAACTGCTGAAGGTGTTACTTCTAGGTAGTTGTCCCACAGGTGTTCAAATAGTGTATCTACGTTGTTGTGCATAATGGTTTCCTAATTTTTTGTCTTGGTGACAGCTTGTTAAACTTTATACCAATTGGTATCAGCACGACATTGAAATCTATAGTTTAAATGCGTTTATCAGTTCACCTTGAGTGACATCAAGCGCATTGGCTACCTCTACGGTCAGCTGAATTTTTTCTTCCGCTTCGCACAGATAAGCCTGATCGGTAAACGTGGCTTTAAACGCGTCTAATCGACCATTTGAAATAGCAAGATTAGGGAGCTTGTCAGGTAGTGAAGCGACTATTTCAACCTCACCTTTAAACGACTCTCTAACCGTTCTAATGTTGTCTAGTTTGGCTTCTACCGTTGGACCTGCGTCGAACAAGTCAACATAGCCACGGTGTTCAAACCCTTCTTTTTGTAATAAACGCAAAGCAGGCTTGGTTTTCTCGTGCACTTTACCTATCACAGCTTGTGCTTCTGGACTTAGTAGGTTTGCATAGATGGGATACTTGGGCATAAGTTCACAAATAAACACTTTGTCCCCGAGACCGACCAAGTGATCTGCTTGCGGAAATTCAATGCTAAAAAAGTGTTCTTGCAGCCACTGCCAAAATGGCGAATGGCCATGTTCGTCACTTACACCACGCATTTCCGCAATAACGGTGTCGCTAAAGCGTTCTGCATGTTCTGCCATAAATAAGAAACGACTTCTTGAAAGAAAGCGACCAGCGAAGCCTTGACGATGACCTTCACGTAAAAATAGCGTGCAGATCTCAGAGCTTCCGGTGTAGTCGTTACACATCGATAGAATATCGACGGTATTATAGACACCCAAAGTTCTTGAGTGATGTACTGTTTTACCAAGATGATAGTGATATAAAGGCACTGACATACCGACCGCGGCTTCAATCGCAGTGGTACCTATAATTTCGCCCGTTTGTGTGTCTTCAAGAACGAATAAATAGCCTTCGTCGTATGGTTTTGATACTGACTTTGCAAAGCTTTCAACCGAGCGGTTAATTTTATTAGACAACAATTCGTCATCTACTGGCAGTGAGGTAAACCCATGGCCAGATTCAACCGCAATGGTTTTTAGCGCGTCGAAGTCAGTTTTTTGTATTGGTCTTAATACTAACATGAGAAAGAGGAGACCGAGGTCCCCAGCTCCTTAGCCGTTTACTACTGCAGCAACCGCTTGTTCAAAGCGTGCTAGACCTTCTTGGATCTCTTCATCAGTGATCACAAGGGAAGGCGTAAAACGAACTACGTTAGTACCAGCAACTAATGACATTAAACCGTGCTCTGCACTTGCTACTAGGAAGTCGCGTGCACGGCCTTCAAATTTATCATTGAGCACTGCACCAAGAAGAAGACCTTTACCGCGCACTTCAGAAAATACATTGTATTTGTCGTTAATAGCATTTAGGCCATCTCTGAATAGTTGTTCTTTGGCTTTTACGCCAGCTAACACCGATTCTGTATTTACGGTGTCAAATGCAGCTTCCGCTACTGCGCAGGCCAGTGGATTACCACCATAAGTTGAGCCATGGGTGCCTACTTTAAGGTGAGCTGCAATTTCAGTGGTAGTAAGCATCGCGCCAATCGGGAAACCGCCACCTAGTGCTTTTGCGCTAGTTAGGATATCAGGTGTTACCCCCAGTCCTTGATAAGCATATAGATCACCAGTTCGGCCAACACCCGTTTGTACTTCATCAAAAATAAGTAGCGCGTTGTGCTTATCACATAGTTCGCGCACAGCTTGGACAAACTCAGCATTTGGAGAAATGATCCCGCCTTCACCTTGAAGCGGTTCCATCATGACTGCGCAAGTATTGTCTGAGATTGTTTTTTCAAACGCAGCTAAATCGTTATAGTCGATATGAGTGATATCAGCAGGTTTTGGACCAAAGCCATCTGAATAGGCTGCTTGACCACCAACCGTTACCGTGAAGAAAGTACGACCATGAAAGCCTTTGTTGAATGCGATAATTTGCGTTTTTTCTGCACCAAATTTATCCAGTGCCCAACGACGCGCAAGTTTAAGTGCCGCCTCGTTTGCTTCGGCGCCTGAGTTTGCGAAATAGACTTTTTCTGCGAATGTTGCATCAGTTAACTTTTTGGCAAGGCGAAGCGCCGGCTCGTTGGTCATCACATTTGATAAGTGCCAAATCTTTTCGCCTTGCTCTTTAAGTGCAGAGACTAGTGCTGGATGACAATGGCCTAGACAGTTTACGGCGATACCGCCTGCAAAATCGATGAACTCTCTACCTGTCTGATCCCATACGCGAGAGCCTTGGCCTTTAACTGGAATAACGGCTGACGGGTTGTAGTTTGGAACCATGACTTCATCGAATAATTCGCGATTTGCTTGCATGACGCTTTCTCCTAAATTGTTATCATTGTGCGGTATTACTGTCGAGCAGAAGCTGATTACTTGTTGTTCTGCTCGCAGCCAACTTGCTATTTCTTCATTATTACGCGCTTTTGTAATAATTTGCAGTGCAATAATTCACATATTTGCTATCATTTATGTCAAATTAACATGATTAAATTGCAAAATGATTAGTTCACAAGATGAAAAGCTCATTGCACTGTTGCGTAATAATGCACGAGAGAGCATCTCTGAGTTGGCACGTAAGTTAGACCTTTCCAGAACCACAGTACAAAATCGTATCGCAAAATTAGAGCAAAATGGCGTAATTAAAGGATATCGCGTAGAGTTCGCGGAGCAGTATATGGACGATTTAGTATCTGCACACGTTTCTATTAAGGTAAAACAAAAACTCACTACAAAGGCGAATTTAGCATTGCAGCAGTTGCCAAATGTTTCTGCGCTTTATGCCATTAGTGGGGAATATGACTTGATTGCCATTGTTGAAGCACAGAGTTTGGAGCAGTTGAGCCATCTGCTAGATGAAATTGGTAATTTAGAGGGGATTGAGCGTACCAATTCATCGGTTATCCTAGAAACCAAATTTAAGCGATAAATAACCTTACCTAGTCTGGATAAATACTGTGGGCGTTCATCACGATTTGCCAAGCACCCCACTTTTAGCATAATAGGTTTCCTAGCGTGCAAGGTGCTGTATGTAGCTAACTTTTTTCGCTTAACTATTAACAGCAGCTACCCAACTTGCTCTGGTAACCAAATGCTGGTGCCGGTGGCTGCGATGTGATTCACATTGCCATTTAACACTTTGCTACCCACATTATTTGAGCTTTCAGGCCGGCTAACTAAGTACCCCTGTACACAGCTAATTCCTAAGTTTTTAACTAGCTCAAATTGTTCGGTTTGTTCAACGCCCTCGGCAACAATCTTTAATTCTAACTGTTGTCCAAGTTCGCTGATGGAATTGAGGATCTTACGGTACTTGGGGTTGCTATTGGCTTGAGTGATAAACAGTTTATCGATTTTTATCACATCAATGGGTAAATCGGCGAGGGTGCTTAGCGAGCTAAAGCCTGTGCCAAAGTCATCAATCGCGACACTTATTCCTGCATCTCGGCATTGTTGTAATTGTGAAATCGTTTCATTGCTGGCCTTGATAAGAGTGGACTCTGTGATTTCCAACATCAAAGCAGTAGCTGGTAAACCGGTTTTTTCTAGGGCAGCATTTACCCATTCAAAGACTTTTCTGTGCTTTAATTGTATTCCAGAAACATTGACCGAGATTTTTACCTTTTTCATCCCTGCATTATGCCATGCACACATTTGCCTACACGACTCAAGTAGGATCCAATCACCAAGCTCTAAAATTAAATTTGACTCTTCTGCAATTGGAATAAATTCGGCCGGTGGAATCTGCCCTTCTATCGGGTGGTTCCAACGAATAAGCGCCTCAAAATAGTCGATAGCACAATCTTCAACATGCACTATCGGTTGGAATGACAGATAAAAGCTTTGCGCAGAGATAGCGAGTCGTAACTCTTCTAAGAGGTAGTGATAACGTCGCATTTTCGACCCCATTTCGGGGGAATAAACTTTAAAAATTCCACGACCATCCGTTTTTGCTCTATACATGGCAACATCAGCCATCTGCAGTAATGAGTTTGGTGTTGCTGCACTATCTGGGTATACCGCGATGCCGATACTTGCTCCAATTTTGACAAGCTTATTGCCAAGCAAGAAATCACGCTCTATATCACTAAGAATGGACTGCGCGATTTCTGTGCACAAACTTGGATTGCTTAATTTGGGAATAAATAGCGAAAATTCATCGCCGCCGAGTCTTGAGAGGTTTTGTTCAAGGCCATGAATAGGGTGGCAATCTTCTAAACCATATTGGCGAACCACTTTTGAGAGCCGAGCAGCAACTTGGATCAGAATTTCGTCGCCAAAACTGTGGCCAAAGGAATCGTTGACCTGCTTAAAGCCGTCCAAATCAATAAATAGCAGGCCACATTTTTGTTGCGCCAACTCAGCTTGCTTTAACTTTGCCTCAATATGGTCAATATATGCATGTCTATCTATAAGCTTTGTGAGCTTGTCTTGAAAAATTTGAGACTCTGAATGGCGTTTTACGCGTGCAAGATGGCTAGACAAGTCGTGGATCGCATGGCTGAGTTTGGCAAGAGAGGACTTATGGTGCAGTGGCGCACTATCAACCTCTAAACGCATCAATATTCCTCCAACGTCCTTATTCACCTCGCTGATATCTTCATCTTGATTACGGTAGCGGCGCTCTGATTTAAAAAGATACGCAACAATCGCGAGTAAAGTTGCAATTGAAATGAGAGTGATTGGAGAAGTAAATACGGCATACCAAACTGTACTTACATCCAGATATCTGGGGATTCCGAGTGTTGACTCTACCGCAACATAAGTGTGGTTTCCGCTTGCTGCAAAGTTCAAACCGTGCAGTAGTGGGGAATACCAAGGTGATATCATTGATACAGTAAGTTGCTCATTTAACGGGGTTGTAGCGATCAGCTCAAGCACGTTGGCCTTAAAAGACAGATGCAGCAATATGACAACAAATAATGTGCCCAGAAGTAGGGTACTTGTTAGTCTTATCGCGTTTGGCATGAATAGGCTTTCCTTAGTAATTCAGTCTCTTGCATATTACGGAGTAATAGTACGCAGATGCGATCTTCATCGCAAAAAATGTAATCTGAAATTATAGTTGCTAACCTAGTTTTTTACACACTTTAGCATTCAGTTGCAAACTTCATCGTGCAAAAGTACTAAAAATTTCACTTTGCACACTGCTTTATATGAGCGGGATCAATTATTAGTTAAATTCACTTTACATGATAACCATTCTTAACTAGCTTTCTTGTTGACTCTTAATGTGATTGGCTCAGTGATTGCAAGGAACTCATAGCAAACTGAAATCACTGCTTATCTGATTTAGATTGCGCCAAAGCGGTGCAAAATTGCACCAAATTTGTACTGTCATACAAACTCAATATTTGTTTGCTGTACTTAGGGCTGCTGATTTTTAAAGCGAACGGTGAGTTGCCAGCTAATTAAAATTTAATTTTGCAATTCAATTTCACTTAAATCTCAATATGCTCGACATAAATCGTACACAGTTACCAGTCGTTTGCAGTATTAGCGTACGTCACTGTGAAATAAGGACTCACAAAAGGTAAACGGGGGTTATATGCTCACTAAACGGTTTTTCAAAACAAAAGACGAAGCAGAAATTACATTTTCATTTTCACACCCAGAAGCGAAAACGGTGGAACTTGCTGGTGATTTTAATGATTGGCAACCCGAGCCGATGAAATTCATCAAAAAAGACAGTGCGTTCAAGCTCAAACACCGTTTACCAACCGACAAAGATTACCACTTCAGATATTTGATTGATGGTGAAGTCTGGGACAACGATCATCAAGCAGATGATTATGTGCCCAACGGCTTTGGAGAAGACAACAGTGTTGTGTCCACAGCGAGAGCGTAACATTATAAATGGACAACATTGCCCAGCTTCTTTACCTCTATGGTATTGGTTATGAATACCATAAATACACGGGTGATCATGTGGTATTTGATCACCAAACTCGCCTACAGGCATTGCAGGAGTGCGGTGTTGATGTCAGCAATCTAGATGAAATAAATACGCTCAACTTTGAGTTGGATATTGCTAAGTGGTTAACGCCAGTTGAAGCCATTACTTTGGTTTGCAAAGCGACGCCAACTATTACGATAAGAGTGGATGCCGGCCTGCAAATTAACGAATTAACTGTGTCGATCCCCGCATTGGGTTATTGCTGTGTTTGCGATCCAAACAATCAAGTAGCGATTGGGGATTACCGCTATCAAGATACACGTTATGTTCAACTTGAAGTGCCAATAAACGCGATTGAAGTCGGTTATCATAGCGCTGAGGTAATGTTAAATGGTGCGCGGTTTGAGACAGAACTTTGGGTGACGCCTAGACAGTGCTATGACCCGATTGAACAACATAAAAAGCTCCTTGGATTGTCTATTCAGCTATATTCGTTAAAGCCTGCTGGCAGCAAGCTAAGTGCGGATTTTTATGAGCTAAAGCAATTAGTTGAGGCTAGCGCAGCTGAAGGGGTTGATTACATTTTGTTAAACCCACTGCATTTGTTGTTTGTTGATGAACCAGAAAAAGCGAGCCCGTACAGCCCAAATGACCGCCGCCTACTGCACCCTTTTTACATTTCTATCGAGCTTTTGTGTGAACAATTTGGCTTAGATGTGAGTGTGTTCGCCGACTATCTAGACGGCTCAAAGGCTAACTTGAACGCGACATATCTTGATATGACTCACTGTATGGAAATTAAGCTTAACGCGTTACGTTTTGCGTGGCAGTTATTGTGTGAACAAACTGGAGCGTGGCGTGCAGACTTTACTCGATTTTGCCAGGCTAAGCAGCAAGAGCTTAAGGCATTTGAGGACGATGACTTCGCTAAATTTTTACAATGGCTTGCGTTTGAACAATTAACGCAATGCCAGTCTTTGGCACTGAATGCCGGTATGGCTGTAGGTTTAATCAATGATTTAGCCGTTGGTTGTGCTGACGGTTCAAGTGAATACAACAGCAATAAAAATTTGTATGCCGAACGTGCTCGCGTGGGCGCGCCTCCAGACCCTTGGGCAGAGCTCGGTCAAAACTGGGGGTTACCAGCGTTAAACCCCGTTAAGTTAAAAGCGCAGCGCTTTGCATTTTTTAAACAATTGATCCAAGCGAACATCACCGGTGTTGGGGCATTAAGAATTGACCATGTGATGGGCCTAAGAAGGTTGTGGTGGTGCTTTTATCAAGATCAGCAGCAAACAGGTTGCTATGTATATTATCCATTTGAGTACCTTTTAGCGATCCTCAAAATTGAGTCTGTCAAACATCAAGTGATGATCATTGGTGAAGATTTAGGGGTTGTTCCAATCGAAATCAAAGAAGCAATGTCTGAGTCTCATATATACAGCAATATTCTTTTTTACTTCGAGAAGGATTATCACGGTCAGTTTTTAGCACCTACGCACTATAAGCACAATGCATTACTTATGGTTGCAAACCATGACGTCCCGCCATTTTTTGGCTGGTGGAGCCATGATGACCTTAGGTTGAAACGTGAATATCAGTTATTGAGCGAACCCCAACTAACAAAAGCGGATGAAGAGCGAACATCCGAGCGAGAGAAGCTTTGTCATTGGCTTAGTCGCTATGGTGAAGTGAGTGTCAGCCTTGCGAGCGAAGCCCGTGATGTGTATCAGGCGCTTATCAATGTGCTCGCCAAGTCGCCTGCAAAAATGCTGACAATTCAGTTTGATGACCTCGACGAACAGAAGTTACCAGTGAATATTCCTGGTACTGATCAAGAGTATCCAAACTGGAGAAGGCGACTTAATCAGACATCAGCGGAAATTATTGCAAGCTCTCGGCCGCTGATCCGAGATGCAATAACCAGCAGGAAAGAATAGATGAATACAAGAGCAAAAATAGAAGAAGCCCAAGTAGATGACTACATCAGTCAATTAGCCGCTTTGGAAGCCGGTAAGTGTCGCGACCCATTTGCCTTCTTAGGGCTACACCAGCTAGATGCGAAGCTCTCAGTAGTGCGCTGTTTTATTCCAGGTGCGACAGAAGTTAAGGTGCTTACCAGCGATAGTAGCTATGCTCTTGAACGGTTTCGCAAAAGTGCGCTATTCACACTAGATTTTAAAGCGGATGACATCAGCAAAGATTACCTGCTTGAAGTGCACTACCCAGAGCAAACAGTCACTGGGAGGGATGTATATAGTTTTGATAGTTGCTTGGCTGATGATGCCTTGTACTTATTTAATGAAGGAACACAAGCTCAAGCTTATTTGCATTTAGGTGCACATCAAGTAGAGATAGAGGGAGTAATTGGGTTTCGATTTGGTGTTTGGGCGCCAAATGCGTTGTCTGTTTCTGTGATAGGTGAGTTTAACCATTGGCAGGCCGTGCAGCATCCAATGCGATTACACCCAGCCAGTGGTGTATGGGAGCTTTTTATTCCGGCACTGGAGGTAGACTGCTGCTATAAATTTGCAATCACCACATTTGAGGGGGAGCGCATAGAAAAGGCTGACCCTTTTGCATTTAAAATGGAACAAGCACCGGGTACGGCGAGTATAACTCAGGCTCGACCTGCGGCTTTCACATTGAGCCAAGCTGATCATGATAAAAAGGCGCTGCGTAATAAAATCAATGCACCCATTAGTATTTATGAAGTGCATTTGGGCTCTTGGAAGCGCCGAGAGAAAGAAGGTAATCGCTATCTTACGTATCGAGAATTAGCGGATGACCTTATCCCTTATGTAAAGGCACTAGGATTTACCCATTTGCAACTGATGCCTATCAGTGAATATCCTTTTGATGGCTCCTGGGGTTATCAACCAGTGGGGTTATTCTCGCCAACCAGTCGCTTTGGTGGCGTGGAGGATTTTGCTTACTTCGTTGAGTGCTGTCATCGTGAAGAGCTCGGATTACTTATCGACTGGGTACCGGGACATTTCCCATCAGATCCCCATGGTTTACATAAATTTGATGGTACGCATTTATTTGAGCATGCTGATAAGCGGCAAGGATTTCACCCAGATTGGAACACCTATATTTTTAACTACGACCGCGCTGAAGTAAAAAGCTTTTTGCTGTCGAATGCGATGTATTGGATAAAAGAATACGCCATCGATGGCCTAAGAGTGGATGCTGTGGCATCGATGCTTTACCTGGATTACAGCCGTAAACATGGGGAATGGGTGCCAAATCAATACGGCGGCCGTGAAAACCTAGGTGCAATTGAGTGCCTCAAATCAGTCAATACCAAATGCTATGGCGTTGATGAAGGTATTATGATGGTCGCTGAAGAATCCACCGCTTGGCCTGGTGTTACCCGCAGTGTTGAACACGATGGTTTAGGCTTTGGTTATAAGTGGAATATGGGGTGGATGAATGACACGCTAAACTATATGTCCAAAGACCCAATTCATCGCAAGTACCATCACCATGAAATGACCTTTTCAATGGTGTATGCCTATTCTGAAAATTACATCTTGCCATTAAGCCACGATGAAGTGGTACATGGCAAAGGTGCGCTACTGAGCAAAATGCCAGGAGACGATTGGCAGCAATTCGCTAATTTACGTGCCTACTATGGCTTTATGTTTGCCCACCCGGGTAAAAAGTTGCTGTTCATGGGCGCTGAACTTGCCCCCCGAGAGGAGTGGGATCATAACCAACAACTCAACTGGAAGTTGCTTGAAAGTGAAGCGCACCAAGGCGTGTATAAGTGTGTCAAAGCGCTCAATACGACCTATAAATCAACGCCGCAACTGTTCGAGTGCGATAACAAATCAACAGGATTTAATTGGATTGATGGAGGGAATGCAGAGCAAAGCATATTTAGTTTTGTACGCTATGGACGGGATGGTGTCACACCGTTGGTGGTGATCGCAAACTTTACGCCACAAACTCATTTTCAATTCCGCTTAGGCGTGCCGTCAGCGGGTGTGTATCAAGTTATCTTAAACACGGATGACAAAGCGTTTTGGGGGAGCGGCGTTGGAGTCGTTGCACATAAACAACAACTCATTGAATCGAAAAACATAGCAAGCCATGGCCTTGAGCAAAGTATCGATATAACCGTTCCGCCTTTGGCAACCGTGTATTTGCAGCTGATCTCTGGTGGCACATGCTAACCAGTTATCGCGGCGATCATCAATTATTGGGTGCAACGGCCAGTGATAAAGGCGTTAACTTTTGTGTTTATGCACCGAAAGCAAAACGCGTAACCCTGTGTCTGTTCGACAAAAGCGGCCATAGCGAAGTGAATCGGATAGGGATGTTTCGGCATGAGGGCGGAAATTGGTCACTGTTTATCGAGGGAGCACAAGTCGGAGACTTATATGGCTATCGGGTAGACGGAGAGTATAGCGCGGAAAAAGGGCTGCTTTTCAATGCTAATAAGTTACTCTTAGACCCATATTGTCGCGACTTTTTCGGTGAGTTTACTTGGAGTGAACGGCATTTTTGCCATTTGCCAGTAGGCCATTTAAACCCATCTGATAACGCCTGTGATATGCCAAAGAGTAAAGTGACGGCGATTGAGAAGTATCAAGGGAAGCGACCGAAGACTCCGTGGAGTAAAACGGTGATCTATGAATGTCACGTTAAAGGGGCAACTGTTAGGCATCCAGATATTCCAACTAAACACCAAGGAAAATACTTAGGGATTGCAGAACAAACTTTTATCGATCACCTCAAGCATATTGGTGTTACTGCGATTGAGCTGCTACCTGTGCATGCGTTTATCAACGAGCAATTTCTTACGACCAAAGGACTAAAAAATTATTGGGGATATAACAGCCTCAACTTTTTTACGCCACACAAAAGTTATCTCGTTAACGACGACATCAACGAATTTAAGGTAATGGTAGAGCGACTCCATCAAGCCGGCATTGAGGTTATTTTGGATGTGGTGTTTAACCATACTGCGGAAGGTGGTTTGGATGGCCCGACAATTAGCTTTAAAGGGTTTGATAACCTGACTTATTACAGTACCTTGCCGAGTAAGCCCAATGTCTACATTAATGACACGGGCTGTGGAAACACAATGAATATCTCGAATCCAGTGGTATTAAGACTTGTCTTGGACAGCTTGCGCTATTGGGTGGAATACATGGGGGTGGACGGTTTTCGCTTTGATTTGGCGACGATCCTTGCTCGTCAAGCCTCGGGATTTTCAAATCAACATGCATTTTTGCAAGCGATCCATCAAGACCCAGTGCTTAGCAAAGTAAAACTGATTGCCGAGCCTTGGGATATTGGTCCTGGTGGGTATCAACTTGGACAATTTCCTTCTCCGTGGCGTGAGTGGAATGATAAATATCGAGATACAGTTAGGCGCTTCTGGCGTGGTGATGAGGGAGTATTGCCAGAGCTTGCGATGCGTATTCATGGTTCCAGTGATCTGTTTGAACATAACTTACGGGGTCCTTTGAACTCCATAAATTTTCTTACCAGTCATGACGGCTTCTCATTGTTTGATTGGACGGCTTACGAGCATAAACACAATGAAGCAAACGGTGAGGCAAATAGAGACGGCCACAGTGAAAACTTTTCATTTAATTGTGGGGTAGAAGGATTCAGTGCCGATCCTCAAATCAATGAATTGCGTCTCAGTATGCAGAAAAATGCATTACTCACTTTGTTTTTATCCAAAGGGATCCCGATGATTTGTGCGGGAACCGAAATGGCACATACGCAAAGTGGCAACAATAATGCTTACTGCCAAGACAACTGCACTAGCTGGCTGGCATGGAAAAACCACCAGCAACACCATACTTTAACTTTTTTTATCCAAGATTTACTTGCGCTTCGTAAGCAATTTGCCGCGTTTTCTCACTCATTTTATGTCCATGACAGTGACAGTCGTTTTGCGGTGAATTGGTTTAATGAACAAGCAAAGCCGTTATCGCCTGAACAATGGCGAGAGCCGAGCCGCAAATGGTTGAGTTACACCATTACTGATCAGCAGTTAGGGCAAAGCTTATTGATAATATTGAACGCCAGTGAAAGTGCATTGCAAATAAAGCTGCCATTTAGTGCATTTTCATCTCATTGGCAGCAAGCAATCACCACCGCGGTTGAGCCGCAAAGACCAGAGTTAGATTCTTATTTACAGGTTCCAGCTAAGTCAGCATGGATATTTACATCAATCAAAGGGGATGAAAAGCATGGCTAATAAAAGTGCGCCAGTATGCGTGGTAAAACATTGGCAAGATGCACCAAAGATAGATGAAAACACCTTGAGTGATGATTTGACTCGTCACTTTTACTACACCTTAGGTCGAGACAAAGTAGGAGAGTCGCGACTGTATTTGTACCATGCATTAGCCTTGACCATTCGTGACCGATTAGTCGCCCGTTGCCGAGCAACCAAAGAGCACATAAAGAGTAAAAAGACGCGTAAAGCAGCTTATCTCTCGCTGGAATTTTTAATGGGTAGAGCACTGTCTAATGCGGTGTTAAATCTAGACTTAGAAGAACAAGTTCAAGCGGCATTACAAGAATACTGTACTGAGCTTGAAGAGGTCGCGCAGGCTGAACATGATGCAGGTCTTGGTAATGGTGGTTTAGGCCGCCTTGCAGCTTGTTTTTTGGATAGTTGTGCTTCATTAGCCCTTCCTGTTGTTGGTTACGGTTTACGTTACGAATTTGGGATGTTTAACCAAACCTGTGAACAGGGTCACCAAGTAGAACAGCCAGATAATTGGCTCCGTGAAGGTCATCCATGGGAGCTTGCCGCACCAGAACAAGCCCGCAGAGTTAAGTTTTTTGGTCATGTTGAAGTACATACCGACAAAAATGGTAGGCAGCATCATGAATGGCTTGATACGCAAGATATTCTCGCGGTGCCTTACGACGTTCCTGTGCCTGGATATCGTAATGAGGTGGTAAATACATTAAGGCTATGGAAATCAGAGGCGACCGATGAGTTTGACCTCAACGAATTTAATGCCGGTAGTTATTCAGAAGCAGTGGCGAAGAAGAATCTCGCTGAGCAGATAACGATGGTGCTGTACCCCAATGATGCCAGTGAAAATGGCAAAGAACTGAGATTAAGGCAGCAGTACTTTTTATCCAGCGCGAGCTTGCAAGACGTGATTGCAACTTGGGTTGAGGAATATGGCGATGATTTCAGTGATTTTGCGGATTATCACGTATTCCAGCTCAATGATACCCATCCCAGTATTGCCGTAGCTGAACTAATGCGTATTTTATTAGACGATTACGAGCTGGAATGGGATGCCGCGTGGAAGATAACGACATCAACCATGGCATATACCAATCATACTTTATTGCCTGAAGCATTAGAGCGCTGGTCTGTGAGTTTATTTGAGCGCTTGTTACCAAGGTTGCTAGAAATTATCTATGAGATCAATGCCCGCTTTTTGTCGGAAGTTGCACTTAAATGGCCCGGCGATATCGAAAAGCAGCGCGCGCTGTCACTCATTGAGGAGTCCAGTCATCCTCAAATTCGCATGGCGTACCTTGCGATTGTAGGTAGTTATTCTGTCAATGGTGTTGCTGCACTTCATACCGAGTTATTAAAAGCTGGCTTGTTTAACGATTTCTATCAACTGTGCCCAGAGAAGTTTAATAATAAAACCAACGGTGTGACGCCAAGGCGTTGGTTATCGCATTGTAATCCAGAACTGGCGCAATTGATTAGCGGAAAAATTGGCGACGGATGGCAAGCTGATTTTTCTAAAATTAGTGAACTACGTCGTTTTTATGATAATCACGCCTTCCAAAAGCAGTGGCTAACAGTCAAACAAAACAACAAACAACGTCTTGCTGAGCTAATTGCTCATGAATGTCAGGTAGAGTTTGACCCAACTATGATGTTTGATGTTCAAGTCAAGCGAATTCATGAATACAAACGTCAGTTACTTAACGTATTGCACGTTATCCATCTTTACGATCGGATCTGTCGTGGTGATGTGGCAGAGCTTGTTCCTCGTTGCGTACTGTTTGGAGGTAAGGCTGCACCCGGTTATTACATGGCGAAGAAGATCATTAAATTAATAAATAATGTTGCCAATGTTATCAACAATGACCCCGCGGCGAGGCCCTATCTTCGAGTGGCTTTCATGCCCAATTACAATGTCTCAAAAATGGAAGTGATTTGTCCTGCAACAGACTTATCAGAGCAAATTTCAACCGCTGGAAAAGAAGCGTCTGGCACAGGCAACATGAAGTTTATGATGAATGGCGCGATCACCATAGGTACTTTAGATGGTGCAAATATTGAAATACGAGAATGCGTTGGTGCAGACAACTTTTACTTATTTGGTGTAACTGCTGAACAAGCACAGCAAGTGCGCCAAAATTATCAGCCCCTTAAGATAATAGAAAGCAACAATGACCTTAAACGTGTTATGGCTTTGCTCGAAAGTGGTCACTTTAACCTATTTGAGCCTAATATCTTTGATGACGTAATCAACTCAATTAAGAGTAGTACCGATCCTTGGTTAGTGGCACAAGATTTTCCTTCCTATGTTGAGAGCCAGGAGCATGCGGCTCAAGCATATAAAGACAAGGAACATTGGCTGCGCATGAGTATTCTCAATACCGCAGCAAGTGGAAAATTTTCTAGCGATAGAACAATTCAAGATTACAGCGGTGATATTTGGCGCTTGAGCCCAATGCAGTAGTCACCGCAAAAAAGTTATGGAGAGAAGAAATAATGCCTAATTATGCGAATCGTTATATTAGTACCCTCACTCGAGAAACATATGCTTTAATACTTGCGGGTGGAAGAGGTTCGCGCCTTCACGAGCTCACCAATTGGCGAGCGAAACCCGCTGTTTATTTTGGCGGCAAACATCGAATTATCGATTTCCCACTGTCTAACTGCATTAACTCAGGGATCCGACGGGTTGGTATTGCCACGCAGTATAAGTCGCACTCCCTTATTCGCCATGTTAATCGCGCATGGGGACACTTTAAAAAGGAACTTGGAGAATCTGTAGAAATATTGCCAGCATCACAGCGATATGGTGATGAGTGGTACTGCGGCACAGCAGATGCAGTTTTCCAGAATATGGATATTATTCGTCATGAGCTTCCCAAATACGTTATGATCTTATCGGGTGATCATGTTTACAGAATGGATTACGGTGGCTTACTTGCAAAGCACGTTGAGACAGGTGCAGATATGACCGTATGTTGTATTGAAGTGCCTTGTGAAGAAGCAGCGAAAACGTTTGGTGTAATGACTGTGGATGAAAGCAACCGTGTGCGTCGCTTTGATGAAAAGCCGGTAGATCCGACGTCAATCCCTGGAAAGCCAGGTGTATGTTTGGCGTCTATGGGGAACTATGTGTTTAACACTGAGTTTTTATTCGAGCAGTTAAAAAAGGATGCGGAACGAGAAGGATCTGGTCGTGACTTTGGTCATGATATTATCCCATCCATCATAGAAGAGCATAATGTATATGCGTATCCATTTTGCGACCCATCACATGAAGGGCAGCCGTATTGGCGAGATGTAGGGACGCTTGACTCATTCTGGGAAGCAAATATGGAGCTGGTTTCTCCTGAACCACAACTTGATCTCTATGATCCTCATTGGCCAATTTGGACTTATCAGGAACAGCTACCACCAGCTAAATTTATATTTGATGATGATGATAGACGCGGTATGGCCGTAGACTCGACGGTTTCTGGTGGCTGTATTATTTCTGGTTCTAAAGTTAAGCGTTCATTGCTGTTTTCCAATGTGCATGTTCACTCGTATTGTGAAATTGAAGGAGCCGTTGTGTTGCCTGGTGCCAAAATCGGGCGTAACTGCAAAATCAAAAACGCAATCATTGACCGCAGTTGTCAAATACCAGAGGGGATGACAATTGGTTACGATACTGACCTAGACAAAGAGAATGGCTTTAGAGTGTCGAATAAGGGGATCGTATTGGTGACCCGAGATATGCTCGCAGAGCTTGCGGAAAAAAATAATAAATGATCCATGTAGAGGTACTATGCATGTAATTTTAGTGGCAGCCGAAAACGATCGGTTGCCAAATTGTAAGGTGGGGGGCGTCGCAGATGTAATACGCGACGTACCTTATGCATTGGCGCAGCTTGGCATTAAAGTATCGGTGGTCACACCCGATTATGGCCAAGCTGCTTTAAATCGAAACTTAGTCGCTGATATTGCCGTCCCTTTTCGTCAACACCTAGAAACGGCGACTCTTTGGTCTGTTGAAGAAAGTGACAATGTCACTCAGTATGTCATTTCACACTCATTGTTTAGTGAGCATCACGGCGCTATTTACTGTAATGATCCTCACCAGCCCTTTGCGACAGATGCAAATCGATTTGCGTTTTTTAGTGCGGCAGTTGCTGAACTTATTGAACATGAGTTGATAGCTGAGATAGATGTTGTACACCTACATGACTGGCACGCTGCTGTCGTTGCTGTACTTCGTCAGTTTAGTCCAAGATTCAAACGCTTAAAGGTGCTAAGGACAGTCTATACTGTGCATAACCTTGCGCTTCAAGGGATCCGGCCTTTTAATCATGACTTTTCCAGCCTTGAGTCTTGGTTTCCGACACTCACCTATGATGGGCTCAGTATTTGCGATCCTAAATATCCTCACTGTTTTAATCCTATGCGAGCGGCTATTAATCTTTCAGACAAAGTGCATGTTGTTTCTCCTAATTATGCCAAAGAAGTGATGATCCCGAGTCATCCTGAGCTTGGTTTTTTTGGTGGCGAAGGGTTAGAAAGCGACATGCAGCATGCGTCTCATGAAGGACGGTTAGCAGGTATTTTAAACGGTTGTGTGTATGATGAGTCAGGTGACGAAGAGAATCTAATTTTTGCTGACTATTTGGTGCTTGCTGAGCAGCATGTGTTTCAATGGATGGCAAAATCTAGCCAAGTATTATCTCGGTTTTACATTGCTCATCAGCGCATACTCGCTTGGCGTGACGAAGCCTTTAGCGGCAAGCTAATTACAAGTGTTGGTCGTCTCACCGATCAAAAAGCACTTATTTTAAGACAGCCTACCCAATCAGGCATTGTGCTCGATGACATTGCAAAAATAGCCAAGCACCAAGGAGCACGTATTGTGATTGTAGGCTCTGGTGACCCAAGTCTTGAGCAGCTATTTACCGAAGTAATGGCACGCCATAACAATGTCTTGTTTTTAAATGGTTATGGTAAAGCACTCGGCGAGCAACTGTACCCATTAGGTGATTTGTTTTTAATGCCAAGCTCCTTTGAGCCTTGTGGTATCAGCCAAATGCTTGCGATGCGCGCTGGACAACCTTGTATCGTACATAAAGTGGGTGGACTATATGATACGGTAAAACACAATGAAACAGGCTATTGTTTTGAAGGGGAAACACTCGCAGAGCAAGGTAATCAGTTTATTGCGATTTTTGAATTAGCACTTGCTGATCTGATAGGAGATTGCGAAAAATATCAACAACTCAGGCTGCAAGCTCGTATGCAGCGCTTTGACTGGTCTGATGTTGCACAAAAATACTGCGAACAATTATATAGATAGAAAAAACGTAGATAAAAAAATTTTCGCATCTGTGTTAAGTATTTAGCAATTGGCTCAGTTGCTAAACAAAAAACTAGGTCAAAGGTATCAAAAGATAGCTTTGGCCTTTCTTTTTTGTCATTTTGCATTATCTTTTAAGCTATTATTTTGATTCTTAATAGCTTAGGTTGATTTTCTTTATCATCATAAAGGGTTAAAATCTAAAAATTGCTAAACCAAAAGTGCGATTGTTCACTTTAGGTACGAAGGAGTTTTTGTTTGAAGGTTTTTGTGGCCCGCCAAGCCATATTTAATCGTAAAAAACAAGTTGTTGCATACGAATTGTTGTTTCGCGATGGTGTAAAAAATAGCTTTCCAAATATTGCAGATGATGCAGCGACAGCCAAGCTGATAATGAATAATCAACTTAACCTCGGCATGCGATATCTCACTTCGGGAAAGAAAGCGCTAATTAATATTGGTCCAGACTCATTACGTCAGGAGCTGTGTGAGTTTCTCCCAGCAAGTGATGTGATCTTAGAACTATTGGAGACTATTCCGCCAACAAAACAAAATTATGAGCGGATAAGAGGCTTATTTCACAGCAACTTTAGACTCGCGTTAGACGATTTTGAATACTCAAAAGAATGGGAACCTTTCTTAAAGCTCGTAAGGTTGATTAAGTTCGACGTCATGGAAAACCCGCTGGACACTATAGTGCCAGTGATTGACATGATTAAAGAGCGAAAGAACATTAAACTACTTGCGGAAAAAGTCGAAACCGAAGAAGAATTCGAGCAAGCTAAAAAGATGGGATTTCAGTTCTTTCAAGGCTACTTCTTTGCAAAACCAAAAATGATTGAGCAAAAAGACATTACTATCAATTATGTGATAGTCATGCTCATTTATGAAGAAGCACTCAAACCGAATATGAGTATTACGCGATTAGCCGAGTTGTTTGCTCAGGACACTGCGCTTGCGTATAAACTGCTAAGGCTTATTAATTCCGGCGTATTTCCGATCAAAAGTCGTATCGAATCTTTAAAGCAAGCCCTGGTATATTTAGGAAACGAGCGTGTAAAAAAGTTTGTAAACTTAATTATGACAGCCCACGTAGCCGAGGGAAAACCGACAGAATTAACACGCCTTTCTATCGTTCGTTCACGGTTTTGTGAACTTATCGCACAGCAAATATCGCCAGGGCTTGCCAATATGAGCTTTATGACAGGGTTATTTTCTCTGCTTGATGCCATTCTTGACAGGCCAATGGAGCAGGTTGTAAACAAGCTACCTTTTCCTGAGCAACTCCATGATGCTTTGATAGGCAAACCCAACACACTATATTATATTTTAAATATCGTTAGAGCCTATGAGTCTGGAAGCTGGTGGACTCTGCAGGATGCGTGCAGTTATTTAAACTATAAAGACGAAAACCTTCCTGATTTTCATGCCGCTGCGATAAACTGGGCTGATATGTATAAAAACCGTGTGTATTGATGAATAGAATTATTGCGATGGATGCGATCCGCGGGTTCGCGCTGCTTGGCTTGCTTTCCATGAATATGGTACATATGGCCAATTTTGAGTTGGGTTATGTACCAGCTCAAACTGCCCACTATCTTGATCCGTTCTTCGCAATGGTTAACAGTATTTTCTTTGATGGTCGATTCAGAACCTTATTTGCCATGTTATTTGGGGCGGCATTGTGCATTCAGGTAGCAAAGACAGATGATCAGAGCCTTGCAAGACATCGACTAACATGGTTAATGGTTTTCGGTGTGTTACACGGCCTGTTGGTTTGGCCTGGAGATATTTTATTTAATTATGCGTTGAGTGGATTTGTAGCGCTACGATTTATAGATGCGAGCGACAAAAAGCTAAACCGCTATGCGATAGGATTCATTTTAGTCCCTTCTATTGCTATCAGCTTATTGCTATTAATTGATCCAGAACCACAAATAAATAGAACTTCAGAAGTCTACCTCGAGTTTTTGCAGCAAATTCCAGCAAGCTACTTAGAACTACTCACCCTTAATGGCCTGTACTTTATCATTATTAGTTTGCTTATCCCGGTTATTACTTTGTGGTATACCGCCGGGTTAATGCTACTTGGTATGCGTTTATATCGAAGTGGAATGTTTGATTTAGAGCGTGCTGAACCTGTTCATAAAATTAATTTGTTTGCCGTTGTAGCCATTATTTTGTCATTTGTGGGCTTTGTTCTTGAGCGTAAGCTAGGCGTCGAGTTTTTTGAAGGAATAGATTGGATCCTTGCGATACCCGTTGCGTTGTTTTATGTCGTTGTAATCAAGGCGGCAATGCGAGGTGCAAAACATCAACTTTGGAGTTTACAATGTGTTGGGCGCCTAGCGCTTTCGTTTTATCTTCTCCAGTCAATTGTGTTTGTAAGCTATTTTTACTTTATAAACCCGAACGCTATCAGCACTTGGGAGCGGGTGGATTATTTCTCGGCATTTGTAATTGCGTCTATAATTCAATTAGCCCTTGCGTCTATTTATTTTAAGTTGTTTAAGCAAGGCCCATTTGAGAAGTTATTGAAGTTGCTAGTAATACGAAGAGCCCGCTATGATTAAAAAAGTACTAATTGGGGTAGTGCTATGGATGGTGTGTTTTAGTGTTGATGCTAAACAGTCTTTAAATGTCTTGTTTGTTAATCCTTCTGTGCCTGGTGAACCATTTTGGCAGCGCGTCCAAGGCATTACAGAAGCGGCAGCGGATCAATTCGATATTAGATTAGATGTGATCTATGGAGAAGGAAACCGAATTATACAGCTTGCTGAGCTTAAAAAATATTTGAGTTATCGTGCTACTCCCGATTATGTCATCCTTATTAATTATCCTGGTGGTGCCGAGGAAAGCCTAAAGCTTTTAGAAAAATATGGTATCAATCATATTACTTTAGAAGAAACGATTTCTGGCCCTGAAAGGCAAGCGATTGGTAATCCAAAAGAACACTATAAGTATTGGCTTGGGGAAGTGCATCACGATAATGACCAAGCCGGTTACGATTTGGCAAAGCAGCTATACCAACAAGCTAAAACTAACGGTCATGAGACAATTTACCCTATTGCTATCAATGGTCACTATGGCACAGAGTCAGATATTAGAAGTAACGGTGCAAAGCGCTTTTTTGATGAAGTTGGCGTGGTGGTTCAGCAAACTGTCTACGCCGGGTGGTCAAAAGAACAAGCGCTTGATAAGACTAAGAAATTGTTGCACCGCTATCCAAAAACAAACCTTATTTGGTGTGCGTCAGATTTGATGGCGATGGGAGCTATCACCGCAGCAGCATCAAGCACCTCACAAATAGTGTTTGGTGGATTTGATTGGTTGTCTGACACTTTTGAGCTTATTGAACACAATGAGATGCAAGCATCCGTTGGTGGACACTTTATGATGGGGGCTTGGGCGTTGATTTCGGTGTACGATCATTATTATGGGCACCCTTTTTGGAAGGATAACACTGAACTTGCGTTTGATTTAACTGTGATCACCAAGGAAAATCTAGCTGACTATTACTGGATAAAGTCAGCGAAAAACTGGCAATCTATCGATTACAAGACAATGAGTCTTAGAGGAAAGCCTAAAGAGCAGTATCATTTTTCTCCTGAGCTATTAAGAAAAAGTTTGCAAAAGTAGAAATGCAGTAGTGTAAAGTGGTTGAAGCGATTACAATACGGGTTTTTACTCAAAGTGGTTGTATCGTGACAGAGCAAAAGCGCCTCAATAAATACATCAGTGAAACTGGATTCTGCAGTCGTCGAGAAGCTGATGACTTAATCGCCTCAGGCCGTGTCAAAGTAAATGGAATTCTACCAGAAATGGGCACCAAAGTGTCTGATGCTGACACTATCATCATTGATGGTAAGCCTTTGAAAGCAAAGCCAAAGGCTGTATTTATTGCTTATAATAAACCTGTTGGTGTAACTTGTACCACCGAGCGAAAAATCAGAAGCAATATTGTCAGTGCAATCAACTATCCTGAGCGTATTTTCCCTATTGGTCGCTTAGACCGTCCATCCGAAGGATTAATTTTCTTGACCAACCAAGGCGATATGGTCAATAAAATCCTTCGCGCCGGCAATAACCATGAAAAAGAATATGAGGTTGTGGTCGATAGGCCCATTGATGAGCGCTTTGTAAAACGTATGTCCTCAGGTGTTCCAATCCTTGGCACTGTCACAAAGCCTTGTAAAGTTCGTAAAACCGGGGCTAAGTCATTTACCATTGTATTGACCCAAGGCTTAAATCGTCAAATTCGCAGAATGTGTGAATATCTAGGATTTGAAGTAACACACCTTAAACGTATTCGGATAATGAATATCGATCTAACTGGCCTTAGCTCTGGTAAGTGGCGCCACCTTAACGAAAACGAAATGCGAGCGATTAATCACGCCACAGAGTCATCGAGTAAAACGCAAGAGGCATCAGCGGGGGCTGGTGCGGGAAAACAGCATGATAAGCCTAGTAGTGAAGTTGCTCGTCCAAAGCAAGATAGGCGAGCGCATAACAGCAAAGATCGAACAACTGAACTCGACAAACAAAATAGCGTTAAGTCTAAGCCAAAAACGCGAAATGGTGAACAAAATCACAGTCACAACAAACGTAAGTCAAGCCCAAAGCACAATACTAAGCCTGCAAAAAGGGTCAAAGGTACTTTGTCCTTAAATAAGAGTAAGTAATCTGAAGTTCGGACAATTCAGCAAAGAGTAGGGCAATGTAAAGCCCCTTGACAGCTTAATTAGAATGGGCAAAACGAAATAAATAAGGGCTATAGAAATAGCCCTTATCACATTTACTCAAACTGTTACTTTTCATCATCAGGTAGAGTAACGTTCAATTCTAATACTGCTAAGTCATCCTCGTTTTGTTCAAACTGGACGTTGACAGCATCCGAATCTACTTTCACATATTTACGAATAACATCGAGTATGTCTTGCTTAAGCTGTGGTAAGTAGTCAGGTGTACCACGCTTTGAGCGTTCGTGCGCAACGATGATTTGCAGTCGCTCTTTCGCTAGTGACGCGCTATTTTTTTTCTCAGAACGAAAATAATCTAGTAATGACACCTTACCCTCCAAAGATCCGTTTGAAGATACCTTTCTTCTCAACTTGTAAGAAACGGAAATCAACGACTTCACCTAATAAGCGGTTAATTGCATCGCTATATGCTTGGCCTGCATCTGACTCTTGGTCTAAGATAACCGGTTGACCTGAGTTAGATGCATTAAGTACTGCTTTTGATTCAGGTATTACACCTAGTAAGTCAATCGCTAGAATTTCTTTAACATCGTCTACCGACAACATTTCACCGCTATCTACACGCTCTGGGTTATAACGTGTAAGCAATAGGTGTTCCTTAACCGGCTCTAGGCCCATTTCAGCGCGCTTCGACTTGCTTTGTAGAATACCTAAAATACGGTCTGAGTCACGAACGGATGAAACTTCAGGGTTAGTTGCTACCACGGCTTCATCTGCGAAGTACAATGCCATCATTGCACCTGCCTCAATTCCTGCAGGGGAATCACAAATGATGAAATCAAATTCTTCTTTCATCTCATTTAACACGCGCTCAACCCCTTCTCGAGTGAGGGCGTCTTTATCACGAGTCTGAGAAGCCGGAAGAATATAAAGTTTTTCGACGCGCTTATCTTTAATCAATGCTTGATTTAAATTTGCTTCACCGTTGATAACGTTGACAAAATCATAAACAACGCGACGCTCGCATCCCATGATTAAGTCGAGATTTCTAAGACCAATATCAAAATCGACAATGGCTGTTTTATAACCCTTTAGCGCTAAGCCAGTACCAATTGCTGCACTTGACGTTGTTTTACCAACACCGCCTTTACCTGAAGTTACGACAATAATTTTTGCCATCTGATTTATCCTTTGACCAAAGCTGTAATTTTTAATGATTCGTCTTGTTGTGTTATTTGAGCAGCTTGACCCCAGTGTTCACCTTGCAGCGAATCACTGATCCAATAACTCCCGTTTATAGACACCAGCTCAGCTTCTAAGCGCTGACAGAATATACTCGTGTCTTCTTGGCCTTGCGCACCTGCGATTGCACGACCACGTAAAGTACCGTAAATGTGCACGTTACCATCGGCGATAACTTCTGCACCATGACTTACAGCACCTAGCACGATCAGATCACGGTCTTTAGCATAAATTTGCTGACCACTACGTACCGTTCCGTTCACAATTTGAGCAGGAAGATAAACTTGTTTTTCTACTACTTCTGCTGCTTGAGATTGTGATGGGGTACTCGGTTGCACATCCCTTGAATAGTTTAGTACAGAAAACCCGGCTTCTTTGGCTAAGTCGTGCTGACTTTGAGTACCGCTACACACACCCACTGGATTGAGCTGTAAATCGACCAGTGTTTGCTTTAACTCTTTGAATTCTACAGTTTGCTCCTGAACATCAGCTAAATTAACGACAATTGGTGCACCTTGAAAAAATTTAGGCGCTTGCGAAATTTTGCTATCAAGATCTTGCCTTAACTTGGTCAGATCTAAAGAAAACAACTGCAGCACAGAGAGTGTAAATAGATTTCCTTTTAGTTCGAATGTTTGATTTGCCATATGTACTCAAATTTCTGTTACAACCGCCGCTAAAGCCTTATCTAGCTGACTTTAGCGGTTAGTAAAACTTTCCACAACTTACTAATAGCATGGTATAGTGACCGCCCATGATTAGCAAGAATTTATAGGCTTATAATGCTCACTGCCATATACAAAAGTCCAAAAAAAGCGGATACCTATCTTTTTGTAACTAAAAGAGATGATTTTTCCAATGTCCCTGCACCGTTAATGGAAACTTTCGGCACTCCTACCTATGTCATGATCATTGACCTTGCGAGAAGAACAAAATTGGGAATTGCTGATCTTGAAACGGTTAAGCAAAAATTAACTGACGATGGGTTTTACTTGCAACTTCCACCGCATACAGAAAGCTTGCTTGATGAATTTAGAGAGCAAAACGGAGTAACAGATTCGTGATAAAAAAAATTTCCCTACTAGTAGCCTCAGTTTGCTTGTCCACATCAGTCTTTGCTAATACTCAAGCGAAGTTTGATGAATACCTCAAAAACTTAAAACAAGAAGCGATTGACAAGGGCTATACACAACAATTAGTTGATGAGGCTTTTGCAACAGCAGTATTTAAGGAAAAGGTGATTAAGGCTGATAAATCCCAGCCAGAAATTGTCGAAACACTAGAAACTTATTTACCCAAGCGCGTCCCTGAATGGAAAATCCAACAGGCTCGCAAACTCTACAAAGAACACCAAGAATCTTTAGAAAAAATAGCAAAAGAATATGGCGTACAGGCACGGTTTATTGTTGCCCTATGGGGCCTTGAAAGCAACTTTGGTCGTATTCAAGGCGGCTATCCAGTCATTAGTGCGTTAGTGACGCTTGCTTTTGATGGTCGTCGAGAAGCTTTGTATAAAAGACAGTTGTGGGCTGCGCTGGATATTTTAAGAGATGGTCACATCGGTCTGGATGATTTCAAAGGATCGTGGGCAGGAGCAATGGGTCAAACTCAGTTTATGCCAACTTCATTTACGTCTTATGCTGTCGATTATAATAAAGATGGTCGTAAGGACATTTGGACGACACAAGAAGATGCTTTTGCGTCAATAGCCAATTACCTGAAAAGTGTGGGCTGGAACGACGATCTCACTTGGGGTCGCCAAGTTAAGCTACCTGAAGGTTTTGACAATAGCTACATTTTAAAGCGTGGTACTAAAACGCACAGCGAATGGTTAAAAGAGTGGAGTAAATCAGAGCGTTCATTGCAGGAGTGGCAAGCGCTTGGTCTTCGTAGGATGGATGGAACTGACTTGCCAAAAGTGAATATCACAGCCGCTTTAGTGATGCCAGATGACGCCAATGGCCGGATGTACTTGGCTTATGACAATTACAAGGCTTTAATGAATTGGAATAGATCTTATTACTTTGCCTCAAGCGTTGGATATTTATCTGACAGAATAGGTTACCCAAAGATTTAGCCACAAAGTCAGACTTAGCCCGCTCGAATAGCGGGCTTTTTTATGCCTATTTATTGGATGATAAAGCTTGCTTCGCAGGCATTAGATTTGCAGTAAACAAAAAAGACATATAGCAAAGACGAGTAGTATTCATAAAGCAATAAAAAAGGCAGCGTCCAACTCGCTGCCTTTTGGTTGGGCTAATGTATGCAAGTGTCAATAGTAGGACAAAGGTTGAACCTTGCCCCAAAAGACTCGGTACGAAAATAGTGTATATGCAATTAAGGTCGGCACCACAATGACTACGCCATATAATAAGAAAGTAAGAGCCGATGCGTCAGCGACCGCTTCGAAGATGGTTAGCTTGCCTGGCACTACGAATGGGTAAAAGCTATAAACTAAGCCGAAGAAGCAAAGCACAAAGATAAATGCTGAAATCAGGAACGGTAACCAAGCACCATTATCCGGCGACTTTGGTAGTTTCTGTAACACAAGTTCTAAAATTACAAAGAGCGACAAGCAAATAATCGGGGCTGGTAATACGACTAAGGCCATCGGGAGGTCAAACCAACGCTCATAGATCCACTCATTAATCGCTGGGTTGATGATAGAAACGAGCAACACCCCAACAAAGGCTACTCTCGCAAATTTTTTGCACCAGCTAATCGCATCTTGCTGCAATTGCCCTTCACACTTCATAATTAGCCATGCAGAACCAATCAAGCCATACGCGCAGACAACGCCAATTCCACTAAAGACCGCAAATGCATGGGCTAGAGGGGTATTTTCAAAGCCTATAACATAAAGCCCCAGCATATACCCTTGCGCAAATGATGTGAGTAGTGACCCAAATTTAAATACTTTGTCCCAGCGCCTTTGGCGTTTAACTCTCGCTTTTGCTCTGAAATCAAAAGCGACACCACGCATAATTAAGCCAAAGAGTAAAAACACAACAGGAATGTAGAGCGCCTGCAAGATCATACTATGGGCTTGAGGAAATGCGATAAATGCGAGGCCTACAGCTAAAACTAACCACGTTTCATTAGCATCCCAAAATGGACCGATAGAGGCTATCATAGTGTCTGCGGTTTCTTTATCGTCCAGCGGGATCATCATGCCAACGCCAAGGTCGTAACCATCTAATATTGCATAAACAAGCACTGCGAGTGCCATTAAACCTGCATAGATGAGAGATAGATATTCCGGATTAAACACGAGTCACCTCCTCAGCAAATTCCTTCATGTCGTATTCTTCCACTTCTACAGACTTGCTAGCAGTGTGGAACAAAGTGCGAATATAAGCGTACAGTAAGATTGCGTATATCGTCAGATAGCCAATGAGTGTAAATAAGACGTTTTCTGAGGCAATTGTTGTGACTGCATCTTCAACTCTTAAGATACTACTGACGATATAAGGTTGGCGGCCAATTTCTGTGACATACCAGCCTGCGAGGGTAGCCACCCAGCCTGAGAAAGTCATCGCAACAAGCGTTTTCAGTTGCCACTTCGGTAACTCGCCCTTTTTCCATAATGTAAAACGAGTGACAAACGCAACTAAGATCATCAGCATGCCCATCCCAACCATGATTCTAAAACCGAAAAAGACGGGCTTAACAGGTGGGTGTTCACCTTTAAATTCATTAAGCCCTTTAATTTCACCGTTAACGTCGTGGGTAAGAATAAAACTTGCCATGTTAGGAATACCGAGCGCAAAGTCGTTGCGTCTTTCTTCCTCATTCGGAATTGCGAATAATAGTAGTGGTGCACCTTTCTCTGTTTCCCAAACCCCTTCCATTGCTGCAATTTTTTGTGGTTGATGTTTTAGCGTATTTAGGCCATGCAAATCGCCAACGAAAGCCTGCAATGGAGTAAGCAGGGCCGCAACTGTTAACGCAACGGTTAGCGCCTTTTTGGGGGCATGTTTTTCGTCGTTTTTCAGCATCCGATACGCACTGACACCAGCTATCAAAAATGAAGCCGTCAGTGCACTAGCTAGTAGCATATGGAAGAAGCGATAACCGAATGAAGGATTGAAAATAACTTCAAACCAGTCCGTGGGATATACGATACCGTCTCTAAGTTCAAAGCCCGTCGGGGTTTGCATCCAACTATTCAAAGACAGGATCCAAAATGCGGAAAGCGTTGTACCTATGGCGACGATAAAGGTGGCTAAAGTATGTATTTTAGGTGGTACGCGCTTCATGCCAAACAACATGATCCCTAAAAATGTTGCTTCCATAAAAAATGCGGTCAATACTTCATAACCGAGCAAGGGACCTGCAATATTGCCGACTTTCTCCATAAAGCCGGGCCAGTTTGTACCAAACTGAAACGACATAGTAATGCCGCTTACGACACCAAGTGCAAAGGTCAATGCAAAAATTTTGACCCAAAAGCGATAAGCTCTTAACCAAACCGGGTGTTCGGTTAGGTCATACTTGAGTTTAAAAAACGCTAGAAACCAAGCTAACGCGATGGTTATCGTGGGAAAGAGAATATGAAAACTAATATTTGCTGCGAATTGTATTCGCGACAACAACAACGTATCAAGCATGACGCACCTCGCACTTTAAGACTTACGTAATAATTTATCCTTTAAATCTATTACTTTACTCACAGAAGAACCGAGCTTCATCAACGATTGCAATTGCTCTGGTGATAGGCGTTGAAGTTCCGCTGACCACTTAGTGACGGTTTCAAGTAGGTCATGAATGGATTGCATTTGCTGCTGTGCATACACTTCTTCTGGTGAGTTGGCGCTATCTAGGATTTGGTCACGAAGTAGAGTTAGTGTTGGGTCGATTTCCCTTTTTCTTCTCTCTTCAAATACGCGGTTAGCGAGATCCCAAATAGAGCCGTTTGGAGAGTAGTATTCTTTACGGTCGCCGGGAATATGATGCACCTTAACTAGTTGCCAAGATTGCAATTCTTTTATTCCCATACTCACGTTACCGCGTGAAATTTTTAACGCATCGGCGATTTCGTTCGCTGTTAATGGTTTTTCATTAATAACCAACAAACCAACCATTTGTCCTATAGTTCTGTTGAAACCCCAACGGCTTCCCATTTCGCCGCAATGAAGTACAAAATTTTCTATTTTTGGTGATAAGTTCATTGTTCTAAACTTTCAGTAATTATTGAAACTTTAATATAAAGGTCACTTTGACTTAGATCAAGCATTAATTAAGCTCAACTACAACATAGTGAAAGTTAACCTTCCCCGAATATCTATAATTGCCATCCACTGACCGCAAATCAATATAAATTTCAAATCATTGTGATTTAATGCGGCCACAATTACACGGATTATGCTGCACAGCCTCCTACTTTTGCAGCGGTACTCACATGACACGGGAATTTATACATGTTAAGAATCCTCCTTTTCACCTTATCTATCTTTAGTTGCACTGCTTTTGCTGAGCGCGCGACAACCATATTGATCTCCATTGATGGGTTTAGATGGGATTACATTGAAAAACACGATGCAAAGAATATTGCAAATCTTGCGAAGCAGGGCGTCCGCGCGACTAAGCTATGGCCTCAATATCCGACTAAGACATTTCCGAATCACTTATCTATTGTTACGGGTTTAAAACCAATCAATCATGGCATTGTCGATAATTACTTTTGTGATAAGAAGCGTGAAGAGTGTTATAAGATGGGAATGGGTAAAGTGGATAGCTCGTGGATAAGTGGTATTCCGTTATGGAATCTTGTAAAAATGCACGGGTATAAGTCTGCCGCGTATTTCTGGCCTGAATCAGACGCTAGAATCAATGGTATGACGCCTGACTATTACTATCACTATTCAAAACAAGCCGATTACAAGAACCGTCTAAATGAAATACACAACTGGCTAAAATTACCAAAAAGCGAAAAACCATTGTTTGTCGCCAGCTACTTTTCTCTAGTGGATACCATGGGTCATGAATACGGACCAGATCATGAAAAAACGAGAGAAGCGGTACAATTTGTTGATGGCTTAATTGGAGATTTTGTCGCTGTTTTGAAAAGGGACAAAATTAAAGTGAACTTAGTACTTGTTTCTGACCACGGTATGGCAAGCGTAGAGCCAAGCAAAGCCGTTATCCTCGAAGAGCTAGATATACCTGAAGATTGGACGATAAAAAATAGCGGAACGAGGGTGTCACTTTATGCGTTAGGTGATAAAGTCCTTGAAACAGAGACGCTTATACAGCAGTTACGTAAAAAAGCGAATGGTCGTTATAAAGTATTAAATCGTGAGCGAAAACTGCAATTAAATGGCGGTGAGTCTTCTCGTATCGGTGACATTATCCTGCAAGCAAAAGCGCCTATTGTCTTTATGCAAAAAGGCAAGCAAGGCTATTATGGTACGCATGGGTATGAGGTGACACCTGATATGGCCGCATTTTTTGTCGCAAGTGGCCCTGCCTTTAAATCGGGTGTAACGATAGAACAAGCTAGCAATTTAGAAGTTTACCCAACACTTACACACATTATGGGGCTTAAGCCACTTAATGAGCTTGATAGTAGGGGGGAAAACCTATTAAAGCTGGTTAGGCAGTAAAACAGGCCATTTATTGTGTTCAGAGCCGATAAATAACGAGGCTCTGAACAAAAGCAGTAAAGCGCGCTACTTTTTATTGGAAGCCTTCATTAATCGTTTTGCTAAAGCAAAGACAATATAGACAAGAACCAAGGAATTAAGGACAAGCAATGCATCTTTATCAGATACGAACATCCATATCGCCGCGAGCGCAAGGCAAGCAAGTGTAAAGTGGCCAACTAGTGGATTGGTAGTCTTTTTCTTCATTAGAACTTCGCTGTATTTATGTTCAGATTATTTTACACCTGATAGCTGAGACAATACCAATAATCCGTTCAAAAAACTAAATATTTTTGGCTATGTGGTTATAATACCGGCACACAGAATGTGCACGTTCTTATTCGTTATTGGTCTGACCAGAAGTTTGATATAGATTAACTGTTTCATTCAAACGAATAGCTAAAATGTCATGGAAGTACATTAAAGAGAATTCTTAGTGGTACAAATAAATAAAGCAAAACATTGGTTAGACCTCAAAAAGCTCATACTCATTCTTGCCACATTATGCGTATTTACTTCGTTGCTAAACGCTCTGTTCTCAAGCTACCAAGTTCAAAAGCAAGTGATGGTAAAAGATACCTTGGAGGCAAATCGCGCTTATGCAACTAAGCTCGCGGATGTTACTGATCTCTTTTTACAATCAGTTTTGATGCAATTAAAAGCGTCAAGCGAAACTATCGCCTCGGAGCTAGATAACCCAGAGTTGGTCGATAACGAACTTAAGCAAATGCTTACTCGAACTCATAGTTTTGATTCAATCGTGCTAGTCAACGCCGATGGAGAAATTATCGGTGCTCAACCCAGTTCACTCGGTGTTGTTGGGACTACGCTTATAAATGAAGCCGAAACATCGCCACTTCGTAAACAGGCACCTTTCATTGTAGGGCCATTTATCTCTCCCGCCGGAAATTTGATGGTGAGCCCAACACACCCAATGTTTGATAGAGAAGGTAAATTTGTCGGCTTTATCGCAGCTGGGATTTATCTAAAAGGAGATAATATCTTAGGGCGGCTTCTTGCTAACCACCATCATAAGGACAAGACCTATATTTTTGTTACTGGACCAAACGGCAAACTAATCTATCATCACGACGATCATCGAATAGGACAAGATGTCACTGAAAATGAAGTTGTTGGGTCTCTGCTTAATAAAGTTTCAGGGTCAGCACAAGTGATAAATACCCAAGGCGTTGCGATGCTTGCGGGCTATGCTCTGGTTCCCACAAGTGGTTGGGGCGTAGTCGCACAACGTCCGTTAGAAGTTACTATGTCGCACCTTTCTAATACTATGCGGCACGTACTCAAAACTACCATTCCATTTACTGTACTTTTGTTAATTTGTGTACTTGGACTCGGAACCTTAATAGCAAAGCCCCTATGGCGATTAGCTAAGTTATCAGAGCAAGTGCAAGATGGTAGAAACATAGATTTTCCACATGTATCTACATGGTATTATGAAGCCGCATGGCTTTATCAGGCAATGCACAGCAGTGTTAAGAACTTAGGAGCACAGATCCAACGCTTTGACGATGAAAGAAAGCAAGATCAGCTTACTCATTTATTCAATAGACGAGGAATGGAAAAGTGGCTGGAGACTGCCTATGAGCAGCAAACTCCGTTTAGCATTATTGCGCTCGATATCGATCACTTCAAACATGTGAATGATACTTACGGCCACGATGTTGGTGATGTAGTAATCAGAAAACTCGCCGAGCTGATGCGCACTAATGCACGTGAACAAGATCACTTATGTCGTAGCGGTGGAGAAGAGTTTTTAATGTTTTTGCCATATGTAGACATTGATAAAGCAGACATAATTGCAGAACGCTTGCGTGCATGTACCGCTGAAACTGAGTTTGGTGAAGCTGGGCATATTACGATTTCACTTGGTATCTCTCACTGGCCGCTGTGCTCTGAGGATTTGCATCATGCACTTAAACTTGCAGACAGAAGTCTATATCAGGCGAAAGCAAACGGCAGGAACCGTGTTGAACATGCCGTTTTAGCCAATCACAATGTAGCATAATTGGAAATTTGATATTAAAAAGTGAAATTTGCTCCGAATATCGGTAAGATGCGTTGCAATTTTACCGTTACCAAATTTGGAGCTGTACTTTCCATGGCAAAAACATTGAAAGTTCCTCATACACTAGTCCTGCTACTAGGTATGATGCTAATTGCATTACTGTCGACTTGGATTATTCCACAAGGCTTTTTTGATACTGCAACTACTGACTCTGGCAGGCAGGTTGTGCTTGCTGGTACCTACCATATTGCAGAAGAGTCTGTTCATCTTACACCTTGGGATCTGCTAAAAGCTATTCCTCGTGCGTTTGCTGCTGCGCAAGACGTAATCTTTTTCGTTATGATTGTTGGTGGTGTACTCGCAATCGCACGTGCAACAGGCACCGTTGATGCGTTGATCGGTCGTTTACTTGAGAAAAATGGCGATAAACCACAAAAACTCATTTTTATGGTAGTGTTCTGTTTTGCAATCGCGTCAAGCGCTATTGGTACAGCAGGCGAATACATCCCGTTTGTGCTGATTTTAGTTGCACTCTGTAAAGCAATGAAGCTGGATGCCATGACCGCTGTTGGTATGATCATTGCCGGCTATGGTATTGGTTACGGTGTCTCGGCATTCAACCCATTTACGGTATTAATTGCTCAGCAAATTGCTGAAGTACCTGTCTATTCGGGCATATGGTTGAGATTTGCTATTTTTGTTCCATTTGTACTGATTGGCTTTCATCATGTATGGAGCTATACAAAAAAGGTACAGCAAAACCCTGAGCACTCTATGATGAAAGACGTGCCTTGCCCACTGGCAGGTCAGGCTGCGCCAAGCTATCCGCAGCTTAATGGTCGTCATAGAACTATTCTACTTACCTTCATTGTTACGCTTGTCTGTGCGGTTTGGGGTATTGCGACTCAAGGATGGTATCTCTACGAACTAGGTGGCTTATTTATCGCCTGGGGTATCGTTATTTCAATTCTTGGTAAACTTTCAGCTGATGAAGCCGCAAACCGATTTATCGAAGGAGTCTCAGATCTTGTTACTACTGCAGTGCTTATTGGTGTAGCTCGCGGTATTGCACTAATTCTAGAGGATGGTCAAATTCTTCATACGATTGTACATGGTCTTTCAACACCACTTTCTTATGTCGCTGCGGAAGTTTCAGCTGTTGGTATGTTACTTATCCAAACGCTTTTAAATATGTTCATACCTTCGGGCTCTGGTCAGGCTTATGTTACCATGCCATTGATGGTTCCAGTAGGTGACCTAGTTGGTGTACCAAGGCAAGTTGCAGTACTTGCGTATCAGTTTGGTGATGGTTTCTCAAACATGATAGTACCGACCAATGCAGTATTAATGGGGATACTCGGCATGGCTGGCGTCCCATATACCCATTGGTTTAGATTCTGTATGCCGTTAATGGCTAAACTCATGGTAGCAGCGGCAACTGTGTTGGTACTCGCTGTGATGTTTGGTTATGGCTTGGACGTGCAACCACAACTGTAGATAAACAAATTTTCTTCTTAGGTAGCGCCAATCGGCGCTATCTTGCTTTTACTAGACTCAATTTCTTTTCAAAAAGCAAATTTATTGATCTGTATTTATATTCTATGTAGTTTAATAAGCTATTATTATTTATTAAACAAAAATCTTGGTCGAGAATTAGCCATACAGACTTCTATGAATTTAACGTTTAGCCATTTTTACAATTTAACATCCACTAATCAGCGATATCAATTTGCATTGAAACAGCTGTTTGAACGGTTTGATGCGGATCATTGTTTTGTGGGTAAGTTTATCGATAACGATAAGCGCGTAAAGACCGTTATGTACCTGGCGGATGGTAAAGAAGTCGATAATATTATTTATGACCTAGAAGGGACGCCGTGTTTTGATGCTAAAGCAAGTAACGAAGTTTGCAGTGTTACCAGTGGCTTGCAACAACTTTATGAAGAAGATGAAATTCTTCGTGTTCTTAGTATAGAGGGGTATTTAGGGGTAACGTTAAGGGCCTTAGATCACAAACCAATAGGAATAATGGTCTGTTTGTTTAATAAAGAAAAACAAGTCAGCTTTGAAGAAAAATTGTGGTTTCAAGAGTTAGGACACCTGATCTCAACGGAGCTTAACCACAATTTAGAATTGACTAAACAAGGTATTTTACTAAAGCAACTTGCAAAAGGTGAGCAAATAGCGGACCTATGCACATGGACATGGCAACTTAAACAAAATAAGCACTACTTTTCCCCCCACCTAAATCATCTACTTAAGACAAAAGCTCATTCTCAGTCGCTGTCATTATTGCTCGATAAACTCACGATAGAAGATAGTGAAAGGCTGCGGATTGCATTAGAAAAAGTGAGGTTAGGTGCCGTTCGCAATACTGATTTGCAAGTTTCATTGGCCGCTCGCACGGAAAATCATGGGTTATTAAGAATTATTGGGCAAGTAGAGTCTGATGAGCAGCATAGCGATGAATTTGTATTCACTGCGACTATTCAAGATATTAGCTATATTTCATCGCTAAATAAACAGCTCGAACTCACTAATGTTGTGTTCGAGCATGCTACAGAAGCCATTATGATCACCAATAATGAAAATAAAATCATTATGGTGAATCGTGCTTTTGAGCGGCTAACGGGTTATACCGGCTACGAATTATTGGGCCAAGACCCCGCGGTGTTATCATCTGGTAAGCAAGATAAATCATTCTATGAAGCCATGTGGGCATCATTGAGCACGGTTGGCCATTGGAAAGGAGAGATCCACAACCGTCGCAAGAACGGTCAGATTTATCCTGAGGAATTAACACTGAGTGTGGTGAAGGATGAGCAAGGTCGAGTTGCTAACTACGTCGGCATTTTTAGAGATATTACCGAATGGAAGCGGAACGAATCTCAACTTACCTTCTACGCCAACCATGAACCATTAACAGCATTATTAAATCGCCGCAGTTTTATGCAGCGATTGGAAGAACAAATATCGGGCTCTAGAAGTAACAATACCAGTTGTTCACTGCTTTTCATTGGCTTAGACAGATTTAAAGAAGTGAACGATGTTTTTGGTCCAGAGATTGGCGATAAGGTACTTATTTCTGTAGCTAAACGATTAAAAAATGCAGTTCGCCAAAATGACATTATCGCAAGATATGGTGGTGATGAATTTGCGCTATTGCTCACTCATAGCGATGTAGAGAGCGCGCTTAAAATTGCTCAAAAGCTTTCACTGAAACTTTCTCAGCCCTATGTATTTAATGAAATTACTATAGAAGTCACTTGTTCTACAGGTATTGCACAGCTCGAGGCTGGCTCTCGGATCACCGCGGCTAACTTACTCAGAAACGCAGCGCATGCACTCAATAGCGTGAAAAAGACCGAGCGCGGACAGGTAGCCTTACACAATGCGGCAATTCAAAATGCCTATTTAAATAAAATAAAGCTTAAAGACAAGTTAAAGCAGGCACTGAAAGAAGGAGCGCTTACTGTTTATTATCAACCGATCGTTAATGCTGATACCAACCACATCACAAAGTTTGAAGCCCTAGTACGTTGGTTTGATGATGAATACGGAATGGTATCACCAGGTACTTTCATTCCTATTGCTGAAGAATTTGGTCTTATTCATTTAGTTGGACAGTTTGTACTTGAGCGTAGTTGCCAAGACTTAGCAAAGATCCACCAAGCTGGTTTTACAGAGGTTGGGATCTCTATTAACCGTTCTGTTAGTGAGTTTAAAGCCAGTATTAATCAGGTGAAGTTAATTACCAGTGCCATCGAAAAAGCAAAGATCCCGTATGAAGCAATTACCATTGAAGTTACCGAATCGCTTGCTACAAATCGCTATACTTGGAAAACGCTTAATCAACTGAGGGAACATGGGATCAAGGTTTCGCTTGATGATTTTTGTACTGGCTATTCATCATTAAGTAACTTGATAGAAAATCAGGTGGATTACCTAAAAATAGACAAAAGCTTTGTCGACAGCCTGATGTCTGATTATAACAAACAAGTAATGATTGACTGCCTCATTAAGCTCAGTGATAAGTTGGGAATTGGTGTGATAGCCGAAGGGGTAGAGCAGTTTACTCAACTCGAAAAATTACGAGAGCTCGGTTGTCATCACATTCAAGGATTCTTTTACAGTCCCGCAAAACCAATAGATGCCTGTCTTGAGCTACTCACAACAGACGCTTTTGCTGAACAAACACAAAGTGCGTTAGAAAAATAAAGGTGTGATATTTTGATATCACACCTAAAAATAGCAGATTGCTTCTGCGTCTTTATTACAGCAGTGGTTTTATCAGCGCTGTGATCGCTTTAATGTGATCATCACGGTCGTTTAGTGCGGGAATATAGCGATACTTTTCGCCGCCAGCAGACTCAAATACCTCTCGGTTTTCAACTTCTAACTCTTCGAGTGTTTCTAAGCAGTCTGCACTAAAAGCCGGACTTAAAATAGCGACGTTTTTAATACCTTGACTGGGAAAACTCTCAAGTGTTTTGTCCGTATAAGGTTGTAACCATTCTGCTTTACCAAAACGACTTTGAAAGGTAGTTATTACTTTTTCTTTATCAAGATTAAGTTTTTCAACGACTAAGCGAGTCGTTTGCTGACAAAAACAGTGATACGGGTCGCCTCTATCTAAAAATAGCTTTGGTGTACCATGATATGAAAATACCAATTTATCCGGCTCCCCATTCGCCTCAAGATCTTCGCTAATGGAATTAGCTAAAGATTCGACATAGAGCGGATGTTTGTGATAGCCATTAATAAAATGTAGCTCTGGTACCCAGCGCCAACCTCTTAGCACCTTTGAGATCTGATCAAAGGTTGAGCCTGTCGTTGCACTGGAATATTGAGGATATAGTGGCACGATGATAATTCTTGTGATGCCTTTTTCTCTTAATTTCTCAAGCCCTGATTCAATTGACGGGTTGCCATAGCGCATGGCGAGTTCAACTTCGATGTTTTCAAAACCTTCACTGCGTAACTGCTTCTTTATTTTATCAGTTTGCGCTCGACTAATGGTTATCAACGGGGAGCCCTCATCGGTCCAAATTGATTGATAGGCATGTGCTGACTTTTTAGGGCGAACACGTAAAATTATGCCATGTAAAATCATTAACCAAATTAGCCTTGGAATTTCGACTATACGGGGATCGGAGAGAAACTCCGCAAGATAAACTCTAAGTGCCTTAGCCGTCGGTGCATCCGGGCTACCTAAATTCGTAATAAGAATGCCCGTTTTGGAATTAAATCGGCCTTCATGGGGATTATCTGTAATGGCTGAAAAGCGAGACACTTAACGCTCCTTAGATTATCATTTTATTAGGGTTATTTTACAAGAAAGGCTATACGGGAGTAAGCCTAATTTCGATCTAAACTGGCATAAATCAATTTGCGCCTAAAATTAACTCACACTATAGTTGTAATTATCGTTAATTAATCCCTTCTCTATTGCTATTCATGGATTGAGGGCGTATTTTTCTGCAAATATTTAAGGGAAAATCAATTTTTTGTTAGTTTTGGACTTGTCTAATGAGAACCAACCACCCAGTAACCCAAAGAGAAAAAACCTTTCCTCGCGATGTAAAACTCATCTCCGTCACTGATCTGAAAGGAAATATTATTGACTGCAATCAAGCGTTTGTTGATGTTAGTGGATTTTCTCGTGATGAGTTAGTTGGTCAACCTCATAATATAGTACGACATCCAGATATGCCACCTGTGGCGTTTCAAACAATGTGGACGCAGCTTAAAACAGGCAAGCCATGGATGGGGATCGTAAAAAACCGCTGTAAAAATGGTGATCACTACTGGGTAGATGCCTATGTAACGCCAATAACAGAAAATGGCAAAATCATTGGCTATGAGTCGGTTAGAAGCTGCCCAGACAGGGCTACGGTTGAACGGGCAAGTCAACTTTATACAAACGTAAATACTAATAAAGGAAGCAGTTTCGGTCTTCCCAAATTACGCGTGGTTTGGCCAGTCTTTAACATCATCTCATCACTGGCACTTTGGTATTTTGCTTCTGAGTCTGCAGGATTTTTTTGGTTGATGGCAAATATGCTGGCATATTCAGCCTATGCAACTTGGCGCGATAAAGAACAGCTGAGAAGACTAGAATCTGAGTTGGCGCACAGTTTTTGCGATGAGATATCTGAGCAAGTTTATTCGACTTGGGATGGTACTATGGCATCAATCCAAGTCCGCTTAAAGAGCGAAAGGGCACACCTAGATACAATTCTTACGCGTGTTGAACATGCGGCGCAAAACGTATCTAAAGGAGCGCATACGGCGAGTAAAGAAGCGCGAGCCACCTATGCTGATTTACAAAAGCAGCAAACTGAGACTGAGCTTGTTGCCACAGCAATGAATGAAATGACAACAACCATCAACGATGTCTCTAACAGCGTGCAACTGAGTGCTAAAGATGCTCAGAACTCCCTTGATTTGACTTCTCAAACAGAACAGATCGCTAATAAAACTAAAATTGCTTTTGGTGATTTAAGTAATACCATTGCTGACATCCGCAATTCTGTTGAAGGTGTCTCTAAACAAACTGATAAAATTGCAGCAGCCGCACAAATTATCGAACAAATCGCTGAGCAAACTAATTTGCTAGCACTAAATGCAGCAATTGAAGCTGCGCGAGCTGGTGAGCAAGGTAGGGGCTTTGCAGTAGTTGCTGATGAAGTTAGACATCTAGCACAGCGCACACAAGAGTCGACGAAAGAGATCCATGCAATTATTGAAGAACTAACCAGCAGCACACAAGCGTCAGTAGACATTGCTCAGCAAGGCCAAGAAGAATCGCTTCACGGTATTGAACAGCTGAATCAAAGCACCGATATGCTACAACAAATCACCCAAGCGGTTATCCAAATTAGTGATATGTCGATGCAAATTGCAACTTCGGTTGAGCAACAAGCGGCCGTGTCTGATGACATTAATCAGCAAGTCGTAAACATTGCACAGCTTGCAAACAACAGCCTAGATAGCGCGGACAAAGTGCATCAAGAGAGTAAAGACCTAGAATCGACTGCTAAAGAAATGCACGAGTTGATTGTTCGTTTTAAGCGTAAGTGATGCTATTTAGTTGAGTTAAATGTAGTAGTTCAATCCATCGTTTTTTTGCTAAAATCCTTAAATGATAAAAAGGACATCGGTGGATGTCCTTTTTTCATTTTTTTCATAGTTAAGGCTCATAGCTTAGTAGTGACAATACTTTTTCAATCGCCGCATCTTTGTTCTCTTTTCTAAATGTGATGTCGAAGGGATCGACTTCAACGTCAACAGGAACACCTAGCACTTCCACATTCAAATCCAAACTATTTTCATAGTACTCATTACTAAGCTCATAAATCCAACCATTAGGCAGCATCCGTGGAAAAGTATCAGAGGTAGCACCAGCTGTAGCGCGTCCTACCAGTGTTACTTGAGGGAGCGCAGACATCGCCAACGCAAAGGTTTCGCCAGCACTGAAAGTACCGTTTGAGGTTAGAAGATAAATATCTTTAAGATAATATGGCCTGTCATTATCAGGCTCTGCATAAACCGATGTCAGCTGATGCAACGCCCCATCATAAAATGTACTAATATCCCAAACAAGCGTATTTTGTGAGATAAAGCGCTTGATTAATTCTAGTGCTTGTATGTCATGGCCACCTTCATTATCGCGAATATCAATAATCAGCTGATTAGTACGGGATAAGTCTGTGAAAATTTCATCCAGTAAATCGTTGAAAGCCGCATTGGCATAACTAATATCTTGACGCTCAATACCTGCTACATCAATAAAGTTTTGAAAATGATAGAGTTTCAAATAACCAATATGTTGACCACCAGTGTTAATCACTCCCCAATTAGGGCCATTCGGACTTTGCTGTTTACGTATTATAAAGTCTTGCTTTGTCTCTTGATCCAGATATTGTGCAATCGTCATTTGTAGTTGATTCGTTTGCGTTTCAATATATTTTTCAGCAGGCTCACCAGTCAAGTTTAGATCAACTGCTTCTCGTTCTAACCTTTTGAATAGGGTAGGTTTAGCTTCAAAATTTATCGGTTCTTCTTCAAGGCTAAAATAAAGCCTGGTGTGACCATCATTTAGTAGTTCAAGTATTTCACGAAATACGCCTAGTAGGTTTGTCTCATTGGCATCACTTAGCTGCCCAGCATACTGGTTATAAACAGCGTCCCAATCTACATTACGCTCAGAGAAAAATGCATAGTGATTTTTCATATCCAGCCAAAAAAGTTCAAAGATTGCCTGTGCGTCAAAGGTATAGTCACTTTTATCTGAGGTAGATATAAATCCGTCTTTACAGACTTCATCGAGACTGGATATTTCAGTGTATTTTACAGGGCCAGAATCGTAGGGTCGTTTATAGGTAAGCAAGCCTGCACTTTTGGCGCTAAACGCATCAAATAACGGAAGAGGGTCTAATGTCAGAATTGGATAGCAAGAGGAGCCTGTTACTTGCCAGGTCACTAGACGCTCATCAACTATTTGTTTTATTTCACCATAATGTTCCGAATACCAAAGCTCATTTCTTTGCGTTTGTTGAACAACCTCTACGCTGCTTTTATTTTCGTCAAAGTGGCAACCAGCAAGGCCGATACACAAGATTAAAGTGATCGGTCTTAAGTTGAATTTTTTCATCATAACTTCCTATCGATTAAAATATGAAGTTATTTTAAAGTGTAAGTAGTGATTTGATTGTCGCGGATTTGTCAGGGGTTTGTCATAGTTAATAGATCAACATTGGGGACAAATTGATAGTTAGACATGCGCCACCGAGTTCACTTCTGCTTATCGAGACCTCAGCGTCATAGTTCAATAAAGTTTCTTTTACGATGGTCAAGCCAAGGCCTGCACCCCGTCTTCTTCCTGAGCGACTTTCATCTACCGTAAAAAAGGCTTGGAAGACTAACTCATGTTTATCTTCTGCAATGCCAATGCCATCATCTTCCACAGTTAAGAGAAGTTGAGCGTTACATAAACTTAGTGAAACACGGATCTGCTCGACTGCAAATTTATCAGCATTAACAATTAAGTTATGAAGCACGCGTTTAACATCTGTTTGGCAGGCTCTTATCCATACTGAGTTTGGACAATTTATAATTATAGGGTGATTACAATACTTTTCTAAAGTGACGATGTATTCATTAATTAGTGTACTCAAATCAAAATTGGAAACGCTGGTCTTTGCGGAAAACTGTTCTACTTTACTGAACTCCAAAATCTCATGCACCAGCATTTCAAGCTCTTCACATTCCTCAAATAACTCTCGAACCAGATTTTTGTTCTTTGGTGGAACATCAAGCAACTCAAGCTTGAGCTGAAGTCGGAATAATGGCGTTTTGAGCTCGTGAGATACGGCTCTGATCATATTCCTTTGCTGTGCAAAGGCAAACTCTAATTTTTCAGCCATTTGATTAAAGGCGTAATTGACACGTCCGACTGCTAAAAGTCCGGTATCAGCACGTTTAGATAACAATCCTTGTGCAATTAATTTACTAGCATGTTCTAACCTAGAAAGTCGAAATTGCAACCAAAGTGAGTGCAACAAAAATAGGACTAGGATTAGTCCTAAGGGTAAACCATACTGAATAAAATTGAGGATCGCCCCTGCAGAGCCTTGCACTCCAAGCGCAGAAAACGCTATTAACTCTTTACCTTGTATTTTTGCGATTACGGTTTGTAATTCCTCATCATAAACGTTTTCGATGACTAACTTAGTCGTTTGCTCAAATGCTGGTCTATCTAGTGTCTGTACTTTTAGATTACTTTTTTCTGAGATCTGGGCAAGTAAAGCTTGCCACTGAGCATCATCCAAGCCAGGGCGAGCTGCATCTAAAGCATAAACATAGGCTAGATAATCAAGCTCTACATCCTTTTTCAGCTCTTTTGAGAAATAACTTGTAGCTAGAGAAGTCAAAAGGGGATTTATCACTAAAAACAAACTAGCAAAGAGTAAGCTTGCAAATGCAAAACGTATGCTTGTCATTCAGTTTCCTTGCTATTTACAAAAATATATCCTTTCCCTCTTACAGTGATGAGGTGTTGATAGGGCATTTCATCACCGATAATCTTTCTTATCTTCATGATTTTATTGTCAACTGTACGATCGAAACCATCAAATGAGCGGCCGTACAGCTGAGTTGAAATCTGGTCGCGACTTAGAATAGAGTCAACATTAGACGCCAAAAAATGGAATAATGTGTATTCACTGTCTGAGAGACCAAGCGGTATACCATCTTGGCTTGCTTGCCTTGTCGATGAGTTAAATGAGAAGGGGCCAACACGGATCACGTGCCCGTTTTGCTGTTTATTCTCACTTTCTTCTGCTAGGCGAACTAGTTTTCGAAATCTCGCTAGGATAATTCGTGGGTTGACTGGCTTATGAATAAAGTCATCAGCCCCCATTTCTAATAGCGTAATTTCGTCTATATCATCGTGACTCGCGGTTAACACAATCAATTTACCATTGTACCTGTTTTGTAGTGACCTGCAGATCTCGAAACCATCTTTATTTGGCAACATCAAATCAAGCAATACAAAATCCGGCTGAAGTTGCAGGACATGCGCCAATCCGCTCACTCCATCATTTTGGATACTCACGATAAAACCATGTTTTTCAAAGAAGCGCCTAAGCAGTTCCGCAAGGCCTAAGTCATCTTCAATTATTACCAATGATCTTGAGCTCATATATACTCCTTAAAATCCAGACCGAACGTTCTGAGCCTAAATCTTCCGTTTCAAACCCGATTTGGCGCGTTCTTTAATATTTGTTTGAATATAAATTTGATCTGTTGTTGCGATTTTAGCGTGACCTAAATCTTCAGATAGATGTTTTAGCGGGCGGTGTTGCGCATCATGCGTTGCTCCTGTATGTCTTAGCCAGTGTGAAGTTGCGGCTTCGAGTTGCTCTGACTCTTCTGTAAAGCCATCTTCCTTTAGTTTAGCCACTGCTAAGTCAAAACTTTGCTGAACAATACGGCGTAATTGACGAACGTTCATACCGCCTTGGCCCCTTAGTTTATGAACAATTGGGTAGGGCTCATCAACGCGAGGTAGGGCGCTTAACCCCCGGTACTGCCGGTAACGCTTTAAATAACTGATAAAGTCTTCGCTAAGCGTTACATCCCTTAGCTTATTGCCTTTACCCATAATTCTTAGGTACCAAAAGTCATCTTGATCTTGCCAAAAGTGACTCATTACTGGTGACCAATGAGGGCGGTCAGATAGCTCTGAAATGCGTAAATACAAGCCTTTTAAGCAAGCTAATACGAAAAGATTTCGTTCTAGGTCCGGCTGCTGTTCACTTAAATCACGTGTTACACCAAAAACATATTCCCATTGCAAATCACTCAGCGTATCAGGAAGGTTGATTTGCGATTGAACAACTAAATACGGGCTATTTTTCTTAACCACTGGAACAAAGTTAGCAAATGATTTTTCTTCTAAAATGGCAAACTTGTAAAACACATTGAGCGCGGTAAACATTGCTGCCAACGTTTGCTGGCTAGCGCCGTTTTCTTTGAGAACAAATGGCCGCCAATTTTCGTTAACCTGACGGATACCTTGGTTTTGCTTATAACGCCACTGCACAGAAGTTTGTGTCCATGCGTTATCTGGCTCTACCACAAAATCCACATATGCCTCGATGTCTTCGCGTTTTAGCTCAAACACTGACTTCTCAGCAACCAGCCACGACCATAAATAAAAGCGCTCAAGCTCATTACGAAAGCGGTTAAAAGTTGCTTCAGACTTACGACCGTAAACATACAAAAACTGAAATAGGAACTGTAGCTCGCTATGTACCGGTATTGATTTACCTTGACGAGCCAAGAATTTTTCCAGCTCTGGATATTCATGCCCAAGCGTATCATCTTCAAGATGGGCGATTTGATACCTAAGCTGCTTTAAGGTGTCGACCAATGGTAAAATCATCATAAGTCCGATATTGGTTAGTATTGGACATATTATAGTGACATCTGCACATATTATGCAATACTGTGTAGATAAGCCTATAATTTACGTTATGTTAAATAGTTAAATATGAGACATTTTGGCTTGTTATGGTGCTTTGTAATTAGCACTTTAACTCTGGATCGATCCAGTTTTGTGTGTCAAAAATTCACACAACTATTCAACTGGTTATACATACATTAGATTTAAGAAATTTAAACTTTGATATTTTAACGCTGGATCCCTTTGTTGGGATTTGGTTTGAACAATTCTGCCATTTGATGGCTGAAAACTGACATTATTTGTATACGCTAATATCGCGTCGCTACGTGCGTGGCTTCAAGGTTATCCCTAGAAAGATTAATAGAATTCACGTAGCGCACTTTCAAGGTGTCACTTATTCCAAACGCTTGGTATAAGCTCACCAGTCTGATGATAAATTCCAACTTGTTTGATGTAATTTTGAAAGTCCGGGTTTTCGTCTACAATTCGATTAGCTGAAACCCAATCAATGTCAGACTTTTCTTTGGCTGGGATTAATATTTGGCTGTTGTACAAGTCACCCACATCTAATAGCAATATTCCAATACCGTGTAATGAGCTCAACATTTGCAGTTCTGGTTCAACACCATCAGCTATTCCAGTTGCGACGAGATAACCGAAGTTTGCCCAGCTTGAATTTGATACTGCCAGAAAGAAACACTTCCGGACGTTTGACCGTGTTAGCTCTTTTTTTACTTCAAAGGACCACAACCTTACGGATTTATCATTACCGAAGCGAACACAAGTCTTCACCGTTTGATCCCAACTTTTATCTAAAGGCTCCATTGCAACGATATCAGGATGTAACCAGTGATTGCCGCCAGCACCCTGGCTGTTTTTAGATGTCTTTTCGTCTATGCGATGACAGTATAACCCCATGTCTTTATTTAAAAATTCAATAAGAATTGGGTATAAATCATGTTCACTTAGTCTCAATTCGTCAGCTTCATGAAACTCTTCATCAAGGCTTTCAGTAATAGCTAAAGGCTTATCATCCCAGTAATACAGACGTGGTCTTGGCTTCTCACGCGTTTTTATGTTTTTGCACTTTTCTTTAGCCCTTTTTGTTCGTTGACCACCAACTTCTGCCGCTAATTGTGCTATCAGCTCCTCCTCATTAGCGTAATTAGGGTTCTTCATTTTTTCAGTTATTTCTGCTGGATAGCGTTCAAGAAACAACTTAGCAAGTTCGCGAGCAGTTAATTTTTCACCTTTATGATCTCGTAATGTCTCAATTATCATGTCGACGCGTGTTTTATTACTCATGCAACCGCCCTATTCTTTTTAAAATTTTCAGCTTGTTCGAGGATTTCTTTATACGTTTGTCTTCTGGGTATTGGAAATGGTATTTAATCGCCAATGCCATTAAAATATCGTAAAAAGCTTTTTATATACCCATGTCTGCGTAATGATTGAATAGATCTCACCAGCTGCAATCTTGTCAGCTTGATACTTATTAGATAAGAACAGACGTATATTGTCCTTAATCAAACTTCAATATTGCTACGAGTAAGCTCACTACCGGTTACCTTGTTCACCAAGTAGCTCAATAATAGCTGCTTATAATTGGGTTTCTGTAAATTTCATATGACCCTCCAGCTACTACTTCGTTTGAAATTTTCCAATTAAATTCGGCTTATCATGTGATACCGAATCCGACATAAATTGGTTAACAACGCTGACAACATTGGCAATTAGCTTTTGATCTGTAGTGAGGAAGCCTAAAGGTATATGGACAGGACTAATATCAGGCATAGCTAGATGATAACTTACAGCTGCAAACTCTCCCTCTAGAACTAAAATTTCAACACTGCCATCAAATAATCCGTTTCTAATGCCCTCACAAAATTCCAAATTTCCTAACTTTTGTTTCCATACCTTACCAGCCTGGCTTTCAATATTTGGATGTTCGTCACAAGGTAAGTAAAGCTTCAAATCATAATTTTTACTATTTCCCTTGTTACTATAATTAACAAGGATCACTTTAGCGGTATTAAATCCTTCACTCATTCCCCAATAACGAGTGTTTGCAGCATACCAAGATAACTCTTGCGCTTTTTGGTTATTTTTAAGAGGCTTAAGTTGCTTTAAATGGTTCTCAATCACACTCAAGGGTTGTTTACCGTATAGAGGCCCTAATAGAAGCTCATAAGGCTTATCATATGAACCAGCCACCATTTCAGCGAGCAGACTTCGAAAATCGATGCTGGTATCATGAATAAACCGAGAAATGGACATATCTTCAAAAGCATCCCAAGCCGAAGTAATACTATTTAGGTTGTTGCTTAATCTAAAGTTGTCTGTTTCATTTAAAATTTCTTGTACCACTGCTTCGTCATTTACGTATTCCTGACGCAGATCTAAGGGCTTAACTTGGTTATCTAAATCTATCTCAAATCTTCGTTTAATTCTGTGAGCAATAGTTTTCTTACTGGTAACTTTATCAACGGAATATAAGCTAGGTAATGAATTGTCATGGGTTTTAAACCCGCCTAACTCATCATTTTGAACAAGCTGCTGAAAATGTTTAGTAAACATTGCTCTCGCATGTTGCTCACTTAAACTCTGTTTTTCATGGTTTACTTTTAAGCGAAGGCCTGAATGCCAATTCTGATGTTGGTTTTTAACTTTATTGAAACCTACTAACTCAAAAGACACAGAAGCACTTCTAGTCTGAGGTTTTTCAACCATAGGTTTATCATCTAGTGATGAAAAGTAACCTTTAGCTAGCGGGGTTAAAAACAACTTTCCTTCATCAGAATATGCAATTTCTCCTTTACTAATGGGCTCTTCTATCGCTGCCGCGAGTTCTCGTTGATTAAAACCAAAGAATGAAGACAATTCAAACTTTGAAAGTGGTGAAATATAAAGAGCTTTAAGTAAAAACTCCTTAACGAATGGGAAACCTTGTTTGCTTAAATAAGAAAATTCAATTTTAAATGTCTTTGTAGGTACAATGTAGTCTACTTCATTAAATTCAATCGTTGTGTTTTCCATAACCCTTATACTGCCTTCTTTAATTTCTTGGTTTTAGCATCTACAAAGCGATATAAGCTTTCATTAGCATTTTCTTCCATATAGGTAATCACTTTTCCAAATGGCAGCTGACTATTTTTCCCTTGCCACATTCTTTTATCACCAACAATGACTAACCTGTCCATTGCTCTAGAAAGAGCGACATTGATTCTGTTGGGCAAGTACATGAAACCTGATGATTGCCTTTGATCTGAACGGGTAACAGACAGAATAATAATTCTATTTTCTTTCCCCTGATAACTATCTACAGTATCAATATTAAGCAACTTAATTAGCTCATCAGAAAAGCCAGACTGTTTTACTCTTCGTCTTAAATACCTTTTCTGCTCAGCATACATACATATGATACCTATAGCGGCCTCACCTTCTTTTACTTGCTCAAACAACGAACTTAAAAAGCTCTTGTTCTCATCTACTTTTTTGAGCACATCAACAATGGCTTCAGCCTCTTTCTCATTGTAAATGTTATACCTTGAGCCTTTTTCTTGGTGTTTAGCTTGTTTGCCTAAATGTGACGTATCAATCCACGTTGTAAATGCGCTCATCTCATTTGGTACGTCATCGTAAATATCGGGAATTTTGCGATCACCATTCTCAAGTTCACCATCGTAAAAGCATTGTGATACAAGAGAACCAATAGCTGGTGCCATTCGGTATTGCACAAGTAGCTTGGCTCCTACTTTCTGGCCATAATCACTTTCAAATGCCCGAGCAAAATCACTTTCAATTAATTCATCAATGTCATTGGAAGACGGAATACCTAAATGCCGTGCCAATGCTTTTTTGTGAGGGTCAGTATAAAGAGGCGGTAATTGCTTATGATCACCTACTAAGAGAATCCGTTTACCAACTTGCATTGCAATAGCAAGTTCACTAGCGATAGATCGAGCGGCTTCATCAATGATAATCCAATCATATTGGTTAGTTGCTATATCAATATTCCAGTTACCTATACCAACACAAGTACCAGCTACCAGTTGTTTTGAACGAGCAAGAAACTCGTCCATATTAGCATTGCCAGACTGCATAACTCTGATCATGTCTTTCGACAATTTCACTAATCGTTGGACTGAACTAGAAATATTATGTTCAATAGCAAATTCATGGTTTAGATCTTTTATTAAGCCACTTCTAACTTCATTTAAGTTATCGTGCCAATCTTTGTTAATTCGTACACTTTGAGGCAGTCTGCTATTGATAAGCGATTTCCGCTCACCAAGTTGTTTCTTTATAGCTTTTTTCTGATTAGCTTCTAGGCTTTCATCATCAAGTTCTTTCAAGGCAATTTCTTGTTCTGCTATTAAAGAAAGAAGTTGTTTATCTAACGATAGAAATGCTTCCAAATATTCATTTGGCGCTTTTAATGACTTAGCAAGGCTCAGTACCCTATATTTTAATTGAGTTTCAAATTGCTCAACTCTTTGACTTACAATATTGTCTGAATACACGTCATGTAACGAGTTAGAGACTGTTGATTCACTACGACTAAAGCGAACAACATCAAGGCTTGTATTTAAACGACTACAATGCTTTCTAATACGTTCAGCAGCGGTATTCACAGCTTCATGAGACTGACTTACAAGTAGGATTCGTTCTGCACCTTTCTTTTCAATTAAGTAATGAACAAATGCAGCAATAAATTCCGTCTTACCTGTACCGGGTGGGCCTTGCAGCATTGAAAGAGGACCAAACCTTAAAAGCTTTTGAAAAGCAATTCGTTGCTTTTCATTTAGCGTTTTAACAACCTTACCTTTGCTATCCTTTATATCGTAGCAAGCAAAGTCACTATCAGTAACAGTTAAGCCATAATCTGTTGGTGCTAAATTACAGTTAGGTTCAAAATAGTCGGACAGATTTTCAACAACAGAATCTTGTTCCAGAATGCGTGTTAAAGCGTTCTTACGCTTATTAAAAGATGCCTTATCTGCTTTACTGCGGAAGAAAATAATATCACTCTCTTGCAAACGAAAAGCTCTACTGGCGAATCGTGATAATTGCACCCTATTTAAACCAGACGCAGATAAATTAACTTCCCCTATAAAGTAATCCTCTTCGCCATCAACAATAATCGCTTCAACCTGATCTTTGGCTGTAAACCCGTCAAGCGGATCTCTGTCTGCTTCGTATGGTAATATGAGCGTATCTTTATTATCTTTGTGAGTTCGTGGTTCACCTGTAAGTTCAACATAAGGATGCGATTCAGTCTCTGTTTTAAGAATTGCTTGCCAAAGTTCACTCGTAGATATTGGTTTAACATTTACTTCAACTTCAGCAAGTTGCTCTTGAGGCTCAAATGGTATTGGCTTTACTTTGTGTTGCTTTAACTGAAATTGTTTTACCGCATTCTCAAAACTATAAAACTGACGAATTCGGTTATTAATATTGTCTAAGTAGCTCGCTCGGCCTTGCGAAATTCGAATACCAAACGGTAGCTCTAGAACTGCATTTTCTATATCTCTACGAGATACTTCACTTCTATCACTTTTGATAGGGCGCAACCCGTGCTCAAATTCAAAACGAGCGTCATCGAAGAAAAGTTTTTGAACACCCCCTAGCCCTGAAAATACAACAACTAAGCCATAACCTTTACTACGATTCTCTTCAATTGATACATACAACTTACCGTTATCAGGATATATTGTAACCGACTCAAAATCTTCTCTATTACTCCCAATTTCAATATCAATTAATTCAACTGTTGGCGTAGTTGTTTTTTCCGGGTTTAAAACAGCATATTTAAAGCGAGTTAACTCTTTAAAACCAAAGTCTACATCTTCAAGCTCATGAATAATCGCTAGGCTGACTGCTTCGAACTTGTCGTCTTTCGTGCCCCACTCAACCTCTAATAGCTCCGCAGTTATCTTCATAACGGCATAATTGTCACGCTCAAATGCAGAGCTCTTATCAATATCTATTGGGCTATATTCTGTATTCAGTAATTCTTTAGAATCATGATGAAAGTCTAAAACATCAATAATATAAACATCGCCTCGCTTATCAACGATGACGTTTTCTGGTTTTAAATCACCGTGTGCAAAGCCTAATGAATGCATATGCTCAACATGAGCAATTAAGCTTTTCACGATGTCATTTCTTCTGTTACGCATTCGGTAAGGGTCTAAAGGTTCGCCTTCAACCCACTCAGAAACCAAATACAGCGAGCTATCGCGTGCGGTAATACCATAATCAATAACTGACGGTATAAAGCTTAAGTTGAGGCTCTGTAGCTTTTCTACTCGTTCTAAAAACGATAATGTGCGTAAACCAAGGCCAGCGTTAATATCAGTCGGGTTGATGTTGTTCCAAACTTTTACTACACCTGAGTCAGCCTTATACATCTCTTTAACATCTGATTCAGACATAAATTCGACTTCAGGGTGTAGCCTAGAAACTTTAGTTGCCTTAACAAAGCGCTCTAATTCTTTACTCGAAAAACTAAACTCAGCTTCTTTGCTCGGTTCTTGTTCTACTAATGCATCAAGCAATTCACCTGCATTAGCAAAGGTTTTGCCTTCAAACGCCTTTAATAGTATTTCCCCGTACCATTCATCACATTGAGCTAGTTTTTCTGAAATTGTTTTTTCAAGGCTTGGCGTTAAACGCTCTGCACCTATAATAGCCCAGCCGATAATCGCTAATCGAACAACGTCATAATGGTATGGTGACGAATAAGTGGTATCTTGGTTGTAGACAGATAACTCATCTCGAATATCACCAACGGTTTCTTTTTTGCGTGCAAATGTTGATATGAAGTTAGAGAGAGCAACTCGCTGCCCGGTGCTAAACCAGATACTGTGATTTCCGATATCTCGGTGTGCGAGTTGCAGTTGATGCAAGTCTGCAAAACGAGCAACTAATACTCGAACTAAGTTAACTCTTTCATCAATTGATAAGTTCTCACCATAAGTGGCAATAAAGTCATTCAGGCGCTCATGCCCATGGGGAAGCTCAACAACCTCATTGTATTGCGAAGTAATCTTATCTTTAGTCGGTATGGTTAATGATGAAACACAATGCTCGTAAAGCTCTCTGTTTTCTCGTTTTATCTTTGTCAGCACTTCACGTTCACGAGAGACTATTCTTATTCGGCCATCAGGCGTTTTAGCATCATGGCTACAAAGGTTATCAAAATCCCAACTACGTATAATGGCATGATCATTTTTATCGGATTCACTTTGAGCAAAAAACTCTTTATAAACGTTATTCGGGTGCTCGAAAATTTGCTCTTGCCCTAACCAGCCTTCGACAGACAAAGGTTTAGCTTCTACTTTTTTATCATTAAGTAGTAAGCCTTTTTCTAATAAAGGTAGATCTTTAAGTAAAACTTTAGCATCTGGGTGCGGTGTGAATCGTTTATTGAATTGACCTTCGTTTGAACACAATTTACAAAAATCACTAAGTGATAAAGTATTAGCTAAATCTTTTTTAGGTAACTGCGAAAATTTACTATTCCCGCTCATCACTACTAAAAAATGTACATGAGGAGTACGGCCTTCGTTTCTAAATTTACCAGCAAATGGTTTTAGTAAATTTTTTAACAGAAACTCTTTATTACGAGTGACTTCAACAGGAGATTTGCCTCGGTTTTCATCGCCCCAATACCACTTACCATTACTTGAAGTTACAGGCTTTCCGTTCCAATGTTTAAGCTCAACAATCAGTATGTTGCAGTGAGTTACGATTAATAAATCGATTTCGCCTTGTTTGTTTTTATTAATAAAGCGAAAACCTGCATATCCTTTCCAGCCTTCATTAAAAGGCTTTTTTAGTGCTTGAAGGGTTTCAAAACCTTGCCCTTTATTCGTGCCTTTACCTTTCTGTTTTTGCACATTTGAAGAACTAAGAACGTTCTCAATTTTTTTAATCGCATCTATTTCGTGGCGCTCTAGCCCACCTTCCCAATATTTGATATCCATATTTACTTCTTATTATTTAGTTAACTGTAGCGGCTTTGAACTAGTTACAGTGACCTACTCGATAATATCTAAGTCAGCCGGTTATTGTTATTTGTATGTGTTGTAGCGCCTGTGTCATCAAACAACATCAACTCCCAGCTCCCCGACAACCTCTGGCTCGTCTTGCACGCCCATCATCATATTGTAATGAGCTATATGCCCTGAGAACTTAAATACATCCTTGAATACGCTGCAATATATATCAACAGTGTCATCTTGATTTTGAATAAACAAATCATCCGGTAAACAGTGGGAACCATCATTGATCCAGTACAATAATGAACGAAAAACTTGCTGTTCTTGAGGGTTTTTAAACTTAGCTTCAATATCACCATCACTAAATTTACCAAGAATCTTAAAGTAGTTTTCCAAAATTCTACGCATGGTGTTTTGTATGGTAATACACGAATTGTTGCCTTGTTCTTTGATTTCTCGCCAAAGCAATTCGTATGAGGACTCTATTGGATTGAGCTGCTCGTAGGGCTGAATGGAAGTTATATTGTTTGCTTTTCTTAAAATCCAAAAGTGTGTTTGATTACATCCATTGGATCTACCACCTTGAAAAGAAGCCTCTTTATGGAAGTACACATTATGTGTAAACAACAACAACTGTTTAACCGTGGAGCCTTCTTTAACTTCTTTAATGAGTTGTTTAACAATTGCACTGACGATATAAAGCACATTGCTATCTAAACTTGAGATCGGATCATCGATTACAACAACTCGGTTTTCTGTTACAGCGTCTTGAGTTAATGCACCATTAGCCAACTGCACAAAGTATAAGAAAGTGATGAATGTAATTTCACCCTCACTTAATGTATCTAGTGTTAATGTGCCATCTTGACGTTGAATAACATAATGGTTTTCTAACTGCTGAGAAGGCACAATTTCAAAATTTAGAAATCCATATGCTTTTAATAAGCGATTAATTTCATCTACAGCAGGTTGAACACTAGTATTATTTTTACTTAAGTCCGCCAATTCTGTTTTTAAAGTTGCGACTTTTTCTGTGCGTTCAGCAAAAGTTTTTCCAAGCTGCTCCACTGCTTTCTCTAGGCCTGTAACTTTCTTTTTATAGCGCTTGTAGTCATCATTTATTTCATCGGCTAAAAACTGCCATACCTCAGCTTTAAACTTGGATGTTTCCCTATCAAAGTCTGTGGCTAACTGATTATGATTTTTGATCTCATCATTAGCTTTATCGATTAAACTTTGCAACTCAGTTAAAGCTCGTGCCGTAGGAGAAACATCAAACTGTAGGCTCGCTTTTTCAACTTTTTCCGAAAAACCAAGAATGTTAGACTTAATTGCGCTTTCAAGAGCATGAAAATATGGGATGCATGCTTCAAGATCCAACTTACTATGCGGGTTGTTTTTTTCAGTATCTAACAACTTTTGCAGAGAGAGAATGAGCTCATCAGCACTTTGACTATAGTTTTCTTTTAATAGGGTAACTTTTTCTGTTTGTACTGAAAAATCGTCATCAAAGTAACGTTCTAGCTGAGCCTTAAATGCATCGTTAATCGTATTTTGCTGACAAAATGGGCAAGTTTCATCCTCTCCAAGATACTTTCGCCCTTGATTAACCCAATCATGAGTACCTAACGTATCAATCATTGCGGCTATATCAACGTCACTTTTACCCACGATAACTGTTTGCCAAATGTCATCCTGCTCGATACGTGAAAGTAAATCTAAGTTCATTGAAGGGAGTTCTGGATATACCTCTGGGCGCTCACCTAACAAGGTTTTAGCTTTTTCAATTAGCAGTTCATGTTTCAAGACCTGTTCTACATCAGATGCAGAAACTGAGAACTGAAGAATCTTGTCCTTAAATAACTTTTTCTTTAAGGAGCCTTGTAACGCCTCTTTGAAGTCATCACCATACTTTTTATACAACGACCAACATTGCTCTGTAAACTCACTTGTTGCCGTATCTAATTCAACATTTTTTTGCTTAAGGACTTTTTGATTACCAGTGAGTTGTTTTTCTTCGTTATCAAACTCAGCTTTCTTTAATCGAATCAGTTCAACCTGTTCGGTAGTCGCTTCGCCTAAAGTAAAAACCCCTGCGATATCACTACCGCCAAAGTTCTTATCTCTAAATGCTTTGTTGTAAACCAGTGTGTTAAGCGGGATGTTTCCTTGCCACTGAATGGAGCACTCATTGAACTTCTCAATGCTGGTGTCTGTTAGATAGTTGGAAGCGGTTGTTTTACCGCAACCATTAGCACCGTAGAAAAAGTTAATCTTCTTGAGACTATTTATTTCAATACCATCAGGTTTATACGTGGCAACGCCTTTAAGTTTGAACGATTCAATCATTTAACAATCCTTGTTTTTATTCTTGTAGTTGCAGTTCACCAGTGATTAGTTTTGGTGGAAATGAGCCTCTAATTTCCTCGAATAGAGGCAATTAGAGACTCATCGGCAGATTTGCCTACTAAATTTTAAATCTCTTGAATATGTACTCGGTCACTCTTAATACTTCAGGTTTATTTCTATCGATTTTCATTTGGTTCCGTCCATGTCAACAGTCGTATGCCTGATATGGTTACACACGCTCAAATAAGTCCTTTATATCGCAATCGAACAGTTCGCATAGTTTGTCTACTGCATCGAGATCGACTCTTTGGGCCGTTTCTTTATACAACAACGTGACTGTGGCTCTACTCAAACCAGTTTTTCTGGCAACATCAGCAATACGCATTTTGTGTTCGCCCATCATTCGAGCGAGGTGGCAGCGGCTCATAATTCAGTCTCAATAATTGCCTAAAGCCTAGGCTATCACAATATTACAGTTTACCTCACATTTTTGAACTATCTTCAGCCTACTAACAGCAGTCTTGCCTAGGATAAGCCGGATAAGGAAAGCCTGTGATATGTGACCCATCGACATTTGAAGGATATTAACAACGTCTATTCTGAAATATGTGTCAGTGAAATTTATTGATTGTGAAATAAGGACGTAATTTGTTGTTTTATAGTCCTCAGTATTATGAGTTCTCATAGGAATCACCACAAAGCCAAAACGAAAAAAGCGAGGGTTTCCCCTCGCCTTGTCTACAGTCTACTTGTTTCTTAATTTATTCGCAGTAGTTGGCTACGTACGTTAAGTCGTTGATGTGCTCAGGGCCATCCATTACAAAGGTTGCTTCTGCAGTGTTTGGATCTAGTGTGTAGATCTTCGCGTCTTCACCTGAGTTACGGCCAGATACGTATAAGGTGCCGTCTGAGCTTACTGCTAAACCCGATGCCCAATTTACACCATGCTCGCCAACGAGATCTAAAGACATGTCGCCTTTATCTAGCGTGTAAAGTGCTTTACCTGTTAGTACGTAAATCACGTTAGTATCTGCTGAATAAGCGATATCACCGTGTGAGAAGTCGTCACCTGCATAGCTTAGTTTTCCAAGCACTGTTTTTGCGCCTGTTTGCATGTCAAACTCATAAAGATAAGTTTTGCTGCTTGCAAGTAATTTAGTACCGTCTGGCGTTACTGCTGAACGGTATAATGGCCATGAAACTGCATTAGCAGCTAAAGTCTGCTCTGCACTATCTAGTGAAACCTTCCAAAGTGATGAAGCTTTAGATGCACTGTCGTTTTGTTCCATAAAGTAAAGTGCACCATTGTGCGCAGCAATGTTTGAAGCTGTATTAGCGACGCCATCAACGTATGCATAGGTACCATTAACCATGTCGAATTTATAAACATAGCTATTGCTGTCTTCACCAAAGTTATTGATGCCATACACGCCTACTTTACAAGTTACTGGAGGCTCTGGAGGTGTAACGTCTTCCTCTTCTGTTACGACTACGTTGTCTAGTAACGCACCATATGAGTCAGAAGTGCCTAACCCCTGAAAGCGTAATTGTGTCGAACTACCAGTCGCTTCAACCGTATACTCGTACTTTGTCCAGCCTCGGGTCGTTGCATTCATCGTCACTAGTGTGTTGTCACCAAACCATGCACGTGCACGATTAGTTGAGTTATTGTTTACCACTCGAGGCGAGTAATAAAAACTCACTTTATACTTTTTTCCAGCCGTTGTTGGGATATTCTGGTAGATTGTATAATTTGCAGTTGAGTCAAGCTCTAGGTATTGATTGCCGTTTTGAGGCACGATAATACCAAGGCTTTGCTTTTGAATTTCGAATCTGGCACCTTCTCTATTCCAACCTTGGAGGTTGTCAAATAACGCCCAATCACCAGAAATATTGCCTGATGTTTCAAACGAGCCGTTAACGACTAAATTGTCGGCAGCACTTGCTGTACCAACAACTGATATTAACGCTAAGGTTGTAAAGTTAAGTTTCATAGCCACTCCAATAAAATAGAGTTAATGTAAATTTTTTGTTTACAATAACATCACTTAATATAATACCATTGTCGTATTTATTGAGTCAGCGGTCAATGAGTAACCGAAAAACCAGATTTTATGATGTTTTACGTCTCTAAATAGACTTTTTAATTGGTACTTTAGTATTGTTTTTTTTGCGTGAAAAATAGATGTCGAAACCTATCCGTCATTTTGACCGAGACTAGGGTTTCGTATAACAAAGTCATTAAAGCTAATGGTTAACGGTACATTTAAGAGCGTTTGTTTGGTTGCAGTAATGAAAGTCTAAGTAGTAGTTGTCCTTGGAAGGTGTCTGGCCAAGAGCTATCGTATTGTAAAGTAATTCCGCTCCTTTTCGGCCCATTTCAAAGGGGTTTTGGCCAATATTGATTGTTGAAAGTCCCTTTTCCAAAGCTTTAAGTTGCATCTCTTCTGTATCTGCGGAAATGATCACAGCATTGTTATTTTTGATCTTCTCTTTGTATGGTAATACGCGTTCAATATAATTAGAGTGAAATTGAGCGAAGCCAGCGACAGCAATAAAAATCGGGGGATTTTCATAATTTAGTAAGGTCAATAGTTGGCTTATCGCATCTTCGCGTTTACCCATTGTGTAAAGTGGGCATCGTTCGTACTCTGCCACCCTTGCTTGAGATCATTCTCTGTTTTTGTAAGGTTGTCTATTGTATGTGTAGAGAGTGCATATCTAACGCCATTGATTCTTTTATCCAAATTAGGTGTTGAGTGATGACCTGTTTGAATACAAAACGATTGAAGCGCGGCCTTTTTATAAGGTTTAGCGGCTTCTCCAAGTGCAACACCAAATGCAAAGTTATCGGTTCCTACATAGGCGAGACGGTAATCTTTATGCTCTGTTAAAAGGTCAGAGTCAAAAGTGATCACTGGTATCTTCAATTGCTTTGCCTTTTTGAGCGAACGTGACACGAGATAGTTTGAATCGGTAGTTGATATTAATAACCCGTCTACCTTTTTACTCAATAGTTCATTAATAATTAGGCTTTGCGTTCTAAAATCTTGATAGTCGTCTGCACCATCGTAGATACACTCTACATTTGGATGTTGTTTCGCAAAGTCTACACACCCTTTATACGATTGTTCATAAAAGGTGTCATTTTTAGTTTTGCCTACAACCGCGATGGTTATTTCCGCTTGAGTACTTTGGCTCAGTATCGCAAACAATATTAGCCCAAATACCAAGGTACAACGGGAGAATAGATTTTCCTTTAACTTCATGTTTAGAGTGAAATAATTTTCTTAAACTACTGCAAGCATAACGTAGATTTTTAGTAACGCAAATGAGGACAGCATTCCATCTGGCGCTCACTAGTGCATCGCAGCATTTTTCAATACAAATTGATGAGCATCCATATAGCTTTTAATAGCACTTTGCGCAATTCGTATCGTCGCGGGTACATCAGTACTACCTTTATGAATGCAAAATACTTCCACTTTTTCCAGCTCGAATTCGGGATCTACTCGCTCCAAGTTATGATTATTAAATGCGATGATTTCTGGCACTAATCCAATACCCAAACCGCTTTCAATGAGCCCTATTGTATCGCTAACGGAATTGGTTTTGTGATGTGCTTTGAATGAAAGCGGTTTAACGATATTTTGTGTTGTATGTATAAATTCATAATTTGTGACTTTGCTTTCCCAAGAGTTTGCAATGTAAGGAGCGGTTGTGTCGTTAAATTCACTGTCCTTTGCTTTATATAGCACGTCTCTAAATGAACCAATATATTGTTGTGATTGCTCCACATCTGTGCTTTTACCTACTCTAACAGCAAGATCTATCCCCCGCTCCACTAGATTGAGATGGCGATCTTCATTAATTAAATTCAGGCGGATTTTAGGGTGCGTTTTAATCAGCTTACATAGTGCAGGTGCAACGATGGTTTGCATCAAAGCATAGGATGTTGTCACTGTTAACTGCCCTGCCAGTACTGATTGCTTAGATCTTGCTTTCTCCCAAGCTAACTCTGATAAATGGCTGATTTCAAGGCAGTACGCATAGAAGTCTTTACCAACGTTGGTCAATGATTGGCTTCGTGTGTTTCTATATAGTAGTGGTGTTCCTATCTCTTCTTCTAGTTTCTTGAGATGTTGGCTGATCACTGATTTAGACAAAGATAACTTCTCCGCGGCTTTGGTCAGTGATCCTGACTCTACCACCCCCTTAAATATCATCATTCTTCTTAGTTTGTTCATTTAACTTCTCTTTTCACATTACTTTATAAGATAAAGACCGCCGCATCCAAATAAAATTACATAAATATTACATAAATTAAACATTTGTTTTTAACAGTTATAAATGAAATATGTGTTTTGGTCTATACCAGATTTAGTGTTATTTCCCCTGCCTAGCTAAAAGTGGTTATTGATAATTTTCTTAATCGTTTTAGGTTTAACCTTGTTTGAATTTTTAAGTCATTTATATAACTTAAAGTGGCTGTACTAACGGGTAGTTACTTTGATTTTTCTGGCCAAGATCAGATAGCTGTCAATAGATTGAATTTATTTCTTCAACAAAGAACACGCGCCTCATTTATAGCGGCAGAAACATTGAGTTCGATTTTATGAAACAGTTTAATTAAGGTTGAATTTTGAGCGAAAGTGGCTATAAAAATAAGCTGTTAACTATCTGTTTGTAACAAAACCCCCTACATCTATAGCTATGGATGGCCAGGTTATAGCTCGTTTTTGTTAACTTTCATTTACTTAATATGTTGTTTTGTAGATTGTATGCCATGCTGTTTGGTGTTATTGAAAATGCAACTAATTTCCTCAATTTGTTAGAAAGTGTAGAAGTTCTTCCATTCTCATTGTCCCTATATCAATAATATTAAAAGTACATTTGGTTAACATTTTAACTACATGCACTTTTATCTTCAGTTGCACCTTTTAAACCAGAATAGGTCTAGTGCAACTTAACAGTTAGAACACCGATTGATTAAGGAATATGAAAGATGAAATCAATTAAGTTAAAGAAAAGCGCAATCGCTATCGTAACGTCACTCCAATTATTTGGGCTTAGTCAGCTTGCAACTGCGAATACCGACGTCCCAGAAATCTCACCAATTATGTACGATACACTTCAAGGTGATATTGAAGGTTCACCGTTGTTTATAGATGTTGGCTCGAATGACTTCCTACTTACTCAGGAGCAATGGCACACAATTCAAGTTTTTGCTGAGTCAGCTGTTAGCTTACCTAATAACGAAGCTGCCTTTAGAAGTGCGACGCGATATCCAGCAGATACGCCTCTAAATAACGACTACATTGCACTAATGACAACCTTTGAATCAATCAATGCGTCGGGTCAGAATTGGAATCATAAGCTTTATCCTAGCATCATTGACCTTGCGACAAAATTAGCGAATTACTCCGATACCCATGTATTGCTAATTCAACCATTTATCGATGAACTAACAAAGCTACATAACGCGTCGCTAAGCGGAAATTTGCAAGCTGCTGAGCAAAGCAGACAAGTAGCAATTTCATTTCTAAACACCTTCATGAATTTTGTTGATGGTAATCTAACAAAAACCCAAACAGTGGTAGATCAACTTGTTGCCTTCCAGGGAGATTTAACTACGCACTCTGGACAATTAAATACACTAGAAGGCACTTTTGAGGACATTTTAAATAAAGACCAGCCAGCTAACATACGTGACCGAATTAGCACATTACAACGACGACTCAACGATCTGAATGATGAAAAGAGTGATTTGAAAACCGGCATTGGCTTAAGTAGTCTTGGCGGCGTACTTGGGTTAATCATTGGCGGTAGTATCCAAGGTGCTCAGTTAGAGGAAGTAAAGAGCGAGATTAATAAAGTAGAATCTCAAATTGAGACGGCGAATAAGGAACTCGCTCACGCGATGAGTCTTGCGGCCTCTTATCAAATTGCCAAAGGGCAAGTGGAAGGCATGAATGAAAAAATTGAAACTGCGCTGAGTAATGTACGCAAAGTTCAAGTGCACTGGCAGTCTTTGTATGGAGATATGCAATCTCTTCGAGATGTATTGACCCAATTAGACAGTGAAAATGCATTACGTAATGCCAATGTGATTGTTGCAGGGATCGTTTCTTCACCTCTTGCTAGCAATGCCAGCAACTCATGGAAAGACATTGCAGACAAAGCAAGGACGTTTCTACAAAACGCCTACCTGCCTACATCACAGCAGTAAACATCAATAAGTTTGAATTTTTAGCATCATAAATCAACAGCTATTGAGCGATCTACTCTCATAGAGCGCTCAATAGGTTGGTGTTTTATGTTGCAACAAGGAGTTACTATGAAACCAACTTTACTCAGCCTGTTGATTGGCTGCGCTTTTTCGAGCCAAGCTGCGACTTGGAATGAGCTATATAATCTTGAGCTAAGTCAAAACCTACCGAGCGTTACGACTTCAAATCAACAACAGATAGACACACAAAATTATTTGGTCTCGGCCTTACATGTCAATTTGAATGACGTGCTTACTAGTGCAAGAGATCATAATACTATCGTCATTGCTGCTGACACGGTGGAAATCGACCGAAACATGATTTTCGATGCGCCAAACAAACGAATTTTTATCGTCGCACGTAAAATAATGGGTAATGGTACGGTGAGTATCAATGTAGACACCCAAAATGCTCAAGCATCAACATTGGTATTTATGGCTGATAAAGTTGAGGCCAATATCAATATAATCACAGCTCATTCGCCAAGTGATGGTGAAATTGAACGCTTTAGTATTGCACCGGATTCGTTTGGTACGCTATATCAGGTAATACAAGGCAATAAGTTTGCAACGCCTGTTTCGCCAGCGCTAACGTCACTCATCTCTGTGCATAAAGAGTACTTTTTAGATGCATTTGAAAAGTCATTCGATATGGCAGCTTCTATCTATGATCAAAATCCAGCGTTAAGTATTGAGATGTTGAGTTGGCCTGAATCTATTTTAAACGCAGCTCATGATGTTAGAGAATCTTCCGTTCAAGCAAAGAATTTTTACTTGCAGCTTGCTAACTTTAAACAGTTTTTGTCGTACGCAACACTTAACAAAAACTATGTGCCTAGCCTATCCCGCGACTTTTATGAGTTAACGATTAAAGCATATATTGAAGCGATGGAAGCATATCAGGATAGCTATAGTAATTTTCAGCAACAAGGTCGAAGTTTAGAAAACAAACGCCAAGATCTCACTTTAATGCAGGATAACCTATTCGACGTTGCATCTGCTGAGCAACGAATTATCTCTCGCTCTGTAGAGCAACTGACGAGCTTGGTAAAGACACTTGATGAACAAAAAGCAGCATTCAGCGGACAAGAAAATAATGTCTTCTATTCAGGGGTCGAGTTTCAACAAGGAATTTTGGACTACAAACTAGATAAAATCACTGAAATTGGGCTTAAAGTACTTGAAACCGTAATTAGTGCGGGCACTGCATTTGCCGGTGCTGCGGGGGGAGATACCAGTGGCTTGAAAGACTTAGTTGCGAGCTTGCCCGCCACAATCCAAGAGATCAATGAGTTAAAAACCAAAATTGATGATATCGCGTCATTAATGGATAAAGTACAAACGGTTAGCGGCCAGTTAAACGTGTTATCACAAAAAACCGCTGATCCGTTTTCTAGTAGTGAGCTTGCACAAGAGTTCAATCGCCTTAATTCACTCATTCCGACCAAAGAAGAGGCAAATCGAATTTGGGACGAATTTTTAATAACTGCTAAGGCACAAATGAAAAAGGCCATAGATGAAGACATTGATGGTGCAAGTGACTACCTTGTTGCTATCGAAAAGTTGATTAATCATGGCAAGGCAATAGTTGCTGTAGAGATTGATATTGCCCAGGAGCAGTCTAGACAGATAGATTTGCGCATCACCGCTGATGCAAAACTTAAACAGATCAATCGTATAGATGCATTTTTACAAAATAATCAAAACAGTCTAGATGAAATTCAGGACATGGAGGAACAGCTATTCCGGACTTTAAATAATCTAAAACGGCCGATATTTGTTGCACTAACAAACTATCAGGCGGCATTTAGCTACTGGTCTCTTGATGACACCATAGTGACACCCAGCCTTAATCAAAGTTATCAAGAATACCGTCACGACTTAGCTTTACTACGTGAACAAGAGGCTGCGTCATTATTGCGTTTTAACCCTCGGCCTCAAGATTTTATGCTCACCATAGAAGAGTTAGATGCGCCGCAGCAATTGCTGGATTTTGCGCAAGACGGTGAAATGAGTTTTACGCTGTCGTTGGAAGATATTGATTTTTCCCAGTTTGATCGAGTTAGATTAGACGAGGTCAATGTTGTACTAGAAGGTCCGGGGTTAAATGAGAACCAGCGCTATGATATCGAAGTAAGATCTAGTGGTTCATATCAAGATAGGTTTAAAGGGCAATACTATCAATTTAGTGCAGAGTCGTTATACCGATTGGTAAGTTACGAGCTGTTAGATAGTGAAACGACGCGCATAGATCCAATCACCAGTGGTGCAATCGCAAACGATTATGCGATTAATTACTTTAAACCAACTCCGTTTACCACTTGGTCAATTAAGCTGAAAAATCCACAGCTTTATGACTTAAGTAAAGTGACGAATATCAAAGTGTCGTTTAAAGGAAATGCGATCCCCAAACAATAGTGTAGCACTTGCACTTTAGCTTAGTAGGAGCCACTTCAGGTGGCGATCTTTAATAAAAGCTCGCAGGATTAACCTGCTCCTACTTTGGTGAGACCTGAAGATTTGCTAAACCAGATTGCTTTTTTCGTAGGAGCCACTTCAGGTGGCGATCTTTAACAAAAGCTCGCAGGATTAACCTGCTCCTATTTTAGTGTGGCTTGAATATTTGCTAAACCAGATTGCTTTTTTCGTAGGAGCCACTTCAGGTGGCGATCTTTTAGCAAAATTCCTCCGGATGAGCCGCCACCTACTCTACAACTTGAGCCTTCAATAAAGATCTGTTATCTAGATAGCCACTAAAACGGGTTGCTAATAAGGCTGCAGTGCTGATAAGTGCCCCTACCCAAGCGGTGTCCTGCAGCGACATATTTTCAACAATTTGACCACCTAAAACAGAGCCGAGCGCAATTCCAACGTTGAAGGCAGCGATATTCAACCCCGATGCGACATCCACCGTTTTTGGACTAAACTTTTCGGCTAGCTGTACAACATAGACCTGAAGACCAGGTACATTTCCAAAAGCAAATGCTCCCCACACTAGTACTGTGATCACCACGCCGGTTTTCGACTGCATGGTAAATGTCAACACAGCCAAAATGACCGAGAGTAACGCGAAGATGATGGTCAGAGCGCTTATCGGCCCTTTTTTATCTGCTAATTTGCCGCCATAGATATTGCCAACTGCAACAGATACACCATAAACCAGCATAATAATACTGACTGTAGCGGCGTTAAAACCAGCTTCCTGTTGTAAAATTGGCGCAAGATAGGTGAATGCTGTAAAGGTTCCACCGTAGCCGAGTATGGTCATAAGATAGACGAGCAGTAATCTGGGTTGCAATAATACTTTTGCCTGCTCAGATAGACTGGCAGATGCGCTTTGCTTTAGGTTCTTTGGAATTAATAATGCACTTCCCAAGAGAGCGATAACACCTAAAGCAGAAACTACTAGAAAAGTGGCTCGCCAGCCAAACTGTTGGCCAATCCAAGTACCCAAGGGGACACCTGTTACGAGCGCAACGGTCAGTCCCGTGAACATAATGGCGATGGCACTTGCCTCTTTGTCTTTTGAGACCAAGCTAGTTGCAATCGTAGAGCCAATCGAGAAGAACACACCATGAGCGAGTCCTGTCATGATCCTCGCTAAAATGAGGCTTTCATAACTTGGCGCTTGCCACGCAAGCAGATTGCCAAAGACAAATAGTGCCATCAAACTAAGTAATACAGATTTCCTATTCCATCGCCCTGTCAGTGCGGTTAAAACGGGCGCACCAACAGCAACGCCAATGGCATATAAACTCACCAGTAAACCTGCACTTGGCAGCGAAACTGATAAATCGGAAGCAATGGTCGGTACTAAACCAACAATGACAAATTCGGTGGTACCAATGGCAAATGCGCTTAATGTCAGCGCCAGTAATGCAAGCGGCATAAATAACCTTTTTAACGTGATAAGCAATAAGTTGGTGTAGTGTGAAAGCTTTTTTATTTGCAAAAAATAGCGAAAATGACAAAATACTTTTGTAGAAAATGAAAAGGAATACACATGACCGTTAGCTCAAAAACCGAAGATCTAGAAGCTTTTATCTGTGTTGTCGATACTGGGAGTTTTTCCGCTGCAGCAAATCTGATGGACGAACAAGTTGCAAAGGTTTCAAGAGCAGTAACTCGACTGGAAAAGTCCCTGTGTGTAACCCTATTCAATCGAACGACTCGACGGATAGAGTTAACCGAAGAAGGAGAGCTATTTTTACGCTATGCGCGGCAGGCACTCAATACCATTGAGCAAGGTGAAGAGGCGTTAAAGCTGTTACGATTTTCGCCAGCTGGTAAATTAAGAGTGGATGCTGCAAGTCCTTTCGTTTTTCACCAGCTTACGCCTATATTAAAAGGTTTTAATGAGGCCTTTCCCGATATTACTTTGGAAATAACAAGTCATGACAGCATCATCGATTTGCTAGAGCATAAAACCGATATCGCAATACGAATTGGTGACTTAGCTGACTCTAATCTTCATGCGCGTTTGCTAGGCCGCAGTAAACTTCATCTTGTAGCAAGCCCTGACTACTTAAGTAAATTTGTAGGTAATGAATCACTGATTGATCTTCCACATCATAACTTGATAGGTTTTACCGATGCCCCACATCTCAACGTCTGGCCTTTACAAAATCCGCAACAGCTCAAGTTTTCTATTAGCGCATCCAGTGGCGAGACCGTGAGGCAATTATGTATTGCTGGCCATGGCATTGCACTGCTATCTAACTTTATGGTGAGGCAAGATATAAAAGCCGGAAGACTTGTTGAAGTTTTTACCGAGCAAATTATTTCGCCAAATCGCAGAGAAGCAGTACAAGCCGTGTATTATCAAAATAGTGGTGTATCCTCTCGGATTTCGGCATTTCTAGACTACATTGCGCCTAGGCTCACGCTATAGTTTTTTCATTTTTTACAAATATATTTTGTATTTATTGCTGTTAATGAAAATATTTTAAATCGTTAAGCTTCTCATAGTGAAAATAAACATTGAGGAGGCCAAATGGCTGATTTATTTGAGTCGATTAACTTAGCAGGTAAAACACTGAGCAATCGTATAGTGATGCCGCCTATGACCCGCTCGCGGGCAAGTCAACCCGGGGATACCCCTAACAGTTTGATGGCAACCTATTACGCACAACGTGCAACGGCTGGTTTAATTATTAGTGAAGGGACACAAATATCGCAACTCGGTAAGGGGTATGCTTGGACACCGGGGATCTATTCAGACGCCCAAGTTGCTGGCTGGAAACAAGTCACAAAACAAGTGCATGATGCAGGCGGTGTTATGTTTGCGCAGCTTTGGCATGTTGGGCGAGTATCGCACCAAAGTAATACCGCTGGGCTTCAGCCGATTTCAGCTTCAGCAATTCAAGCTCAGGGTGTGAAAGTTTTCATCGATGAAAATGACTCCCCTGATTTTATTCAAGCTCAAACACCTAGAGCAATGACCCAAGCAGACATCAATAATGTTATTAACGAATATCGACACGCTGCACGTAACGCGATGCAAGCAGGATTTGATGGAATTGAACTGCATGCAGCGAATGGTTATTTGATTAATCAATTTTTAGACTCTCACTCAAATCAAAGGACTGATGGCTATGGTGGCTCTGTTGATAACCGCATTCGCTTTTTGCGTGAGGTCGTGACGGCGGTGAGTGAAGAAATTGGCAGTGACAAAGTGGGTGTTAGACTTGCGCCGCTTACTACCTTAAATGGTACAGTAGATGAAAACCCTGAGCAGACATACCTCGCGGCAATTAAACAGCTAACTGCGCTCAACGTATGCTACGTACACATCGCAGAAGCGGATTGGGAAGACGCGCCAGATATGCCTCTGAATTTTAAATACGCAATTAGAGAGGCATTTAATGGCGTGTTGATCTATGCCGGAAAGTATACGAAAGGGCGCGCCCAACAAGCTCTTAATGAAGGTTGGGCTGATATGATTGGGTTTGGTCGTCCTTTTATCTCAAACCCTGATTTGCCCTACAGGCTGGCAAATGACTTGCTCTTAAATGAACATCAGTCTGAGACATTATTTGGTGGAGGTGAACAAGGTTATACTGATTATCAAATTCACGCCTCAAATCCAATTAACGTAAAATAGGCTAAAAGTTAGCTTTCAATCTGCGTATGAATTATTTAATGCGTACGCAGCCCCAATAATGACCATTTTAAGGTGAGCACAATGTAGCTAACTTTTGTGCTTGTTTCTCCTGAATTACCGCTAATGATAGTTTATGTAAATGTATATAGATTGGAGTTTGGTCTAAAAATAGATAATAATGTTGGCAAATTAAAGGAACTTAATACACTATACTTCAGAAAATGAAAAATATAATTCTATTTGCCACTGCACTGCTCTGCACCATCTCTGCTAACGCCCAGTTACCCGTAGAGAGTTACGCACAACTACCTAATATGAGTAAAGTTTCACTCTCACCCAGTGGTAAGGCCGTTGCGTATTTACAAAATTATGAAGGAAACCTTGTTCTTACTGTTCATGACCTAAAAACGCATAAAAAAAATTATATCCTGCAAACTGATAATAAAACGATAGCACTTGGTTGGTACGATTGGGCCAGTGATGACATGCTCTTATTTGGTGCGAATTACACCAAAGTGCAGCGAGGTGTAAAATACACCTCATCTCGTTTATTTAAATTTGATTTAAAAAATCCTACGGATGAATTAGTTCAAATCAACCGTGCTTATCGCTATTAAATTTCGGCACAATTTCAAGATGACGTGATTAGCATACTGCCAGAACAACCAAACAAGATATTGGTTCAAACTGACTTTGATATGGCAAACAAGCCGAGCGTTTATATCTTAGATATAGCTAAAGATAGACGCGAGAAAGTTGTTCGAGCAAGAAGAAAAATATCTAGCTGGATAGCCGATCAACAAGGCAATGTAAGAATGGGTTATGGGTTTGAAGGGATCACTGCCTATTATATGCTCTATGATAATGAGACGAAGGATTTAACCGATTTCTATACCTTTCAGGCTCGTGGCCCGGAAGCTATCCATATTCTTGGATTTGATAAAGACCCAAATATTATTTACCTCACCGCACTTCATAATGGTAAAAATGCGCTGTTTAAAGCAGACATTACTAAACGCCCGCTTTTACCTCAGCTTATTTTCTCCGATCCAGACTATGATTTTGATGGCAGTATCATTTATTCACACGACGGCAGAGCCATAGGCTTCAGCCATTCCAACCTTGATAACTCGAGAATTTACTGGGACGAAGACCGCAAACGCCTTCAACGCTCACTTAAAGCGGCATTACCAAACTACGACACCGTTGTTATAAGTATGAGCGCGGATAATAAAAAATACATAGCGTACGGCGATTCAGACCAAGACTCCGGTACATATCTGATTGGTGACAGAGAAACCAGCTCTTTGGCAGGGTTAGGACGTTTATATCCGGATATTACCGGTGACAATTATTTGGGCAAACAAAGGGTATCGTTTAAAGCGCGTGACGGCCTAGAAATTGAGGGTTACTTAACCCTACCTAAAGCATTCGATGCGGCTGCTCCAACAATCATCTTTCCACACGGTGGACCATACTCTCGCGACTACGCTGGCTTTGATTACTGGTCTGAACTATTGGCAAGCAGAGGCTTTGTGGTTTTCCAACCTAACTTTAGAGGCTCTTTTGGTTATGGTTTTGACTTCTTTAATGAAGCAAATCAAGGTTGGGGAGGAAAGATGCAAGATGACTTACAAGATGCGGCAAACTGGTTGATTGCAGAAAAGTATGCACTCAAAAATAAAATTTGTATAGGTGGTGCAAGTTACGGCGGCTATGCGGCACTAATGGCTGTGGTAAAACATCCTGAAACGTTTCAATGTGCAGCAAGTTTTGCCGGTGTTACAGACTTAGAATCGATAGTCAGTCGTGCGCGCTTTTTCACAAACAAAGAGCTTGTTCGTGACCAATTCGGACAAGATATTGATAAACTTAAAGCACAATCTCCTGTTAACTACGCTAAGCAGATTAGCCGCCCCGTGTTACTTATTCATGGTGATGACGATAAAGTCGTGCCTGTGAATCATAGTCGTGACATGGCAGATGAACTTGAAGATCATGACAAGAAGTTCAAATATATAGAGCTCGAGGATGGCAACCACCATCTGAGTTATCAAGCACATAGAGTGAAGACGCTTACTGAGTTTTTAGCTTTTTTCGAAAAACATCTTAAGTAACCTGAGGTTTGGATAAGGAATGTTCCAACTTATTGTTGCTAAGCCACAACTTAGTTTTTTCCTTGTCTAGCCAGCAAGTTTTAAGGAAAACACCGCTTCCGCGTCCTGCTCTCGCTAAGGTACCTACATCCTGTAGGCAAGGCGAATTTACGCACCAATAGCTGGCTATTGGAAGTGAATTCAACGAAGTTAGCGCTAAAACTGGCTGCTAGAAAGGCATTAATTATCCGCAGCTCAGGTTAAGTAGCAAAGCGCCGCAATTAGCGGCGCTTTTTATTGAGAGAGCGACTTCTTCTGTCACAGAGTTGATGTATGATAGGGGCTAACATAAAGGAGAATTATTGTGCAGCTCGTTAAATTATTCGCCATGGCATTGATGCCTATGCTCAGTGTATTTCAGGCCTCGGCAACGTCATTTTTAGTCTTTGGTGATATGCCCTATACGGAGATAGACAGAGGCATGTTGATGTCAAATGGTGCTCTGCACGAAAAGGTAAATGATATACAGCATGATTTTATGGTGCACGTAGGTGATATGAAATCCGGTGCTGAGCCCTGTACAGACCAGCTGCTTAAAGATAATTATGCCCTGATCTCAAATGTAAGTAGTCAACCTTTTGTATTCACGCCCGGAGACAATGATTGGACTGACTGTGACCGTGAGACCCTAAACCCTAGGTTTGATGAATTAGAGAGATTGGATTTCATCCGTAAACACTTTGCGGTGCAAACACCTGAGCTACCGGCCTTTAAACGCCAGCAAACAGTACCAGAAAATCAATCTTGGATAGTGGATGATGTGCAGTTTTTAACCTTGCATGTACCAGGCACCAACAATGGTCGCAGACAAATCTTATTATCCGATAAAAAAGTAGTGCACGAAGAGTCTCATCGTCGTGATGTAGAGAATATCAAGTGGTTGGACAGCTTGTTGACGCCAAACCATAAAGCCGCGGTGATATTTCTACAAGCCGACCTATATCAAAAAGAGAAGCATTCAGGACGTTGTGATAAAAACTCAAAAGCTAAGTGCGATGGTTATCAGTTATATCGAGAGACACTTGCAGAATATGCGGCTCAACTCAGTTATCCGTTGCTGTTGATACATGGAGATACGGGAGAGTTTTGCTTTTCTGAACAGTCAAAAAATTTATGGCGTCTTAACGCCCCTGGCGACTTTCAATATTTAGATATTGTAAAGGTTAAAGTTAAGGGAGGTAAAAAGAAGCCGTTTAAGGCAACACCGCTTCTTTCGCAAGATAAAATAGCTAAATGCAAGGGGCTGTAAAGCCCCTTTACACACTTTTTACGCCGCTTTACAAGAAGCGTAGCGCGAATAGCTTGCTGTAACTACAGTAAAAGCTCGCGCTGTTTATTGTGGCTTTCAAACTGCTCTTGCTTGACTGTATTGACAAAATGCCACTCACTTTCCACCTTCTCTTTTGTGAAATTAAGCGTTAAATAACCACGCTGATGAATATTGGCATATTCAAGGTCATCGACTAGTAATTGCAATGCCTCAGCGAATTGTAGCGCCTGCTCATCGCCTAATTGCAAGTAATACTCAAGCCCTGGAGAGCTGACTGAAGCTGTCGCATATTCTTGACCACAAACGGCTCCGCTTGCATCGCAGAGCTTACCTGACCAGGCGTTGTGCGTATCTCCAGCAACGACTACTAAGTTTTTATTGGCCGCTTTTGCTGTTTGTAAAATTACTTCACGTTCAATCGGGTAGCCGTCCCATGCATCCAAATTATATGGTGCAGTATACGTGACTCGCGCTTTTTCTTGTGCAGACAATGTTGAGTCACCAGCAAGCAGCCTGCCCTTTATTTGAGCAAGCTCTGTTAATTGCGTCGGCATTTGTGCGGAAGGGTTGGCAAGAGACATGAGCAGCTCGACTGGGATCATCATTTTAGTCATCAATACTTGTTGCCCTAAAACTTGCCATTTCGCTGTTGAATTTTTCAAATTATCGGTGAGCCAAGTCAATTGGTTTACGCCTAAAAGCTGTTGCGAAGGCGCGGTGAGATCCGCCTGAAATCCGGCAAAATCCACCTGTCCTGTCGTGGGGTCAATGTAATTTTGATAGTCGAGTGCTTTAGCTCGGCTCTCGTGACGAGTATCTAGCATATAAAGTGATAACAAGTCGCCAAATTCAAATTTACGATAGAGGCTCTCAAGTTGATCCTTAACCATCGGACGCACAGGCATCCATTCATAGTAAGCTTGCAGTGCAGCAAGTTTGCGGGCAGCGTACTCCCCTTCTCCCTCGTTATGGTTTTCAGCGCCATCCATGTATGAGTCATTGCATACTTCATGGTCGTCCCATACCGCAATAAATGGCGTACTGGCGTGGAGAGCTTGCAGACCAAGGTCCGTACGATATTTTGCATAGCGACGACGATAATCATTTAATGTAATAATCTCACTCGCATTATCTGCATCCAGCCCTCGCCCCATGGCGTCGGCATTTTCAGTGGCGTACCCACCCATACCATATTCGTATATGTAATCACCTAAGTGTAACACCGCGTCTAAATCGCTGCGTTTTGCAGCCTCTGCATAAACATGAAAGTAACCTGCCGGATAATTTGCACAAGACATGACGGCAAGTTTTACCTGAGTTACATCGTTGAGGGGCAAGGTTTTGCATTTACCTATGGGTGAATGCGTTTCCTTAGTGACGAAGCGATAAAAGTAGCGGCTATTTGCAACAAGGCCATTAAGATCTACTTTAACGGTGTAATCGTTTTTTGCTAATGCGGCAAGCTGGTGGCTTTGTAGTAAGACACCAAAATCTTCTGATTCTGATACTTGTAGAGTGACATCCACACTGTTAGGTGTGCCTTCAGGAGTGACTCGCGTCCATAATATAATGCTATCAGCCAAAGGATCGCCACTTGCGACACCATGGTTAAATGCGACAGCAAAATCATTGCTTGCAACCGCTTTACTATCACTGCTGCCACAACCTACTAACGAGACGCTAATTGTCGCTGCGCCAACGCCCATTAATGCACTTTTAATAAAATCTCGACGGGTAAAACTTGCCATTATTATTGTTCCTTAACTGCAAAATGCGCCATATTGGGCGCACTTATCTACTACTTGAAGGAACTAGCTTAGTTAAGCATTGTTACAATTTAACGATTGGTCTTAATTAGTGCGGGTTTGGAACAACGCGATTTCTGCCACTGCTTTTGGCCTCTAGTAACATCGTATCTGCACGACGAATAATGCTTTCAACGCCAGACTCACCTGCGCCAAATTCTGCAACCCCAAATGAACTGGTAATATCGACCTCTTCACCGACCGCAATTTGAAATGATGCCTGCTCTATCATAATACGTGCCCGCTCGGCGACTAAGATTGCTCCCTCTAAGCCGGTATTAGGGAGTACCAGAGCAAATTCCTCTCCACCTAGCCGAGCTATTAAATCCGTGTCTCGTAACATGTCAGAGAGTCGCGAGCTCACGTGAACCAGCACTAGGTCTCCCGCTTCATGGCCAAATTGCTCGTTAATTGCACGGAAATTATCGAGGTCGGTCAGTATCACACTAAATGGTGTTCTGTAACGTTCATATAACCTAATTTGACTGTCAATTTTATCGCTTAACTGCCTACGACTGGCGACGCCCGTTAATGGGTCAGTTTTAGTAATAAAATCGAGCTCTTTACGTAAGTGATCGAGTTCGCTATGCATCGCTTTTGTTGTGGTAATGTTATCTCCGTAGATAACAAAGGCATCATTCTGCAGCGAAAAACATCGTAATCTGAAGAACTCACCACTTAAGGTATCAATTTCAATTTCTGGATAGTCTAATTCACAGCCGTTGCTTAAGCCTAAAAACCATTCCGTGAGTTCATCCCCGTCGATTCTATCATCAAACGTATCGTCTGTTTGTGGGTCGAAGATATTACTCAGTGTGCGTCCTGTTATGTGAGACGAGGGTTGTCCAATTAGCTTCGCCATTGCTTTATTGCAAAATTCAAGAACCGACTTGTTGCTAACAATAGCAACTGCATCGTCACTTTTATTGAGCACTTCACTCAGTAGGGATTGTAAATGGTTAGCGTTAGACATAATTCAATTCCGTTAGGCTTTTTGTTATTCTAAATCAATCGGGAAGATTTATCTTAGATCTCGCGCAAATCACACAAAAAAGACATTTTGATTTCGTTATCTACATCAATTGATTCTAATTTAGCACCAATCATATTCCATTTCACTTATGTTTAATGCAACAAATGAAACGTATAGTTACCTCCATACACAAAGGAGGAACTATGTTAAAACCAACGCAACTCGCAACGATTATTTCTGCTTTGCTATTGCTAAGTGCATGTGGCGAAGCTGAGCAGGCAAGCAGTCAAGCTCCGCCTCTTCAACCAATTGATGTAGCACCAACACCGCAAATTAGCATTGCTGATTGGCACACCTATACAACACGCCTTTCTTCTCCAAACGAAGTCGCACTTCGCGCTCGGGTCACAGGAGTGATCGGCTCGGTAAACTTCAAAGAAGGAGATACGGTGCACCAAGGCGATGTTTTATTTGAGCTGGACGATAGAACTTTCTTGGCTGAGGTTGCCAGTCTTGCCGCACAAGTGAAACGTGCCGAAGCGGCCCTTTCGCAAGCAAAAAGTGAGTCAGCGCGTGCGCTTCGATTAAGCAAGCAAAAAGCGATTTCAACCGAAGAAGTCGATGCCCGTGTTTCGCTTACCGCACAGCGTGAAGCCGAACTAGATGCGCTTCGCGCTTCATTTAAAGCAGCTCAACTAAACTTAGAGTTTAGCAAGATCACAGCACCAATCAGCGGCAAAATTTCATTTGCTGAGGTCACTCAAGGTAACACCATTAGAGCAAACGACACCTTGCTTACGACGATAGTCGCAACCGATAAGATGTATGCGTATTTTGATATCGACGAGCGAACTTGGAATAGCCAGTTTGCATCAGTGACGGAAGGTGAGCCGCTTCCTGTGAAATTACAGTTATTGGGCCGTGAGTCACAGCCAGTCATGGGTGAGCTAGACTTTATTGACAACGCCATCGATGACCACTCCGGAACCCTAAAAGTACGCGCTTCTTTTGATAACCATAGTGGGCAATTACGACCTGGCTCGTTTGCGCGAGTGAGTCTTTCATCCGGTGAGCAAAACGATCGAGTATTAATTCCAGACCGCGCAGTGGGTACGGATCTTAAAAATCGCTTTGTTCTTGTCGTCAACGACGCGAATACACTTGAATATCGTCTGATCACACTCGGTAATCGCTATGGCGAATTTCGTGCAGTTGAATCGGGTTTAGCCGCAGGAGAGCGTATCGCGGTGAATGGTCCTGCGCGTGTAGGCCCTGGCATGCCGATAAGCCCAAACTCAGTGACGCTTACCTTGCCAGATAACATCGCCACAGAAGTGGTTGCGATGACGCCAAACGATTCTTCACAAGGATTAAACTAATAATGAAATTTTCCCATTTTTTCATTAAACGGCCTATTTTTGCGGCGATGATGTCGCTTGTGATATTAATCGCAGGAGCCATTTCCCTTTTTCAGCTTCCCGTTAGTGAGTATCCAGAGGTGGTACCGCCGACGGTTGTGGTATCTGCAACTTACCCCGGTGCAAACCCAAAAGTCATTGCTGAAACCGTTGCAACGCCACTTGAGCAAGAGATCAATGGTGTTGAGAACATGCTGTATATGTTTTCTCAAGCAACCAGTGATGGTCGTTTAACGCTTACCGTGACTTTTGCACTTGGTACTGACTTGGACCGCGCCCAAGTTCAAGTACAAAACCGTGTAAATAGCGCTATTCCAAGATTACCGCAAGAAGTACAACGTTTAGGGGTTGTTGCTGAGAAGGCGTCACCAGATCTCACTATGGTGGTGCACTTGGTATCGCCAAGCGGCTCGCATGATACAAGCTACCTCTCTAACTATGCCGATATTTATGTCAAAGATCAGATAGCGCGCTTGCCGGGAGTTGGTGATGTGAAGCTATTCGGCGGCGGTAAATACGCCTTGCGGATATGGCTAAACCCCGAGCAATTGGCTGAAAGAAACTTAACCGCAAGCGATGTGGTTCGAGCAATCCAACAACAAAACCGCCAAGTAGCAGCTGGCTCTTTGGGTGCTCAACCCACAACGAATGAAAATCAATTCCAAATTCTGTTAAACGTTAAAGGGCGTTTGGTAGATACCAGTGAATTTGACAATATTATTGTTAGCGTATCGAGCGATGGCGCGATCACTAGACTCAAAGACATTGGCCGAGTTGAGCTTGGACAAGATAACTACGCGTTAAGAGCTTTGCTAGATGGAAACGAAGCGGTGGCAATGCCGATTTTCCAGCGTCCTGGTTCTAATGCGATAGAGCTGTCGGATCAGGTGCGTGAAACCATGAAAGAGTTATCGACACGTTTTCCTGAAGGGGTTGAGTACGATATTGTTTATGATCCGACAATTTTTGTTCGTGGCTCAATCGATGCGGTAATTTCGACATTATTAGAAGCCATCGTACTTGTGGTATTAGTCGTTATCTTATTCTTGCAAACATGGCGCGCTTCGATTATTCCGCTGGTAGCGGTGCCTGTATCGTTAGTTGGTACCTTTGCTGCAATGCAGTGGCTTGGTGTTTCTATCAATACTTTGTCGTTGTTTGGTTTGGTACTCGCAATCGGTATCGTGGTTGATGATGCCATTGTCGTGGTTGAAAACGTTGAGCGTAATATTGAAAACGGCCTTGCGCCCTTCGAGGCCACTAAACAAGCGATGTCAGAGGTGACAGGCCCTATTATAGCGATTGCATTGGTGCTTTGTGCGGTGTTTATTCCAACTGCTTTTATTACCGGCTTGTCAGGCCAGTTTTACAAACAGTTTGCCCTCACGATCACAATTTCGACGCTGATCTCGGCATTTAACTCATTAACATTATCACCAGCGCTAGCTGCACTACTATTAAAGCCGCACGGTGCTAAACCAGACAAACTCACAGTGGTGTTAGATAAATTGTTTGGTCAGTGGCTATTCAAACCGTTTAATCGCTTTTTTGATAAGGCAGCTCACGGCTATGTTGGACTAGTAAAAAAACTTATTAGACTGAGCACCATTGTGCTGGTGGTTTATTTAGGGTTAATTTTTGCTACTACTAAGTTGTTTAGCACCATCCCTGGTGGCTTTATTCCACAACAGGACAAACAGTATCTTGTTGCGATTGCCCAACTGCCAGACGCGGCGAGTTTGGATAGAACAGAAGCCGTTGTACGTGAGATGGAACAAATTGCATTACAGACTCCAGGCGTTTTACATTCCGTGTCTTTCCCTGGGCTTTCAGTAAATGGTTTTACAAACAGCCCAAATAGCGGGATTGTATTTGTTGCCCTAGATAAATTTGAAAATCGCACATCGCCAGAGTTGTATGCGTCTTCAATCGCTGCGCAGCTTAATCAGAAGTTTGCCATCATAGATGAAGCGTTTGTCGCGGTTTTCCCACCGCCACCAATACAAGGGTTAGGCACCACAGGTGGATTTAAACTGCAAATTGAAGATAGAGCAAACCTTGGCTTTGAGAAGCTATTCTCTGACTTACAAGCAGTGATCGCAAAAGCGCAGCAGCAACCGGAGCTAATGGGACTGTACTCAAGCTTTAGGATCCAAGTACCACAAATGGACATTGATATCGACCGTGAGCAAGCAATGGTACAAGGCGTACCGCTCGAGGAAGTGTTTAATGCATTACAGATCTATTTAGGTTCAATGTACGTCAATGACTTTAACTTATTTGGTCGCACTTATCAGGTTACCGCTCAGGCTGACGCTAATTTTCGGGCAGATCCTGCACAGATTCTGTCTTACAAAGTAAGAAACAACTACGGTCAAATGGTGCCACTTGGCGCGGTACTCAAAGTCACGCCGACAACGGGGCCTGATCGTGTTATGCACTATAACGGGTATCCTACCGCCGAGTTAAATGGCAGCCCTGCGCCCGGATATTCTTCGGATCAAGCGCAAATGGCAATTGAAGCGGTGCTAAACGAAACGCTTAGCGAAGGCATGGCATTTGAGTGGACTGAAGTCACCTATCAGCAGATCCTCGCGGGTAATGTGATGGTGTATATCTTCCCACTGGTTGTACTCTTGGTGTTTATGGTTTTGGCATCGCAATACGAAAGCCTAAAGCTACCATTTGTAATCATCCTCATTGTGCCAATGACCATACTGTCAGCATTAGTAGGGGTGTGGCTAACAGGCGGCGATAATAATATCTTTACCCAGATTGCTCTTATCGTTTTGGTTGCTTTGGCGTGTAAAAATGCAATCCTAATGGTGGAATTTGCCAAAGAAGAGTATGAGCAAGGCAAGACTAATTTGGAGTCAATTGTTGAGGCATGTAAACTACGTTTACGTCCTATTCTGATGACGTCGATTGCCTTTACCGCGGGGGTTGTACCTCTGGTACTTGCAACTGGTGCGGGTGCTGAAATGCGCGAAACCATGGGGATTGCAGTATTCTCAGGAATGATAGGGGTTACCTTATTTGGTCTATTGTTTACGCCTATTTTCTTTATGGCGATGACGAAGCGATTATACACGCCAAAAATACGCGAAGCGCAGAGTACCCCAATACCATTCCAGTAAAAGATTAATAACTTGTAATCATGTTTAAAGGCCCATTGGGCCTTTTTTATGCTGCTTTTTATTGCCTTGTAACCGCACTATTCACCTTAACTTCATCCGTTTACGCTAAATTATCAGATACCGTCTTTTTCTCGCCGGAGTCTGTTTATGAAATCCCAAATTGCCTTTGCTGTTTTAATTAGCGCTGTTCTCAGTGCATGTGGCGAGGACATCTCAAATCGTAAAATTGAGCTTAGTGAAACACTTAGCCGTTATCAATGTGATAATGATTCGGTGATAAAAGTTGACTACAACGACAGTGATAAGGCAACTGTCCATTTTAACGAACAGGTGGTTAAGATGAAGATTGCACGCTCAGCCAGCGGTGCAAAATATCAAGGTGATGGGTTTGTGTGGTGGACAAAAAATGATGAAGGTATGTTGCTTAGACAGGAAGAAGATAAAAACAACCGCATCATCGCACGTTGCGAGATGCGGCCCAATGAAGCCTTAACAGTGAAGGCGCAATCAAACTGATTATAAATGCTCGTCCCAATAGGCAACGTCACTTATATAGAATTAGGATGTCTTATACCGACAACTTTTCAGGTGTAGCTAAAGTACTTTTTACAAACTCAATGGCAGCGCTTACATTAGCAAATAAAACTTGATCTAATGGCTCTGGCATGCCAATTTCTTTGCGCATTTTTTCAATCTGGCTTTTCGCAATTGCCGACTTCAACACATACGCAGCACTAACACAGCCTAACTGCAAACAGCGCTTTGCTGTGTTTACCAGTAACTTGTAGGCTTCTGGTGTCGCAGCTATGGCCTTTTCGGAATAACTCACGTAACCCCATGTCGAAGAATGGATCTCGGCTCGACATTGCTCTAATGCCCTAGAAAAATAATGGATCATAGACTCATTAATATTTCCTTCGAAACAGGCAAAGAGGATATTTTGCTCGGCCCAGAGGGTTACTTTCCCGCACCGAGTTTGATAACTATATTTTGACATTAATCCTTATCCGGCTCCTTTCGAAGTGCGGATTATACATCAGCACGACAAGGTTAAAAAAGAGTAATTGCTACTTTTTTAACCTAAATCGCATATTATGCTTATGGCTCAGCGAGTTGCTGTTTCGCTGCCTCAGATTCTTCTTTTAGGTAGTTATTAAATGACAAACCTAAAAACTGCGGTAAAGTTGCGCTAATTGCCAAGGAAGACAAAGTACCAATGAGAATGCCACAACACAACGCCATGGCAAAACTATTAAGTCCCGCGCCGCCTAACCACCATATCGCTAACACTGTTGTGAGCGTCGTTAATGAGGTGATAAGCGTGCGGCTCATTGAATCCTTTATCGCTTGGTCTATGGTATTGCCCACGGGACTGTTTTTCCACTGCTCTTCGAACAAAAGCTCTCTAACTCTGTCACCAATCACAATCGAATCGTTGAGTGAGTAACCAATAATCGCCAGCAGCGCTGCAAGCACGGTTAAGTCAAATTCTACTTGCGTTATTGCAAACAAACCTAGCGTCACAATCACATCATGAAAAAGCGCGATACTTGCGGAGACCGCTAAGCGCCACTCAAATCTAAACGCCAAGTAAATCAATACACTAAGTAATGCGAATATACCAGCAAGGCCACCTTGCTCAATTAACTCATTACCCACCTGCGCACCAAGATAACTGGCGTCTAATACGCTTGCTTGCCATTGTGTTTCAATTCCTTCTATCCACTGTTTGACGTGTGTTTCATCGGTGGACTGAGGGGGTTGGAAAACTCGCCAGCTACCATCGTTTTGTAGAGAGATTCGCGCATCTTGAACACCAAGCTCAGCTAGCTTGTTTTGCATTTCTGTTTGGTTCGTTTGCTTGGGTAAATCGATAACCGTAACGTAACCGCCGGTAAAGTCTTGGCCTAATACAATGCCTTTTTGAGTGATGGCTATGAGACTTGCAAGGACAAGTAACAATCCAGAAATTAGCCCGACGAATCTTGCCTTTTGCGTTTTACTTGTCATTTTACTTTGCGCCTTTACGTGATTTTGAATAAAGAGATTCTGATAACATACCGGAGACGACCACACCGGCGAAAATACTGGTTACTATGCCCAGCGCCAAAGTGATCGCGAACCCTTTTACTGGTCCATAACCGATACCAAGTAGGATAAGAGCAGTTATCATCGTGGTTAAGTTGGCATCGATAATACTCGACATGGCTTGTTGATAACCTTGCTTTAATGCAGTAACCATCCCAATGCCTTTACGCCTTAATTCGCGAACGCGCTCAAAAATAATCACATTGGTGTCGACGGCCATACCGATAGTCAAAACTAGGCCCGCAATGCCGGGTAAGGTAAGCACAACACCAGGAAGCAGCGACATTAATCCAATCAGGCAAACTAAGTTTACCAGTAATGAGGTAATGGCCACTGCGCCTAGCTTGCGATACCATACTGCCATAAACAGCAAAGTTAGGCTTAGCCCTAACGCCAAAGCTTTAAAGCCGCTTTCAATATTCTTTTCGCCCAATGAAGGACCAATGGTTTGCTCTTTCACAATGGTGATTGGTGCGTCAAGAGAACCCGCCCGCAACAATAATGCTAACTCTTGCGCGCGTTCCATTGACTGCATATTGGTAATACTGAATCGGGTATTTAATACTTGTTGAATAGTGGCGACTGAAATTACTTCCGTTTTGCGCTTAATCTCTCCTTTTGGATCCGCGTAATATTCGCTGAATACGGTAGCCATTGGTTTACCAACATTGTTTCTAGAAAATCGGTTTATCTTTTCACCGCCTTGAGAAGATAAGAATAGTTGCACTAAAGGCTTGCCGTATTCATCTCTTCCTGCTGTTGCGGACTCTATTTCATCCCCGCCAAAAATGGCAACTGGGTCGACTGAAACCAAAGCGCCAGATTTATCCTTTAATTTTTGACCTCCCATTTCTTGTAATGCATGAAATGAAAGCTTTGCTGTGGCGCCGATAATACGCTTGGCTTGTTCTGGGTCTTGCACGCCAGGTAATTCGATTCGTATATAGTTAGTGCCTTGACGTTGCGTAACTGCTTCTGTGATCCCGAGTTCCTCAATACGCGAACGTAAAGTAGATAGCGCTTGGGTCATTAACTGCTTATCGAACTCTGCTTTTTTCGCTTCGGCAAAACGGAAATTAACTCTCGTTAAACTGCCTTGTTTATGAGTTGTACTGGTAAATTGTGGATAGAGTTCGCGCAGTGTCGCAGTAAGTGCTACGAGTTCATTTTGCCCTTGCGCTTTCGCTATGACCTCAACCTGCTCGCCACTGATAACTTGAGGAATAGATAGGTTACGATAACGATTTTTGATCCGTAGGCTATTGGCTTCGTCTGCGAGTGACTGCAGTTTATTTTGCGCCGCTTGCTCTGTGTCAACCTTGAGTACGAACAACACACCGCCGTCCAAGTCTAGTCCGAGCTTGATAGGTTTGAGTCCAGTGCTTTCTAACCACTGTGGCATCGTTGAAGCACTAACAACCTTAACACTTAGCTTGGAGTGAGACTCAGCCATATAAGCACGCGCTTCGGCGGTTAGCGTGCGGTTTTCAAGTTCAACTAAGTAGCCACCTTGATGAGACTCGATTTGCTTGACTTTGAATCCCTCTCCTTCTAGCTGAGATTTAAGCTCAGGCAGCGATAGAGACACTACCTCGTTACTACTTGCTTGAATTTGAATCAAATTCTTATTGGGATACAAGTTTGGTAGTGCACAAAGGATCAACAAGAACACAATAAGCGCAGTAAAAAAGCGTTTTGCACGCGCGGTGGCTCCACGAGAGGTTGATGGCCTCGTTGGCGAATTTATATCTTTCATATTTTTCTCATTATCTATCTGAGCGATACCGATTTGCTAACGAATACTGGTCATACAGACGTTAGGGTGCTGGTATCAAAACTACTATTTGGGTACTTTATTGGTAGTAGATAATGATTAAGAGGCGAAGTTGAGACTGCCTTTGAAGGTTAAGTTTGCCGGCTTACAGTTGTCGATAAAGCCATTGTTTGGCCGAGTATCACACATATACCAAGGTACAGGTTTAGGTCTATTGATGTCATAGACTGAGGCCGGTATATATTTTTCTGCTGCAAGCTCAAATACAAGCGCATATTCGGCTTGTTGTTTAGGATGTAGAAAATAACTAGGGTGGCTAGTACGCTCGCGTTCCGGTAATAAGCCCTTTTCGTGATGCGTGGTTTCACCACTGAGCTTTATTGGACTTGTAGGGCTTGGCTTACTGGGTAACTGATTGGAGTCAGCGAGGCCCTTTTGGGTGATGTTTTCGAAGCTCGTGCTGTGCGTATCAGAAGTATGGGATAAGTGATTATCAGGCGTTCCTGTCGCGCACGCAGCAGCTACCCATAACAACATGAGTAATGACATAACGGCGAAAAGGTTAATACGCTTCATGAAAACTGATTAAACAACTTATTAGATAAAATTACGAGATTGGGGCGATAGTAGCAAATTCAAGGTAGCGGTATCAATTATAATGAATGTGAGAGGCATAAAAAAACCTCCAACTTGGGAGGTTTTTCTTGTCCAGCGAGTGGATTAAGGATTTACTTGGTCTTTTAGGCCTTTACCTGCTTTGAACGAAGGAATGTTCGCAGCTGGGATTTGGATTTCAGCGCCAGTTTGTGGGTTACGACCAGTACGCGCAGCGCGCTCTTTTACTGAGAATGTGCCAAAACCAACTAAAGCAACAGAACCGCCATCTTTTAGTGTGTTAGTTACTGCGCCAGTAAACGCTTCTAAAGCACGGGTTGCCGCTGCTTTTGAAATCTCTGCGTCTGCCGCCATCTTTTCAACTAGTTGAGCTTTATTCATTATTAGATTCCTATAACTTTATAATTTGCCTAAGCAAAACCTATGTTTATGCATTTTGCGTTTATGTGCAACCCCAAAATTGCGAAATTCGACGAAATATCTATTATTTTATTGCGTTTCGCCCCGGATCCTGTGGGTTTGTAATCAAACGCTATCAATTTGCTGGCAACTGCGCAAGCTTTGTACCCCATAAAATGCGATTAAAACTCACTATCAGGTAGAACCCCACACTCCACAGTGCGCCAAACACTGGCCAAAAAATGTACCAAGGTGTTGAGATAGAAACTACATCAAAGTTAGCTGCACCGAGATAGCTAGGTGGCGCGCAGACCAAAAATACCACTAATAACATCGGCGCTTTGAGCGTTAATAGTTTGGAAAGTGCATTATTTATTGTCAGCACCAATGCTATCCACAAAACCCAAAGCCAAACCGGAAGTAATTCACTACCTTGGTAATTGATGAGCTGAGCTTTGACCGCAATCAGTTCAATGCTCATTCCTATGGCGGAACCAACGAGTGCAAGCACCAAATTGAGATGCTTGTTTTGGTGTCCTGCGAGCATAACGAGACAGCCAACCAACATCAACCAAAGCGCATCTGCTTGAAAAAATAATGCAGCAAACCAAATGCTTTGGAAGAGTAGCGCGTTAGTAATCCAATGTTTGAGTACAGACATTGGACTGGTATCTTGGTTTTCTGGCGACTAAATGCACGGCACTAGTTGCTCTTTGTTTAAACGCCCCTTCGCAGTAGCATAAATAAAATTGCCAAAGGCGATAAAAGCGTTCATCGAAACGTTTACTATCAAGTGAGGGCCATGCTTTTTCAAACCGAACACGCCAATCGTATAGCGTTCTGGCATAGTGCAGACCGATATCATGGAGTTCGTGGACAACCATATCGGTGGAATTTACGATTTGCTTGCTCATTTCACTCACGGAAGGAAGACAACCGCCAGGAAAAATGTACTGCTGAATGAAATCCGATTGCTTGAGGTAATGTTGATAACGTTGGCAGGCGATGGTAATGGCCTGAATCAGCATCGCGCCAGTCGGTTTCAGCAAGTCGTTGCATTTGGCAAAAAAGCCCGATAAATAAGCATGTCCAACTGCCTCAATCATTTCGATAGACACCAGCTTGTCGTACTGGCCGTCCAATTCGCGGTAATCTTGTTTTAGTAATGTGATGTGCTGCTGCAACCCTTCTTTTTCAATCAGTGCTTTTACGTAGGCATGCTGCTCTTCTGAAATAGTTGTTGTGGTTATATGGCAGCCGTAGTTTTTTGCAGCATAAACCGCAAATGCGCCCCACCCGGTGCCAATCTCAACAACTTTGTCAGCTGCCTGAAGATCCAAGCGCTCACAGATTGCGGCTAACTTATGTTGCTGCGCTTCTTCAAGCGATGCTTCCTTTGAGGGATACACTGCACTAGAGTACAGCATTTCTTCACTTAAAAATGATTCATAAAGGTCGTTACCAAGGTCGTAGTGGGCGACAATGTTACGCTTTGAGCCTTGTTTCGAGTTTTTATTTTTAAGATGCTTTATCTTATTCACAATGCCGGAGAAAAATGCAAACTTATTCTCAAATGCATCTAGCTGAGCTTGGTTTAGGACGAAGATCTCAATCAGTTTGGTTAAGTCCGAACAACTCCAATGACCAAGAATGTAAGATTCACCTGCGCCGACACTGCCGCCAAGTGCAAATAGCTTATACATTTGCACTGAATGAACTTGAATATCAACGCTTAAGCTTGTTTCTGACTCACCAAAACAGTATTTTTGGTCGCCTTCGACAAGTACCACTTTTCCGGTTTCTAAGGTGTTCAACGCGCCAAAGACGAGCTTTTTATACACTCTATCGAATGTAGAAAGCGAAATTGATGAGGATATTGTCGTGGTATTTTCCATCTTATACTCTTCCGGGGTGCCCAACAAAAGGCACTTTTTTTAAAAATAACTTCAACGCTTGCCAGTAGATGCCTTTAGCTATGCTCCATGTCATTGCTGGAAACCGCTTAAGCAATTGATTAATATTTGCTTCATTGAGCTCCTGCTTTTTGAGCGTCATCGTGGCATCAAATAGCAATTCGTCACCTTTTCTGTTTTCAATATGGATTAGCGTATTGCTACCGGGTGGCTTCACTTTCCAGTGGTAGTGCATATCCAAATTCATAAAAGGTGATACGTGAAATTGCTTTTTAAAGTTCACTTCTTTACTTAATTCAACTAAATAAAAATGACGCTCATTCCAAGGCGTATTACTGACCTCAGCGAGCATATGGCTAAAACCAGCCCCCTTCTCGTCTTCAAAAAAGTAGAAATTAACCGGACTGAAGTAAAAGCCTAAACAGCGTATTTGCGCCATTAAATATACTTTTGTTTGTGATGAAACGGGTTTGCCTAGCGAATTTGACTTAGCACGTGCGCGCTCAACTAAGCTTTCGCCTTCTGTGAGGATATAGTCAGCTTGATTGAATTTAAGCAGTTTTAAGCCGGATGTACCAAACTTTGACGAAATACTATTGAGTGCGTCGAGCTCACTTAAATCTAGCCACATCATATACATGGGGTAAGAAAAAGCATGCTTGGCATGAGCGAATCGCCGATGCCGAACTTTTCCCACCAGTATTGCACTGTTCAAAATGAGATACCCAATTGCTCGGCCACATCTACCGCACTTCTCACCCCATCTTCATGAAAGCCGTTGAACCAGTACGCACCACAAAAATAACTATGGTGTTTACCATCGATGTCGGCTTTACGTTTTTGGGCCGCAATGCTGGTGGTATTGAATACCGGATGATGATAGACAAAGCGGCGGATCACTTTGTCTTCAGCTATCCCTTCATCATGATTTAACGTGACACAGTATTGATGTTTAGCGTCAAACCCTTGCAGTATGTTCATTTGGTAGGTGACAACAGCGGCTTTGTCCGTCGCTTCGTTTAATAAATAGTTCCAACTGGCCCACGCCAGCGGACGTTTTGGCAATAAACGGGTGTCAGTGTGCAGCACCACTGAGTTTGCAGTATAAGGAATTGCACCAAGTATCGCTTGTTCATCACTCGATGGGGTATTTAGTAACGCTAAAGCCTGATCGCTATGACATGCAAAGACCACTTTATCGAAGTACTCATTACTACCATCTTTGAAGACGATGGTCACACCAGAGTCATCACGAACTACTGTCTTGATGTCGGCATTAAGCACAATATTGTCTTTAAATTCTGCCACCAATGGTTGAATGTATTCCCTCGAACCACCTGGGATAACATACCATTGAGGGCGATTTGTGATGTCCAAGAGCCCATGGTTGAAGAAAAACTGGACAAAGAATTTAGCTTCAAAGTCGAGCATTTCTTTGATACTGGTTGACCAGATAGCTGCGCCCATCGGCAAGATGTAGTGCAGCTTAAAAAACTCATTAAATTGGTGTTGCTGTAGCAGTTTACCAAGCGTTTCAACACCTCGATAGTCGTCTTTTTCGTATAATGATTTACAAAGATCATTAAAACGCACAATATCCTTTAGCAATCGCCAGAAGGTCGGCCTCAGTAGGTTACGTTTTTGTGCGAATAGCGTGCGGAGTGAATGGCCATTGTACTCAAACTTCGATTGACTGTTGTGAACACTAAAGCTCATTTCGGTTTCTTGGCGACTAACACCAATTTCAGCCAGCAATTTTTCAAACTTTGGATAGGTTCTGTCGTTAAATACGATAAAGCCGGTATCAACCGCGAGCTTTTCACCTTGGTATTCAACATCAATAGTTGCTGTATGCCCGCCAATATAATCATTTTTTTCAAAGACTTTCACGTCATGTTGACGACTTAACAGGTATGCTGCGGTCATACCTGAAATACCGCTTCCAATTATTGCAATCTTAGCCACGGGCTATCCTTTTTGCGAGAGGTAACCACAACGAAAACGGCAGTAACCTGAGAAGTTTTAAAAATAGAGTAAATCTTTTTGGGAAATGTATTTCCTTGCTGCGCTTTTCTATTCCTTTGCTAATGTAACCCACGGCCTCATCGACACTTACAATAAATGGCATCGGAAAGTCGTTTTTATCTGTCAACGGCGTTTCTACAAATCCTGGGTGAACTAAGGTTACACCAATGTCTTTTAATGTTGCTGTCAGGGTGCGCGCTAAATAGCTGACAGCCGCTTTCGACGCACCGTACGCTTCGGCGCGAGGCAAAGGTAAAAATGCACTGCTGGAACTTACGATGCAAAGTTGCCCGCCTGTTTTCATTTTTGGCAGTAAAACGTCTAGGCAGTGGCCGATTGAGATGACGTTGATATGCATTACTCGCTCAAACAAATAGCCGTCAAATTGGTTGGGATTATCGATATACTCACAACCACCTGCGTTGAGGATCACGAGATCCAAGTCGTCAATATCTTTGAAGTTATCTTCTATCTCTTCGCGGTTCGTTAAATCAAATGCTTTGCTCTTTGCACCTACGCTGCTTTCTAATTTGTCTAACACTTCTTGGTTGCGGCCACAAGCAGTTACTTGATGTGACTGTTTTGCATAAAATTCCGTAAGACCTTTACCTATCCCTGATGTTGCGCCAGTAATTAAGATGTTGCTCATGCCGTGATCCTTTTATCCAATAGACGAATCACACCACCGAGTAGTGGAACGTGGCGATACAGCATTTGCGCACTGTCAAAGTAATCCCGATGTTGCGCCACTTTTTCGCCAATAAAACTTAAACGACTATGACCATCGACTTCTATGACCTTACCGCCATTTAGCTTGGGGTGTTGATAGGACATAGTCCAGTAGATAAAGCTGACGTCATCAACTTGATAGGCGTTCGTAACAAGAAATTCGATTTCAGAGACATTTTCATATAACACCTGAAAATAACTCGTTAGCGCATCAAGTCCTTGAATTTTATGTAAAGGGTCTACGAAACTGATGTCCTCAGTGTAAATTGAAGCCAATTTACCGAGACAGTATTTGTCTATTTCATTATAAATTGCCACGAATCGCTGCATTCTGTGATCCATACCTATTTAAACCTTAAATGCGTCAAGTGCTCTTGCTCTTGCTTCTTTATGATCAACCAGCGGCTCTACATAGTCATCCTTTCCGCCAAATGCCGCTAAATAGTCATGAGGAAAATGAATATGCTTTGCTGGAACATTTTTCAATTCAGGCACATATGTACGAATAAAGGAACCATCGGGATCAAACTTTTCGCTCTGCGTGATGGGATTAAAAATACGAAAATAAGGCTGCGCGTCACACCCCGTACTTGCAGCCCACTGCCAGCCTCCATTATTACTGGCAAGGTCGCCATCTATTAATTTTGACATAAAATAGGCTTCACCTTTACGCCAGTCGATGAGCAAGTGTTTGGTTAAAAAGCTGGCAACAATCATACGTAGCCGATTGTGCATCCAGCCAGTTTTATTGAGCTGACGCATTGCCGCATCGACAATCGGGTAGCCAGTTTGACCATTACACCAGAGCTCAAATGCTTGGCTGTCGTCACGCCACCTAACCGCGTTATATTTATCGTTGAAATTAAAACCTTTACATAAACGCGGGAAAGCGACGATAAGATGGCGATAAAACTCACGCCAAATGAGCTCGTTTACCCAACAAAACTCTGGCTTACTTGGGTTTTCAAGCACTTCAGGGTAATGAAGTTGGATCTCTGCGATGAGCTGCTTGGGCGACACAATGCCTAATGCCAAATATGGGCTGAGCCCCGAAGTTCCTTTGATTGCAGGGAAATCACGGTCATCTTGGTAGTCTGCTAGTTTGTCCTTAATAAAACGATTTACAATCGTGACAACGGCATTATCATCCACTGGCCACTTTTCAGATCCATTGGTCATCTCGAAGAAAGTTGGCTTTTTGAAGTTTGCCTCATGTTGCTTATCTAATGGCCAACTAGTGAAGTGAAATTGCTGCCCCACAAAACGTTTTAACCATGCTTTTTTAAAGGGGGTAAACACCTTGAACATCTCACCGGAGCCCGTAAGCACAGAGCCTGGTTTGGCAATGAGATCGCCATCGAATAATTTTAACGTGATCACAGTTTCACATGCTGCATCGCGGGCCACTTCATTTACTTCGTACTCTTTATTTGCATATAAGCAATCAATGCCTTTATCGTCACAAACAACTTGAAGCTGCGCCGGCAGCTCAGCGAATGTGCTCGCTTCAATGATATGTAGCCTAATGCCAAATTCACTAAGCTGACTGCCAAGCTCAAGTAATCTGCGCTCAAGTAGGTCGAGCTGAATACTGGCCACGTTGTGTGACTGCCACTGTGGCTTGCAATAAAAAAAGAGCGCATCGCGTGCGCCCTCATTCACGGCTTCAATCAAAGCCTCGTTGCCGTAAACCCTGAGATCACGGCGAAACCAAAAAGCTGTTTTCATTATTAAATTCCGAATCTTAAACGCAGTTCGTTGGGGTATGGGTCAAAGTACACTTGGCTTTGCAAATACGCTTTAGGATGCACGGTGAGATGATGCTTGAGCAAAGTCAACGGTACATATAAAGGTACAATACCTTTGCGATATTGATCTATTGCGCCGCACATCTCTTGCTTCTCGATGCTCGAAAGCTCATTCTTAAAATATCCCTGTAGATGCGTTAACGTGTTTGCTTGATTTTTGCGATTGGCAGGCTTGCTCAGTGCCGACATCAAACCACTGATGTATTTATGTTTCAGCGTCTCTCTATCAAATTTTTTGCCATCACCAAGTAGACGCCCTAAATCTTTATAGGCTTGGTAATTATGGCTCATCAACAGATATTTGTGCTTGGCGTGGAAATTCGTCAGCTCGTGTAGACCGATGTTTTCCGATTGCGTTAGTTCCTGCCAGCTTTTATAGACAAATACCCGCATTACGAAGTTTTCTCTAAGATGCATGTCATTCAATCTGCCATTTTCCTCGCAAGGCAAAAGCGGATTGTGTTTTATAATTTGCTCAGCAAAAATGCCAATACCCTCAGATGTATTACCTGTTCCTGCTTCGTTATAAACCTTAACACGCTCCATTCCGCAGCTTGGGCTTTTGGCGCAAAACACAAAGCCGGAGAGGCTTTGTGTTTGTGAGGTTGCAACCTTTTCACCAAACTCCTTAAGCTTTGGTGCGACATCTTCTTTACCGTCGGGGCGACTAACTTTGATAATGTCGCCTACGCGGATCTGTCTGATAGTTGGTCTTGGAATTGGCATGCCTATCGCAACTTCCGGGCAAAAGCGCACATACTCAACATGTTCGGCGAATTCATCCATACAAAAGTTTGAACGCTTGTGGCCTGAGTCAAATCGCACTTTGTCTCCAGCCAAACACGCGCTAATGCCAATTTTTATTGGTGATGAAAATTTCATTTCGCAACTATTCCTTTAATAAATCAACTTACCAATTGGGTTTAACAGCTTACTTAAGCCTTTATTAAAGTGTAGTGCACTGCTTACCACGGTAAAGCACAGGCAGCCTTCTTTTGTGCGCGGAGAATGATTATGTTTGCCGTCTTGCCAAATAAAGTCGCCCGGTACGTATTCACCAGCCTCATCTGCAAAATCGCCGTCAAGCAACAAGGTTATCTCAAAGCCCGTGTGGGTGTGCTCTGGAATTTCGCCTTCCGCACCAATTTGTAAAAGGCTTGAGCGTAAGTCGCCGTCTTCTAGCAATAACCGAGAGCGGGCGATTTTGCCTACACCTGAAAACTTGGTGCGGTCGATATTCGCAATAGCCCGAGGTAACTGAACATCCCTGCCCTGATAGTTAAATGAGGGTTGGATATATTCTTTAACTTCGTCTATTTCGTCGTCCAGTGTTATCGCTTGCATCATCGCCTCGAAATCGCTGCTTAGTGAAGAGTCGCTGCCTCCTCCAAGCTGAACATTCGCTTCTTGCGCTTCAAGCTGTTGAGTCTTTTTCTGACAACATGGACACATTTCGACATGTGCTGCAATTGCGACACTGATACTTGCAGGCAAATTACCTTCAACAAATTGGCTTAATAATGAATCATTAGGGTGATGCTTTATCATGCTTGATCTCCCATTTCTGCGCGAAGTTTTTGTAAAGCAAGCCGTAAACGTGACTTAACTGTCCCGACAGGTATATTAAGATGCTCTGCCAATTGTTCTTGAGACATTTCTTGAAAGTACACGCCTTTGACTATGTCTCGTTGTGCTGGCGGCAACTTATTGATGTATTTTTGAATTTGCGCCGTTTGCAAGTGATCTTGAAAACCGTCGTCGTCAGCCTGCGAGTCTTGAATTATCGGCCAGATGTCTTCACTGATATGTTCTTCTTTATTACTCTTCATTTTACGCAATGCGTCGAACGACGCGTTACGCATCACGGTATAGATCCACGTTGTGGCTGCGCCTTTATCATGATGATAGAGGTGGGCTTTACGCCACACTGACGTCATCGTGTCTTGTACGAGCTCCATCGCTTGGGCGTCATTACCAAATTGTTTCACACCAAAGCGCCTGATTTTTGGCGCAAAGTACTCAAACAAGAAGGCAAAAGCTTTGCGATCTCGTTTTTCTGCAACCTTAACTAAAGCGTCCGATAACGCTTGAGAGGGAGTTTCTTGCACTGCTTTGCGAGTTCCTGACTGAACGTTGCAATCAATAGATTGCTGTTGGCCTAACATAGCTCACCTTCCAATTTATAATTATAAGCTGTAATACGCTGTAAAACTTGGCATGGATCACTATTTTTCATCTAATACAGTATGTAAGAACTCTGCCACCTGTTCAAATGTTTGTGCTTGTTTTATTTTTAGTTTTTGGGTCATCGAGATGGGTAAGATTTCTAGCCAACGATAAGCAACCCAAAGAGGCTGAGTAAAATGCTTGTCGCGGTACAAATCATCAAGGATTGGGTTGGCGATAAAAACGCTCTGAAGTTTATGAGCAAGGGTTTCGTCAACTAGACTAAATGCTTCTTCACTACATTGCCATGGCGGCCCATCAATAATGTCACAATCGCCATAACGTAAAGATTGTGAGTCTACTTCCACATTACTGATCGCGACGCGCGATAGTGCCTCAACATCAATGAGCAGCTGACCATCATCATCTTGTGAAAAGTCGACAATTTTAACGTGCACGCCTTCTTTTGACACATTGTTCGGCGTATCCGCGAGGTATGGGCATAACACAAAACCTTGCTCTGTTTTCGCGGCCTCTTTTACCATATATAGATAGCGCTGCTCAAAGATCCGCAAGCGGGTGAACCCGCCTGGAAGCAAGAATATTGGCAATGGAAATAAAGCGAGTTTCATAATTCCCGTTCAAATATACAAAAACTAACGATAATTACGACGGCCCTATTTATCTGGATCAGTTAACGCTAAATTTATGACTATTCCCAAACACAGTGTTTAGCTATCACGTTACTATTTGAGAATGTGACGCCCTCAGCTTGCAAGCGTGACTTTTGCTCTTGAAATTTACTACTGTCTTCAGGAAAAGAAATGCGCCGTTGGCTATTTACTACTCTGTACCAAGGTAATGTTGAACCTTGTGGTAGGTTCTTCAGCAATTGACCAACCTTTCGGGCATGTTTTGGATAACCAGCTAAGCTCGCTATTTGCCCATAGGAGGCTACCTTCCCAAACGGGATACCGCCAATTACGGTGAAAACCTTTTCAGCGAGTTCTTGCTGAGGATTGCTGCTTTTCATATTGAATATTTAACTCTTTTAATTTGTCCCAAAAATATCTTGCTACCGGTCCATGGTGTGAAATATGCAAACGATACGCGTGGATTTCAGCTTCAAACTCGTCTTTTCTATCAAACACCCTCACTTGTTGCAAAACACCAGACTCTAATTCTTCTCTACAAAGGTCAAGGCCGATTAAGGCATAGCCCATACCTTGTAATAAATATCTTTTTATTGCCAGTGCGTCATCGAGTTTCATGACATTGTTACTATTTCTGTATGCCAAGCGCTCACTATCAAACTTGAATTTACTTTCTTTCATTGCAAGAGATGGGTATTGCGCAAGCTCCGAAAAGCTCAGCTCTGGTGGCATATAGCCTGTTAATGAGACTAAGCCTAATTTTACGTGTCCAATCGGCATTGATTCTAAATCGCCAGTTGAATGAAAAAGGTCAAACCAAGGGCCAATGCCAAGGTTTGCAATCCCCTGTGTGACTTGCTCAAGCGCAAAAAAACGTTTACCACTTGAGATGTTCATTTCAGTTGCGGGAAACTTAATGAAGGCATTGCCTAATACTTGATCAATCTGGTTTTGATATACGATCGGTTCGTAACAGATGTTAAAGCTTGGTTCATTACCCGCCGCGAATTCAGTCGCGAGTAATGACAAATCTCTATGATGATTAAGTAATTTTTCGGCTTCAAAATAAAACCGACGACCTTGCTCTGTTAACACATTGCGATATTTCTCACGCTCAAAAAGGGCAAATCCCAAAGATTGTTCTAATCTTTTAATTGATTGAGAGACCGCAGGCTGTGTCTTATGAAGCTTATTTGCCGCTTCGGTAAGGCTAGGCGCTTCAACAACGGTGCAAAACGCTGCTAAGTCCGAAATCTTCATAAATAAATCTTATGCAGTATAGAATGTTTTATAATTTTTATTTTATATGTAATTCCATTATTCTGCACGCATTAAAATTGACGTTGTCATGGAGAACAAAATGTTAAGAGTGTTTTCTGGAATTGTGCTGGCTACCTTATTAGTGGGTTGCCAAGAGCAAGCAGAACAAGCCCCAACAGAAGCCCCTAACCGACCAGTTAAAATTCACACTGTTTCGGACCCCAATAGCAGCACGCTTCGCAGTTTCCCTGCTGAAGTGGTGGCAAATCAAGGCTCCTATCTTGCCTTTCGTGTGAATGGTGAACTTATCGAGTTTCCTGTTCTCGCAGGCCAAGACGTACAAAAGGGGCAATTGCTAGCCAAGCTTGATCCTGAAGATTTCAATCTGCAATATGAACAACGTAAAGCCCAATTTGAACTCGCTAAATCGCAGTTATCGAGAATTGAGCCGTTATTTGAAAAAGGCATAGCGACTAAAGCTGAGTTTGATAAAGCAAACGCAGACAAGCAAGTTGCGGAATCTGCATTTAAAATTGCTAAAACAAACCTTGAATATAGTGAGTTAAGAGCACCATTTAGCGGCACGGTTGCTAAGGTATTTGTCAAAAATTACGAAAACGTGGTAGCAAAGCAAAATATCCTTCGCCTTGAAACACGCGATATGATGGATGTGGTTATTCAAGTTCCTGAGCGCATCGTTGCACGTGTTGATAAAGATTCGGATTACAAACCGACCGTTGTTTTTGATGGCTACCCAAGTAAGTCTTACCCGCTTACGATTAAGGAATGGGATACGCAGGCAGACCCTGCAACCTTAACCTACAAAGTCGTATTTAGTCTTCCAATCCCTGAGGACTTTAATTTGTTCGCAGGTATGACAGGCCATGTTTACGTCGACCCAAGCAAAATTACGAACCGTGAAAATACAGCAATCATCGTACCTAACCAAGCAGTATTCTCAGATAAAAAGCAAGGCACAGAGGGGAATAGTTACGTATGGGTATATCAAAGAGATAATCAGATGGTAACAAAACGCGAAGTCACCGTTGGTCAACTTAATCATACCGGAATTGAGGTAATGTCGGGTCTTGAACCTGGTGAAGAAATTGTTGCTGCGGGCGTGCATTACTTGCAAGAAGGCGCAAAAGTGAGACCTTGGACTAAAGAAAGAGGTCTGTAATATGAGTTTAGCCAAGTGGTCAATTGAGAATAAGGTTATCAGTTGGATGTTTGCCTTGCTCCTGCTTATTGCTGGGGCGGTATCCTATTTGGGCCTAGGCCAGCTAGAAGATCCTGAATTCACACTAAAAAAAGCCATGGTCGTGACCATGTATCCTGGTGCATCGCCACAACAAGTGGAAGAGGAAGTCACCTTCCCGATTGAAAATGCGATTCAATCTCTGCCGTATGTTGATTATGTTACTTCAATTTCTTCTCCCGGTAAGTCGCAGATCACTGTTGAGATGAAGAGTAAGTACCGTAAGAAAGACTTACAACAGATCTGGGATGAGCTGCGCCGTAAAGTAAATGATCTCTCGCCGAAGCTACCGCCAGGTGTTATGACGCCAAGCGTTATCGACGATTTTGCTGATGTTTACGGTGAACTCTACGCGATCACCGGTGAAGGCTATTCGTATGATGAGCTAAAAGACTACGTTGACTTTTTGAAGCGCGAATTAGTGCTAGTAGAAGGTGTAAGTAAAGTCACTGTTGCGGGTGAGCAACAAGCACAAGTGATCGTCGAAATATCAACACAAAAACTGTCACAACTTGGCATTGCGCCTAGTTACATTTTCTCGTTGCTACAAGCTCAAAATACAGTATCTAATGCGGGTAAAATACGAGTTGGAGATGAGTCTATTCGCCTGCACCCTACTGGTGAGTTTACAGACGTTGCTGAGCTAGAGGGATTACTGATCTCAAAGCCCGGTGCCAAAGAGCTTATTTATTTGGGTGACGTGGCAAAAGTGACACGCGAATATGCGGAAGTGCCGAATCATATTACACGTTTTGATCAAAAGCGTGCACTGCTGGTTGGGGTTTCTTTTACTTCTGGTGTAAATGTTGTTGAGGTGGGTAAAGAAATCGAACATCACTTACAGCAATTAGAATATCAGCGCCCTTACGGTATTACGATCAACACGGTTTACAATCAACCAACAGAAGTAGAAACCTCGGTTGATGGTTTCATCGTTAGCCTTTTAGAGGCCGTTGCCATTGTAATTATCGTTTTGCTTATTTTTATGGGTGTAAAGAGTGGTATTTTAATCGGCGGTATTTTGCTTATTACCGTGCTGGGTACCTTTATCTTTATGAAGATATTCGCCATTGATTTACAACGTATTTCATTAGGTGCTTTGATCATTGCACTGGGGATGCTAGTCGATAATGCCATTGTAGTGACTGAAGGCATTTTGATTAATATTAAACGGGGTCAATCTAAAGTAAAAGCTGCTGTGAACATTGTTGAACAGACAAAATGGCCACTTCTTGGCGCAACCGTTATCGGGATCACCGCATTCGCACCGATTGGCTTAAGCTCCGACGCCAGTGGTGAGTTTGCAGGCTCGCTATTTTGGGTGTTGTTAATTTCACTACTGCTAAGTTGGGTAACGGCTATTACACTGACGCCATTTTTTGCCAATATGATGTTTAAAGGGCCTAAAGAAAAGTCATCAGATACCAGCGGAGAAGACGACCCTTATAAAGGTGTGATCTTCACCGTGTATAAATCCATGCTGACCTTCTGCCTTAAAAATCGTGCTATTACTATTATTTCTATGGTACTACTATTAGTCGCTGCAGTTGTTGGCTTTAAATCGGTTAAGCAGTCTTTCTTCCCAGCTTCAAATACACCGATGTTCTATGTGGATTACTGGCATTATCAAGGTGCCGATATACGTAGCACGGCGCAGAATGTTGAGAAAATTGAATCCTTTTTACTGGCCGATCCGATGGTTAATGAAGTAACTGCAACGATTGGGCAAGGTGCGCCTCGTTTTATGTTGACCTATTCGCCTGAAAAACAATACGACGCTTATGGTCAGTTAATTGTACGTGTAAAAGACCGAGAAGCAGTAGTGGCTATGATTGCCAAGCTTCGCGATTATGAGCTTGAAAATGAGCTAGACGGACGTCTCAAAATAAAGCGTATGGAAATTGGTCCTTCAACTGATGCAAAAATCGAGGCTAGGTTCTCGGGACCAGACCCTGTTGTGTTACGCCAACTAGCTGAAGAAGCCAAAGGTATTATCAGCCAAGACGATAAAGCGTTTAATATTCGTGATAACTGGCGACAAAGAACCAAACTGGTGCGCCCACAGTTTAATGAATTGAAGGCGCGTCGATTGGGGATCAGTAAATCAGACTTAGATCAGTTGCTACTGACTTCGGTGTCAGGTAACAAAGTAGGGTTATATCGAGATGGTACACAACTGTTGCCTATCATTGCGCGCTCTCCTGAGGAAGAGAGGCTCAATGTTGAAAATCTTGGTGACTTACAAATATTCAGCCCTGTCCTTAGCGTCTACGTACCAGTTTCACAAATCGTGGATGATTTTAGTGTCACTTGGGAAGATAGCCTGATCATGCGCCGCGACCGTAAACGTACCATCACGGTAATGGCTGATCACGACGTGATAGGTGATGAAACCCCAGCTAAGTTATTTGCAAGAGTGAAGGCGGATATCGAAGCCATTGAGCTACCCCAAGGGTACGAGATGCAATGGGGCGGCGAGTATGAGTCGTCAAGCAAAGCGAAGAAAGCCATTTTTGGCTCATTACCAATCGGTTATTTAGCGATGTTTATGATCACTGTATTGCTCTTTAACTCGGTGAAAAAGCCATTAGTGATCTGGTCAACCGTGCCGCTTGCTATTATTGGGGTAACGGCAGGCCTTGTTTTACTACAAGCACCATTTAGCTTTATGGCGCTGCTAGGCTTGCTAAGTTTATCCGGCATGTTGATTAAAAATGGTATTGTACTGATGGATCAAATAAATATCGAAATAGACTCTGGTAAGTCCCCTTACCAAGCGGTATTTGATTCTGGTGTGAGTCGTGTAAGGCCGGTGTCTATGGCTGCTATCACAACCATACTGGGTATGATCCCGCTATTATTTGACGTGTTCTTCCAGTCCATGGCGGTCACCATTATGTTCGGTCTTGGTTTTGCGACCATACTGACGTTGATTGTATTACCTGTGTTACATTGCGTGTACTTTGGTATCGAACAACCAAAAGACTAGTTGAGCGACATCCACCTTCTTCGGAAGGTGGATGTTATTATCGCTTTCGCTGTTTATCTTTCACCTTTAAATCGACAGGAGTGCTACAGCCACCAACTGTCTAACTTATCTGCAACAAGCTCAGCCCTCCAGCCTAACGCAAGATCGGGTTTCATCAGCAATTGCTTTTCTTCCGGTGACTTTTTCCACGACCAGCTGATCACCTGATTGATTTGTTTTTTCGAAGCAAACACATCAACAGGAATATCGTTAGTTTTGGCGACTTCGGCGATAACCTGTTTGATATCCTTGCACGCTGCTTTGTAACCTTTGAAGTCGATAAGTCTTCTCACGCGTTGTGGACAATCTTGTTCACTTACTTCTTTTGCTTTTTCTATACAGGCGAGAATTTCTTTACCAGAGCGATTAACTTCCATTGGCTCAACACCTGGAACATTACGTAAACTGCCCAGTGAGCTTGGACGACGTTTGGCGATTTCGACCATGTTATGTTCTTTAAGCACAAAATTTAGCGCTAAGTTCTTTTTCTCTGCCTTGGCTCTGCGCCACGCTGCAAGTTCTTTTAGAGTAGCAAGATCTCTAGGCTTAAGTTGCCACACGTTTTTGACATCAAGATAAAGTACTTCATCAGGTTGACGGAAGCTTCTCTTTTGGGCGAGCAACTCACTCTCTTGAAGCACTATGTTAAATAGCTGCTTTTCATTTACTCGCGCTTGAATAGTCTCAAAACATGGCAGTAAATGATATACATCGGAGGCGGCGTAATCTAATTGGCTTTGAGTTAAAGGGCGGCGTAACCAATCTGTTCTGGATTCACTTTTGTCAATGTCTACGTCTCTAAGTTGCTTCACCATATTAGCAAAACCAATACAACTACCCTCACCTAACAACTGTAAAGCAAACTGGGTATCGAATATTGGTGATGGGATAAAACCTGCAAACTTTAGAAATACTTCGATATCTTCTGATGGAGAATGAAGTACTTTTAAAACACTAGTATCTGAAAATAATGTCCACAGCCTACTAAAATCCATATCGGCTAGTGGATCGATAAGGGCAAGGTGGTTACCATCAAAGATCTGTAACAGAGCAATTTCTGGGTATAGGGTGCGGCGACGCATGAATTCGGTGTCGACGGCGAGCACTTTGGCTTTCGAAATAGACAAGACAAATTCATCTAGTGCTGTTTGGCTTTCAATAACTTGATACTGCACTGTTACTCCCATGCAATTTACATAACTAGCCATATCACGCTAGTTATAAAAAAGCCGGCTAGTGCCGGCTCTATTTGTTATTCTTTTAACGCTCTACGTAGTATTTTACCAACGTTAGTCTTTGGCAGTTCATCTCTAAACTCAACTAGCTTTGGTACTTTATAGTTCGTTAGATTATCTCGGCAATGTGCAATTATATCTTTTTCTGTTAAAGATGGGTCTTTTTTAACAATAAAAACTTTAACTTGCTCACCACTAACCTCATGAGGCACGCCAACCGCTGCAACTTCCAACACGCCTTCGTGCATGGCAACGACTTCTTCGATTTCATTAGGGAAAACGTTAAAGCCAGACACTAAGATCATGTCTTTTTTACGATCAACGATGTAGAAGAAACCGTCATCATCATAAGTGGCGATATCACCCGTTGCAAACCAGCCGTCTTTTAAACATTCGGCGGTTGCGTCTGGACGGTTGTAGTAACCAGCCATCACCTGTGGTCCTTTAACACACAGCTCACCGGGCTCACCCTTAGGTGTTTCATTGCCATTGTCATCAACAATTTTGATGTCAGTGCTTGGTGCAGGTAAGCCAATAGACCCGTTGTAGGCTTCAAGATCGTGTGGGCAGATAGTAACTAGCGGCGCACATTCTGTAAGGCCATAACCTTCCATCAGCTTCGACTTTGTCACCTTCTGCCAGCGCTCAGCGACAGGGCGTTGTACAGCCATACCACCACCTAAAGACATTTTCAGAGTTGAAAAGTCGAGGTCGGCAAACCCTGGTGTGTTTAACAGGCCATTAAATAACGTGTTAACACCAGTGATAGCGGTAAATGGAACTTTTGCCAACTCTTTTACAAACGCAGGCATGTCACGCGGGTTGGTGATCAAGATATTGTGACCACCGTACTTCATAAAGGTCAAACAGTTCGCTGTTAATGCAAAGATATGGTATAGCGGTAGCGCCGTGATAACGACTTCTTTTCCTTTAACTAATACTGTATCTAAACAGCCAGAAACTTGCTCAAGGTTTGCTACCATGTTGCCATGAGTAAGCATCGCGCCTTTAGATACGCCAGTTGTACCGCCAGTGTATTGCAAGAAGGCAAGGTCACTTAGCGTCACGTCTGGTTTACTGTATTTTGCAGGATCTGCTGCAATTACTTGTTTGAAAGGAATGGTATTTGGCAGGCTAAAGTCAGGCACCATTTTTTTGAAGTGCTTAACAACAAAGTTCACCAGATGCTTTTTGAAGCCACCTAACATGTCACCAATTTCTGTCAGCACTACATGCTTCACACTGGTTTTTGGTAAGGCTTGCTCCAGTGTATGGGCAAAGTTTGCAAGAATAAAGATAGCTTTTGACTCGGAGTCATTTAGCTGATGCTCTAATTCGCGCACGGTGTAAAGCGGATTGACGTTTACAACGGTACAACCAGCACGTAGTACACCTAAAATAGTAACTGGGGTTTGCAACAAGTTTGGCATCATGACAGCAACTTTATCGCCACGGCCAAGTTTCAATTCATTTTGTATATAACTAGCAACTGCTTTGGTCTTTTCATCAACTTGCTGATAAGTCAGTGTCTTACCCATATTGGTGTAGGCTGGATACTGAGCATAATCTGCAAAACTTTTTTCAAATAATTCAAGCAATGAGTTGTAATGCTCTGGGTCGATAGTTTCAGGCATACCTTCTGGGTAGCGCTTAAGCCAGATTTTTTCCACTCTTAGCTCCTGTGTTCTCGTTATTTTTATATTCACCCTAAACCATAAACGATGTAAGGCACTTTAACAATTGAGCAAATACTCTAAAAACGCCATATTCCCACAATATCTGAGGATTTACAATCTAGATGCTGTTGAAACGTGGGCTTTAGCGCTCTTTGTGAACTTTTCTTTCCATGATTAGTTTATTCTTTACGCTCCTTCAGTTGTAAACGCGGTTTTGTCGCGGTTTTGGTGTGCTTCAATTAGCTTATAGCAAATTTCCGGGTTTTCCATATGGCAATGGTGGCCGCCAGGTATTTTCTCAAGCTTGAGTGAGTCGAAACAGCCTTTAAATTGACTATATTGTCTGACAATCATGTTATAGCCTTGTTCCGCTAACACCAGTAAGGTTGGAATGGTAATCCCATTGAGCGCGGATTTTGCCTGCGAGATGGAATACCTAAATCCAGAGTGGTGCTTTAGCCTAGGGTCTAATGTAAGTTGCACGCCTTCACTGTGCGGCAGGGTATTTCTTGCCATAAGCAGCGCTGCTATTTCTACGGAAACATCACTGATTTTACTGCGCAGTTGCGTAAGTGTATTTATATCAGGATAAACCCGTGGTTCAGATTGTTTTAATTTATCTCGGGAATTAAACGCATTAATGAGCTGGGTTTTGGTATCACTCTCTGAGGTACTCACAATTCCTATTCCCTCGATTAATACCAAAGATAAACAGCGTGTTGGATAGCAGCTTGCAAACAAGTTAGCTATCATCGCCCCCATAGAATGACCAACAATATGACACGTTTTGATTTGTGCTAAATCTAAAAAGTACTTTAAGTCATAGACATAGTCGATAAAGTAATAAAAGGCGTCGGCACTTTTCCAATCTGAATGTCCATGACCTGGTAAGTCAAGCGCTATATGTGTGTATTGTGTATTGCAAAATGGCACAAACGGCACAAAACTGTTGCTATTATCTTGCCAACCGTGAAGGTAGATAACGGTTTGCTCTCCTTCTCCCCAGTGTTGGTAGGAGAATGGCCCGATTTTTTGTTCTTTTATCGCATATAGAGACATCGACGAATTCTTTTAGTGTTCATTGTACCATCATTGATTTATCATCTTACCGTGACATATTTGAACTTACTACTTTGATTTGTTGAAAATATTTTTATCCAACATCCATTTTATTACGAATGCGTTTAAATTGATCAAATAGTAGAGAATCACAAACCTTCATCACGATAAGTACACGGGAATAACAATGAATTTCAAAACTAGCCTTTTGGCCTCATTTGTTGGATTAGTATTTGCGGCTCCGACACTGGCTGCTCCAAAAAACATTATTTACATGATTGGCGACGGTATGGGGCCGGCTTACACAACGGGCTACCGTTATTTTAAAGATGACCCTTCCACGAAAGTGGTTGACCCAACGGTTTTTGACTCTATTTTGGTTGGTATGGCGCATACCTACCCAGACGACGACACGGTTGTAACAGACAGTGCTGCGGGCGCAACCGCCTTAAGTACAGGAACGAAAAGCTATAATGGCGCAATTGCGGTAGATACCCATAAAGAACATTTGGAAACGATGCTCGAATTGGCGAAAAGAAAAGGTAAAACAACCGCGCTTGTTGCAACATCGCAAATCAACCACGCAACACCTGCAAGTTTCGCGTCTCATAATGAATCACGTCGTAACTATGACGACATTGCCAATGATTACATAGACAATAAAATCGCAGGAAAATTACCTGTAGATCTTATGCTTGGTGGTGGCACTAAATACTTCATTCGTGAAGATAGAAACCTAGTTAATGAATTTAAAGACGCAGGTTATCAATACGTCGATGCTTTATCTAAGCTTGATACGCTAAATAAAATTCCTGCGATGGGTCTGTTCGCAGAAGTAGGTCTGCCATTCGCAATTGATGAAGAGCCTCAGCGCCTAACTAAAATGACTAAAACGGCATTATCATTATTGGAAAACCAGAATGATAAAGGCTTCTTCTTAATGATTGAAGGTAGTCAGATTGACTGGTGTGGACATGCTAATGATATCGCTTGTGCTATGCATGAAATGGACGACTTTGCAGAGTCAATTAAGCTGGCAAAGGCTTTTGTTGATAACAACCCTGACACTATCTTGGTGATCACAGCAGATCACTCTACCGGTGGATTAACGCTTGGTGCGAACGGTCAGTATCGCTGGGAGCGTGATGTGGTAGCTAAAGTGAAAGGTTCAGCGGGCGAGATAGCAAAAGCACTTGCAAAGACAAAAGACATTAAAGCAACATGGCAAGAGCTAACAGGTCTTGAGTATGACAGTGCGACTGAGCTAAAAGTAAAAGAAGCACTATCACAAGGTCCGAAGGCGCTTAGTGTTGTCGTTAAAGAGGCAATTAGTGATGCATCTTTCACCGGTTGGACAACGGGTGGTCACACCGCTATCGATGTACAAGTGTTTGCCCATGGTAAAGGTAAAGAAGCGTTTATCGGCTCGCAAAACAATACCGCAATTGCTGATAAACTGATTGGATTTATTAAAAAGTAAAAATCTTCACCTATTATTTCAAACAAAGAAGGTCAGCATTTGCTGACCTTCTTTGTTATCGAATCTTGAAAGAGATAATATATCAATTAGCTTTAATACTTGCTCAATTTTAAGGAGCAAATCTGACGCTAACGGCGTTAAAAATTTCTCATTTAGAACAACTAAATAGCAAAATTTTCGTCTTGTTATCGACAAGATTTTCTCGCCTCAAAATAGACCACTTAATTAAGCGAATTGGTATTACGCGTAAACAGAAACGCCAATCATACTTTTGATCTCATCTCGTCTTGCTTCCGTTGCAATTGCTTTGTATTCACTAATTGCTTGTCCAGTACGAAAGTTAGGGCGGTCGTAGATAGTCGAACGTTGCTGCGATTGGAACTGCTCCACCAACGCAATGCCCTTTTCACTGGTTTTGATCTGAGCGGTATTGAGCTTAGCCGTACTCATTTCTTCAATAGCAGGGCTCACCGCCTTTTTAGGCTGTGGCTTTACTTGATATGTACCTGCTTGTTGAATGATTGAATTTAGTTTCACGTTCTAGCTCAATAAATACGAAGTGCTTGTATAAAAATACGCCTTTATTCTCGACCTGGCAACTTTTTCCACGTCACAGTATCTCTTACATATTGCGGCTGGGCGTCAGCTGCATCCACAGATAAGCCTTGTGTGAAACTATCGTCGGCTATAAACAGCATGTAATAAGCATCCGGTAACGTGATATTGTCAATGATTTCGCATTCAAGCTGTGTGGCAAGCTCTGAGAATGCTTGCCATCCTGTACCAACACCGGCCGCGCCAGTTGATGTAAAGTCGATATTTTCAGGTTTAATAACTGTTTCTTCGGTGCTTGGTTGAATAACATCACGAGTTTCGCCATTGTATTGGCATAAGTAGATCTCACCCATACGTGCATCTATTGCCGACACTACGCTGGACTTGCCTGCTTCCATGTATGCCTGTTGCGCCATCGCTTGCAAAGTTGAAACGCCAACCAACTTAAGACCTGAAGAATAAGCTAAGCCTTGCGCAACCGCTGTACTTATTCTAACCCCAGTAAAACTGCCCGGCCCACGTCCAAACACAATGCCATCAAGCTCACTAAGCGTGATATCGGCTTCGCGTAAAATACGTTCAACTAAGGGAAGTATCTTTTGGCTATGCTGCTGTGGGCAAACCTCGAAGTGGCGAATAAACTTGCCTTCATAGTGCAATGCAATACTGAGTGCTTCGGTGGAGGCGTCTATGGCCAACAGGTTATTTTTCATTTTTATCAATATTCTCTAAAAATCGGATTGCCTTGTTTAAGTCTCTCGTGCGAGACATATCGGGCAAACTACTTAAAAACGTCTGGCCGTATTTTCTCGTAACTAAGCGATTATCGCAAATAATCAGTACACCTTTATCGTTAGCATCACGAATTAGCCGCCCAACCCCTTGTTTCAACGCGATAACAGCTTGGGGGAGTTGTATTGCATCAAAGGGTTCTAATCCACGCATTTCAGCGTCTCGCATGCGCGCTTGCAACAAAGGGTCATCTGGTGAAGCAAATGGTAGCTTATCAATGACAACACAACTCAAAGTGTCACCTCTCACATCCACGCCTTCCCAAAAAGAAGCTGTACCAAGTAGTACGGCGTTACCGTGCCGAATAAATTGCTCTAAAATTATCCGTTTCGATGCTTGACCCTGCATAAAAATGGGGTATTGCAGTGCCGTATTCAGCCCTTCGTACACTAAATGCATCGCGCGATAACTGGTAAAGAGTAAAAATGTACGCCCTTTTGCAGCTTCAATCACTTGTTTTGCAAGCTTTACCAGCGCATGTGGCATTAAGTCGTCACGGCTTTCTGGCAAATAGCGTGGCAGGCAAAGCAAGGCTTGCTGCTTATAGTTAAATGGGCTATCAACAATAAATTGTGAGGTCGGTTTGAGTCCTAAGCTACGACTAAAGTGCTCAAGGGAATTATCAACGGATAAGGTAGCGGAGGTAAATACAAAGCTTGCCTCAGTGGTTTTGACAATTTGTGCAAACTTACTTGATACATCAAGCGGCGTGATATGAATAGATAAAAAGCGCCTTGTGGTTTCGAACCAGTAACTAAATCCAGTTTGACTGGTATCAAAGGCACGTTCAAACTGATTTTTAAAGGTCATGACCTTTTCAAATGGGTGTTCTATTTTTTCACTTCTATCCAGACAAAGTTTGAGCACTTTATAGAGAAAGTCTAAGTTAGCTATCACTCGATGCATGGCATCGCAAATTGGTTTATTCGCCAGCGCCTCACGCCAATCACCGCGGGCACCATCGCCACCAAATACCAAACGCAAATCGGCGACACTGGTTTCCAATTTACTGAGTGTTTTGCCAAGTTGCAACATATCTGGAATATCAGAACGGTAGATCACCCTTAAATCGTTAATAAGCGCCTGCAAAGCTTTAGTGCTGATAGTCTCACCAAAGTAGTCACTGGCTATTTCTGGTAATTGATGTGCTTCATCGAAGATATAGCTATCCGCGGTTGGCATTAGCTCCGCAAAGCCTAAATCTTTTACGGCCATATCGGCAAAAAATAAATGATGGTTGATAACCACAACATCGGCATCGACTGCCTTTAATCTTGCCTTTCGGATATAACAGTCTTCGTAGTCTGGGCACTCTTTTCCTAAACAGTTATCTGCAGTTGAGGTAACGTAGGGTAATACCTTTGCGTCTTCTTCGATACCCACACAGTCGGCTAAGTCTCCACTGTGTGTTTCAGAAGCGAACTTTGCAACCATGGCAAGTTGGTGCATAACATCTGGGTCGTCGGTTGGTACATGGCTCAAATGCTGTGATAAACGATAAGGGCAAAGGTAATTGGCTCTACCCTTTAGCAAAGTGACTTTTTTACCACTGGTAAGCACCTTTTTTAGCGTCGGTACGTCACGATGGAATAATTGCTCCTGCAAGGCCTTGGAGCCGGTTGAGACGATGACCTTACCTTTAGACTGAAAGGCAGGAATGAGATAGGCAAACGTTTTACCTGTCCCTGTTCCTGCTTCGGCGATGCATTGTCCGCCATTTTGTATGGTTTCTTCTACCGCAATAGCCATATCAATTTGGGGCTGCCTTGGTTGATAGCCTGGGAAGTGCTGGGCTAAAGGCCCCGTAGAAGAGAAAGTCGTAGATACAGCCAAAGTAATGTAGTTTACAAACAGACAGGTCGCGAAATTGTATGTGGCTAAGCACCAAATCGCAAGTAATCATTCAAAACCAGCGTACCGACACCAACAATGATTGCCTTCAATTAAAAGTTGCGGTGATTAGCTGAAGAAATGGTAAACAAGCAAATGGGGAGAAGCGCAGGGCTTAAATAAAATGCTAAAACAGCTATACTACTAGGAAAACACTGGGGCTAACGCGAGCACAGACAGACCTACAACGAATCAACCTATAAGGTTCTTTACTGATTTATACGGCATGTTATTTCTCCAGTGTAAAATGGTGAACGGTCAGGTTAAATTTGCTTTGGCTTGACGTGGTGGCTACTGGCCCTAGTGAAATTCGTTGAGCATAAAGATTGAGGGAAAAGCCGTGCTAGTTAACCTGAGCTGCGGATAATTAATGCCTTTCTAGCAGCCAGTTTTAGCGCTAACTGCGTTGAATTCACTTCCAATAGCCAGCTATTGGTGCGTAAATTCGCCTTGTTTTCCCTAAAACTCTCTGGCTAGATAAGGAGAAAACTAAGTTGTGCTTTAGCAACAATGAGTTGGAACATTCCTTATCCAAACCTCAGGTTAGTTAGCTACACGGCTTAAATATGTACAAAATAAGTCTATTTTGGTCAACAGTTACTTTGCTCAGCTAACAGTGATGGTTGGATCCCATTGATAATATCCTAAAAGCGACTGGCTTTGACCATCTGAACTAAGCGTATATAACGCAGACTGAACTTGAAAGTTTTCAGTGCCTGAGTTTCGCACCTTAGAATCCAGCGTCATAAAGTTTGTGCTTACATGCGCCGCTGGTAAACCATTATTGTTGCCGGAATTAACATTTGGAACTGCTGCTTCAGTGCGATTTACGCTGTTAGTCACAAACGTATTAAAAACTTGAGTACCACCAAATTGTTTGATCCCGTAGATAATCACGGCATCATCAGCGTTGCCGTAAATCGACGTGCCGCTAAAGGAAACATTGTCCCCAGCGTTTGCTCTAAAGTTTAGTACCGCAGTACCTTGGCCACTAACAATGCCTCTGGGATCTGAAGCAATCATAAACTCACTGTTGTGATCTATAGGTGTGGGACTATTTTGGTCTTGGCTTGGGTGGGGGTAATGCGCTTTCACGTACTCTGTATCAATAACAATGAGCACATTAATGCTTTCTGAAGATGCTTCTAATGTTGACATGACATTCCTCTCCTATCGGATGAAATTTACAAGAAATTAGTGATCCCTCTCTTGTGGCATCCTGCACATTCACCATATCATCGAATCACTTTCTTTCACTTAACTTAAAATGGATTTACGGCCTAGAATTTTTATCCTAGCCACCATTTCGTTTATAAACATAGGCGTGAAAACGCAAAATTTGAATTACACGTCATTACACCTTTATAAACAAAATCTTATAATTAAAAGTTATATGGTGGTAGCGGTTACTAACTTTTTTGGGTGAGTGTTCAACACGTTTTTCTAAGATTTCGGCATTGTGAAGGCAAAAATATCTTTACCTATTTTTGCAAATCGAATGGCATCGAGATGAAGCGAGTTTTGTTCTAGCTGATGCAATAAAGCAATTTTAGATCACGCCCATGTATCTAGATTCTCACCCTTATGTTCTTCGTGAGATTTTTCTTCCTCATCCTCTTCATCTTCGCTTTCTTTAACTTTTTCGTGCTCAGCAGCTTGGCGTTTAAGTTCAATTTCGGTTTTTAGATCTTTCTTAACTTTTTCAATCTTATAGTGCTGCACACCAGCTACATGAAATGCAGGCTTATGAGTTACATCTAGCCGTACGATTGGGCCTAAAAAAGGTTTAAATGCATCCATCTGTTCCCCCTCTAACCTACTGTTGGTCTTACTTATTATCGGCTGTTATAAGCTATTCTTTAATTTGCGTTAAAAAATGATTGCCAAGTAGAACAAAATTATGTTTATCTATAAATGAACTTTTTGAACAGCAGATATATTACAAAGGTAACATCATGCTAATAACACTGACAGCAATTCATCATCACCATCATCATACGGGATAACCTGTCAGGTATTTCGCTGGTGGGTTATTCCTTAAAGGAACCTCCGGCGAAGCAAAAAGTATAGTCAAAGTTTATTTCGCCCCGAGGTTCCGCCTCGGGGTTTTTCGTTTAAAGAATTAGGAAATAAATAATGAGCAACAGCAACCGTTTAAGAATCGCAATCCAAAAATCAGGCCGTCTTTCAAAGGATTGTCAAGCCCTACTCAAACAACTTGGTGTAAAACTAAACCTACGTGAACAGCGTTTGATCGCCCACTCTACCAACATGCCTATTGATGTACTTAGAGTACGTGATGACGATATTCCCGGCCTTGTAATGGACGGCGTTTGTGATTTAGGCATTGTCGGCGAAAACGTGTTAGAAGAAGTTCAAGCTGAGCGTGTTCGCAACGAGCAGTTTGCTGAAGTCACTAAACTTTCAAGACTGGACTTTGGCTTTTGCCGTTTAGCACTGGCGTGGCCACAAGAGCTAGGTCAACAGGATAAAGCGTGGTTTAACGGCAAACGCATCGCAACCACCTACCCTGAGATTTTAAAGCAATATCTAAAGCGTGAGAACATCGATGCTAGCGTGGTCATGTTAACGGGCTCGGTAGAAGTAGCACCTCGAGCAGGCCTTGCTGACGCCATTTGTGACTTAGTATCAACCGGTGCAACGCTTGAGGCTAATGGCCTTATGCAAGGCGATACCATCTTAGAATCTAATGCTTGCCTCATTCAAAATGCAGCATTGACTGACCAAAGTAAGCTTGCGCTTATCGATAAGTTAATGCCACGCCTTAAAGGGGTGAAACAAGCAAAAGAAAGCAAGTACATCATGATGCATGCACCAAAGAATAAGTTAGATGAAGTATGTGCATTACTTCCAGGTACAGGCCAACCAACTTTACTTGCACTTGCTGGCAGTGATGAATATGTTGCACTTCACATGGTTAGCTCTGAAACCCTATTTTGGGAGACAATGGAAGAGTTAAAGGCGCTCGGTGCTAACTCTATTCTCGTCATGCCAATTGAAAAGATGATGGAGTAACAGCATGTTTGATTGGCAGCAAGCCACCAGCGAGCAACGTCGCGAATGCTTGAGCCGTCCTGCGGTCAAAGTGGGCGATAAGGTAAAAGCAGCAGTTGAAAAGATAATTGATAACGTCGCTCGCAACGGCGACAACGCATTACTTGGTTATGCCGAGCAGTTTGACGCACGTATTAATCCAAGAATACGGGTAACGGGATCAGAGCTTATTGAAAGCGAATTTGCGTTAACACCTGAACTTAAAAGTGCTATTGACCAAGCGTATAGCAACATTAAGAAGTTTCACCAGTTGCAGTTACCACAAAGCAAGAAAATTGAGATTCAGCCAGGCGTGACCTGCGAGCTCAGATATCAAGCGATAGAAGCCGTGGGTTTATATGTGCCAGGTGGTAGCGCGCCACTGCCTTCTTCTGTCTTGATGCAAGGCGTGTGCGCGCAGCTAAGTGGTGCAAAAACAATCGTCTTGGCGACGCCGGTTAAAGGCGATAGCCAAATACATCCTGCGATTTTGTATGCGGCTAAACTGTGTGGCGTTACCGATGTGATTGAATGTGGTGGTGCAGGTGCAATTGCTGCCATGGCGCTAGGTACTAACAGCGTACCACAAGTGAACAAAATTTTTGGTCCAGGCAATAGCTTTGTCACAATGGCAAAACAGCTGCTTTCTCAGTCAGTGCCGGGACTTGCGATTGATATGCCGGCTGGCCCTTCTGAGGTGTTAGTGATTGCAGATAAGGGCGCTAATCCAGAATTTATCGCCGCCGATCTACTTTCTCAAGCGGAGCATGGTGAAGACTCGCAAGTCATATTATTGGCGTCTGACAGTCAACTAATCGAAGAAACTGAAGCTGCAATCGAGCGTCAACTAAGCAAACTTAGTCGCGCTGATATTGCCAGAGCTGCGCTTAAAAACAGCACGCTGATTTTAGTTGAGAGCATAGAGCAAGCATTTGAAATCTCAGCAGAGTATGGGCCAGAACACCTTATCTTACAGATAAGAGATGCAGAGCGTTTCCTGCCTCTAGTAAAAAACGCAGGCTCAGTGTTTGTTGGTGACTATACGCCAGAATCAGCGGGTGATTATGCGTCTGGCACCAACCATGTATTGCCAACCTATGGTTATTCAAAAACCTACTCAAGTTTAAATCTGATGGATTTCTATAAGGCTTACACAGTACAAACCATCACAAAAGAAGGCCTTCGTGGTTTGCGCTCTGCCATTTTACCTTTGGCACAAGCTGAGGGCCTAGATGCACATGCGAACGCCGTTAAAGTGAGGTTGGAGAATAATAATGACTAATATTGCGTTACCAAATAACATTGAAAAGCTTAAGGCTTACAGCTCTGCAAAGAGTGCAAAGTTGACCGGCACCACGTGGCTCAATGCCAATGAAAGTCCATACGCTCGTGTGCTTGAAATGTGCTTTGATAACTTAAACCGTTATCCAGATCCGCAACCTCAAGCGGTAATTGATGCCTATGCAGGCTACGCTAAGGTCGATCAAACAAATGTACTGATGACGCGTGGTGCCGATGAAGGCATTGAGTTATTAGTACGCACATATTGTGAACCGGCCAAAGATAGCATTGCAATCTTTACCCCTACTTATGGTATGTACAAAGTTACGGCAGACACCCACAACATCGCTATTAATGAATTAAGCCAAGATCAGCTTGCCGATGACGATGTGGATACACTAACCGCTGCAATTGGTGACGCTAAATTGGTATTTGTGTGTAATCCAAATAACCCAACTGGCGCAATACAACCTGCCAGCAAAGTCGCTGCACTTGCTGATAAGCTTAAAGGCCGTGCAATCGTGGTCGTTGATGAAGCTTATATTGAGTTTTGTGAAGAACAAACCTGTGTCGAGCTTATCAAAGAATTCTCAAACGTTGTTGTGCTGCGTACGTTATCTAAAGCGTTTGCACTGGCAGGACTTCGCGTTGGCTTTATGTTAGCGAGTGAAGCACTATTGGCACCGGTGAGAAAAGTGATTGCGCCCTACCCTGTTTCTACAGTCGTGGCACAAATAGCAGCAACAGCGTTAACGTCAGATGCGATAACGCAGATGCGCCGGCAAGTCTCTATTTTGAACCTAGCAAAAAAGAAGCTTATACAATGGCTACAAGACAGCGAGTTCGTAAGCGCAATGTTATGCGGCGAAGGCAACTTTGTTACTTTACAGCTAACCGACAAACAGTTTGTGGAGCAAGCGATGCGCCAGGGGTTAATCATGCGGCCATTTGTGCTGTTTGGCGAGGACAACTGGTTGCGGATCTCTATCGGCAACGAGCAGGAATTAAAACAAGTAGAAAACTGGCTGAAACAATGCCAAGTGACTGAGGAAGTATCATGAGCGCCCCCTATTTATTCATCGACCGCGATGGCACTATTATCGAAGAGCCAATAACCGATAAGCAAGTGGATAGTCTAGAGAAATTGGCACTATTACCCAATGTGATCCCAGCGTTATTACAACTGCAGTCGTTTGGTTATAAGCTAGTGATGGTATCTAACCAAGATGGTCTCGGTACAGATAGCTTCCCTAAAGCTGATTTTGATGCGCCTCAAGATAAAATGATGCAAATCTTAACAAGCCAAGGGATCCGTTTTGAAGAAGTACTGATCTGTCCTCACTTTGACGAAGACAACTGCCAATGTCGCAAACCTAAAACAGGATTACTCACTGAATTAATGCGTTCAGGTAAAGTGAACCTTAGCAAATCATTTGTTATTGGCGATAGGCAAACCGATATTCAGCTTGCAGAAAACCTTTGCATTGAAGGTATTCTCTACAAAGATAACTGGCCTGCTATTGTGACGCAGTTAACCACCTTAAACCGAAGTGCACAAATTGCCAGAAATACCAAAGAAACGCAGATTTCGGTAGCGATAAATCTGGATCAACAAGCAAATGGAGAGATTTCAACAGGGCTTGGTTTTTTCGACCACATGCTAGATCAGATCAGAACTCACGCTAACCTTGGCCTGAATATTCAGGCGAAAGGTGACTTACATATAGACGAGCACCACCTCGTAGAAGACATCGGTATTGCCCTTGGTCAGGCTTTTAAGACTGCGCTTGGCACAAAATCACAAATCGCACGTTATGGCTTTGCGCTGCCTATGGACGAATGTAAAGCAGAATGTCAGTTGGATTTATCTGGACGCGCGTCTTTTGTACTTAACGCTGACTTTACAAGAGATAAAGTGGGCGACTTGGATGTACAAATGGTTGAGCATTTCTTTAAATCCTTCGCGGATAATGCGGCAGTGAGTTTAATTTTGAGCGTAAGCGAAGGTAATGCCCACCACCAAGTTGAGGGTTTATTCAAAGCATTTTCTCGTGCTATTCGTATGGCAATTGCAACAGACGCGTCACAGCAAATGGCAAGTTCTAAGGGGTGTTTATGATTGCAATTATTAATACCGGTTGTGCCAATATTAACTCAGTGCGTTTTGCATTTGAGCGCTTTGGTGTTACGCCTGAAGTGATCACTGCACCGGAGAAGCTAGCCCGCTTTGAACGAGCCATTTTACCCGGTGTCGGCCACGCAAATGTGGCAATGAAGCGGTTAAATGAGCAAGGCTGGGCAGACGCAGTCGCTGACTATCAACGGCCTTTGATGGGGATTTGTTTAGGGATGCAGCTGCTTTGTGAGTCGACTGAAGAAGGGGATATTCCGTGCTTAGGTCGTATTCCGGGTAAGGTTGAGTTATTAGAGACTAACGAGTTAACTGCACCGCATATGGGCTGGAATAATCTCCGTGTGGTGAAGCCCCATGCGCTCACTTCAGGGCTCAGTGAACAAGACCAAGTGTACTTTGTACACAGTTTTGCGCATACCATCAATCAATCGACATTGGTTTCGGGTGAGTACGGTCAAGCGTTCTCTGCGATTGTCGCAAACGACAATTATGCCGGCATGCAATTTCACCCTGAGCGCAGCGGCAAGGTTGGTGCGCAGCTTTTACAAAACTTTATTAATTGGCAGCTATAAAAGGACGAACAATGATTATTCCCGCTTTAGATGTATTAGAGAACAATATTGTTCGTTTGTATCAAGGCAAGTACGAAACCGCACAGTTTTACCCATTTAATTTAGCTGAGCGTTTACTTGAATACCAAAATGCAGGCGCAGCCAAGCTACATTTGGTGGATTTAGAAGGGGCTCGTGACCCGAGCAAAAAGCAGTGGCGCACTATCCAAGCGGCGACTAAGGCTTTATCTGTTCCCTTTCAGGTAGGAGGAGGTATTCGCAGTATAGACGACGTAAAGCAATGGTTAGATACCGGAGCTGCCCAAGTGGTGATTGGCTCAATGGCGGTAGATAAACAGCAAGAAGTTGCTGCGTGGATTAAAGCATGTGGCGCCGACAAATTCGTGATTGCACTTGATGTGAACAAAACCGAAAGCGGCTGGTCTCCTGCCACTCACGGCTGGCTAAATGATGCGAAAAGCGATCTATTCGAGCTGTTAGATTTTTATGTTGAGCAAGGTGTGAGTGATTTCTTATGTACGGATATCAGTAAGGATGGCACGATGACAGGTCCATCGTTTGCATTATACGAAGACATCACTAAGCATAACAGTGCAATTAAAGTACAAGCATCAGGGGGCGTGAGCTCTCTTGACGATATTGCACGGCTTGCAAAGCAACAAGTAGGTGGAGTGATACTTGGCAAGTCGCTACTTGAAGGTGTATTTAGCGTTGAGGAGGCTTTAGCATGTTATCAAAACGCATAATTCCTTGTTTAGACGTAAAAGACGGTCAGGTGGTCAAAGGTGTTAAATTCCAAGGCCATGAAGTCGTCGGTGATATTCTTGACCTCGCCCAGCGTTATAGTGAGGCAGGTGCTGATGAACTGGTGTTTTATGAGATCAGTGCCAGCGTAGAAAAGCGTTTACTCGATGTGAATTGGGTAGCTGAAATTGCCAGACATATCGATATACCATTTTGTGTAGCTGGTGGGATTAAATCAGTGGCTGATGCGGCACGAGTGCTTGAGCAAGGCGCAGATAAGATCTCGATTAACAGCCCTGCCATTGCAAGGCCTGAACTCATTAAAGAGTTACATGACGAATTTGGTAAGCAATGTGTGGTTGTCGGCGTAGACAGCTTCTATGATAAGCAAACTCAGGAATATTTAGTATACCAGTTAACTGGCGATCCGAATGCGGCAAGTCGTACTCGATACAAAACGCACGAATGGGTCAAACGAGTTCAAGACCTTGGCGCTGGAGAGATTGTACTTAATTGTATGAATCAAGATGGCGTGCGTAATGGCTATGATATAGCGCAGCTCAGCGCGATTAGGGCGCTGTGTAAAGTGCCACTTATCGCTTCTGGCGGCGCGGGTAGTATGCAAGACTTTGTTGATGTATTTAAACAAACTAATGTCGATGGTGCTTTGGCTGCAAGTGTGTTCCATAAAGGTGTGATTGACATTCCAAAGCTCAAACAGTTCTTAATAAATAATGATGTGGCGGCACGACAATGATTATTAATAAACAAAACATAGCAAAAGTAGATTTTGATAAATCAGCACTCATTCCCGCTATCGTACAAGATGTGTTAACCGGGGTAGTATTGATGCAAGGCTTTATGAACAGAGAAGCCCTTGAAGTGACATTAGAAAAGCAACTCGTTACTTTTTATTCGCGTTCAAAATCGCGCCTTTGGACCAAAGGTGAAACCTCAAACAATGTATTGACCTTGGTGGAAGTGCATACCGATTGTGATAAAGACAGCCTGCTGATTTACGCAAAGCCACAAGGTCCAACTTGCCACCTTGGAACCGAAAGCTGCTTTGCGGAAACCATGCCAGAGCTAGCATTTTTAGGAAAGCTTGAGCGAGTGATTGCCCAGAGGAAAAATGCATCACCTGAAAGCAGCTATACCGCCTCTTTATTTGCTAAAGACTTAAGCCGTAGTTGTCAAAAAGTCGGAGAAGAAGGGGTTGAAGTGGCGCTAGCAGCGATGAAAAACGACAACGAAGAGTTGCTCAATGAGTCCGCAGACTTACTGTATCATCTTATTGTTTTATTACAGCGGCAAGGCCTTACACTCAGTGAGGTGGTCAGTACGCTAAAAGATAGGCATAAGTAATTTGCGCTTTGGGTAAGTAATCATTTCGTCTATCCCTTCGTTGGCTTGTTCCAGACATCGTGCCGAAACAAGCCAGCTTAGTAAAATTGGGATAAACCTGTAATTAGATCAACTCCTGTTCATATAAATAAGGTAAACTTCTCATAGTCTTACAACTATGCAGTGGCAAAATATTAGTCTAACTTTAATAGTGCTACTACGAACAGTATGGAACGGTTTATGAAAACAAGATTACTTGGTCTAATGCTGGCAGGATTGACAGCTGCCGGATGTTCAACATTAACCCCAGAGCAACAAGAAAAGCTCGATGATATGTCTAATTGCGAGAAACTTAATACGCTTCTAAGTGCATCATCCACAGGGTTTTCAGCGCTTAAAGGTGCTGAAGTCGGCGCAAAGTTAATTAACTCTTGGCAGGCTAAGGCACATTTAGTTGGCAATAAATGCCAAATTATAGAAAGCGCTAGTGGAAAATCAAAATATACCTGTTCTGAGCAGTTCAAAGAGTACGAAAACGCAGTAAAAATCCATAACTATGCACAGAGTCTAGCAAGGCAATGTTTAGATCACTCTTGGGCTGGCGATAGCCAAAAGAGTGGCCAGCTAATGCGTACGGACATTACTTCGCCGAGCTCTACTAGCAAAATTGCAATTGAACTGGGCAAAGGCCTCGATAAAGTCTCGCCATGGATAGTTTCGTTTAATGTGACTGAAAAATAAATACAAAATACGGAGAAGTGTTGTGCTTCTTCTGCCCTATCCCACCCTAGGATTCCTCGTTTGCAATCCCCTTGACTTTGTCTGTTTAAGCGTTAATAAATTTTTCATTGTTGCTTTACTCGATTCTAATGTCGCTTTGCGTGGCGTCTTTTATATAAAAATAGTGAATAGTAATTGTGGTGTAACGCGATACAAATTTAGAAAAAATAAGCTGTATGTATTTTGAGCGGAGTTGGGATCTGCAACAGTCTGTATTTAATTGATGCTGATTATGCATTTCTTTGGTTTTTTGTGTTAATAAAAAAGCTTGTTTATTAAGAAAAGGTAGCGTTTAATTCAGGTGCTATTTTTGTTGTTGGCGCTAAATTAACTACTATTTTTAAAGGAATTAAGATGAACACATTAATAAAGCTTTCAGCTCTATCCTTCTCTGTTGCTATGCTTAGCACTCCTGCTTCTGCTAATGAACAAGCTAAGCCATTCGAGTATACAGTAAATGGCAGTGTATATGAGATCCCCGCTTCTCAAGCTAAGAATTTAGATGAGATAATTGCGCTAATAGAAACTAATAACGATGTTTCAGGTTATGACGTTACTGAGACTAAATTAGCGAAAACTGAGAGCACTGAAATTGCCAGTGATTTTTCAACGCTAGCTGGTGGTAACTTACGTGTTTATAGTGAACTCAATACGGGGTATTTAAATGATTTTGACCAAGCATTTACTTACACTTGTCCAAGTAATATGTTTATTAAATCAATTTCAAGCTACCATCAAGATAAACAAGAAGACAGACGTTTTAGCTTAGTCTGTGCAAAATTTACAACGGATAGCGGTAGTCGCATTTATCGTAAAACGACAAAGTGGAGCGGTTACGTAAATTCATACGACCAAGCGTTTAACTTTGTTTGTCCTAATGGTCAATTCTTTGTCGGAATGTCAAGTCGTCACGATAATGGTACAGAAGACCGTTTGTTTAACTTTAATTGCGCATCTATGGCAACCTCTAGCGCAGGCGCTGCACTATTCGCTGAATCATGTATTACAACACAATACACAGGCTACGACCAACCTTGGACATTAGGTGGTAATGGTGCAATCATCGGCATGTCAAGTCGCCATGATAACAGAACGGAAGACCGTCAAACTGCAGTGAGTTACTGCTCAGCTGCGAGTGATTGGTAATAACTTCCTTTAGAGTAGGGTTGATACCCTACTCTCATGTCAGAATTTGGTCATTTCATTGTCATACAAAAGTCGCACACTCATAATGTAATTAGTTAGCGGATTTAAGAGTTATCGTGACCAAACCGAATATTTTTCTCATCAATTTAGATTCTTGCACTGATAGACTCAAGGAATCTACTCTCCAGTTTGATAAGTTCTCACTACCCTTTGAAAGGATAAGCGCTGTAAAAGGCGCAGAGCTGAGCGCAGACGTTTTAGATACGAGCTATTGTAAGTTAAAAAACGCTAAGCAATATTTTCGCCCTTTAACCTTGGGTGAAATAGGTTGTTATCTAAGTCATATCAAAGCACTTGAAAAAATTGTTGAGTTAAAACTACCCTACGCCTTTATTTTTGAAGATGATTTTCAGCTCCACGACGACTTAGCACATATTGACCAACAGATTGCTTCATTGCCATTTTGTTGGGATATGATCAAGCTATTCCAATCTCCGAAGAACAAACGCACTCCGATTGCAAGCTTTCCGCTAAATAAATCGTTATCGCTATTTATGCAAAATAAAGTGCCCGCGGGAATCGTCGCTCAGCTTGTAAGTTTTGAGGGGGCGAAGAAAATATTATCTAAGTCAACTCCTTTCGGCAGACCGATTGATATTGATTATCAACATTTTTGGGAAAAACAGCTCAGTGTTTTTGTAATGAGCCCTTGTCCTGTTAGCCATGGTGAAAAGTTTGCGAGTACCATAGATAGAGCTCCAAGTGTTACAGGAGCAAAGCGGTATTTTTGGCGTAAACAATTGCTTCAGATAAATAAGTTTATAAAAAACAAGTTTTATCGCGGGCTGGTTCTCAAACGCTATCAGCAACACTTCTAGTTATATGATGCGAAAGCCGCTGTACGCCTTTTGAACAATGGGTTTTATACTTGTACGGAATAGAGAAAAATTCGTGTTAAAAGTGTAATTTATGGGAAGACTTCTGAAAAAGATGTGCTAGTATCTAAGATTATTGCAATAAGTTTAACTTTTTGCTTAAACCATTAATAATAACAACGTTGAGGGAGCACAGACGTGTCTATAGAAATCAACTTTGAACTCTCTGATTCAGATCTTGAACACTTCCGTGGAATGATGAAAGCTGCTATTGAGAAAAGTGGCGATGTGAGTGATGCCGAAATTATAGCTAAAGCGCGTAATTTAGTGGCAACGATGGAAAAATCCAACCTTCCTGAATTTGTAAGCACTCGTCTAATTTCGTTACAAACGCTAATTGACGCAGTGTTAGATGAAGAATGGCAAATGCCTGAAGATGAAAAGCGCGAGATCATGGCTTCTCTTGCTTACTTCAGTGAGCCTGAAGACATCGTTCCAGATCATATCCCAGTATTGGGCTATGTCGATGATGCGATTATGATTGAACTTGTGTTACAAGAACTGTCGCTAGATTTAAAAGCATACCGTGAATTCTGTGGCTTTAGAGCTACTGAAGAAGCAAGACGTGGTGATAATGCTAAGGTCGATCGTGAAAGCTGGCTTGCGGGCACACGCTCTCAGATCCGTTCTTCTATGCGTAGAAGTCGTTCTAAAAACCGTTCACGCTTCTTTTCTCGCATTATGTAAGTTAAGTAGCCCTAAGCTTAGCTAATTGCTTTTTAGCTTAGGGCTGTGGACTATAAAAGGGCTGATAATCATCAGCCCTTTTTGATTGCCATTATTTTATTTCATTTGGGTGAGAAACCCCCATCCACGCTTTATAAAGTAACGCTTGCTCGCTTGATGGGTTAGGTGTAAATGTTATCTTTTTAGGCTTATCATGGTCGCGGTCAAGCTTGATTTTCGTATTCATCAACTTATCACGACGGATAAAATCTACCGTGATTGTTTGACCTGGCTTGAAGTTTTCTAAGCTCGCTTTTAAATCTTTACGAACATGGTGCTTATCAAATGCAACGATAAGGTCGCCTGCTGTTAGCCCCGCTTGCCATGCATTTCCATCTCGAGCTACATGCGTCAGCTCCAGTAATTCACCCTTTTGTCTTGCCATACCATCTAAGCCTGCGATCATTTTAGCCGACTCTGGATAATCATAAACAAGTCCGACTTTGTCGAATAACTTGTCAAAGTCTATGTTCGCTGGTGTATCAACATATTCATTCCACCAAGTATTGTAGTCTTGACCGGTAAGCGCTTTTAGGATGTTTTTAACATCTTCACTGGTGAAGCTATTTGGCAATTTATGCTGTTGGTAAAGCGCTTTATGAACGTCACGGTAGCTAATTTTTCCGTTTGACTTCTCGAGTAAATCGATATCAAGTGCCATGGACACCAACGCACCTTCTGAATAGATATTGGTGCTGTAATTTATCCCATGATCGCCACCTTGATTGATCCATTTATCAAAGCTCGTTGCAGCAACCGACTGAACATGACGACCAGGAGTTTTTAAATGACGATTAACACGCTTAGTCAGCATTTTAAGATATTCGTCATTGGTGGTGATCCCTGCACTTAGCAGCAAATAATCCTCAAAGTAGCTGGTTGAGCCCTCTGCTAGCCACAACAAATCCGTGTAATTTGGTGCTACGTAATCATAAGGAACCATGCCTGCTGGACGATAGTTTTTGACATTCCACGTGTGGATGAATTCATGTGCGGCTGTAGAGATAAAACCAATGTAGTCATCTCTTTCTTTAAAACTGTCTCTATGTCTTTGAATAATCGTCGAGTTTAAGTGCTCTGTTGCCCCTCGTGCACCGCTGGTTGCATGCACCATAAAGACATAACGGTCATAAGGATAATCGTGCCAAATGAGCGTGCCGGTTTGAACGAGTTTTTTAAGATCGGCTAGCATTTGGTCAACGTCATAGTTGCCCTCGCCCCAAATAACTAGTTCATATCTACGGCCATCCACTTCAAATTTGTGCAGCTGATTAATACCAGTCTCAATAGGAGAATCTAACAATATGTCATAGTTATCGGCTTTGAAACTGTGTTTTGAATCGGCAAACTCCATACCGGAGACTGAGCGCCAGCCTTTAGGTACATTGAGTTCAACAGAAACAGGCTCTGATCTGAAAGATTCACTAAACATCAAAAAGCCAGATGCATCGATAAACGCGTGGGTGTCATCTATGTGTCTGGCTCGAAGACCTAACTCATTGGCATAAACCTGATAGTTAACCGTCAGCTCGGTAGGCTCGCTAAGGTGTACGCGCCATGTGTTTTTATCAATTTTTTCCCATTTTTGTGATTGCCCGCTTTGAGATTTGGCGTCAAAAAAGCGTACGCCGTTGGCTAAATCCAATATCTCGTAGCGACCTGTACGCCAATCTGGAAGTTGCACATCAATGCTTGATTGTGAGGATTTTGGAAATTTAACTTCTACTTCCGCAAGGTGATGCTGCGGTTGTGTAATTGAAATACGGTAGTCAACGTCAGCATAAGCACTAAATGTTGCTGCACATGCTAAGGCAATAAGGCTTTTTTTCATTATTTTTGTATCGGTAATTCGAGATAAAATCAATTTACCAAATCAGCGACTTACACGCTAAGTAATATCGATGAGTAAACAGCAAACTCCGATACATTACCACGTTAAATTTCCGCGCATAACAGCGTAATTTGTTGTAGACTTGGTAACTAAGAGATTATTTTATGATTGGAAATCTGTGACTGACAATGCCTTAATGCTCGAGCAGAAATTAAAGCAAGCCATAGAGGCTAGAAAAACGCTTGAGGATGCAAGAAAACAACAAGTAGAACTCCTTACTCAGTTTGCTGCAAAGTTATCCTTAGCCTGCAAAGGGCAAGATGTTTCACTTGATAATCAGTTAGCTAAATTTCGTATTGCACTTAATAAAGGCGTCGATTTTGAGCTGCTTGTGCCTTTTATCGATGGAATTTCCGAGCCGCTAAAGTCACAAGAAGTGACCAATTCAAATAATCAAAAAGCATTGCAAACGGCAATTCAGCAAAGCGGAAAGTTACTGCAGAAGCTCAAGGGATTACCAGATGAGTCGCGCAGAAAGTTGCGTCATTTATTGGATGTAGAACTTGAAGATATCAACTCTACTAATGCTTACATCCCCGCGTTAGAGTCTTTGGTTTCTATCTACCATACGGTTTTACAATCAAAAGTAGAAATTACAGAAGAAACATCTCATAGCCACCACCCAGAACTAGCTGCTGAACTTCAAGCTTTGATCAACGAATTAATTTTCGAAGATGAAGTAATAGAAAAGGTTAAAGAGATCCGCGCAAGCGTTGCGGAAAACAACAGTTTAGATAATCTATATTCAGCAGCGACAGAAATCATTAAAATTATTGCGCAAACGATTGCCAAAGAGCGCCAATCCGCACAAGGTTTTTTGGTTTCACTGAATCAAACACTGGAAGAGCTACATCGCTCTATTGTTGAAACAACGGCGCGTTCAAAATCAACATCTAAAGAACTACAGTCGTTAAACAATAAAATAGAACTAAAAATTCAAAACTTAAATCAGCAAACCCAAAACGCCAGCTCAATAACTGAGCTTAAAGCCTTGGTCGACAACGAGTTGAAACTACTGAGTGCTGATTTGATAGAGCGTGAAAAGCTCGAAAAAAATGAGCGTGAGGCGCTGCTTGACTCATTTGATGCAATTAATAATCGTATCAACACCTTAGAGTCCAAAGTTTCAAATTATAAAAAGCGACTCAGCGAACAAAAGTTCAAAAGCCTATTGGATAGCTTAACTAAGTTACCAAATAGAGCAGCTTTCGATGAGCGTCTAACCCATGAAATGCACCTATTTGAGATAAACGACTCAGATGTGACGCTGGTTGTTATCGACGTTGATCACTTTAAATCTATCAACGACCGTTATGGTCATAGTGCGGGCGACAAAACATTGCAAGTGATCGCACGAGCCCTTAAAAAGTCTATTAGGAAAAGCGATTTTATCGCACGCTACGGCGGTGAGGAATTTGTTTTGCTAATGCCAGGTATGCCGCTGACTCATGCGCAAAAACCGCTTGAAAAAGTAAGGCAAGTCATTAAATCTATACCATTCAAATTTAAAGAAAAAGAAGTCGAAATTACGATTTCTCTCGGTGCTACTCAGTTTGTCAAAGGGGACACTGCGTTGAGTGCTTTTGACCGAGCTGATGCAGCGCTTTATGAAGCGAAGAATAGCGGGCGAGATAGATTGTGTTTTAAGTAAATAGAGTTAACTTGGGTAAAAGCTGAGTTGCGAGACATTATACTCGTCCCTGCTTTGTTCAGTTATACCAATTCGCTGCGCATTATAAACAAGGAGTAAGCCTATGCAAGTAGAGCTAAACCCAACTGGGGTTCTTAACTTATTATCAAGATTGGAAGTCGATTTACTTCAGCAGTCAACCACAAGTGAGAGATATAGGCTTTTTAGAAATTGTGCATTGGCGGTATTGAATGTAGGTAGTCATACCGATTCCAGCTCTGAAATCTACGATAAATACGAAGATTTTGATATTCAGCTACTCGCACGCGAGCGAGGAATAAAAATTGCGTTAAGCAATCCCCCCGAGTCAGCTTTTGTTGATGGTCAAATAATTACCGGTATCCATGAGCACATATTTTCCGTGATCCGCGACATACTTTTTATTTGTCAAAAATATCACGGTGAAAATAAATCGCCGGTAGAAATTACCCATATGGTTTTTGACATGCTGCGTAACGCTGATGCGCTTGAAGTGAATAAAGACCCTAACATGATTGTCTGTTGGGGCGGCCATTCAATTAATGAAGTTGAATACAAATACACCAAGGAAGTGGGTTATCAACTCGGTCTTCGCGGCCTAAACATTTGTACTGGTTGTGGACCGGGTGCAATGAAAGGCCCGATGAAGGGGGCAACAATTGGCCATGCTAAGCAACGGATCTCGAATAACCGTTATTTAGGCCTTACCGAACCCAGTATTATAGCCGCTGAACCGCCTAACCCAATTGTTAATGAATTAGTGATTTTGCCTGATATTGAAAAGCGTCTTGAAGCTTTTATCCGTATTGCGCATGGCATCATTATTTTCCCAGGTGGTGCTGGAACAGCTGAAGAGCTGCTTTATTTACTGGGTATTTTGTTACATCCAGAAAATGAAAAGCAATGCTTACCTGTGATCTTAACTGGCCCTAAAGAGTCAGCGGCATATTTTGAAGAACTCAGTGCTTTCATTGAAAAAACACTTGGGAAAGAAGCTCTGTCTAAGTTTGAAATTATCGTAGACAATCCAGAGCTGGTAGCCAAAAAGCTCAAACAGTCGATGGCAACGGTGCGCGAGTATCGTAAGTCTGAAGGTGATGCCTATTACTTTAATTGGACATTAAAGATTGAAAATGATTTTCAGCACCCATTTGCACCAACGCATGAAAATATGTCGAGCTTAGACTTACACCTAGAGCAACCAAAACAATTACTGGCTGCTAACTTAAGACGTGCTTTTTCTGGTATTGTTGCCGGTAACGTGAAGGATGAAGGTATTACAGCAATTAAACAGCATGGTCCGTATGAATTAAGTGGTGATAAATCACTGATGGCCGATATGGATAAGCTGTTGGGTGCATTTGTAGCTCAGGGGCGAATGAAGCTACCTGGGAGCAAATATATACCGTGTTATAAAATTAAAGCTTAGAGTGAATGAATAATTTGTTGTTAATAGATGCGCTTAACCTTATCAGGCGCATCTATGCTGTTAATGAACCAAAAGGTATTAAAGAACAAGAGGCCCATATAAAGGCCTCTTGTCTTCGTGTAGAGCAAGCTACTCGTAGCTTGTTACGCAAAACGGGGGCGACACACGCAGTTGCTGTCTTTGATGGTGATAAAAGTTGGCGTTATCACTTTTACCCAAAATATAAAATAAGCCGTCAACCTATGCCCGAATTTCTAAATCAGAACCTCGACAAGTTTTCACAAGCGTTCGCAAGTGTTGGTGTTAAATCATTTAATCCCGAACATGATGAAGCTGACGATGTGATAGCGACGCTTGCCTGTAAAGCCGCAGCTGCCAATGTTAACTGCACGATAGTATCGACTGATAAAGGCTTCTTACCCCTGATCAATGATGCTATCTCTGTGTACGACTATTTTAAAAAGTCGATAATTTCGCTCGAAGATATCAAAAGTCGATTTTCTGTCACCCAAAGCAAGCTCGAAATGTTTTGGGCGTTAAGTGGCGACAAGACGAACGATATTCCAGGTGTTGTTGGTGTTGGTATCAAGACGGCGCAAGAGCTACTCGCAAAGCATGACGACTTTGAAAGTATGCTAAAAGATGAGACAGTAAAGCTTGCTGCAAAAGCAAAATTAGAGGCCGGAGCAAGCGACTATGTTACCAGCCTTGCGCTAGTGACTCTAAGAAGAGATATTGAAATTGGCTTTAGTTTGAAGGATATACGAGTGGTTTGAAGGGACTTTTGATTGGCAATGTATTACATCGTCGCTAAGCGCTAGGCGAATGTAGATGACTTTGATATATTGCATACAAGCGTATCTCAGTTTTTGCAGGTACAAGGTCCGTTTTACCCATTCTTTATTGAGCAGTTAGATGATTAGGAAAATACTACAGTACATATTTCTTGGCCTTGCGGTTTACGTTACTGTGGTGTTTCTCGTGATCAATTATTATAAAGATGACCCGCAAGCGATGATTTGGCAGGACCGAGAAGCGTTTAACAATCGTTTCATTCGTAATCTTAGCCTTGAAAAGCCGACTGAGTTAGACACAGTATTGGATACCTTGGGCAGCCCGGATCTAACGTATGTAAAGAAAAAACAAGACAATACGGTTGTACAAATTGTGTTTTATCGCACTCAGCTTGTAAAACCAGATGGTATTACTACGGAAGATGAATGCACCGGATTATTGTTTGAAAATGGCATATTAAAGCTTTGGGGACCAGGTGCTCGGGTCACATTTGATAAAGTGTGATACCAATTAGATTAATCTTCCAACCAATTTGAAGGGTAAAATACCATATTAGCTTCGTTAACAACGCCTCATTTAGAACAACTAAATAGCAATGTTTTTGCCTTGCTAAGAAAGCTATTTTACCGTTTTAAAATAGACCGTTTACTTAATAAAATTGGTAAAGATAGATGGATGCAAGGATAGTTACTAGTAAAACGCTGTTCGCGATAGCCCAAGGTACACACAAAGTATTACGTCTTTATTATCACAAAGAGAAGTGGTCCTCTATTTACCCTACCCTAGTTAAACTTGCACAGCTTTACATGGACTGTTATGAGTCCTCGCCAAGTAGCATGCATGGGCAGCTTGGACTGTATTCACAAAACTTGGGTTACAACACTAATCTGGTCATGAATCAAAATGTGTTGGTTTGTATGGCTTGCCATCACTTAAAGTTTTCTCGTGCAGTAACCGAAGAGCTATTGCTCGCAAGCTTTGCGGACTATTTATGCGTAGCGAGAGAAAGCGATCAACTCGCAGCAGGTAAAAAGTTAGACGCACAGCAAGATAAGCTTTGGAAAGTTCGCCATCAATTGGCTGTACAAATACTGAGTGATGGGCAAACACCTAACTTGCAATGTTTGCGAATTTTATCTCGCCTTTCAAACTATGACAGCAAGCTAGTGGCTCCTACCCCTCAGCGCTTTAATGACCATGCTTCTTTGATTGTTGCAATTGCTCACCGAGTAGCAAGCTTAATAACGCCAACACACAAGCAAAATTGCGTGGCTTTAGACAGAGCGATTAAGCTTCTTTATTGCAAACTCAGTTATGCTTTTGCATTAAAAGTGCTGAGTGCAATTGCAGGGGCATTTGTTAATCATCCTGCGGGGTTGCTGTGCGAGATTAAAGGCGAAGAGGGCTTTTTGGTGATACAAAGCAACAGTGAAAAAATAATTGCTGTTGTTGAACATGGGCAAACCAAAAAGCTGGCGAAGGCCAACCGTAAATTCCAGTTTCACTGTGGTTTGACTGCAACCACAGATGCAAAGTTACTTTACAATATTTGGGACCGAGCTGCTGAACCAGCAGTACTTCCTTTTGGTTCTGAACATTTACATCTACTAGAAACAGTAAAAGCCTTATCTCACAGTCAATTTCAAAGTATTCGTGCACTTGAAAAGCTGATTTGCGAGTTCGATTCAGTGTCAAGTGCATTGCAGATCGCAGCAAAGCAGTATAACCGTGAAAATCTAAAAGCCGCATCGGTTAGGCACTCTCTCGCCATGGTAGGACTTGATGCTGCTGGATTACTGGCGCAGCGAGTGTTGCTTGAGCAGATCATAGCCAATCATAAGCTTCCTTTCACAGAAGATATCGTGCACAAATATGGCGTAATTAGTCAAATTATCGCCTTATATGTTGGTGAAAGTTATGGTGAGCAATTTGAGCGTTTATTGTCGCCATTTGCAGCGGTTATTGTATTTTTAGTGACTAAACAAGGGGTAGAGATCCAACATGCCACTGCACTCCACTCTCGTGAGTATTCGGAGGAACTAGTATCAATTGCCAACCTATTTGGGATCCGAGCGATAGCAAAAGATAAATACCTAGACTTTAATCTGCAGTACTTTGAAAAAAGTATTCTTCATAAGGCAATGCTAGATAGCGAAACGTTAAAAAAGTCTCAGACCAATGCGCAGTGTAAACTGTTCATTTTTATTAAACTTATTGCACTTAAAGTGATATCACCCACCTTCGTGTTAACTGCATGGCAAAAACAATTAGTCGATGACGTATTAGCTGAAAGTCGTTTTGTTACCGCACAAAAGTTTGATGTAGCGCTACTAGAGGCCGGATTTTACTCATCTATTGCCTGATATTTATTCTATAAATACTATCAATAACAAGCATAAATCATATGTATGTCATTTTTTCATTCCATACTGGAATAAGACCAAATTAATTGCTATAAAACGCGGCTTAAACAAGCGAACGTACACCTTTGTTAATTTCTACTAAACTTAGTCTGCAATTCTTCTTGGGTGTATTCCAACTTTTGATAAAGGAAAAAACATGGCACAGCAAACCATCACAGTTATCCGTGGCGACGGCATTGGCCCTAGCATCATCGATTCAGCAATCGAGATCTTAAAAGCCGTAGGTTGCGACTATGAATACGAGTACGTAGACGCAGGTTTGGCTGCTTTAGAAAAAACAGGTGAATTACTTCCAGCAGCAACGCTAGAAGCAATTGAGCGTAACAAAATCACGCTAAAGGGCCCACTAACTACACCTGTTGGCGAAGGTTTCACTTCAATCAACGTGACATTGCGTAAGCATTTTGGCCTTTACGCAAACGTTCGTCCAGTTAAGTCATTTGAAGGTACTAAAGCACGTTACGATGATATTGATATCATTACCGTACGTGAAAACACGCAAGGTATGTACTCAGGTCTTGGTCAAGTTGTTTCTGAAGATGGTAATGAAGCGGAAGCAATGTCAAAGATCACTCGCGAAGGTGCTGAAAAGATCGTAACTTTCGCATATGAGTTAGCACAGCGTGAAGGTCGTAAGAAAGTAACTGCGGTTCACAAAGCGAACATCCTAAAATCAACTTCAGGTCTATTCCTTAAAGTTGCTCGTGAGGTTGGTGAGCGTTACCCTGAAATTGAATCAGCAGAAATGATCGTTGATGCGACTTGTATGAAACTAGTAATGACACCTGAAGAGTTTGATGTGATCGTAACAACAAACCTATTCGGTGACATCCTTTCTGATCTTTGTGCAGGTCTTGTCGGTGGTCTTGGTATGGCACCAGGTGCAAACATTGGTACTGATGCTGCAATCTTTGAAGCAGTTCACGGTAGCGCACCAGATATCGCAGGCAAAAACCTTGCAAACCCAACTTCTGTTATTTTAGCTTCAATTCAAATGCTTGAGTATTTAGGCGAAGCTGATAAAGCGGAAAAAATCCGCAGTGCAGTAGCTGACGTTATTAAGAGCGGTGACCGTACTACGCGCGATCTTGGTGGTAGCCACGGCACTACCGATTTCACACAGGCGGTAATTGAGCGTCTTTAATTCTTAACGCTCAATTTAATCCTTGGGTGGTGCGTTAGCACCACCTTCTTCTTAATCCCACTAGCATTCCAGAGATTAACGCAAACCATCCGATACTGCCGCCAGACGATCCGCTATCACCAGAGTCCGTCGGCGTTGTTGTTGGGGTCGTCACTGTGATCTCAACAGTGCCTTTCGCGCTTTGATCTGCACCATCCGATAGCGTTAACACGACATTATATGTACCCGCTTGAGCGTAACTATGCGTTGTAGTCAAACCAGAACCTTGCGTACCATCACCGAAATCCCAACTAGCTTGATAGTTACCATCACCACCAGCAGCAGTTGCGACAAAGCTTGCCTGTAAGTTAGATGTGGTCGCTGTGGCTTCAATGCTTAGTGGTACTACGACAGTCACTGAGGTTGATTTAGTTACCGCCTCACCTTCGGCATCTTTCACATTAAGCGTTACCGTGTACGTGCCGCTTAGCTCATAGATATGTTCAACTGAGTTAGATGATGCTGTTGCTCCATCACCAAAGTTCCAGTCAAGTTCATAAGGCGCTTTGCCACCAATGATTTCAGCATTGAAGACAAAGCCTTGCCCTACTGAGGTCGCTTTGATATCACCGACTGTAAGCGGGATTGGCTCGACGTTGCCTACGCTGACATTTGAACTCAACGCTGAACTGCTCCCGTCAGCTTTGGTTCGTGTGAACATTACCGTATAGTTGCCAATATCTTGATAGCTATGAGTAGGTGAAAGCGCGTTACTTGTTTGACCATCGCCAAAGTTCCACAAAAAGCTATCTGATTCGTTTAATGCTAAGCCTTTGACATTAAACTTAACGGTGTTTTGCGATTGTACTTGAGTGATTTTAGGGTCGCTGAGGTAAATTATACCGACTTGCGCACTACTTGCATCTTCCTCTATGGTATTCAATCTAAGTTGAACACCAAAACCCGGCAAACTAACACCTGACTCCTTTTGGATTGGGAAGGTGTAATCCTGAGTATCATCAAACGTACTGATTGGCGTGAGATGTTGATCGCCAAGACCTGCTTTCTGCGTATCCAAACGAAGCGTCGCATCTTTGACCTGAATAATACTCGTTGCGGGTGTGGTGTCGTCGGCTTTGAAAATAGGGTTTTGATCTTGGTCGATGACTAACATATCTCCAGAGCCGGGGTGTAGCGAAGTCGAGTTATTACTCTCTTCATTGTTGCTGTACCACATCAGCACACCAGAATTATAACCAGACAAAGACAAACCAGCATCTAACCCTCTAAATGAGCGTAAATGGGCGTAGTAAGCGTTACCTGATTTAGCTCTATAGCCAGAAATCTTACGAAATCCACTGTAGACTAAGTCGTTAGTTGGCTCTGCGGTATTTGTATAAATTTGCGAACCATCCGCTGTCACCTTAATGTTGTCTAGTAATACACCTTTAAGCGTTTCAAAATCGTCAGTTTGATAAACGAATGTCACGGTGACAGTTTGTCCTCGGTACGCTGAGATATCAAAATCTAGCGTAATTGGGTTAGCCCCAAAAGAAGATGACTCGCCATCCATGTAGTGAGTGACATTGGCATAATTTGGATGGTTTGATTTTGTTGTATTTCCTGCTATTGGCTGCCCATTTACCGCCACTTGGAAAATATCGTAGTTAAGCTCGATACTATAATTTGCAAGCATGGATAATGAAATTTGGCTTGCGTTAGGTAAGCTTAAGGTAAAACTTGCTTGATTATTGAGTTTGTCGTCTTGTCCGGAGTAATAGTGGTAATTTCCATCCAGAGGCGTAATGAATTCCTCTAGTTGTGCAGGCAAATTGATCTTTATTTGATTCGTAGTACCATTGTTTATTCCAATATCCGTGAGCGTTACCGTTTGTTCTGTACTCAAATCATCTAATGTGTACTCTGTTTGGTTTAACCAATTTCCTGCATAATTTTGTTGTAAAAACTCAAGGCTTTTAGGGGAGAACTGGGTGGGCTGCGAGCCACTTAATTGGCCTAAGTAACTGCCTGAAGACATAACTGACCACAGCGCAACGGGTTCGCCTATGTCATTGGAATTTAAATCATATTCGTCGGGTAACCCAAGGTCATGACCAAACTCATGAACAACCACACCGATTGCAGCATCAATAGGATTAATGGTGTAGTTATAAATCTTGTAGTTGGTATCTGGAATTGCCTTAGGTTGGTTGTTTTCATCAAATACGAAGAAGCGATGTGACCAAATTGCGTCAGTATCTAATACGCCGCCACCTGCTTCTTGACCAATACTTGAATGAAATAACATGACATGGTCAATTATGCCGTCAGGTTCAAGGCGGTTGCCATCACCATCTATGTCGTTCAAATCTGTTTTATCGTACTCAGATAAGTCGATATTAAATTGGGTCACAGCTTTGCTTACTGCTTCGAACACCAACTCTTCCGGTCTTAAGTCTCGGGTATCGCCTTCTTGTTCGCCATAGTAGGCTGCATTTTGAGCGGCTCTTACCCAACCAAATGCATTGCCAGATACCTTGAAGCTGCCCCCTGAGGCCGCTTGATAAAACTGGGTAGCGGATTGCAACGATTCATTGTTAGGGCCGTTATAGCCGCTATCTGAGTACAGTAGTGATTGGTAGTGAGACGCGGGATAGCTCGAGTAGTACATATCTGTATCACCCGGGTTTAGTCGGTTCTGGTCGTTAGGTAAGTCGGGAAAATCGACCAGAATAGCAAGGATTTTAGCTTCATTAAGTGTTTGCGCCGTGCCCACCGCAAATTGTTTACCTAACTTAGTATTGCCAAGGTGCACATTTTTAATTGCATAAGGTGTTTTTATTTGGCTGGCAATAGGCTTTGTTTTGGTGAATTGCTCAAGCGCAATTTTCCGCTCGTATTCACTCAGCGTGCGGCCGAGCTTTTTCTCCTGCCAATAGATAACTTGATCTTTATAGAGCACCTGCGCTGACGCTGCATTTGATAGCAGTGTGGCCGATACCAATACGCTTAGTTTAAAAATATTCATCTAAGATTCCCTAGTACAATTGAGCTTTAAGTTTAGCATTTTTATCGTTTTGTTCCCGTATAAGTTCTACTAAATAAAAAATCCAATTGGTGGTGAATTTTAAATTGAAATGTAATATTTCAACAATTGAAAGGTGGAAAGGTGGAATTTATATCTAATACTGTGTAGGCTAACTTTGACATCAACTTAAAGGCAAAATAATGACAAATTTCTTTCAACTAATCGTTCTCGTGGTGGTACTGGTCTCTTCATAGAGTTCAGCGGGGAGCTATTACTTGAAAGAAATACTCAAACCCCGCAACCAGCGGGGTTTTTTTTTGATTTTATAAATATAACAGGCATGCACAGTCAACGAGGAATGAGGTAATGGCAGAGCAATACAACGGCTCCGAGCTAGTAGTAAAAGCATTGAGCGCATTAAAAGTAAAATACATATTTGGTTATCCCGGCGGATCGGTTCTTGATCTTTATGATGCCTTGTTTCAGCAATCAGATATTGAGCATATCTTGGTTAGACATGAGCAAGCAGCGACCCACATGGCCGACGGTTATGCCAGAGCAACGGGAGATGTCGGTGTCGTTCTTGCGACCAGTGGCCCAGGCGCTACAAATTGCATTACAGGGATCGCGACGGCTTATATGGATTCAATCCCAATGGTTGTACTCTCGGGGCAAGTGCCTTCAAACCTAATCGGCGATGATGCGTTTCAAGAAACGGATATAGTTGGTTGCTCTCGCCCTATCGTTAAACACAGTTTTAACTGCCGCGACGCGACAAAAATCCCAGAAGTGTTAGCTAAGGCATTTTATCTAGCCAACTCTGGTAGACCGGGACCGGTTGTGGTTGAGCTGCCAAAAGATATTTTGAATCCTGCGCTTAAATTCGATTATCAGATGCCTGAACAAATTGATATGCGTACTTACAACCCGAGTGTAAAGGGGCATTCCAAGCAGATCCGCAAAGCGGTTGAAGCCATTATTGAAGCGAAGCGTTTGGTTATCTATTCTGGCGGTGGCATTATTCTTTCGAATACCTCAGAAAAACTAACTGAGCTGGTTGAGAAACTAAACGCGCCTATCACCAATACCCTAATGGGTCTTGGCGGGATCAGCGGCACACATCCTAATTTTATTGGCATGTTAGGGATGCACGGTAGTCTTGAAGCGAATAAGGCGATGGCGAATGCCGATGTTATCTTAGCGTTAGGTGCACGTTTTGATGACCGTGTAACCAATAACGTCAAGAAATTTTGTCCGGATGCCAAAATTGTTCACGTTGATGTGGATCCAACTTCAATTTCTAAGACCATTCAAGCGCATATCCCAGTTGTGGGCTGCTTAGATACGGTGATGGAGCAATTGCTACGCGGTATCGAAAAAAGCGAGAAGCGCATCGACCGAGCCGCACAAGAAGATTGGTGGCAAGCAATTACCACATGGCGTGCTCAGAAATGCTTGTCGTTTACTGCGGGTGTAGAAAAAATCAAACCACAAACGGTTATCGAAAAGCTATACCAAATGACCAGTGGTGACGCGTATGTTTGCTCAGACGTAGGACAACACCAGATGTTTGCAGCGCAGTACTATCCGTTCAAATCACCTCGTCAATGGATCAATTCAGGCGGACTTGGCACCATGGGGTTTGGCTTGCCCGCGGCGATGGGCGTAAAAATGGCATTCCCGCAAAGTGAAGTATTGTGCGTAACTGGGGATGGCTCTATCCAAATGAATATTCAGGAGCTTTCAACCTGTTTGCAATACGGCCTTGCTGTCAAGGTTATCTCGTTAAACAACCGCTCGCTTGGTATGGTGCGTCAATGGCAAGACATGATGTATGAGGGACGTCACGCAAGCTCCTATATGGAATCACTGCCTGATTTTGTTGCGCTTGCCGAGAGTTATGGTCATATCGGTATTCGGGTTGATAAGCCTGAGCAACTTGATGCGGCGCTGGAAAAAGCAATGTCGATTAAAGACCGACTTGTATTTTTAGATATTTTGGTTGATGAGTCTGAACATGTGTATCCAATGCAAATTAAGCAAGGTGCGATAGACGAGATGTGGTTGAAAAAAGGAGTAAAAGCATAATGAGAAGAATACTATCGATTTTATTAGAGAATGAACCTGGCTCTCTTTCTCGTATTGTGGGTTTATTTTCTCAACGTGCGTACAACATTGACAGCTTAACAGTGGGTACAACCGCAGACAAAACGCTATCTCGTATTACCATCACGACCCAAGGCGATGACCGCATTGTTGAACAAATCACCAAGCAAGTTAATAAGTTGGTGGATGTGCTTAAGGTTATTGATCTAACTGATATGCAGCACATTGAAAGAGAGCTGCTACTGGTAAAAGTCTATGCCAGAGATGAAGTAACACGAGCTGCTATCAATCGTGTTGCTGAGGTGTTCCAAGCCAGCATTATAGATATGGGCAAGCAAAGTTATATATTACAGATGGTAAGCTCAGCCGACCGTCTTGAGTCTTTCTTGGATCTATTACGTCACGAAAGCGACATAATTGAACTTGTGCGTTCTGGCGCGGTAGGTATTGGCCGAGGTGACAAAGCACTGAAAGGATAAAACCACCTACCTTTTAGCTGTCACTGTTATCTTTTTGCGCGGGTAAGCACGTAGTATTACGTACAACCCGCTTCAGTTATTTGCATGGCGGCTTCGATTTACTCTCATTAGGTTACTGGCTATAATCTCGTTTTTATCAAGTTAGATTATGCACATGGAACTCGAACGCTTCTGGCAGCTTGTCACCGCCCCCGATCATTCAAACGATAATGACTATTTAAAAACGCGTTTATCACCGCTAAGTTCAGAAGAAATTGCTCAGTTCGATGCATTATATACCAAAGAACTAAGAGCACTGTGGCATTGGGATAACTGGAAAGTGGCCTACGTGATTGCAGGCTGTAATAGCGAATATGACTTCTTAGATTTTTGTAATTGGATCATCAGTCGCGGCCCTGAAGCGGTAAGTGTACTTACAGCGGAACCAGACGAATTAGCTAATAAGTTTGCTATTCCGAATAAAGACGACTTGCCCTACCCATTTATTGACGAATTAGATTTAGTTGCAGGGTTGCTTTTTGAAGAAAAAAATCAAGACGAACTCCCGTATCACAGTGTCGTGAACTTTCCGCCGCAAGGCAAAAAGTTTAAAAATAAACCAAAACAGTTAAAGGCTGAACTACCTCAACTTTTTGGTCAATATTGGCTTGGATAAGGTTTAGTTTATTGTTTTATGTGATGGGTTTTAGTTGTTCTAGAGTTAGACGCTGAGACTCACTATTACCATCGCAAGATGTCGCCGCTCCAGATGCCTACCAATCCTTCCCGCTAACCAACCAAAATGACTTTGCTAAAAACACAACCTCTTGTTAAGCCTTAAGCAGTGGAATACTATGCTTATTACCCATTTCGGGAATAAAAAGAAAAGTGAACTTAAACATTGATTCTTTTCTGCCTCTCTGTCCATTTCTTAATTTTTTTGAGTGAAAAACACCTAAGTTGAAGTTGCGATTTTATGCCCGTATTTCGATTAATAAAAAGCTTATACATGAATTCTTTGGCTGATAGCCATATATGATTGCTGGCATTAACAACTTCCGCCATCTCCACCATTGCAGCCACCATCCCCTCCTGAATTGCCGAAAAAGCCTCCGCCATCACCATTCGTTTTGCCCGTATAGTTGCCAGAGCCTCCAAAGGAAGAAGTAACTTTACCAACCAACAAGATTAGCAATAGGCCTGATAAAATGGGACTAAAGATCCCTTCAAACCCTGATGAAGAAGAAAAGTCAGTGAAAAATGAGAATAATGCTAACCCTACGACGTAGATTAAAGTTTTCATATTTTCCGCTCTCTATTGGAGTATCATAGGTTATTAGTACTAATATACCTTGTAATGCTGAAACCGTCACCGTCCTCTTATAACTGTCTGGCAGGTGAATTCTAAACCTAATAAGTAATACTGATCGTAAGCTCATTTATGCGCTGGTAAAAATTAGCTGATACTTATACCGTCAGTATCCCTTGGTAATCACGCAAAAAACAGATCAAATATTTACACCAATAATTCGCACTTTCAAAAGTCCCCCAGCATTGATGCAAATGGTGGTAGGCGTCACCAATTCCCGTTAACGGCTGAATGAAATTACAGCTATAGGCTCAGGTATTCTTTGGCAGATAAAAACGCCAAAGTACACGTTCTAGCTATCTGAAGTTCATATTACTTCGTCTTGCTAGTACTGCCCTTTTATACGAACCATTTCATTCGCATACACTGACTCGCCATTATATTCAGTGAGAAATTCATCAGACACTTCGAATCCGTATGCCTTGTATAACTCCTTAGCAGGCTCATTTGTCTTGGCGACAAAAAGGTTCGCCTTGCCGCATATTTGTGACAAAAGGAATTCAAGTATTTTTCTTCCGATTCCGTTTCCTCTAGCACTAGGGCAAACAAATAGTGCTCTAATCTCTGACCCAAATATTGCTCCAAAACCAAGAACATTCCCATCATCAAAAACGTATATCTTTGATTCCTTTAGTGCAGATAGTCTCTTTTCATCATCTTCTAGAGGTAAGAGCTTAAATGTCTTTTTCTCAAAACGAAGCTCATCCAGCTTAGATTTTGAATAGATCTCCAAAACTCTTGGATAATCGTTCTCGCTGAACTCTCGAATATTCATAGGGTGCTAGCTCTTATCAATTTTAAATATATCCATTGTGCGTTGTAGCGTATCGCTATTTAGTTTCATATCTTTAAACAATTCATTTAACGCTTTCGATGTATCTAATTCATGGTTTGCAGCGTCAAGTACAGCAGCGGTATTTTGTGATATATCGGCGGCCACTTCAGACTGTTCGCAAGCTGCTGTGGCAACCGAAGTCGTGAGTTTTTCAACATTCGAACTGTGTTCGTTTACTCTGAGCGATACTTTACGCGTTTCTTCTACTTCGTTCATGGTATTTTGTGTGAGCAGTGTGTTTTCTCTGATTGATTTCACAACGCTTTGGCTTATCTCTGACAGGCTAAGTAACAGCGTGGAAATTTGCTCTGAAGATTGTTTACTGTTGTTTGCAAGTCCTCGCACTTCGTCGGCTACAACAGCAAAGCCGCGGCCATGCTCGCCTGCACGGGCTGCTTCAATTGCGGCATTGAGTGCTAGCAGGTTAGTTTGTTCGGCAACACTGCGAATTGAATCCAAGATAGTGTTTATTTCAGATACCTGCTTTTCCATACTCGCGGCCATCTCGTCGACGGCGTTCATACTCTTCGAGAGGGTTTTCATGGTGTCTAAGTTTTTTTGGTTGTCTGCAAGTAACTGCTGTGATTCGATGTTAAGTTGGTCGCTGGCATCCAGCGTATCTTGCGCGAGTTTTGCAATTTCTTGGCTGGTTGCGGCCATTTCTTCTATTGCAACCGCAATGGAAGATGCCATGCCTTGGGTTTTTTGTGCATCCTCATTGACGTTAGAGGCTGCTAAATGCATTTTTTCGCCTAGTTTCGTACCTACCTGAACGGACTTAGCTAAGCCAACCATTAGGTCTTTAAACGCATAAATCGTATTGTAAATTGACTCGGAGATTTGCCCAAGCTCATCGCGCGTGTTTAAGCGCATATCTAAAGTTAAGTCGCCCTCTTCAGCTACGCGTTTTAATATACTCGTTAATTGTGAAAGCTCCGAGCGTAACGAGCGAATCAGATGAAAGTTGACGAGCGCGATAAAGCTGAGAACGACGACAAAAAGCACAAACATTAAGATACTTTCAAATGCGATATCTGATTTGTGCTTTTGGCTATCTTTAATTGTCATTTCCCACACTGAATCGAGTTTGGTCTTGAACTTACCTATTAGACTTGTCGCCGCAGAAAACCACTCGGCACTTGAAGGTAAGCGACTAAAGTCAACTTGCCCTTGGCTTTCAAGAGTATCAAGAATTTGATTGAATGCTTTTGCCTCGCTTGAAGATAAAATAGTTTGTACGTTGCTTTGGCCCGTACCTTCGAGTGCGGTTTCTAATTGATGTAATGACATCTCTAGCTGTTGGCGATAGTACTTGATATCGTCTTTGAGGGTGTCTGACATTGCTTTTTTCGCAAGCACACCATTCACTTTGCCACGGATCTGTCCAAGGCGCTCTTTGCTTTGGGCAATAAGGAAAGCAATAGAAAGTTCAGAAGACAAGGTTCTATCTGATACGTAGGCTTGAATTTTTGCTGCTGTGTTTAATGAAACTTGATTAAGTTTGCTGTAGTAAGCAAAAGCATTACTGCCATTTTTCCTGTCGACCTCACCTCTTACGCGGTTCTTATTGGCTTCCACTTCAAAAATATAAGGTAACCATTTTTGCACATTTTTATCTTTAAGAAACAGTGAAGAGTGAATACTCTTAAGCGTTGATATTGTTTGGTCGGCAATTTCACGTTGCGCGTCGACCTTTCGTTTGTTATCACTACTTGGATTACCAAGGAACCCAGCCGTTAAGCCGCGCTCTACCGCATGATGATGCGCTACTTTCTCAATGGCGTCGAGCAAAACGACATAGTTGATATTTTGATCGGCCGCATTGTACTGTCTCCAGTTATTCAAAACGTTTTTGCCAACTAAAAATAGTAAAAATGCAAGCAGTGAGAAAGAACTTATCATCGTGAGCTGCATAATCGAAAATTTTTTCAAAATACCCATTCGTCTCTCCGTAGCGCGAGCGTAGATTATTGTTTAATCAAGGTAACTATAGCCCAACAAAATTAAGGTGAGATATTTTGTAACAAACATCGTAATTGAATTAGCGTTTCGAGGCTGTAAGGATATGATAAATGTTACTTAAAGTAATTTTTCTGAAAACAAATGGTAATGCAGTGTTGCTACCTTCTTGTTGCTAATAATGGTATTGGCGTCAAAATTAAATAGAGGAATGTATGAAAGGATTTATCAAACTAATGTTAGTGAGCCTTGCGCTTATCTCTTTGAAGTCATATGCGGTTGTATTTACGTGTAAAGGTATCGTGTACGACCTTTATTCAAATGGTAATAATAGCTACGAAGTTAGGTTTGAGCGTGAGTCCGGAGTTGACCTTGAGCCTGTTATCATTTATCCAGAACAGCACTATCTGTTAGGGCCTGTACTGGATGCTATCCGTGAAGGTGAAAAATACCGCACTGTATATCGCTTAGTCATTGAAAATAGAGATAGTGCTGATACTCGATGCCACGATGGTGAGAGTGAAAACGCCTTAATCGGTCTTACTAAAGTCATCGATTAAAAAAACAAAAGGCGCCGACGGCGCCTTTAGAAACTAACCTGTAATGATCCTTAACATTCTACGAAGTGGTTCTGCCGCCCCCCATAAAAGTTGATCACCAACAGTAAATGCACTGATATATTTTTCACCCATAGTGAGCTTTCTTATCCTGCCTATCGGAATATTCAGTGTGCCGGTAACATTAACCGGAGTTAGCTCTTTTGCGGTAATATCACGCTCATTTGGAATGACGCGAACCCATTCATTATGTGCAGCGAGAATCGCTTCTATTTCTTCGACACTTCGATTTTCACGTAACTTGATGGTGAGCGCTTGTGAATGACAGCGCATCGCGCCAATTCGTACACACAATCCGTCAATAGGAATGGGCTGCTTTGACGAGCCAAGGATTTTGTTTGCTTCTACTTGTGCTTTCCACTCTTCTTTACTTTGCCCAGACGGCATTGGAACGTCAATCCATGGAATTAAGCTGCCGGCTAACGGCACACCAAATTGATCTTGTGGTAAAGATTCATCTTTGATTTTTTCTGCCACTAGCTTATCGATTTCTAAGATGGCTGAACTTGGGTCGTTGAGTTGTGCTTTAACCGAGCTGTGGATCTCACCCATTTGAGTGATGAGTTCACGCATATTTCTTGCGCCTGCACCTGATGCCGCTTGATAGGTCATTGGGCTCACCCACTCTATTAAGTCTTGCTCGAATAAACCACCAAGCGCTAGTAGCATAAGAGAAACCGTGCAGTTACCACCAACAAAGGTTTTTACACCTTGCTCAAGACCTTGTTGGATGACATCTTTGTTGACCGGATCAAGCACAATAATACTGTCTTTTTCCATTCTCAGTGCTGAAGCTGCATCTATCCAATAGCCTTCCCAGCCCTGTTCACGCAATGAAGGATATACAGATTTGGTGTAATCTCCGCCTTGGCAAGAGATGATAATATCCATTTCGCTAAGCGATAGAATTTCGCTTGCATCTTTTAGCGGCTTTGGCTCTCCACCGCCTTTCACAACGGGGCCAAGTTGGCCCGCTTGCGAGGTAGTAAAGAAGTGTGCATCAATGACCTCAAAGTCATTTTCTTGTTGCATACGCTCCATCAGCACGGAGCCAACCATTCCACGCCAGCCGACGAGTCCTACTTTTTTCATGTTATGTGCCTTAATTCTTGATTATACGGATCATTGCGTGAGTCGTATGTCTAGATGGCTACCATAGCAAAAGAATACGCAGTGGACTAGCTAGAAATCAGGATTTTAAAAAATAAAAAACCCCGCATGGCGGGGTTTGGATACAACATGTAAAGGTTGTCCTAATTTAACGCATTTGCGTCAACAAGAACTCGGTACGAAACGAGCTATGGTTTTGTTTTTAAAGCTCTTAAATAATGTTACTAGTTAAATATGACAAGTATATTAACAAGCTAGTAACTTACTGAAGTATTTAGATATATTTTTATATATAGACCAACTATACACAAAGTTACAGAACTTAGTCTATGAAATAACGAATAACAAATAAAAAAATTTAGAAAGATTGATAAAGATCAAAAAAGCCAAGGCGGGCCTTGGCTTTGGTTTAAGCTTAGTTGTTCCTTAGAACTCGTAGCTGTAGCTCAGGCTAACTGAGGTGCCAACATCTTTTTGTCTTACTACCACGTCAGATTGAGTTACTTCTTGATCTTCATTTAGCAAGTTCTTGACTTTAAATTTAACTTTAGAGTTAAAGTCTGGATACCAAGTATATACTAGGTCAAGCGAATGAAATGGTTGCTCATAAGCATCATCTCTACCACCAATCCCAGAAGCCAAAATACGCTCTCCAAAGACGTTATACACTAATGAACCACTGTGTTGACCATCAGCCGAATCATAGTTTAATTGCATATTAACTACGTACTCTGAGTGACCCGTCATACGCTTTGTTGGATTGGTTAAGTTACCTGCACGAGCAGGATCTATCGATACTTCGGAATCACTTAAGGTGATGTTACCTGACGTAAAGAAGCCACTCGCAAGACTCGATAAGTCATATAACCACTCGGCTTCGATACCGTATACTTCGCCTTCCTCACCATTTACGAAGGTTGCTGTATAGTCTTCATCACCAACCCGTAAGATGGTTTCTATTGGTGCCGTGATGTCTTTATAGAATGCCGCAACTGAGAAGTTGTCGCCATTATCCATATAGTACTCAAAGCGCGCGTCATAGTTTTTCAGGTCGCTACTCTTTAGGCCAGCTACACCGAAGGTGCGGATATCGGTTAGTGGATCATAGTAGGCAACCGGTACTAACTCACGTAAGTCAGGGCGTACTGTGGTTTCACCATAACCAAAACGTACTTGATAGTTACCGTCTGAAAGATACGTTAGCGATAGTGCGTTAAAGAAGTTATCTTCGTTAACTGTACCGGCTAAAATACGCTCTTCATCGTAAATCGTTTCCATCGTTATGCGGTCGAAGATCAGACTCGATGTTGCAAGTGACACTTGTTTAAAGTCTTCGTAACGAATACCACCACTAATACGCCAGGTATTGTCGAAGAAGATATCAAATTCACCATAGCCCGCATCAATCTTTTGAGCTGCGATATAATCGTCCGCCGCTGGAGCCTGAGGTTCGTTGAAGGTCAACAAGAAAGTGTTGTTGTTCAAAAACTCATCGTCAAGATAACCCGATAATCCATAGATCTCAGACTCATCAAAGTTTACTGGGATGGATATACCACTTTTGTTGTTTACAACGAAGTTACTGGTATTGTAAACACGCGCTCTGTCCATAAAGTCATAACCACCTTTGAGGGTAATTTCTATGCCCTCGAAGGTTAACGGTAAGGTGACATTGCCGCTGTAAGACTTTACGTTGTCTTCCATGTCGGTAAAGGCGTACGTTATACGGTTATCATCACCGGTAACGATGGAGTTTTTATAAGAGCCGTCTTCGTTATAGTTATCAATAAACTTAAAGTCGATTTCTGTTGGAATATCGGTTTGCGCTTTTGACTCTGTATACTGCCAGTCAAAGCCTACCCCCCAGTAATCGAGGAACGTGTGTTGACCAATCACTTGGTCGATATCCAACGTGCGTTCTTCGTAATCAAACTGATGTGAACGCTGTGCCGCGCCCGTTCCCGCAATTGTTCTAACGGTACTGCCGTTAGGGCTTTGTAACACGGAAAACTCTGATTCGGTTTCGTTATCTTCGAGATAAATCTTAGAATAAGTAATGCTATGCTGATCTAAGCGGTAACCGATATTGAATACACCATTTAGGCGTTCAGTTTCAGTCGTTACTTTAGATTCTTTAAGTGTCACATAACAGGAATTGGCTGTGTCTTCTGCGGTTTCTAGTTTTGAAGTACAGTTTTCACCTAATGTGTCGTCAATAACACCTGTTGTGCGGTCGCTATAATTCCAATCGTTGTCATAGGAACCCGCAAGCATAAAGCCTACCGTGCCGCCTAACCAATCTTCTTGGAAACTATTGCCAATGTTGGCTTTTACATCAAAGTTTGGATCTAGGGACTCTTCTTTGACTTGAATATCGCGAGGAAGTGATGACACAAAACCTTTGATCACGTCAATTGCTTGATCCGCACGTGTTAGCCCGTCTTTATCTTTGAAACCGTTTTTGTCTACAACTTCGCCGATGTCAAAGTTACCACGATATCTTACAACTGCATCTTGTAGTACTTGAGGTATACCTTCCGTGGTACCGCTGTAGGTAAAGCCTTTATCAGAATTAAAGTTTTGGCCAATACCTACCTCAATACCTGCGGTGAACTCCGATGGTACAGACTTAGTACGGATATCGATGTTACCACCACCGAATGCAGCAGGCATTGATGGAGAATAAGCTTTTTGTACCGCTAGACTTTCAATAATGCTTGCTGGAAAAATATCGAGTGGAATAACGTTTCTAGTTAAGTCCGGGCTCGGTACTGCGGCACCATTCAGGCGAGCACTTGAGTAACGCTCACCTAGGCCACGAACATAGATAAACTTGCCGTCAACTAACGTGAGACCGGTAACACGACGTAGCGCTGATGCTGCATCACTATCACCTGTTCTAGATAGCTGCTCTGCGCCTAAGATATCCGCAACGAAGGCTTGGTTTTTACGTTCTTCAATTACCGCTGCAGCACTACCTTGCAAACGAGTACCTACCGCAACAACTTCTTCGATTGCCTGTTCTTCTTCTGCAACGCTTGGTAGAGAAGTTGCGACTGTGAGTGCCGTACTGATGGCTAAAGCAACTTTTTTAAATTTCATTTGAGTATCCATATGCAATCCTGCCAAAAATCATAAAAAAGGCGCAATGACTGCGCCTTAATTGTAATAACTAAGGTCATTACGGATAATTAGTCAGCGTTTGAAGCCTCAATTGCTTTCTTAACCCACTGATACCATTCAGAAGACGTATCTTTATCAGATACCGCACCAATGTAATCAACGGTCGTGAAGAAGTTATCATTTAGGCTGCTTAGGTCGTTTGCTTCAATAGTGATAGCGGTAGAGCTTGAATTTGTTGAGAAGCCGTCTGCTGCAATTACGTCAGCTGCACCGTTTAGAATTTGGTTAGAGCCTGCGTTAACAAACCAGTCTTCTTTACCTTCACCTGCAGGTAATGGGTCAGAACCATTTTTAAAGTTTGCAGCACAAGCAAGTACAGAGCTTACATAGTTAAGCGTATCAGCTTCAGCGTTTGCAGCAGCCTTATCATCTTTAAATTCTAAACATTCAGTGCCATTCGCAGCTGATGATTTAACTACTAATGCGTTGTAATACATACCACGGATTGCATCGTCAAACTTCATACCTTGTGATTCGTCATCATCACGAATTGAGTTACCATCAGTCGTTAACACAGTTACGTTTGCAAAATTAAGCGTAGATGCTGGTGCTTGGCTGTAATCAGGGCCTGCTGCTTTTTCACCATCGGTTTCAAAACCATTGTTACCCATGAAGCCTTCTGTGCCCGCAGGAATTAGTACCGCGTCGCCGTTGTCATCAGCATAAGTAACGTCACGCTTAGTTTGAATTGTACCGTGCTTAACAAGGATAAACTGGCCTTTACCTTGCCATCCTGCATCAACGTCAACAGCATCATCTTGAGTATCCGTTACTACGATATTTTTGATGTTTGCAGCACCACCGAAGAATTCGATACCATCGTCAAAACCTTGGTGAATGTGAAGGAATTCGAAGCTTGAACCAGAACCCACAGCATTCAGTGTTAGTGAATTTAAGTCGTCCCCAGGGCCGCCATCACGAGGACCAGAACCTGCATACCAAATGTGCGCATATTTGATTTGACCGCTGCTATCTGCGTTGTTTTTACCGCCATAGTAGCTTGTTACACCTTCAGAATCTGCATTACATAGGTCGCCATCACGCTCTGCATCGGTACATTCGTTTGTGATACCAAAACCGTTAACCATGATACCACCCCAGTCAGCAAACTGTGGACCGATACCTGCTAGGTTAAATGCGTCAAATTCTGCTGCTGAAGTGAAACGAATTGGCTCGGCTGCAGTACCAACTGCGTTGATCTTCGCGCCACGCGCGATACGAACCACTGACTCACCAGAAGTGAATGCCATTACAGCACCTGGCTCTACAGTTAGTGTTGGACCGTTCGCCTCGATTGTACAACCTGTTGATGTGTTACAATCTTTACCGATTAAAAGTGCACCTTTGAATACGTGAGCGCCGCCATTCTCAAGCTTTTTGAATGTAACATCACCTTGTACTTCTAGCGATTTAGAAGCAAAGTCAGTGCCGTATACACAGTGTGGTGCTTGGAACGTACCTTGAACTTCAGTGCTTCCTACTGCGCGAGTTGTACAAGGGTTAGTTGTGCCAGTATCGCCACCTGTATCACCGCCTGAATCGCCATTGTTTGTTGTATTGTTTGAATTGTTAGTGCTGTTATCGTTTACAGTAGGTGTAACTTCGATGTCACCACCACAACCAGTAAGTGCCATAGCAGCGACGATTGCAGAGACTCTGAAGAGGTTTTTTAGTTCCATTGCTAACTCCAATAGTAGACTTTTAAAAAATTATTTTTTTACTGTGTTTAAATGATGTGACTAAATTAATGGGGTTTTATTACACGAAGATTACACAAAATAATTGTAATTAAATCTTCATAATAAAAATTGGAACTTTTAAAAATAAAAAAACCGCCCGAAGGCGGCTTTGGTGTTGCGATTATAAAATATTATAATAAAGCTTGTTTTAATGTTTCAGCATGAACTTTTTCCCGCTTCACATATTTAATCCATTGCTTAGCGAGGTTTGCTGATTTTTTGTGCTTTTCAGCTTGTTCGAAGGCCAATATAGAAGCATCAAAGTTTTGCAGGTTAAACTGTGCCATTCCAAGTGCGACATAGGCGTTAGACTCAAACGTTAAATCGCCTTTATTGAGAGCAAGTCGGGCGTGATCTGCGGCTTCATCATATTGTTCAAGATTTAAGTAGATCTCTGCAAGTCTCTGATCTAAATTGCCATGTTCAACTTTTTCAGTTGCTGCTAGGAAGAAAGGTAGTGACTTTTTATCTTCTCTTGCTTGAACGAATGCTTCTGCGATAAAAGTTAGGTTTTTGGCGCTGTCTTCAACGACACCTGCTTTTATTCCGTTATCGAGTGCTTCCGCTGCTTTAAAAGGCAAGGCGTTCATTAAATAGACTTGAGCAAGTTGCATATAATCAGATTTCGATTTTATAAAGCCCCTTTGCTTTGCAGTTTCAAATGTTGCGAGCTGTTTTTTCTCGGCACCTATTTCACCGTACATGCCGCCAAGCTGGATCCAGTATTGTGGTTTGTCATAGAGGGTAACCATTTTCTCTAAAACATCTGCTACTTTTTTTGGCTGATTTAATGAGTAATATATCGCTCGCTGAAGAACTAACCAGTTTTCTTTTGGTAGTTCACCGTCGGATTCAACTAAATCAATCGCAGTATTTATATTGCTTATCGCATCATTATATTTTTTTAGTTGATATTGTGCTTGCGCTTTTAAAATATAAAAGTTGCTTTTTGGGGCCTGGGTATTAGCTTCTTTCCACTGATCAAGGAATGATAATGTACTTTCAAAATCATTGTTTGCCATGGCCAATTGAGCCAAGCTAAATGTCGTAGAAAGACGCAGGGACTCAGGAATAGATTCTTCCGCAATAACTGCTTTGAAAGATTCGATGGCCTTGTCGAGCTTGTTTTCGTTGTAATAAATAAAGCCATAGAAGTTATACATCATTGCCACTTCGTAGCTATTCATACTCGAAACGCGTTCTTTCACCGAATCTAATGCGGCGAGGCCTTCTGCAACTTGCCCGTCGTCTGCAAGTTTTTGCGCGCGGGCCAGTTGACTATACACTTTTTCGCGTAGCGCGGGCACACGCTTGGTTTTAGTTTCTGAGTCTGCATAAGCCGTTGCCAAATTAACATTTGGTATGACTGAAATGAGACTCGGCGCTATTAAACCTGTGCTAAATAACGCACTTACTAACGTAATTTTTTTAAACATTTTCATAATCGCAATCCTTAATGGCAGTTAGCCATTAATTTGAAATGAAATCTTATTTTGAACACCCGCAACTTCAACCGGTTCACCGTTTACTACGCGAGGTTTGTATTTAAATTTCAATGCCGCATCAAGCGCTGCTTGGTCAAAGATTGATTCCGGTTCGGCGCTAACTACAACAGGGTTTCTCACAGTGCCTTGTTTAGTTACAATGAACTCAACAATCACATACCCCTCAATTCCGCGTGATAACGCACGTCTTGGATATACCGGCGCAACTTTAACGATTGGCAGATATTCACCATCACTGGACTCAAGTGCTAAACCACTCGCCAAATCTACGTCAGCGTCCACATTGGCACTAAAATCAAAGTTGCCGCCTGTTGCGTCAAGATTGTTGTTCTGGGTTTGTGGTGCATCCATTGGTGGAGGCGGCTCTTTAGGTGTTGGTGGCTTTTGTGGCTTACGCTCTTTTTTCTCCACCGTCTCTTCTTTTTTAAGACGGACGAAATCTAGTACTTGTCCTTTTACAGGATCTGTCATTGCTCCTTCCCCTCCTTGGATAAGCGCTTGCATACCCAAGAAAAGGAAAAAGGTAACTATGCCTGCAATTACTAAAGCAATTAAGTAACGCATGGTATGTTCCTATGACTCCTGTGCTGCAATCGAAACATCAAATGCGCCAGCTGCGCGTGATGCATCCATTACTTTAATTAGCGTGTCAGTAGTTGCCTTTTTATCAGCCTGAATAACCACACTACCCTGCGGATTCTCCGCTTTAAGACGCTCAATATTTGCTTGAACTGCACGGATGTCTACTTGGCGTTTGTTAATCCAAATTTCACCAGTATCTGAAATTGCAACCAGGATATTGGCTCTTTGCTTTTTAACTGCAGTGGCCGCTTCTGGGCGGTTAACATCAATACCCGCTTCTTTAACGAAAGAGGCCGTTACAATAAAGAAGATAAGCATGATAAATACAACGTCCAGCATTGGCGTCATGTTGATTTCTTCTGCTTCTTCTTCTTGGAATACTTTTGCAAGTGGTGCTCTCATAATTCTTTCCTCACACGACCGCTTAATGGTCTAGTAGCATTTTATCTTCTAACAACTCAACTTCACGCTTGGCTTTACGCTGAAGGTAGGTCGATGCAAATACACCCGAAAGCGCGCCAACCATGCCTGCCATTGTCGGGATAGTTGCTTTTGATACCCCAGATGCCATAGAGCGTGCACTGCCTGATCCGGTGATCGCCATTACATCAAATACTTCAATCATGCCAGTTACCGTGCCTAGGAGTCCTAGTAAAGGACACAGTGCCACCATGACATTGATATATGGTAAGTTGGCGTTGAGTTTGATCCCCACGCGAGAGATAGTTGCTTGTCTTATCTGCTCTGCGTTCCAACTGTTACGCTCATTTCGCGAGTTCCAAGCTTGTAGGACTTCGTTTTTGTAGCCTCTGTATTTACCGAACACAAACATGAAGCGCTCGAGAATAAGTAGCCACATGGCGAAGGTTACGAAGCCGATGACCAGGAGAACCTGGCCACCTGTATCAAGGAATTCACGTAAAGCGTTAATTGCATCAAGCAATAAAACCACGATTACGCTCCTTTCTCGCTACGCTCAGCAATGATCCCCGCGCTCTGCTCTTGAAGAATAAGGAGCAAGTTACGAGAACGTGTGTTTAGTAGTGTGTAAAGGAATACGGTTGGGATAGCGACAACCAGACCAAGTACGGTGGTTACGAGGGCCTGAGAAATACCACCAGCCATCAGTTTAGGGTCTCCCGTACCAAACAAAGTAATTGCTTGGAAGGTGTTGATCATACCGGTCACTGTACCAAGTAGACCAAGTAGCGGTGCTACGACTGAAATAATTTTGATTAAAGTCAGGTTACGAGTGATCTTTGGCATCTCACGAAGGATTGCTTCGCTTAACTTAAGTTCTAGCGTATCGTAAGCCACATCTGGGTATTGCTCTTTCACTTTCATCACTCGACCTAGCGGGTTGTCGTCACGGGCAACACTATCTTTAAGCTGACGGTTGATTTTAGAACCCATCAACATGAGTGATACAAAACGCTCAATTGCAATAAGTAGTGCCAGTAAACCAACACCTAGGATCACATAACCTACCGCGCCACCTTGGTGTACTTGTTCTTCGGTATTTGGCGCTTGTACTAGTAGACCGAGAATTGAGCCGCCTGTTGGGTCAAGGGCAAAATCGACAGAACCGGTCTTCGCATTTTGTAATTCACCCGCTGTTGAGGTGAAACGAGACGCTGGCTGACGAGTCAGTTCAGAAAGCGTTTGTGTATCATTGTTGTAAGTCAGGTATTTACCATCAGCGATTAAGTTAAACGCACCGACGCGAAGCACTTCTTTGTTTTGCTTGGCACCACCGGCTACGATAACTTCGGTATTAAAGCGTGACACTTTACCTTGTTCCGTCATTTCACGTTGCATCTCAAACCAGACTTTTTCAATGTCTTCGATTGATGCTAGACGCGATGTTGAGCCCATCTTTTTCGCAAGCTCAGTCATGTAATCATCACGACCTTTAATTTCAGCTGATACAACTGACGTTGCGAACTTATTTGAACTATCGCCAGCTACTTGTTGAAGCACACCGAATAGCTCTTTTAATGTACCCATACGCTTGCTAAGCGTGTCACTTAGGTTGGCCAGTTTAATTTCATTTTCTTCGAAATTAGTTTCTAGACGTTCAGATTTAGCCAACGCTTGGTTACGTTCACCCGTTAACGCATTCAACATTTGGATTTGGTTGTTTTGCTGCGCTTTGAACTCGGCTTCACGTTGTTTGTTTTGCGCTGTTTGTGCGGTTTGCCCTTGTTCTAAGGTTTTAAGTAGTGAATCTAAATCTAATGCTTGTTCAGCATGCGCAGATGCGGTTAACGCAAGTGTTGTTGCGAAAATAGCGTGTGTAGTGAATTTTTGTACGAATTTCATAGTGGTCTCACCTATTACTCTGCAGCCTGAACTGGAAGCGTTAACATGTCAGGTGCTAACTGCTTACGTGCGATGCGAATGCCTTTATTGATTTGGCTGATGTTGGTATCTGGTAATGCGTCAAAAGCGTTACTGTCTTTGTTCCAAAAACCAGCTTGGCTGCCATCTTTTGTGACATAAAGCAGCTCAAGACGACCAATTCGTAGGAAATCTACTTCACGTTCTTGTCCATTCACGTCAAGTAATGAGGTGTAAGCTTCGATAGTACGTCCGTAGTCCACTTCAACTTGGTAAGCTTCAAGTACGCGGCGGAACTTTTCGCTTGATGAAATATCAGCACGGTCCATCAAGTTAGTTAACTGAGTAATACGCTCAGCACGCTCTTTAGGAAGGAAAGGCACGTCTAATTCAACGAACAGTTTCAGGCCTGTGATCATGCGCATCATGAGAGGTGTGATTTGACGCTCGATCACCGAAACTTGGTCCATAGAGGTGTTAATTGCCGCCATTTCTTCAAGTTGGTTTTTGATTTGTTTTTCTAATTGAGCGTTGTAAACAGATAGGCCGTCGATTTCTTTGTTCAACGTCTTGAACTTTTGCAAACGAGACTGCATATCGTCTGCAATACCATCGATTTTCCCTTGAGACTTTAATGCAGATTCATTGATAGCTGCACTTTTGTCCATCGCTTGATTTAATTCTGTTGCTCCGGCAGAGGCCGTTGCTAGCATACCTGCTATAAGCAAGTGGTTAACGCACTTCATCGCATACACCTTATAAATTATTGCTAGTTGCTAAAAAACTGGGTGCAGTCTAATTACGAAAAATGACAACCATGTTGCGCAACTAATACACAAATGTGACAGCTGTCATTGAAATTACATTAATCAATTAACTTATTGTTTTTAAGAGAATTTTGTTGGTTAATGAGATGTTGCAGGTGTTTCGTGTCATAAAAGGATCACAAAAAAGCCGCTTTTGTTAAGCGGCTTTTAAGCTCTAGTGAGATGGCGTTAGACTCTAAACTTGAGCACCATTTGTTCTAATTCGTCGAACTGTAGTTTCAATGACTTACACTCTTCAAGGGTTGCGGTTAGGTTATTGCTGCCTTGCAGGCTGAGGTCACTAATATGATGAATGTCGCTATCTAATGTTTGGATAACGGTGTTTTGCTGGTGGGTGGCGCTGGCAACTGCATGGTTAACGCCGTCTATGGCATCAATCGAATTGCTCACTTCTTGCATTTTAGTACCTGAAGCATTGGCTCTATCGGCGCTTCTTGCTGAGTCTTCTAAACTCGCTTTCATTACGGCCACAGCTGAAGCAGAACCTTGTTGTAGTTGTGCAATAGTGCTTTCGATTTCTTGCGTTGACTCTTGCGTGCGCTGTGCTAATTGCCTTACTTCATCGGCAACGACGGCGAATCCACGTCCGGCCTCACCTGCCCTAGCCGCTTCAATGGCAGCATTTAACGCCAGTAAATTGGTCTGCTCGCTAACTCCTTTGATCACTTCAAGCACTTGCCCTATGCTGCCTGAGAGTTTATCCAATCCATCCAGCGTGTCTTGTGCCTGAGACATTTTTTGTGTCAGTGAAGCGATTTCTTCGATATTTTGAGTGAGTGAATGTTGGCTTTCAACGGAAAGCTTGTTGGCGTTACTGGCAAGTTCTGAAGCATGGGTTGCATTGTTTGAGATCTCTTGTGCACTTGAAGAAAGCTCGTTGATCGCTGTCGCGACGCTATCGGTGCGCTTTGACTGATCTGTATACATAGATAAGGTATCTTGCGTTTGCGCAACCAAACTATTCACGACGTTTTCAAGTGTTACTGTAGTATTTTTTACCTGCGTAATAGAAGCATGAATTTTATCGATAAATTGGTTGAAATAATCGGATAACTCGCCAAATTCATCTTGATTTTCTACGACTAATCTACGAGTAAGGTCACCTTCACCTTGGGCGATGTCTTTGATGGCTGCATTGAGATTGTACATCGGGCGCATCAGATACTTGAGCAATAGTTGTAGCATCACCACAATCGCAATCACGCCAAGTAGCATATAGATAGCTGCCATATTTCTAAAAGAAGATACGGACGAATAGGCAATTTCTTTATTAATGACAACGCCAAGATACCAGTCGACATTTTTAATGCCTTTCATTTTTACAAATGAAACGAGCTTTTCTGTGCCATCAATTTCAAGCTCCGTGAAATCCCGATTTAATGACAGGCGTTTACCAAACAGCGCTGACATCGGCTTGTCATTCAGTTTAGTATCTGGATGACTGAGTATTTTACCGCTTTCATCAAGTAAGAAACCGTAACCAAACCCTAAGAAGTCAATTTCATTGATAATTTCTGTGATGGTTGACATGTCGATGTCCCCCCCTGCCACACCTGCGAAACGGCCTCCTTGTTTTACAGGTACAACGGCTGAGATAGTGAATTCGTTGGTGGTAACGTCAATATAAGGTGCGGTAAATGCGGTATCTTGTTTTTGCTCAGCGAGCTTGTACCAAGGGCGGCTAGTCGCATCAAAATCAGCAGGAAGTTGGATACTTGGATCGTCCAACACAAATGTTCCATCTGGCGTGCCAATAAAAACGTTTTTGAAATCCCCCGCAGTGTCTGCGGTTTTTAACCGTCTTCTTATCTGTTCAGTGGAGTCATCAGCTCTATGTCCATCAGCAATCGAGACCACGATTTCAAGTCTGTCATTGAGCCAATTGGCGATATTCTGTGAAACCGAGCTTGAAATCTCTTGTAAAACCAAGGTAAGTCGAGCTTGAGTTTGGTCTCGCATAACAAGAAAGTTGTTTACGGTAAATAAGCCGAGCACAATCACTAACACAAGGGAGGCTGCTACGGTTACTTTGGTGGTGAACTTTAGCGCTTTAAACATCATGATCCTGTTGAACTTGTTCTTTTCTTCAGCCAAACAATACACTTGTTGGCCGATTATTATTAATAGATTTAGGAATTGGATTCCTTTGTAACTATTTTTATCAAAAACTCAAAGGTTTGTCTTTGATTATCGGCAGGAAATGAGAGAGGTTTAGAGTGAATGTTAAATAAAGGTGAGACTTCGCTCACCTTGCGTTACAGTAACGACGCTTGATAATGTCGCCAAGCAGTATCTAATTTAACACCTGCTGATTGCTCAAAGTATTGCCAGTCCCACTTTATGTCGTCATGTGGGTCCAATTGAGCATTGATCTCCTGAAGTAGGTCTCGGTTACTTTGCTTCGATAACCAATCGATAAAGAATGCTGTATTTTTATAGCCGTCTTTATAGTTGCCACCAGGCTTTTGGGTATCATCAGGAATATACCCAGCTTTTAGTCTAACAACATCTGCTATTCCCTCAATGATTGGCCCTATTTCCTTGTAGTTATGATCATCTAGCTGATAAGCATGGGCAATTTCATGATAGAGAATACCGATAAGTTCGTCGACTGATTCTGTTTCACTGTGCGATGTAGAAAAGTTTTCCATGTAGTTTGCGCTGATATGGATTGTTGCGCCGTTAAAATCGCCCTCTTTATATGCAACCCCTTTTAGGTCTTCAAAGACGATATGGAGGGTTGGTAGCTTAGGCGCGCTAGTCATATCTTTATAAAGTAATCTAGCCACGTTATAACTTATCTGCTCTATTACTTTGTTATCAATTTCTTGCCATGCGAAATGGTTAATTTTAGTCGTTTTGCTGAGCGAGACGGCTGGTAGAGGAAATTGACGCCATGCTAAGTCTGACTGAAACGCGATCGGTTTTAATCGCGCTGCGGCATTATCGATGTCATTTGCAAGTGCGAACGGCGCACTTGCAAATGTGGTCATAGCCGCAAGAAATATTCCTGCTTTAACCATTACTTATACTCCGACAATGAAGGCGGTCTCTGCGTCTTGGATTGACCCCATGCTTTATTCGGCTTGCTAGACATTTGATACTCCAATGTACCGCCATTCATGATGTCGTTATGTGTGATGTAGCTGCGCTTAAGCGGTTTACCATTTAATTTAATGGACTTGATATATTTGTTTTTGTCACTGAAACCTTTCGCAACGGTTCTAAATGCTTTGCCGTTTGCAAGTTTCAAGGTAACTTCTGGCACCTGAGGCGCACCAATCGCGTAGCTTAGGTCGCCTGGCGCAACAGGATAAAAGCCCATCGCTGAAAATATATACCAAGCAGACATCTGACCTACATCGTCATTACCTGCAAGGCCATCCGGTTTGTCTGAGCTTAAGGTATCCATGATCTGACGAATACGCTCTTGGGTTCTCCACGGTTTACCCGCGTAGTTATATAAATAGGCAATATGATGGCTAGGCTCATTACCATGGGCATAGTTACCAATCAGGCCTGCAATATCTTCGTGCTCTTTGATCATCTCTTCAGAAAGGTGGGTATCAAACAGTGCATCTAGACGCGCTTCAAATGCATCATCACCACCCATTAATTCAATCAGGCCAGCTACATCATGCGGTACATAGAAGCTATATTGCTTCGCGTTACCTTCGGTGTATGGGCCCATGTATTTTGCTTCAAAAGGGTCAAATTCGGGATCCCAGTTTCCTTTTGAATCTAACCCTTGCATGTAACCGGTTTCTTTATTGAACACATTTTTATAGCTCATCGCACGTTGGTAATAGTCTTTCGCTTTACTGGTATTGCCCATCGCTTCATACATTCTTGCGATGGCAAAATCATCGTAAGCATATTCAAGAGTGATAGAAATAGACTCAGGAAGTACGTCCATTGGTACATAGCCAAATTTCTTGTATTCAGGGATGGCATCGTACACTGGGTTGTTAGCCGTGTTTTCAATTGCTTCTACTGCTAAATCAATATCGTAATCTCTGAGCCCTTTTAGATATGCATCAGCAATGACTGAAACCGCATGATAACCAATCATGGTCCATGTCTCGTGGGCGTGGAACGACCAAATAGGTAACATTTTTTCATAGCTTTGCTGATAATGTACCAGCATAGATTGGATCATGCCGGATACGCGGTCTGGGTCGATATAAGTGAGCAATGGATGTAATGCACGATAGGTATCCCACAACGAGAATAAGGTATAGTGCTCGAAACCTTTGCCGTCATGAATTTCACCGTCAACGCCTCGATACTGTCCATTTACATCTTGGTAGATATTAGGCGCTTGTAGCGCATGGTAGAGCGCAGTGTAGAACTGACGTTTTTGCGCTTTGGTGCCTTCCACGTCGACTTTATCTAAATAATTTGCCCACTGAGACTTGGCATTAGCGCGAACGGTATCAAAATCCCAACTTGGTACTTCAGTTTTAAGATTCTCTAATGCGTTTTTGCGACTAACTGCAGAAAGTCCGACTTTCACCAACAGTGGCGTTTCGTCTAAACTATCAAAGCTTGCAACAAACTTAACGGCTTTACCTGCTGTCATTTTTACTGCGGTATTCTCAATCGTAGAGTGTTTGCTGTCTTTGCCTAAGCAATTCATACAACGATAACGGTTGTTGTCTAGATTATAAAACTGATAGTCAGCGATAGGTTTTGAGAACTCGATGGCAAAATACATTTGGCGGTTACGCGCCCAGCCATTAGTTGCGCGGTAAGCAACCAATGTGGTGTCGTTTATTTTGCGGATGTCGCTCCAAATCACTTTATTCTCAAAGTTATAGATTGCTGAGGTCAAATCAAGCAATACATGACCCTGTTTTGCTTTGTTGAAGCTGTATTTATGCATACCCACTCGCGTGGTTGCGGTGACTTCGGCTTTCACACCATAGTCGAGTAAGTCAACACCGTAATAGCCAGGTTCAGACCATTCTTTGTCGTGAGAAAAGCGCGAGCGATACCCTATGTCTGGATTTTCAGCGGTACCAGCATCGAGTTTTACTTCGCCTGTCATTGGCATGACCAGCAAGTCGCCAAGATCTGAGTGACCAGTACCAGAGAAATGCGTGTGGGAGAAACCAACAATAGTATGGTCATCATAGTGATAACCTGCGCAGCGCTTATAGATTTCTGATTGAGGGGAAACACCGCGCATGGGGTTATCTGTATCTGGGCTTAATTGCACCATACCAAATGGCACGACTGCGCCAGGGAAGGTGTGGCCATCACCGCCAGTACCAATGAAGGTATCGACCCACTGTGTATTTGATTCAGTGGCGTGAACTGTTGCGCTTAACAACACACTTTGTGTGATTGCCAACGCCCAAGTTTTAGCTCGCATTACTCTCTCCTAGTTTTTGTTTTGAATTGGAGCGTTCCAATTTTATTTTATAATACCCTTTATGAATACGTATTCAATACTCTGCGACGAAAAAATTATGCAATAAAAAAGGCGAGCTATGCTCGCCTTGTAAACTTTCGTTAACTTAATTCAGTTTTGCTTGCCACTTTTGCGACAGCTTAACCACGTTTAATCCGTACCATGCGATGTAGACATAACAAAGCAATGGCACAATAAAGCTGATCTGAATATGGAATTTATCCGCAACCACACCTTGAATGAGCGGCACAATAGCACCACCGACAATGGCTAAACACAGCCAGCCAGAACCTTTACTGGTTAGTGAGCTCAAGCCTTCAATTGCCATTGAGAAGATTGTCGGAAACATAATGGAGTTAAACAAGCCAATCGCGAGTACGGCAATCATCGCAATGTTGCCACTGGTACTCATGGTCAATGCCAGTAATAAAATAATAACGACAGCGTTGAAAGCCACTGCTTTTGAAGGTGCAATGGTCTTTAAGGCAGCAGAGCCGATAAAGCGCCCTACCATAGCACCACCCCAGTAGTATCCGATAAGTTTTGCTGCAGCGTGCTCTTCAAGTCCTGCGATTTCAGGTTCTGCAAAGTAATTTACAAGGAAACTCCCAATCGCAACTTCTGCACCGACATAGCAGAAAATAGCTACTACACCCATTACTAAGTGTGGGGCTTCAATTAGGTTATGGTGTTTCGCTTTACAATCGACGGCTTCAGTATGCTCAGCAATCACGGGTAACTTTAAAAACGCGAATACAACGGCGATTGTTAGTAGCGCAGCTGCCAAAATAAGATAAGGTACCTTTACCCCCTCTGCGCTTGCCGCAGCTTCAACGGTTAGCGTACCGGCTGAACCAAACAATAAAAAGCCGCCCACGATAGGACCAATAGTGGTACCCAGTGAATTAAGCGCTTGCGCAAGGTTTAAACGACTTGACGCAGTGCGAGGATGCCCGAGTGCTGCTACATAAGGATTCGCTGATACTTGCAAAACAGTGATGCCAGATGCAAGCACAAAAAGCGCTGAGAGAAAAATCCAATATTCGTGAACAACAACGGCGGGATAAAACATGATGCAGCCAATGGATGCCACGATTAAGCCCGTTAGTACGCCATTTTTATAGCCAAAGCGTTTAACTAAATACCCAGCAGGTAAAGAAATAATAAAGTAGGCACTAAAAAAGCAAAACTGGATCAGCATTGCTTCGGTGTAGTTAAGGTCAAATACGCCTTTTAGACGTGGGATGAGGACATCGTTTAAAACGGTAATAAATCCCCAAAGGAAAAAAAGCGTTGTCATTGCAATAAGCGGAAGTCGATAATTATTATTCTCGGTATTCCCGCTTGTGACGAAGGTTTGATTTGTATTTATTTCGCTCACAAGTGATACTCCAATCTGTTTTCACCTTGATTCTACACACTGTTACATGAAAATCACAAATGTTTTGTTGGATCGTTCCATGTTTTATCTGCTAAAGTAACGGAAATGTTCAGCAGTAGGTTAAAAGTTAGATGAATTTTAGAACAACGCAATTTTTAGAAGCACACATTAAAAAGACGCTCAGCTTTTACGCACCAAATTGCGTGGATGAGCGTGGTGGCTTTAATCACTTCTTCAAGGATAATGGCGAGATTTATGATGCGAACACGCGTCACTTAGTATCAAGTACCCGTTTTGTCTTTAACTATGCTATGGCTTATGACTATTTTAAAGAGCCAGCTGACTTAGATAAGGTTAAGCATGGTATCGAATATTTAGAAACTGTCCATAGGCAGGAAAATGGCGGCTATGCGTGGTTGCTTGAAGGCGAAAATGTTGTAGATGGCACTAACCATTGTTACGGGCTCGCCTTTGTTTTATTGGCTCATGCCTGTGCGTTGAAGGTTGGTTTGTCGGACAGCAAGTCTGCAATTGAGCGAGTATGGCAGCTGTTAGAAGAGAAATACTTTGAGCCTGATTTTGGACTCTATAAAGACGAATTCGATGCGGACTTTAATCAGGCAGATAAGTACCGTGGTCAAAATGCCAATATGCATACCTGCGAAGCGCTAATTGCTTGCTTTGAAGCGACGCAGGATGAAAAGTTTTTACAGCGTGCATATTTGCTCGCCGACAATATGGTAAATCGTCAAGCGGCTAAGGCAGAAGGGCTGATTTGGGAGCACTATGATAGTCTATGGCAAATCGACCTTGAGTATAACAAAGACGATCCCAAACACTTATTCAGACCTTGGGGATTTCAGCCCGGTCATCAAACTGAGTGGTCAAAATTATTATTATTGATTAACCGCTACATGCCAAAGTCATGGCTTGTGGAAAAAGCCGAGCACTTGTTTGATGAGTCATTAAAAGCAGCTTGGGATAGTGAATTTGGGGGGATTTGCTACGGCTTTGCGCCGGATAAGTCGATTTGTGATGATGACAAGTACTTTTGGGTTCAAGCTGAGTCATTCGCTGCGGCTGCGCTACTAGCACTTGAAACCGGTGATGAAAAATATTGGCAGTGGTACGACAGAATTTGGCAATATGCTTGGGATAACTTCGTCGACCATGAATACGGTGCTTGGTATCGTATTTTGAATAACAAGAACGAAAAGTACAGCGATGAAAAAAGCCCGGCGGGCAAGACCGATTATCACACTATGGGCGCGTGTTACGAAGTCCTGCGTTCAATGAAGTTAAAAGGCGAATAACATGGCACTTGTTTGTTTTGGTGAGGCGTTGATTGATTTTTTATCGGATGGCAAAACACCAGAATCATTTACTAAATATGCAGGCGGCGCGCCTGCAAACGTGGCAGTAGCTGCGGCAAAGCAAGGCGTTGATGCGTATTTTTGCGGCATGTTAGGCAATGACATGTTCGGCCAGTTTTTAGCTGAAGAGCTACAGGCTAATGGCGTAAATACCCGTTACCTTGAGTATACAGATAAAGCCAAAACGGCATTGGCATTTGTCTCTTTAGATAAACAAGGTGAAAGAAGCTTTAGTTTTTATCGGCCACCAGCGGCGGATTTGTTGTTCAGGCAAACACATTTTTCTGAGGATATGTTTACAGAGCATTCTGTATTACATATATGCAGTAACAGTCTTACTGAAGAGAATATCTATAAAACCACGGTTTATGCGCTTGAGCGTGCACGAGCAAACAACATGCTTGTTAGTTTTGATATGAACCTGAGGTTGAACCTATGGAGTTCGACAGCGCATATTCTTGATAGAATTTGGCATTGTATCGCACTAAGTAATGTCGTTAAACTCTCACGCGAAGAATTGGAATACCTGAACGCGAATAGTCATGCGGGTAAAACCGAAGCGCAAACCATAGCCGCAATTATGGATAAGCAAACTCAATTGTTATTAATAACCGACGGCGCAAACCCCGTTGAGATTTATCTACAAAATGATAGTGCTAAAGTCGCTGCGCCAATTGTTGTTGCTGTGGATACCACGGCTGCGGGAGATGCGTTTGTCGGGGGGTTACTTGCTGAGATCATTCGAAAGTTTAAACCTACCCAAGATACTGAGTTTGTCATCTCACTGGATGAGGCAAAAGACTTAGTCGCGTATGCTGCGAAATGTGGTGCGTTCGCCGTTCAACGCTACGGTGCATTTGCCGCTTTGCCGTCTAAGGCTGATATTGGCGAATAGAATACTTTTTCTAGGATAGATGCATGCCCTACCGCAAAGCATTTATCCTAGTCCCTGTTTTTTACTCGCAGTCTTTGTGGGGCCACTCTACTATATGCGCTTCAAAATCAGATTCTAAATCTACTTCCAGTTCTGAGGTTGCCTTACCAAAAATACTGATCCCCGCATCTATCATGGCTTGTTTGGAACCATTATTTCTAAGAGGATGCCAGCTTGCCAGTCCCCTGCCCTCATGAAGTCGTCGATAACTACAACTGTTTGGCATAAAAAAGATATCTTTGAGGTTTTCTTTGGTTAGCTGTACGCAAGACGGAACTAGAACTTGCCTTTCGCTGTAGCGGCTACAACCACAGCTATTTTTATCGTTATATTGGCAAACAACATCAGTGTAGAGTAACTCTTCACCTTCGCGTAAAAAGTCGGTGCTTTCAAATGATTCATCTTCCTCATCGCTGTCGATAAAAGAGTGTAAACAGCATTTGCCACAGCCATCACAAATCGCTTCCCACTCATCTCTAGTCATTTCTTCGAGTGTTTTTTCTTGCCAAAAGCTCATTACTTTGCCCCTTCATTACGCTTTTTTGCATCATATTTGATTTGTGATGTTGGAATCGATCACATCAAACAAGCGGCGCATTCTATAGGATAGTTGAACGTAATTCAAAATTGGCGAACTATTTATGGCTGACTATGATTAAAGTACTATTTTTATTTCATAATCTTTGGCGAGAGCGCTATTTGTCTGCGATTATGGAACGTAGCGAGGGTGGTTGATTGAGGCAAAGGTACGTCTTTTTATTGTTTGTACTCCTGTTGTCTCTGTGTAGTCAAGTGGCAGCTGCTGGCAAAGAGACGTTGCAACTAGAGTACGTGGCTTCAAATGCTAAAATTGTCGACGTCATAAATAACTCAAGTATCCATTGGCAAACTACCGATGATAAAGTGTTGAACTTAGGTTATTCCAACCTAAGTTACTGGGTACGTACGTCGTTAAATATTGACGAAAAAGAAGGGCCTTATTTACTTGAGATAGCCTATCCGGTGCTGGATCAACTTGATGTTTACATGCTACAAGAAGGCAATATATTTGTTCATCAGCAATTAGGAGATAAACAACCTTTCGTTGACCGCCCTTTTGCGCATGAACATTTTATTATACCACTCCCAAACGGCACGCATGGTAAGGTAGCACTATACATTAAAGTACGCTCATCCAGTACGCTGCAACTTCCCGTGGTACTTTGGACAAACCATGACTTTTTGATAAACGACCAAGTTTTTCGTATCGTGATGGGGATCTACTTTGGTTTGATGGGGATAATGGCAGCTTATAATGTGCTCCTCTATTTTACCATTCGCGAATCCACATTATTTTACTATGTTTTATACGTTATTTGTTTAGCGCTATTTTCTGCTTGTTTGTCAGGTTTTGCCTTTCGATATCTTTGGCCAAATAGTCTTTGGTGGAACGATCAAGCAATCTTGTTCTTTCTTATCAGTTCGGTGTTAACCGGCACTTACTTTGTTATGACATTGCTCGAGATTGGTATTTCGGACAAGTGGCTTTATCTAGGTTGTCGCTTAATTTTGGGATTAGGGTTGGTACTCTTATTTTCTTCTGTGTTTTTTGACTATGCAGTGATGATAAAACTTACCATAKCGTATGCCGTATCAGCTTGTATCTGGGGCGTTTTCTGTCGTATTTTACGTTTGGCTGGGAAAAGCCGCTTAGCGACATACTATTCGATTGCTTGGAGCTCAGTGCTCATTGGCGGGATCATTCTTGCGCTAAATAAATTAGATTTAATCAGCCAAACTTGGTTTACCGAAAATGCGCTATTAATAGGTACTGCCATTGAGGTGGCCTGTTTATCGATAGCAATAGGTGAAAAACTCAATACCGAGAAAAACAAGCGCTTTCAAGCGCAATTAACGGCATTCAATGAAATCCAAAAAGTAAACTCTCAATTAGAGAAGACTGTCGCCATCCGAACTCAAGCGCTACAGGAAGCTAACGATAGACTGGAGCTTGCGAATCGCACCGATGCGCTTACCGGTGTTGCCAATAGGCGAGCGCTAGACGAAGCCTTGCATAGTGAATGCTTAAGAGCAAAGCGTTTTGAACACGCTCTTAGTGTTATTATGATCGATATCGATTTTTTTAAGCAGGTTAACGATACCTATGGTCACGAAGCGGGAGACGATTGTCTGATTCACATCGGACGTATACTTTCCAATTGTGCTACGAGAGCGGGAGACTTTGTCGCACGGTATGGCGGCGAAGAGTTTTGTATTGTACTTGCACAAACCGATAGCTCGCAGGCTTTTGACCTTGCAGAGAAGATCAGAATGACATGTGAGACTAGCCCATTGATAAGCGAAAGCTATTGTATAGAGATGACATTAAGTGCAGGATTACATACTCAGACTAAGCCACCATACAGCGGTAAAGAATTGCTCGCCTCGGCAGATCAGGCACTTTATTTTGCTAAGCGTAATGGTCGTAATCAAGTGGCAATCTCAGGTGCGCTGTAAATTTGGTATTCGGCTGTAAATGAATTAGCTAAGTCACCATAGAAAAGGATATAAAATGAAGACACTTTACAGAATCGCTATTTTATTGGCGCTCCTCATTGGTGCAATAGCAGCTTATAGCTATAGCAGCCAAACTGGGATGTTCATTTTTGTGATATTGGGTGTGGCACTTGAAATTGCATTTTGGCTTAAGTTAATACCGCGACGAAAAATTAAAACGTAAGCGCGAAAACATACTGTTGTATATCAACTAAAAGCAGGCACTTTAGTTAACGGAAGCTTGATCTCCATGTTCAACCCGCCTAATAGGCTATTAAAGGATTCAATTTGTCCACTGTGAGCTTCTACCACTTTTTTGCACATCGCAAGGCCCATACCCTTGGATTTTCCCGAATTGGTTCTTGCTGATTGTGATTTGTAAAGCGGGTCAAATAGCTGTTGGTGCGCCTCATAGGATAGCGGAGTGCCAGAGTCTTCAATGCGAATGATTAGATTGCTGTCGACGCTAAAGAAGCTCATCTTTACTTGGACCTTATCTCCACCATGCTTAATCGCATTACCTAAGATCTCAAGGACGCAGTTAGTTATCGCATCTAGGTCGATGGTTATCTTTTCTGTACCAGATATTTGATAGTTAACCTCTAATTGCTCCTTATTATCCTTAAATAAGCCCGCGGCCTGAGTATGTACTTGATTTACCAGCTTGCAGATCGTGAAGTCTCTTAGATTAAGCATAGTTGCTAACTTTTCATTGTCAGTGACTAGCATCAATTGATTAATAAAGTGATTTAGCTCGTCAATTTTATCCATGAGCTTGCCGTAGCTCTCCTGAACATTCTCAACGATATTGTATTGTAGAGATTCAACCTGTACCTTCATAACGGTAAGTGGTGTACGCAGCTCATGAGAGAGATCGGTAAATAAACGTTGTTCTTTCTTTTCTAACGCCTGCTGATTTTGACGGTTGAACTGCTTTTCTGTTTGTACTGTATTCGAGAGTGCATTCACCTGAGTTTGTAGCGTTGATAGCAGATTATTTTGGGCTGACTTATTTTGTTGCGCAAGTGCCAGCGTAAATAACATGACCTCAATTAAGTAGCCAAATTTAATCGCGCTTGATATATGATGAACGTTGATAAAACCCGCATACATAGTCCCACCAATAGCAATGAAATTTACAAAAATGACATGGTTTAGCAGGCTGAGGGAAAAAGTAACAGAACCAGGAGCACTCTGTTTCAAAGACCAATAGCTGGTATAAAGAAATAGCGGGATGATACTCAAGCTTAATACTAGATTGTAGTGAACCGATTTTGAATAGATTGCCACTGGGATAAGTAGTAGGTAAGCCGCTAAAAATCCATTATATAAAAGATGTAAGGTTTCGTTTCGATGCTTTAATTGCAGAAATTGTTTGATGAAAAGAAGGTGAAACACTGGTACAAAAGTCATCAAACAAGCTGAAAATAAGGCGGCAAATTTGCCTTGTAAAGGCCAAAAATATTGAAATGTGAACCCTGACATATCCAACACAATAAGCAAAAACAATAGCGTCCAAAGACAATAGTAAGCGTTGGTCGCATTGGCATTAAAGTAGAAGTTAACCAATACAATAACAAACACGGCTGCTATGATCCCGCTTAGTGCAGCATTGGTAACCGTACTGGTAAGAACATTACTGTTTAGCTCATTATCATTTATTAACCTAAGGTCAGCGGGGGCATTCGCAAAAGTCTGATAGCGGACAATAAGACTTGCCCCTGCTAAGTGTTCTCTTGATATTGGTAGATATAATTGCGGTGCTTCTACTTCCCTAATATTAAACGCGGTATTCAGGGTGTGCTGCGTTAAAAATGAGACCTCGCCGTTGTTAATCAAAGCAACACTTAGCCAAGGCAATCTGGCAAAGCCAAATGCGATGTAATTTCTGTCCTCGGATATAAGCATATTTGGGGTGATCAACGCCCACTGATAAGGCTCATTCTTTAGCTCAGGCACTTGGCTTGAAAGTACCTCAACAATAGATTGGCTGTCGCGCTCATCTATGCCGAGCACTGAAGATAATTGCGCAGCATCGACTTCTCCAAAGTGGATTGTTAATGGTTCACTTACTCTATGCTCGGCACTAGGCGTAAAGTCAACTGCACCAGCCGCCATAGAAAAAAGCATAAAAATTAACGAGAAAAGTCTTAACATAGTGATATAAGGCACAATAATTATAGCTAAATCCTACTTTTAAATAGTGAAGCAAATGTGGATCAAATTTGGAGAAGTAAACAAATGTAAATGCAATCACATAACTAATAATCAGTAAAAACAGCATATTACTACTATTAGTTACCACTGTTTCAAAAAATGCGATGAGAAAATGAGCATACGTGTCGAGTTACATAAAACTGAAATATAACTGTAACAATTGGGTGGTTAAATGCGCGGCTGAAATAAAAGTGTAATGAATGAACATTACTTACTCTAAGAGCGAAACTATGGTTAATCAATCTCAGACTTCAGCATCAGCTAAACTTTTTAACTGGCTGTCAATCGTATTACTTGTTTACTTAGTCTTAGTCGCAGTTGGCACTGTGAGTGGCGGTTTTAAGTTGGCCTCAGGTGGAAGTGAAGGGGCGAAGGAAATCTTCGCATTCGCAACCAATCCAATCGTCGCCCTACTCTTAGGGGCTTTGGCAACTGCATTGGTGCAGTCCTCATCAACGGTGACTTCTGTTATTGTTGGCCTCGTTGCTGGCGGATTACCTATTAGTATCGCAATTCCTATGGTGATGGGCGCAAATATTGGTACGACTATTACCAACACGCTCGTTTCTATCGGCCACATTCGTAGTAAAGAAGAGTTTAGAAGAGCGTTTGCCGCATCCACCGTACATGACTTCTTTAATTTATTAGCCGTTGCTATTTTCCTGCCTTTGGAAATCATGTTTGGCATGTTAGAAAAACTTGCGTCAGGACTTGCCCATGTATTTGTTGGTGATGCTGACTTATCGTTAAAAAGTTACAACTTTATCAAACCACTAGTGAAACCAGCGGTTAGCGTGGTAAAAGATGGTGTTAGCTTTTTAGATTCTACAGCAGCAGGTATTGCCATGGTTGTTATCGGTATCATGATGATCCTGTTCGCTGTGACTTACTTAGGTAAATTACTCAAAAAGGCGTTGGTAGGTAAAGCGAAAGAGTTATTACATAGTGCGATAGGCAGAGGCCCTGTTGTAGGTATAAGCTCAGGCGCTTTAGTTACGGTAATGGTACAATCGTCTTCGACAACAACAAGCTTGATGATCCCACTTGCTGGCAGCGGTGTATTTACCACTCGTCAGATATATCCGTTCACTTTAGGTGCAAATATAGGCACTACAATTACCGCTTTGTTAGCTGCAACATCTATTACAGGTCCTGCTGCAGAAGTCGCATTAACGATTGCACTTGTACATGTTATGTTTAACGTTTTTGCGGTAGCACTTATTTACGGGTTACCACTGCTGAGAGAAATCCCGCTTCGTCTAGCTGAGAAGTTAGCTGAGATTGGTGCGCAGAATAAACCAGCAGCTTTGGCTTACGTATTAGGTTCGTTCTTTGTATTTCCGGGACTCATTATGCTCGCAGTACGATAAATAAAACATGCTCGCAGTACGATAAATAAAACGAACAAAGAATGCATTTAAAGCTCGGTATTGCCGAGCTTTGACTTTTTTAGCCTTTGGTTGGTAAGTCATAATTCTGTAATCTAGCTTTGAGATAATTAACATTGTCTTGTAAATAACGAAAGAAAGTAATGAGTAGCAAACCTGGTATTTTTAGTTTTAATGCAGCACAGATCGCAAGTTCTATGAGGGGACAGTACCGTGCTGTTCAACCCTATGAGAAACTTAGTCTGCAACCAGGTGAGCAAGGACTTTCTTTGGTGATAGAGTTGCCAATGGATGCGCGTATTGATGACCGAGTTAACGTTGTACTAACAAAGCACGGCGAGCGAAATGCGAAGTGCGAGGTCTCTTTGGTGGTTGATCCGGAGTCGTATCTCACTAAGATTGTCGAAATTAAAGTAAAGCAATCGCTTGATGCAGGTCCTTACTTTATGCAATTGAACCTAGTGGGACTCCACGATTACCTAAAGAACGCGGCTGAGTTTGATATCATTTTGAATGAGCGAATTATCGTAAGCGAACCAGTATCTGAAGCGATTACAACTCAGACTACTGGCTTCAAACGTATTTTTAACTCGGCGGTCAGCGCTGTATTATCCGTTTTTTAGCGACTATGTTGGTAATGAAATCTTACCCATAGAAAAAGGCAGCACATCGCTACCACCTGATACGGTTTCATTCGCAAGTAGCGCAAATAAAGCGGCCTCTTTGGCATCAGGGTTGATACCCAGTTGTGAGAAATCCTTGATTAAAACACGGTTATTCAAGTGGCTTTCAATTCGCGCCATTAAAAACACATTATGAATTCCACCTCCGCTAACATATAGCTCTAATTCAGTTGCACCAAGCTCGTTCACCGCATTTGCGACAGCGATAGCTGTGAATTCGGTCAGTGTCGTGATGATATCTTCATGATTATAATCTTTTCCATCCAACGCATGATGCACGAAGGCTTGATTAAATAACTCTTGTCCAGTTGATTTTGGAAGTGGCTTATCAAAGAATTGGTGTGACAGTAATGCTTCGAGAAAAGGCAATTGAATTTTTCCACTAGACGCAATCTCACCATTTTCATCGAATGGTAGCCCTAATACGTGGCGACAATATTGGTCTACTAATGTGTTTCCTGGACCGATGTCACTACTCATACTCTGCGCTAGTGCACAATTTTTTGGTAAATAAGTAAGGTTTGAAATACCGCCAATATTGAGCAAAACCCTATCGATACTTGTGTCCGAATATAACAAATAGTCACCATATTGCACGAGAGGGGCTCCCTCATATCCTTTGGCGATATGCTTTTGTCTAAAGTCTGAGATGGTGATGATGTTCGTTTTTGCCGCAATAATATCGCCGTCAACGATCTGCAATGTGCTATTTAATTTTTCAACGTCTGCAAAGGCTTGTTTTGGACAATGGTAAAGTGTTTGTCCATGACTCGCTATTAAATCAACAGTGTCGGCTGCGACTTGCCATTCTTTCAAAGCATTATTGATTAGACTTGCGTACAACTCGCCGAGCCACGCATTTAATTGACATAACGTCTTAAGACTTACCTGTGATTTAGACGCATGATCACTGAGAAGCTGCTTTTGCGAAGAGTCGTATTCTATCGTGGTAAATTGTTCGACTGTTAGCTGTGTTCTTTTCCCGGCACCTTCAATTTTACATAACGCAATATCTAATCCATCCAATGAGGTACCGCTCATAAGTCCGAGTATATATTTGGTCTTTTTTTCCGCGATCGTGGCGAGTTTAATAATATCTGTTTTCATTTATAATGCGCGCTCCATGATCAATGCTTTTGCCTGTTCATACTTTACGCCGGACAAGCTGCCAAATCCTTCAAGTTGTCTGAATTTATATATAGTAAAATAGGGGCAATTTAAGCCTAGTAAAAATAACGTTTTGAGGTGAGTAGAAAAATTTACGCCGCGTTGCGATGCAAATTGCGAAGCGTCTCTTAAAATATTTCGTGTTGTTTCAATATCTAATTCCCGGCTCTCTTGTGCATTGACGATCAAATGCTTACCGCTGCAGACCCCGCAGTGACCGCATTGTTCTGGTGCGTGCATATCGCCGAAGTAGCTGGCAAGCGCTTTGTGATAGCATGAAGTTAGCTGGAAAAATTTGAGTAAATGTCTTAGCCGTGCAAGTTCGCCTTGCTCTTTAATTTGTGATTGCTGGTAGAAAGACTCAACCAGTTCATTAATGTTAACTTGTTGGATAGGCTTTGAATAAACCGACGTATATTTAGCGACTTTTACGTCAATCAGTTGTTGGTTTTGCAAATACTCAACGACTTCTTGGGCTTTAGCCTGTGGGATGTTTTGCTCGCTTAATGCTTGATGTGAAAGTAATCCCCACTTCTTTTTGAATTCAAAACACGAGAATAGCTGAGTCAAAAACAGTTGCCGCTCAGGCGAGTACTTGGCTAATATTTTATCTTTGTCTTGGCTGAATGCGATGCTTAGCTCCGCAAAATAGCTGTAGTTTACTTGTAAGTATCCTTGCAGTTCGAGCTGGACAATAAGTGTTTTTAGCACCAATTGATTAATATTGGTTTTATAGGCAAGATCGTATTCATTGAGGTGATAATCTGTAGCTGGATCACCGAAAAGTTCATCAAAAAGCAGCGTTAACGACTCTCGCTCTAATGCACTGGCGTAAACGAAGTTCTCTAATGTGGCAATTTTTTCATTATTAATTAAAGCAACGCAATGTGCATTCTCGCCATCTCTGCCTGCCCTACCCACTTCTTGGCTATATCCCTCAATAGATTTTGGCATATCATAATGTAGTACCCAGCGAACATCGGGTTTGTCTACACCCATACCAAATGCAATGGTAGCTACAACGATAAGATTTTCTTTCGCTAGAAAATCTGCTTGAATTTGCGCCTTTTTTTCGCTCTGCAATGATGCGTGAAAAGCTTCTGCAGGAAAGCCACAAGCAGTTATCATTTTTGCTACTTCTTCTGCTTGCTTTTGCTGCGTGACATAAACGATACCAGCGCCTTTTGCCTTTTTTAAAAAGGCGAGTAAATATTCGTCTTTTTGAGATTCGCTAATATGCGCCGCACTTAAGAATAGATTCTTCCTGTAAAAGCCCGTTCTAATGATATTTTGATCGGATACATCGAATTTACCCGCCATATCGCGTGCAACTTTATTTGTTGCTGTCGCGGTGAGTAATAGCACTTGGTTGATACCAAGTTCATGGCGATATTTGGCCACTTTTAGGTAATCTGGCCTGAAATTATGTCCCCATTCAGAAATACAATGCGCCTCATCAATGACAAGAAAAGAGATATTGCTTTGTGATAACAAGGTACGTGCTTTTTGGCTATTAAGCCGCTCGACTGATATAAAGAGGACTTTAAGTGCATTGTCTCGCACCGCATTTTCTATGCGCAACGTTTCCTCTTTGCTTTGAGTACTGTCAAGACACGCAGTCGCAACGCCTTTACTTTGTAGGTAATCTCGTTGCTCGTGCATTAGTGCCAATAGTGGTGAAACGACTAAGCACATCCCTTGCTTCAATATTGCTGGTAACTGATAACACAACGACTTGCCTGCACCAGTTGCAAAAATAGCGATTGCACTTTGGCCTTGAAGTATAGATTCAATGACTTCCGATTGCCCCGGGCGAAGTGTTGTATGTCCAAATGTACTTTGTAGTGTTTGAAAGAGTTGCTGCTGTTGAGTCATCCTGAATCTTTTCTATATTTTTCTGAGATATTCGCTATTGTGCCATTTAAATTGGTGATTGCTTCATTGACGCGCTCAATGTCACTACGCTTAAATGCATGACGTCCAAGCATAAAATGTATAGCGTTATCGTTAACTACATAAGGGTGTAGCTGAATGCTTTGGTAGCCTAGCTTGTTGATATAGTAGTAGCCTGCGTCTTCATCTTCAATCAGAAAATCGACGCGGTTTTTAGCCACCATCTCTATTCGCCGGTCTAAGCTCGCGATTTCAAACAACCGCCTGTCGTACCAATCGATTTTTTTTATTTGTTTCACTTCCTCACCGTAGTAGGCTCCAGGATTGGCCGTGAATGTATAGCCTGCAGAAAACAACTCGATTAAGTTGCTATCGAGATCTATTTCCTTGTTAGCGAACAAGCGCATTTTTTCACGCCGATATGGCGAGGAGAAGTAAGCAATTTTTGCTCTATCGACGCTAAAACTTGCGGATGGCAGGACATCAATTAAGCCCTTTTCAAGCTCAGTGATCCCACGAGCCGATGAAGGAAGCTGAATGAACTCAATACAAAACCCTGCTCGTTCAAAAACTGCTCTAGTGATATCTACGTCTATGCCGTAAGGACGAGTGCCATACATAACAAAAGGCGGCCAGCTAGAGCCAATGCCGATTTTTAGGGATGACTGATCCGCGCAGTCGGACGCGTAGCTTTTTGGAAAAACTAAAACGAATAATAAAACGGATAGACGAATAAGCACTGCCAGAACTTATGACTCTTTTATGAAGTTCATTATGTCATTATGAAAGACCAAGCAGAAAAAGAAAGAAGAAATTGGTGATAAAAGCCAGATAATGGGTAACTTTATGTTTATGTGATTAAAAAATGAGCTTGACTGGCAAGCTCATTAATTGGGGATGGTTAGATTAGTTAGTTACTGCCTTCCATACATCAGCGGTTCCAGGTTCTTCACCTTGAGTCCACCATTTTGCTTCAAAGACATTGCCGTTATGAATTACTCGGTCGCCACCGACATATACTGTAGAGCGATCCCAAGTCGGGTATTGGGCGCCACCGTCTTTAATCGTAACATTAAATGTTGTATCAACAGCGTTCACCCCGTCTGATACGGTAACAGTTACTGGGACGGTTGTGTCGGCAGTGACATTTGCAGCAGTAATAGTCGCTGAGCTACCATTTGCTACTATGCTCAGCTCGGCTGGTGCACTCCAGCTATAGCTAAGCGCTGCGCCTTCAGGGTCAGTTGCTGACACATTGACAGTAGCCGAGGCCCCTTCATTAACCGAAATATCTGAAACCGGTGTAACGACAGGCGCTGCATTTGCACCTTCTGGGTTTACAACAACAACGATTGTTTTGGTTGTTGATAACGCGCCATCATTGACCGTTACAGTCAAGTCGTAGCTTGTCTGTTGATTGACTGAAGGAGCGGTTACAGCGACAGCTGCGGTGTTATTAGCAGATAAAGCCAAACCAGGCGCAGCAACCCATGAATAGGTTAATGGATCATTGTCTAAATCGCTTGCTTGCGCATCGACATTCACAACCTGACCTGAGGTCACATTGATTGGTCCAGAAACTCCGATAGAAGGTGCACGATTAGGGATCTCACCTGCTGTAAGGCCATCATACATTGCATTTAGAATGTCGCCATTATCAGCGTCAATTTCCCAACCAAATAAACCAGCCAGTTGATGAGTGTTTGCATACTGACCTTTTGCGATAACGCTGCGTGGGCTATCGTAAGTGATGAGTTTACCGTTACTTCTGTTCCAAACATATGCTGCTTGTGCTTGCTCATCGTAGCCTACTTCATAACCATTAACACCTGAACCACCTTGGCCTACAGCGTTCGCTGCAATAGCCTTGTAATCCATAATGCCAGGCTCCCAAACGCCTTCAGTGGTAGAGCCAGTCAACGGGCCATTGCCCGGCGCCGTCATCGGATTACCTGGGATTGTGGCATTTGCATCTAGCACACCTTCCCAGCCGCGGCCGTACATTGCAACGCCCATAACGAGCTTAGAGGGCTGCACACCTTGTTGAAGTAACAATTGAATTGCATGGTCGCCAGTATATGCAGGGCCTTTGCGTGGCACTCCATTGTCGTCAACGCCTGTACCGTTACATTCATCAGTGCTGAGATGAGAACCACAGTAGATACCGGTTTGATGACCCGTTTCATTGTTCCAAGCGCCATAGAAGTCATAGGTCATCGCAAAGATATAATCCATATACTGCTGAGCAGCTTGGTAATCTACATCTTCAATCTTGTCATAACCAGCACCTATTGCAGAAGTGAGTTCATATTGACGGCCGGTTTCAGCTTCTAACTCATCTAGCATTGCACGCAGCTCTTGCATTAGCGCCACATAGGCTGGACCGTCGTTAATTGGATCGCCTAAATCTGGGTTTGGACCATCACCACCTGGGAATTCCCAGTCGATATCTACACCGTCATAAAATTTCCACGTTTTAAGGAATTGTTTTACAGACGCGACGAAAGTGTCGCGGTTTGCTTTATTTGTAAAGCCATGGAATGGATCAGATAGCGTCCAACCACCTACTGAAGGCAGAATTTTAAGGTCCGGATAACGTTGTTTTAGCGCCATTAATTGAGAATAAACACCGCGAATAGGATCCTTTGCATCCACCCCTGGCATAGATTTTTGCACTGCAGCCCAAGGGTCGTGAATGACGACTTCGTAATCTTGAGAGTCAGCACATGCAGTTTGAAGCGCTCTCCAACTATTACCATTTTCGATGGATTTTAGCGACTCGTTAGGACCACAAATCGGAATAAAGCCATATAAAATGTGCGATAGGTTATGAGCCGGGATCTTAGTTACGTCGTAATTACGGCCATAAATGCCCCATTCAACGAAATAAGCACCCGTTACACGGCCTGGTATTGTACCGTTATTACGGTTGTTCGGATCTACATTCATAGGAAGTGGCGCTAGATGTGCACCGTCAGTGTCGGCAATGACGATTTCTTTCCCTGCGCTTCTTGCACATACGGTACCTTCACACAGTTCTAAATAAAGCTGATGGCGACCCGATTTAGTGTAGGGGAATTGTACTACTCCGCTTTTAGTACCAGCTGCAAGCGTACCTTGGTTTACGAGTAGATCATCAAAATATACTTTATAGTTATCACCGCCAGAGCCACTCCAAGCATTCCATTTGATGCTAATATCGACAACATCTTTGGCTTTTACCAGTTGCTTGTATGAGCCAAGTCCATCCACGTTAACTTCTACGAACGAATACTGTTGTGGCTGCCAATCTAATGTTGGTGTAGAAGGGGCTGCAAGTGCTCCGCCACTCAGTAAGGCAAGTCCTATATAACTGGTTATTTTATTAAGTTTCATATCTTCAACCTTATTGTAGTTACATGTTGTACCCAATTAATTTGGGTTTTCTTTAAATTGCTTTCCAAACATCGGATGCGCCGGGCTCTTCTCCCTGAGTCCACCACTTGGCTTCATACACTTTCTGTTGATGCGTAACTCTGTCGCCTGCAACATAGGTAGTTGTACTATTCCAAGCTGGGTATTGGTTATTGGTGCTATCTTGAACGGTAATTGAGAAACTTACGGTAGTGCTTGCTTTGCCATCGGTGACATTAAGTTCAGCCTGAAAGGTTTGATCAGCCGTCACTTCTGGTGTTGAGATGGAAATCGTGTCACCTTCGCCACTAAAGCTAAGCGGTGCAGGAATACTCCAAATGAATGTCAGTGGGTCATTTTGGTCGTCAAACGCATGAGCATGCACTGTCGCTTGGCTATTTTCTGCGATGCTTTGGTTAGAAATTGGATTCACCGTAGGAGCGGTGTTGTCACCCCCTTTTACAACGCTAAGATTGCTGGTGTAAGCGGCATGTGGCAAAAAGACTTCGTTTGCTAATAAGGCGTTTGCATCAAACGCAATTGAACCATCCGGTTGCTTAACACCAATGTTGACCTGATTTCCGTAATTGCTATTAAGATAAAGAGCCAACTCAGCTTGCCATGTTGATGCATTAGTGGAGGTTACATTCAAGTTATGGCTAATTAATTCATTCCCAGATTGGTCAAACGTCCTAAACCACACGCTATCACCGGCTTTAGCATCTTGCCCTTGCTTTAAGAAATAGCCGCTGCTCACCCATTCTGGTGGCGTGCCTGTTGAGGTTATTGTGATATCAGAGCAATTGTAAAATCCCTCTCCTGCTACATCAAACCGCTGCCAACGGGTATATAAAACTGCATCGCCCTCACGGCCTTGCGGTATATCTATTTCCATTTTATAGAAGCGTTTACCTTCTGGATCCACAACGAAATCAATATTGCCAAATTCATTAATAAGCTCTAAATCATTCCAAGTCAGAGGAGATGTATCGCCATCGTAGTTTGGCTTTGACAGGAAAAACTGCCAAAAACTGGGATTATGAGGTGTTGTCGCCCTAAAGCTAATGGCAAGTTTATTTTGAGCGTTTGGCTCTACAACTGTACGCTGCCAGTGTGGTGAGACAACACTCATGCCACTTTTGTTTGGGTCACCAGCTGAGCAAAGCGTACCATTGGGGATATTCGCTTTTACTGCCTCTAAGTTATTGTAGTCAGCGGTATTGGTCGAAAATTCATGCTCTTGCACAAACTGAAAATGGCCTGAGTCTAGAAAAGCTGCTCGACACGCTAAATTTGGGATATTTGAGCCATCATCCGGCCACCAATAACCTCCTTGCGCTTGGCAGATCGCTTGTCTTGCTTTGGGAAAGTCCATAAAACCATGAGCTGAAACTGCGCTTGAAAGCAAAACTGAGGTTGCGCCCAAAAGACCAAGCGCATATTTACGGTGTAAACTATTCATGCTTATTCGCCTTTTATAAAGGGGAGCAAAGCTCCCCATTTATTATTTACAAGTTGCAAACCTTGGTATAGTCGCTACTGACTGATGGTTGCTTATTGCTCCACCATTTCGCTTCATATACCGCGTTTCCTTCAACAATTAAATCACCTTGAGCTGCATGTGTGCCCTGTGGCAAGTCCGGGTAAACCACAATTTGACTGATAGGTGTACCTTTACAGCTAGTTACCGGATCTGTAGGCCCTGTGCCAGGTGTTGCGATTGGTAGGTCGTTATATTCACTGGTAAATGCATAGCGATTACCGTCTTTCTCAACCACAAAGTTAACAGGGCCAGAAATCGGCATGTAGTACATGACTTGGGCATTGATGGTTTCACCAGGAGCAAAAGACTTAGGCGTTCCACCCCACTCGTTCACAAGCGTGATTGAGAATCGATGGAATTCGTTTTCGAAGCCGCCAATATTATTTCCCGCAGCATTTGAGCCATTTACGTCAACTGCCATGCCAAGTTTTTCTTGCGCATTCCAGTTAGATTTGAAAATGGCCGAAGTCGCAACAGGAACATCAAATGAAATTTTCGCGCCACTCAAATCTATCGCTGAGTTATTGGTAAAGGCAAAAGTTGGTGCTATTGGATAGTTAGCATCTCCAGCTGGAAAATCTTTGGCAACAAACGTAACATCAACTGCTGAAGCTGGTTTTACAAAAGTCTTATTTCCTTGTTTAACCGAGTATGGTGTGCCACTTTGGTTAAACTTGTTGTAGGCTAAGCTTGTTAGCGATGAACCCATGAAATATTCATTCTTGCTCACATCATAATCGAAATCGCCTGCAAGCTCCCAGAACATGATACCGCCTAGTTCTTGGTTGATGACATAGTCGACTTTGGCGGCCATTGACTCTTCATCTTCTATGGATAGGAACACATTCTTAGTGGCATTCCAAAGCCAAGGAGCAACCGCTACCGAATCATAATGGCGCGTGTAGCTGCCATTAATTTGATGCTCAGGGTTGTTAACTGGATCTAGTCCATAATCACTTAGGTAACTACCTAACACGCCATTTTGAAGGTTTTTAACATGCCAAAGTGGGTTCGAACCTGCCGGTACTTCTAAGCCAACGTCGTTCTTGTCGTGCCACAAGTTATCAATACCTACAGCACCATTACCACATTTATTCTTTTCACCGCTACCAGTTCCCGGAGGACAATCTGCTTGGTTAGGTAATGCAGCCTGCCCCCAAAGGCCATTTGTACCGCCTGTTACATCTCTAAAACCGCGAGTATAATAAGGAATACCAATGTTGATGCGTCCTGCGGAGACCGAGCCTCTGAAATATTTGACCGCCCAATCGGTATTGAGGTAACCAATTCCTTCAAACTCTTTGGTGCCATATACATTCCATTGTTTAAGCTCTGAATCTTCGCCAGTGTCGAATAGCGATGCGTTATGACCAACGTGCTGGTTCCACGCTCCGTGTAAGTCATAAGACATGATATTGACGTAATCTAGATACTTGGTGACTTGGAATGTCTCCATACCACGTAGAAGGTAACCAGAAGATGGTGATGCGATCGTCAATAGATAGTGTGTATTGTCTTGTTGGCCAGCTTGGTCTAATGCTTCTCTTAGCTTTTTCATCAACACTTGATAAGAAGCATTCAATGCTGCTCGACGCGGGTTTGATATCGCAAAATCATCTGGGTGACCAGAGTCATTCATAGAAGATGGATATTCATAGTCGATATCGACACCATCAAAGTTGTATTTACGGATAAATTCAACTGAACTTGCTACAAACGCATCAATACCTGCGTGATTCACGCTGCCATCTGCATTAGTCGTCATCGTATAGAAGCCGCCGCTGGCAACTCGCTTACCTGTTTCGTCAAAGTAGCCACCAGTTTCTGCCCAACCGCCGACTGAGATCAAGGTTTTAACATCAGGATGCTGTTTCTTAAATTTGTTCAGCAAGTTAAAGTGACCGGTATAAGGAAGAGACGGATCCATCTCTGCACCAGCAACCCCCGGCCAAGTCATGTTCGTCGCTGCATTGTTAGGAGCTGTTGGATTGCCTATTGACACCTTGTTATTGGCATCAACGTGCGCGAAAGCGTAATTGATGTGGGTGATCTTATCCCAAGGAATATCATCAACTAGATAGCTCGGTTGACCATTCTTACCCGTTCTCCAACTAGTAAAGTAACCGATGACACGTCTAGGGTGATCAGTGCCCATTTTCTCGCGGCCATTCTCGTCGTAAATATCACAGTAATTAGGCGATGTGTTAGGGGTCTGATATAGGCCATGTGGAACACAGTTGTTTACAACTGGTGGCGTTTCAACGACATTCGCACTGAGTACGCTCTCTGCTGTGGCACCGGTATTGTCTTCAACAATAAGTTTTAAAGTTACGGCGCCCAGTTGCGTTGGTGTCCAAGTATGCTGAGCTGGTGCTGTTGCACTTTCAAATGCGACTTGGTCGTTAATAAGCAGTGTTAGTTTTGCTATTGAGCCGTCGGGATCTGAACCATCAAGAACGATGTCTACAGGCTGATTAATAACCAGATTATTACCTCCGCCTAATGAAAGGTTTGCTGTAGGTAACTGATTTCCTGCCGTATTAACGATGACATTGGTTATTAATGTGTTGGACACAGCTTGCTTGTCATCTGTTGCAACTACTGAAATTGCGTGTGTTCCAGCGGTAGCTGACCAGTTAAATGAAAAATTATCACCTGTCGCTGTGGTATCAATACCAACTGACGTGCCATCTACAAAAAACTCTACCTGTGCTACTTGGCCATCACTATCTGTTGCATTCACAGAAATGGCAACGCTGTCATTTTCGTTAAAAGCGCTGCCATCAGCTGGAAGTAAGCTCTGTACTGTCGGTGGTGTGTTGGTGACAACGCTGTCACAATCCCCCAATTTTTTCCAATCATCCCACTGACCCGAATGGGTAACTGGATCAGCCTGAGTCCACCATTTCGCTTCAAAAGCTTGTTGCGATTTTTGTACTTGAGCGCCGCCATTATATGCCGAATTTTGTGACCATTCAGGTAAGCCATCACAATTATAAGCATATGAGTTAGCGCATAAAATGGCTCCGAGGATCGAAGCCATTTGCGATAATTTAAGGGTCTTTACATGTTGTTTCATAGTTTGGTTCTCCAACCATTTATTGTATTTGGTTAACAATAACAACATAAACCTAACACATAAATTCAATATGGCAACAACATTTTTCTCTAGCTGATGACGTTAACGTAAGCGTAAATTGGAGCTTGCTTTTCATCAAAATGTAACACTAAACAATTGATTAATATGCTTAGTTTTAGTTTGTGGATACATATAAATAAAACTGTAATTATTTAATATTAAGCGATAGTTACTAGCCTACTTCTTTAAAGTTTATACAGTTACCGGATTGTTTCTTAAGCATATATTAAAAAGTTATTAATAAGGTTGAAGGGTAATATTAGACTTAAGGCGTATTTTAACGGTTTCTTGTCGTGGCTTCCTTTTTGAACTAAGTTTAAATTAATTCATTTAGGAGATTGAACTTTGGAATTTGGCGAGCTATCAACGACTTCAAATGAAGCGATACGAGTGCTTTGTCTCGATGATGAGACGAATGTGATACGGTCATTAAATCGCTTATTCCGTCAAAATGGAATACACGCAGAGCTCTGTAGTGATCCACAGCAAGCCTTGGCGCTGATCCGAGATTCCTCTTTTGAAGTTGTTATTAGTGATATGCGGATGCCTGAAATGGATGGCGCTACATTTTTGCATGAAGTAAAGCGTATTTGCCCAGATACACAACGGATATTACTCACAGGATACTCTGATCTTGCTTCAACAATTAAAGCCATTAATGAAAGTGGGATCCATGCATATATTCAAAAGCCTTGGGATAACGATATACTCGTACATACTGTGAGAGAATGTTCAGAGAAATACAGGTTAAAAAGCGTCAATAAGAGACTAAATGAAGAGATAGTACAAAAAAATGCGCAACTCACTGAGTTAAATGAAAACCTTGAAGGACTTGTACAAAAACGCACTGTGCAGATCCGCAAAGTGTTAAGCCAACTAGAGCAAGCTAATCAAAAAGAACGTAAAGAACATCGGGCTACCGTCGAGTTACTTTATAATTTTCTGAATGCAAATCCATTTATCGATGGTAAAAAAGCGAAGAGTATAGCCAAATTATGTAAAATTATAGCTAAGAAGCTAGAACTCTCTAGTGAATTAGCTGAAACGGCTATGATGTCAGGGTATTTAGCAGAAGTAGGTTTACTTGCTATGGACCCAGAAATTTATAAATCGCCACCAAGAAAACTAAGCGAAGCCCAAAAGAAAATTTATTATACGCATCCTTCCATTGCACAGCTTATGTTGATGCCAGCGCAGCACCTATCTGACGTATCCGAGGCGATTTATCATCAGTTTGAAAAATTTAATGGTCAAGGGATCCCTAAAGGTCTTAAAGGCAAAGAAATTCCTTTGGGCTCACAGATACTTGCGGTCGCCCGAGATTATTATGACAACTTATACAGCGCTAACGGTTCTGATAAAGAGAAAGCCGATTTAGCGCTAGATCTTATCCGAACCTATAGAGGAAATTTCTACTCCCCAGAAGTCGTTGATATTTTAGAGACAGCAGTGAGTAACAACGAGCTAGGCCAAGAGCAAGTCGGTTCGGTTGATATATTGACAACTGAAAAACTCAAGCCTGGCATGATATTAGGTTTAGCGCTTCACAGTAATCAAGGAATTTTATTGCTACCAAAAGGCCATATCTTTACTGATAAGTCGATAGATAAACTTAAGCAGCTGGAAACACAACGCCCAATCCCCTTTCGAATTATGGTCAAGCGATAATAATAACTTATCGACTTATCGGCGACTGCACTATCGAATACTCGTTTGCTGGTGTTGTGTAGATAATGGTAAATATAGCTTTTGAACCGTTAATTGGGTCAATGTTATTGAGCCGTCAAATTATACTGGCTCGAGAATAACGGACTTGTATTAGAGCAGTACGCCTATAAGAACACATCATACAAATTTGTAAACTCGCTCAGCTTACTTTCTACTAAAACTATTAATAAAAAAAGCCCAGTAAACTGGGCTCGTTCAACTAACTACTAAACTAATCTAGTAGTTTATTAAGTGCTTGAAGCGGGTGTTTTGGTTTTTCTCCACTAAAGCGTTTAACCTGACACCGACAAGAGAAGCCAGTCACTAATATTTCATCTTGAGCTGCGTTATCAATATGATGCTGCCATGAGGATTCGTAGAGCGCTTTTGAGTTTTCTTGATTTTGCGCTTCGTGGCCATAAGTTCCCGCCATGCCACAACATCCTGTATTAACCGCTTCTAAATTAGAGTTCAACTTATTAAAAATACCTTGCCAAACATTTTTAGATTCAGGCATCGCTGTTGTTTCTGTACAGTGACTTATCAATGTAAATTTTGATGGACTGATTGTCGCAGCCGTTGGGATATCGACTGTTGCAAGCCATTCATGTGCTAATTGTACCTTAAAGTCTCCCCTGCTCTCTTTTAGGATATCATTATATTCATCGCGATAGCACATCACCAAAGAGGCATCCAGCCCAACTAAAGGTCTGTTATACTCACTGACAGTATTTAAAAACTCTGCGGCAGTCTTCGCGGTCGATTTAAATTCCTTTAAAAAGCCTTTAACGTGTTGTGGCTTACCGTTCGGTTTGAATGGTAACACGAGCGGATAAAACCCAAGCTTTGATATAACTTGCACAAAGTCCGATACTAGTTCTGCTTCATAGAAACTAGTAAACGGGTCTTGAACAACAAATACCACGCTTTGTTGTTCTTCATCGCTTAACATTTCAAAACTGTGTTCTGAATAAAAGTGTTTGCTTGAAACTAATTTGCTAAGTTGCACCTTACTTAGCGATGGGGAGTCAATATACCCAATCAGCCGTTCAACAAAAAAGTTGGATATGCGATTACTTTGTAGAGCGTTAACTAAATTTGGAAACTTAGCCATGGTAGGCAGTGCTCGCTCAATATTCGCAACTAAGTAGTCTTTAAATGGACGATTGTAACGGCTGTAGTAAAAGTTTAAAAACTTAGCTCGAAACGTAGGAACATCCACTTTTATTGGGCAAGCCGTTGTGCATGCTTTACAGGCTAAACATTCATCCATTGATGCTTTAACTTCATGGGAAAAGTCATATTCGTTTTTCTTTCGGGTATTGAGAAAGCGCTCCCACCAAGTAGTATCATTTTCATGATTGATTAATTGCTTTTCTGCAGCAATCAAATCTACCCCTTTATTGTTTTGGAGTCTTAACCACTCTTTAAATAACCCAGCGCGTCCTTTTGGAGAGTTTCTACGATCTTTGGTTACCTTGTACGATGGACACATTGGTGAGTTGTCATCATAGTTGAAGCAAAGTCCGTTACCATTACAATTGATTGGCGCTTCGTAGTTTACTTTTACTTCAGTTGGTATTGTACGGTCAAACCAAGCTCTTTTCTGTGCATCGACTGACACTAATTGATCGCTTGAATCCAGTGGTGTACAAATTTTTCCAGGATTTAGGCGATTGTTTTTATCAAACAAACTTTTAATTTTACGAAGTTCATTAAATAGTTGCTCACCGAAAAACTCTGGTCCATATTCACTTCGGTAACCTTTTCCATGCTCACCCCACATTAGTCCTCGGTATTTTGCAGTTAACGCTACTACTTTATCTGAGATCACACGTAGTAGTCTTTCCTGTTTGGGGTCGCACATATCAAGCGCAGGGCGCACGTGTAAAACACCGGCGTCAACATGACCAAACATGCCATAATCTAATTGGTAACTATCAAGCAACTCTCTAAATTCAATGATAAAATCAGCAAGGTTTTCAGGTGGAACGGCTGTATCTTCAGCAAAAGCAAGTGGCTTTTTATTACCCTTTGCGTTACCCAACAAGCCAACTGATTTTTTACGCATCGCATAGATCTTAAGGATATCCGCTTTATCATTAGTAAGTTGATAACCAATAACCCCCGCTTCTTTGTTCGCAATAAGCTGATCTAATCGTTGACATAAACTATCGACTTTAGACGAAATTTCATCTTCGGATTCACCATTAAACTCAACCATGTTAAGACCTTGCATCTCAACACCTGGGACATCTTGAATTAAGTCCGATACTGAATGCCAAATGATGTCTTCTTTGGCAAGACCTAGAACTTTACTATCTACAGTTTCGACCGATGTAGCATTAGCGGAAACCAAGAAAGGGCTGTTTCTAAGCGCTGATTCAAATGAGTCATATTTGATATTGATTAGGGTTTTATATGGCTGAATTGGCGTTAAATTAAGTTTTGCTTCGGTTACAACACCAAGTGAACCTTCAGAACCCGTAATAATTCGAGACAAATCAAAAGTAGTTAGTGAATCGTCGAATACATTTTCGAGGTCATAACCGGTTAAAAAGCGATTTAGTCTCGGAAATTTTTCAAGTATAAGTGCTCGATTGTTTCGACAGATCTCGATGACATTCGCATAAATGTGAGAAGTCTTTGAGTTTTGCTCAGCTAGTAGCTCCGCTTTATCGATCGCTAACTTCGAGGTATTTAACTCTGTTCCATCCACTAAAAAGGTTTTAAGCCCAAGAACATGATCGCTTGTTTTGCCATAAACGAGTGAACCTTGGCCCGACGCATCAGTATTTACCATACCACCTATTGTTGCTCGGTTACTGGTGGAGAGATCTGGCGAAAAGAAATAGCCGTAAGGTCTTAGAAAGTCATTAAGCTGATCTTTGATCACACCCGCCTGAACTCGAACCCAGCCTTCTTGTTCATTGATCTCAAGAATTTCTCTCATGTGTCTCGAGAGGTCAATCACAATACCGGGTGTAAGTGATTGACCATTCGTACCAGTTCCTCCGCCTCTAGGACCAAAAGTGAGAGACAAAAATGGGTCTTGTTGAGCGATTTCAAGTGCAAGTTGTACGTCTCGATTTGTTCTAGGAAATAATACTGCTTGAGGGATTTCCTGATAGATACTATTGTCGGTTGACGTAACAAGACGAGTTGCATAACTCGTATCAATGTCCCCACTAAAACCTGCATCAGTTAGTTTACTTTGATAGAGGTTGATAAGTTCGTTTGCAGAATCCTGCTGACTAATATTTGCGATCATGACGGTATATTTTACTTGCTTTGAATTAATTGTATCACGAAGGATTAATGATCAACTTGAGAATTTTATGGTTTGTTACAATTGGAAATAGTTTATTTCACCACATACCTTATACTCATATTGTATAGGAGGAAATAACATGAAAATTATTTACGACCTTGTTGGTATTGTATTTTGTATTCTAGCATTGATCTTCTTTGTTGTGCCCGGTCCATCGGTTATCTTTTTACTGGCGGCTCTGGTGTGTTTCTCGATGAATCATGAAGGCGCTAAGAAGCACTTAAAAAATGTGCAGCGTTTGTTTAGGCTTGGCTGCGAAAAGTTAGATAGGACATTTCAGAAATGAAATAGCCCCAATGTGTTACATTGGGGCTATTAAATTATTTAGTAAACTTTTCAGCTAGATAAAGCCAAGTTTCAAGTACTGTATCTGGGTTAAGTGAAACAGAGTCAATCCCCTCTTCAACTAACCAAGCTGCAAAATCTTCATGATCCGATGGACCTTGGCCACAAATACCTACATATTTGCCTTTCGCTTTAGCAGTTTGAATTGCCATTGAAAGTAGTTTCTTGATAGCTGGGTTTCGCTCATCAAACAGATGCGCAATAAGACCAGAATCGCGGTCTAGACCAAGTGTTAACTGGGTAAGGTCATTTGAACCAATCGAGAAGCCGTCGAAATATTCTAAAAACTCATCAGCAAGCAGGCAGTTTGATGGAAGTTCACACATCATAATGACTTTTAGACCGTTCTCGCCACGTTTTAGACCATGAGCTTCAAGAATTTCAATAACTTGAGCTGCTTCTTCTAGGGTACGAACGAATGGGATCATGATTTCAACGTTGGTTAAATCCATCTCGTTGCGAACACGTTTAATGGCTTCACACTCTAATGCAAAGCACTCTCTAAAGTCTTCAGAAATGTAACGAGATGCGCCGCGGAAACCAATCATTGGGTTTTCTTCTTCGGGCTCATACTGCTGACCGCCAACCAAGTTTGCATACTCATTTGACTTAAAGTCAGACATACGAACGATTACACGCTCTGGAGCAAATGCCGCACCTAGCGTAGAAATACCTTCAACTAGCTTGCTGATATAGAACTCTACTGGTGACTCATATCCTGCGATTAGCTCTTTAATTTCAGCCTGTAGCTCTGCATCTTGCTTATCAAAATGAAGTAGTGCTTTAGGGTGAATACCAATCATACGGTTGATGATAAATTCAAGACGCGCAAGACCGATACCTGCATGTGGTAACTTCGCAAAATCAAACGCGCGATCTGGGTTACCTACGTTCATCATTATCTTCATCGGAATAGCTGGCATTGCATCGATGCGAGAAGAAATAACATCGAATTCAAGTTCACCTTTGTAGATATAACCTGTGTCGCCTTCAGCACATGAAACTGTTACCGTGTCGCCATTGGTGATCAAATCGGTTGCATTACCACATCCAACCACCGCTGGGATCCCCAGCTCACGAGCAATGATTGCAGCGTGACAAGTACGTCCACCACGATTCGTTACGATAGCAGAGGCACGCTTCATGATAGGTTCCCAATCAGGATCCGTCATGTCAGTAACAAGTACATCGCCTTGCTTTACCGAGTCCATTTGATCAATTGAAGACAGGACTTTAACTACGCCTGAGCCAATCTTATGACCGATTGCACGACCTTCAACAATAACTTCAGACTTTGATTTTAGCTGGAAGCGTTCCATTACGTTCGCATCTTCGTTTGAACGGACAGTTTCTGGACGGGCTTGAACGATATAAAGCTTACCGTCGTTACCATCTTTTGCCCATTCGATATCCATTGGACGACCGTAATGCTTTTCGATAATAACAGCTTGCTTTGCTAATTCTTCTACTTCTGCGTCTGTAATCGAGAATTGGTTAGATAGTGCTGAGTCTACATCAACAATCTCAACTTGCTTTCCGTGAGACTCATCACTTGAGTAGATCATTTGGATTGCTTTTGAGCCAATATTTCTCTTAAGTACAGCAGGCTTTGCTTTTGCAAGCGTTTGCTTATGAACATAAAATTCATCTGGGTTTACTGCGCCCTGAACTACCATCTCGCCCAAACCATAGCTAGAAGTAACGAAGACAACGTCTTCGAAGCCTGATTCGGTATCGATTGAGAACATAACACCAGACGACGCTTTGTCTGAACGCACCATACGCTGAATACCAGCAGAAAGCGCCACGCCTCTGTGATCATAGCCTTGGTGTACACGATAAGAAATTGCACGGTCATTGAATAGCGAAGCAAAAACATGCTTGATAGCGACCATTACGGCATCAATGCCACGAACATTTAGGAAAGTTTCTTGTTGGCCAGCGAAGGAGGCGTCTGGCATATCTTCTGCTGTTGCTGATGAACGAACAGCAAAGGAGACATCTTGGCTTGCGTCACCGTGTAACTGGCTATACGCCTCACGGATTGCTTTATCTAATTCTGGTTGGAATGGTGTATCGATAACCCATTGTCTAATCTGGGTGCCGACTTTGGCTAATTCGTTGACGTCGTCAACATCGAGAGTATCTAGGATTGAGTGGATTTTTTCATTGAGGCCTGATTGCTCAAGAAATTCATTAAACGCATCAGCAGTTGTTGCGAATCCACCAGGTACTTGTACACCAGCGTTAGCAAGGTTAGATATCATTTCACCTAGAGAAGCGTTTTTACCACCAACTCGAGGTACATCTTGCATACCCAACTCTTGATACCAGAGAACGTAGTCTTGCACGGAACTGTCTCCAAAACAAATTGTATTAAATGTGAGAGATTAATTGACCTTTCCACTTGGTCAAGGGCATTCTACAACGGTAAGGCAGTCTTCGTAAACCGCGATGGCTTATTTTCAACAATTTCTGAATGAATAATAGCAAAATGAGAACAGCATTTTATATTTCCGATGGTACCGCTATCACCTCTGAAGTGTTTGGTCACGCAACGCTTTCAATGTTCCCTGTAGAATTTAATCACCAAACGATACCATTTGTAGAAACAGTAAAAAAAGCAAATGAAATCAAAAAATTAATAGACTCGGTTGCTGAGACATCAGGTGAAAAACCATTGGTGTTTTTTACATTCGTTAATCCAGAATTGTCCGATATTATTTTATCGTCGCAAGGGGTTTGTTACGACTTTTTATCTTATGCCAGCGAAATAGTAAAAAGAGAGCTAAAAGTTCAGCCGGTGCCAAAAATGCACCGCACGCATAGCATTCACGAATCTTCTTATGATTTTAGAATAGATGCCGTTAACTACGCACTTGCAAATGATGACGGCGCAAATATTAAAGATTATGACGAGGCAGACATCATATTGGTTGGTGTCAGCCGCAGCGGTAAAACGCCGACAAGCTTATATTTAGCATTGCAATATGGGATAAAAGCCGCGAATTACCCGATGACAGAGGATGATTTAGAAAGTGGAAAACTACCCAAATGTCTAGATAAATACAAAGGTAAGCTCTTTGGCTTAACCATAGATCCCGAAAGACTAGCCGCAATAAGGCAAGAGAGAATGGCAAACTCCAAGTACGCATCAATCAGACAATGCCGTATTGAAGTCAAAGAAGTCGAGATGCTATTTAAAAAGAATAGAACGCCTTACTTGAACAGTACACGTTATTCCGTTGAGGAAATATCAGCAAAGATTATTTCTGAAACTGGGTTAAAGCGCCATAAATACTAAAAAGGCCGCAATGCGGCCCTTTGTTTGTTGTTTATACTGTTTTACGAGCGTCTTTTAGTAGATCAGCAACTAAAAATCCTAGCTCTAAAACTTGGTCTGCGTTTAGACGCGGATCACACTGGGTGCGGTAACGCTGAGATAAGTCTTCGTCTGATAGACCATAGGCACCACCAACACACTCAGTGACGTGTTGCCCTGTCATTTCTAAGTGCACACCGCCAGGATAGCTACCCTCCGCTTTATGCACTGCGAAGAACTGACTGATTTCTCTTAGGATATTGTTAAAGCTACGTGTCTTATATCCAGTCGTCGCTTTTTCAGTGTTTCCGTGCATCGGATCCGAAGTCCAAATAACTTTGCGGCCTTCTTCTTGAATTCTGCGAACTAATTTAGGGAGTTTTTCCGGCAACACATCTGCACCCATGCGAGTGATAAGTGTTAGACGACCAGGAATGTTATCTGGGTTAAGCGCATCGACAAGCTTAATTAACTCATCTTCTTGCATCCCTGGGCCAACTTTTACGCCAATTGGGTTTTTAATACCACGGAAAAATTCGATATGCGCGTGATCTAATTGACGTGTACGTTCACCAATCCAAACAAAGTGAGCCGAACAATCGTACCAGTCCCCTGATAAGTGGTCTCGTCTAGTTAACGCTTCTTCATAACCTAACAATAGTGCTTCGTGTGAGGTATAAAGCGGAGTTTCCTTCAGGCTTGGTGCTACTGTTGAATCGATGCCACAAACTTCCATAAACTCAAGCGCTTCTTGAATACGCTCTGCGAGCTGTTGAAACTTGTCTTTTAACGGATTTGCAGCTACGAAACTCATATTCCAGCGATTTACCTGATGCAGATCAGCAAGACCTCCCTGCGCAAACGCGCGAAGTAGGTTAAGTGTTGCTGCTGACTGATGATATGCTTTCATCAATCTATCAGGATCTGGGATACGCGCTTCTTCCGTAAACTCAAAACTATTAACGATATCACCACGGTATGAAGGTAAAGAAACACCATCAATAGTCTCAAAATCTGAAGAACGTGGCTTAGCATACTGCCCTGCCATTCGAGCAATTTTAACTACCGGGCATTTACCGCCATATGTCAATACGACAGCCATTTGCAAAAGTGTCTTGAACGTATCACGAATATTAGCGGCACTAAAATCTGAAAACGATTCTGCGCAATCACCACCTTGCAATATAAAAGCTTTACCTTCGCAAACATCAGCTAGGCTTTTATACAAGCTCCGCGTCTCTTCTGCAAAGACGAGTGGTGGTGCTGAATTTAGTTCTTTTTCAACTGATTTTAACTTCTCTGAATTTGGGTATTCAGGTTGCTGCAAGATAGGTTTATCTCTCCAGCTATTTGGGCTCCAATTAGCCATTGTATTTTCCTCATTCCAATATGTGTTACCACCATTGAACAGTACCCCAAGCCCCCTTATTCATCAAGGAAAAACTTTAGTTTGTTTTTAGTAAAGAACACATCATACAAATTACTGTTTAGAACATGAAACATTTGCTAAAATTTTTTAAGAAATTAATCGAAGTAACGCCTTTCTTAAGATATGAAGGTTTTTTATACATTTTTCCAACGAACAAAAAACAAGCGAGCTTAAAGTAGGCGACTATCAGACTTTTATCATCTGATCTTTAAATCGCTATAATGAGTATCATCACGCATTTAGAGTGAATTGAAGACCCTGGAATCGATATCAAATATAATCTTGTCGACGTCTTTTTTTTCACTTTGAGTGTCTTAATTAGTTGCGCTGACGAATGGAAGTCAATTCAGGAATTTGTGAGCTAGCGGGACCCCACCCTACCTCTTCAGAAAATCATCTTACAGAGCATTTATATACAAAGACGACACACTGACTTTAGCCTATTATTATGTTAAATTGATGTTTATTTAAGTTCAGACTAGTAATTGCTGTAGTGACTCGTCGTATTTTATGAGTAGGAAGGAAGCAAGAAAAAATGAGTCTATAGTGATTGCTATGAGTACTAATCACATGTGCTATATAGTATTTGGAAGTATTAACACGTATAGGTACTTCCAACAGCTAACTCCTCCAATGAGAACTCAATGCTGAAAAATTGGGGAGATTTCTCTTCAGTGATCTGGGTTATTAAAATAAATTTTCCTGATTAAGCTATCTTATTGAAACGGCGAGAACGCCGAACAATCTATCACTAGATAAAAATAAAACTCTACTGTCAAAAAGGTGATATTGATTACGTAGTACTACTGAGTTTACTCTTGCCCCTCATTCTTTTCTTGATATCTAACACAACGACTTTTATTCTTACAGTATCATAATATAATTGGGCATAAGGTTACTCGCTTAATAGCTATTTTCAATTCCAAAACTCTCGCTAGTTTCTGGCCAGTTAGTTTCAGAGATATTTTTCCATGAACAGTTAGCTAATCTAGCTTGACTCGTTCGCAAACAAGCTGTTCAGACGCTTGAAAAGATCTCTGTCTACTTTGCTCTTTGACGATCAGACCATGAATTCAGGTGTAAAAACTATATGATATTTAAATAATAAAAGCACAGGAGACGTGTCTTCTATCTACTCGTTTTTTCCGTTATTTTAACTTCGCTACAAATCGAGTAAGACACTGACATTAGTATTTATTCCGGCGAAGCGTGAATAACAGTAAGCAATCACTGAAGTAGCTGGTGTAGTTATTATAAAGAAGTACTAGCATTGCAACTTCGAACTGTACATGTGCATGTAGCAAAAGAAACTTGTGCTATAACCGTCTTCGTGTTTTAGTCAGGTACGACTACAAAAGTGCGGATGTTACTCGAAGATTCATAGCCAAGAAAAAGAAGTGGTACGATTGTTCTCTTTGAAAGTGCAAAATTAAACTCAGTGTTCTACTCTATAATTTAGCCAATCCCTTTAAAGGATCCCAAATGATGCTTATTGCAAAGTGAGTACACACTTACTAACCATCTATCACCTTCCCTTTTCGGCCTAACTAGAATTTATTAAACCTTCATGCCTATGGAAAAGTGCTCGGTCGAAACAAAATAAGTGAACACTTACTATTGTTTTTCAACACTAAAATCTTGAACCAGAAGAAGACTCTGTCAGTATCAAAAGTTGACTTTAATTTATAAAAAAGAGTATTATCGCGAGGATAAAGGAACACATCATACAGTTTTTTCATAAATATAAAATCAGTGTTGAATTTAAAAATTAATCAAAAAACTGACAAGTAGCGTTGTTGTTCTGAGTGGTTACTAGCCACTGCTTTTTAGCCTGATAGTATTGCCCATTAGAAACTCCCTTCAAAAGTGACAAAAAGCTAATTTTATAGGAGAAATCCAAAAAAATTTGATATAATTTAGTCTATCTGAAAGGAACACATCATACAAAGTGAGGTAAAACAATTTCAACTCTACAAAACTAATTAGCAATTTCATCAAGACGACATAGAATCACTTTCCTATTTTAAAATTCACTAGCAGATATTTTATTTCTCTAAAACCTAGACGCTCCAAATAAAAGCTTAATAAGTGAAGATAAATATGAGCTAACAGAATGTTTCTGATATAATTTACATATATCTCAGGGAACACATCATACTTGCAAGATCAATAAAAGTATGCATCATCACAAAATACCCACAGCTAATTGATCAAATAACTAAGTTCTCAACAACGATCGACTAAAACGATACTTAGCTTAATTTAGCAAACGGCAAGTGATATAGTTAGTTTGTTCCATTAGATACTCATAATAAAATCGCTTAGCGAGATTTCATTATTTTTGATATAATGCGAGAGAGATAACAAGAACACATCATACAATGAATAAATTTAATATACGTTCAACTTTCGATATTCTTAATGAACAAATTAACCAGCTATGCCATGAACTGACAGAAGCCGATATAAAAAAGGCAACATTTTATGAACTGCCTGATATCAAAAAACAAGATGAAGAAACCGCTCCAACAAATATAACAGTTAAAAAAATAGAAGGTGAAAAAGCACTCTCTAAATGTTTAGATGCTTATCGCGACCTCTACTTAAACGACCGAGAAAGCGGAAAGTTGTTGCAAAGGTTTCCTGGTCTTTTGTTAGTTAATGACCCTAAAGAAGTTATCAACTCTAGGGTGAATGCAGTGAATCTTGCCAAAGAAAATTTTAAAAATGCTATTCTGGAAATTTCTAACAATGATGCCAGATTCGAAGCTGTTCATAGTGCAGTTCCTAACTTAATGACTTTGGCTGCCTATCGAAAAATACATAGCGAATCCGAAGCTCCCTATTCCGTTCGATTTACCTGGATGAAAAAACATGCAACCAGAGTTTTGAGTAAAGAACTTGCTATGGAGATGTTGAATCGCTCTTCACTATATTCAAATCCGAGGATGATAGATCAGGAAAAGTGGCAACAGCTAGTAGAACAAGAAAAATATAGAGTTTCTAGTCTATCAGAAAATGCAAAGCTCAGAATTAGAAGGCCAACCAGAGTAACACCTGAGGTGAATGTGAGATATACAGCTCAAAATCGCTATCATGTAAGTGCCGCACTTCCATTTATACTCTTTAACCCGCATCCAGACACTAAACTTGGAGAGTTAAGTCATTTTACACAAAAAGACGATCATCCAAGAAAGCGAGAGTACAACTTTCTAGTCGATAGAATTTATTTAGAAAGATTTGAGTAATAGTAAGGTAATTCATACGGAATCTAACGATAGCACGCAATTTAACATAATCTTGTTGAATTAGTATAGTCCATGCAAGTGCTAACTGACTTGTCCTCATTATAGTATGATGTGTTCTACCCATTTTAAAACTTATACCAATTAGCTTAATTAAGTGATCTCTTCTGAGGCGAAGAAAATCTTGTCGATAACACCATTACCGCATCCAGCTACCGCCAAGTTACATCCATATAGGCAGGCGAAAATTTTTGCTATTTAGTTGTTCTAAATAAGAAATTTTTAACGCAGTTAGCATCAGATTTGCTCCTTCAAATTGAACAAGTATCAAGGCTAATTGGTATTATAAGACTATGATGAAATCGTTATCTTCACAGATTAAGTACTAAATTTTTTCAGGTTAAATTTTGATTTATCATTACGTGTTAAGCTCTGAAATAGCTTATCGACCACGGAGTCGCATCTATAAATTACAAAAAATCAACTTCTGTTGGCTAACATGCTTTTCTATTTAATTGTTTTAAATAGGAAAATTTCAATTATTGATATACTTCTTCCCTCTTCCAAGGATTAGAGAATTAACTTGATCTGCTGATGTAGTTTCAAGATTTATTTATGTCAGTATTTTCCACCACAGAAAATTTTTAGCTTTATAGACTTCATCATTTTGAAGAATTGGGTTGTGATAAATTTCGCTCAGAAAGTATCTTAAGTTGAAATAGAAATTAGCTTTGATATAAAAGTTTTTTGTTTTGGCTAGAAATACCATTCTAGCCAAAATAAGAAATTTTATTTTTTAACGATTTCTTCTAATGTATCTTCATCAATTACTTCAACATTTTCAACGATCCGTTTTCCGCCTTGAATTTCGATACGTTTATGGTGTTTATTGAGAGCCAATATTTCATCACAGAACTGAGCTGATGGGTGCATTTCGTACACATAATCAACGATTTTCCCGGACTTTTCATCCTTAACATTTGAAATATTGTATTCGGATATTGCCCCTTTCTCGATCAAATCTTTCATTGTTGTGGTCATATCACGACGAAGTGCCTTCAATTTATTCTCTGTTATTTCATCATCAGAATAAATTGAACCGTACTTTTCCATAATTGAAATTAGGCGAAAATGATAAGTTTTACCTGGAGCTGCGTAACGCCATAGATGATACAAACGTAGCATCATCCAACGAGACAAACCGCGTTTTAACTCTTGAGCACTGTTGAAATAATAGCCTTTATACTCCAAGTTATCGATCATGTTATGAACAAATGCATTTAAACATGCAACACATTTGATGTTCCCACCCTGCCCTTTTTTACCACTAAAGTGTAGCGACGACAGAAAGTTCATGTTTGATTCGTAAAATGAATCATCAATACTTGGGTTTTTAGTATCTGTAGCCGTATATTTGAACGAAAGTTTAGAACCTTGAAGAGCTTCCAAAGATTCCTTAATTTGCGGATAAGGCATTGATTGACCAACAGCTTTTAATTCTTGAGCAAGCTCGTTCATCGAAAAAATAACCGCGTATTGAATACCGGACTTAAAATTTATTTTAACAATCTTACCTTTAGAAGCTAGGCGGATCAGTGCGCGCTCAACTTTTTCTTCTCGGTCAGATGGCCAAACTAAAAACTCTTCGTCATCACCATCTCTTTTAGTACTAACAACAGCAGGGGTAATTTTTATCTCACCTTCGTATAGAATACCATCTACTTTTTCTGATATTTTTCTCGTTACGATTGTTTTTTTGGGCGCTTCTTCTAATGGTAATTTTTTATGTCCAGAACGAACAAAGCGTCCCCATAAATCGTAATGATTAAAGGTGTTAGAATAAGCTCTTAACCCATGGGCTGCATTTTCTAAAGATACTCGAACATCTTTATTGTCCGTAAACAACGCCAAACTTTCGTTATCGATTGCACTTTCTACACCATGGATCTGTCCACGAAGTGAATCGGGCAAATTGTCAACAGAGATGTTCACCTTCCGGCTCATTGTTTTACTTCCAAATTTTCATGACGTCTAATAACAACATATTCGACAGAAAAAGTTAATGATTAAAGTTAGTAAAAAAGTGATCCGAAGTAACTTTTTTTGTTGGGATCATTGTTTTACTAAGTAAGGCTCATTTTCAGATCAAGTTTTTACTAACAAAGGTAAAATGATCGCTGAAAAACCTTTGTTTAAGGCATATTTAGCGGATTTACAACGGCAAATCCGACGCCCTTGTGGAAAACTAGGTCCTTAATTAGTAAAGATCTGATCTATGCTAGGTAGAGATCAGATCTATACATACCTTAAAGCACTTGATCTTATATCACCTGTGCATAACTGTTTGATCTTACTTGGTAAAAAATCGATCCCAACCACCATACCTGTGAGTAATTCTGTGTATAAGCTGTTTATATATAACTTTTTGAAATAGTAGTTAGTAAAATTTCGATCTGGGAGTTATAAGAGATCAGATCTTAACCTAGTAAAAAGTAGATCTATGAAAATTAAAAAAAGTTATGTAAAACAGTAGGATATAATATAATTTCTTGGCCTTAGCCTTTAATACCTATATATCTAACCATATCTAAACTTTCTTATTTATACTTAGATGTAAATCAAAATTACAAATGTCTTTGTTTTTTTGTGTTTACAGCAAAATATATGGACATTATAATAATCGTTATCAAATAAAGGATAATGTGTATGTCTATAAATAACAATGCGCTATCAACGTACCGGCTGTTGAAAGCTACAGCAGAAGTAGCAGAACAATCACTTGCTGGTCGTATTCAACATTATAGAGCTCATCTTAAAACTGAAGAAAAAGAGCTTAGAACTTACACGCAAAAAGCTGCTGCAGATCTACTTGGTGTGAATAATAGAACACTCAAAAGACGTCATGACCAAGGTGACTTTGATACCATCAATATAAAGAAAGGCGCAAACGGTCATTATGCATACACATTAGCAAATATCTTTGCGATGGCAGATGTTCTGGGTGTAAATGCTGATCAACGAAAGCCTAGCGATAAATTACAAGTCATTGTGATTAATAGTTTGAAAGGCGGTTGTGGTAAAACAACAAGTTTGGTGAATATTGCAGCAGCTCTAGCTACAACGAATATTAAGCGCTATCGCATCGGGATCATTGATCTTGATCCGCAAGGATCATCATCAAGCTTTTTTCCATCTAATGATCATGAACCGATCACAGTTGGTGATCTGATGAGAGATTGCATCGAATTAGATGAAGGTGAAACATGGAAAGATCTTGTCTCTAATTCATTCCAAGAAACCCACATTCCAAATATTCGCGTATTACCTTCTGGTATGGATGACTTTTACTTTGAACACGAAACAGCAACAGAGTTAAAAGAAAGTTCAAGCTACGAAAAGACACGTCATTACCATAAGCTTAAAGAGAAGGTTATAGAGCCCGTACAAGACGAGTTTGATATTATCCTAGTAGATACCGCGCCTTCACTTAATTTTATGTTCTATAACGCATTGATGGCGTCTACGGCTATGTTAATACCTGTACATCCAGAGGCCGTAGACTTCGACGCTAATAATAAATATCTGAAACGTCTTGGTGAGATATACCATACCGTTGCAGCTCTTGGTCACGAAGGCTGGGACTTTATGCAATTTTTAGTCACTAACTATGTTAAAGGCAATCATTCTCAGCGCGATATCGTTAAAGATGTACGTAGTGCTTTTGGCCGTCAAGTAATGAGTTATCCAATTAATCACAGCTCTGCAATTACGGCGAGCTCTTCATCGTTTAACACTATTTTTGATCAAAAGACTTCTGATAGCTTAGCAAGTCGCGAAGCATTGCTAAAAGCGCAAGAAAATATCAAAGACGTGGTTGATGAATTAGAAATGCTGATCCGTTCAAATTGGCCTTCAACACAGTCTTCGCTAGCAGAATAAAAGGGTATTAATAATGGCTAGAAAACGTAAAAATGACACTCGAATAGATCCTTTTGCTACTGCGGTTGAAGGCAGTAGCCTCGACGATCTTTTAGATCAGGCGAAAGTAGGTGATGTGGTTACTATGCCTGCGCCAAGCGATCCGACAAAAACCATAGTACTGACCTGTGAAGTGGTACCGTTTAGCGAAATTGAGAGTAAAACCACAGTTTATGGGCAGAATCGTCGTGAGCAATCCCTATTAAGCGAAAAAGCGGTCGCAGATATATTACCTGCCATTAAAAAAGATAAACGTAATCTCCACCCTGCCCTATGTTGGCAGCACAATGGCAAACTTCACGTTTTATCGGGTTCTAGACGCCGTAAAGCCTGTATGCTGGCCGAAGCGGATTATGTGGTGTTGAGCTCGAAAGACTTTAGTGATGAAGATGCAAAAACATTAGCGGTATCTTCCGATCAATACATCGCCCCGAGCCTTTGGGAATTGGGTAAAGCCTATTTTGATACTAAGCATAACTTGATCAAACAGGGCCAAAAAGGATCGTATCGAGAAATCGCTGCCGTGGAAGGTGTTTCTCACACAGCTATCGCAGACGCGTTGAAAGCTTATGAAAGTATTCCGGTCGAAGTATTGCAGTTGTATCCAACGGCAAATCATTTAGGCCGTGAAGCAGCTAAAAAGCTCATCACAGCAAAACAAGAACAGCCTGAGCAGTTTTCAGAGCAAATTGCTGCACTAAAAGCGCAAGACTTTATGACAGAAGAGATGTCGGACGAGAAACGTGCTGTTCAGATCACTAAATTCTTGACCACATTCGGAAGTAGCGATTCACGTGTCGAATCCATGCTAGAGAACGACTACATTCGAGTACAGAGAAATCTAAAGAGTGGTGATGTTACCGTGAAAATAGATAATCGAGTATTGACTGATAAGCGTCTGGAACAATTGCAAAAGCTGCTAAGCAGTTATAATTAAGGTTCGTTCAAAAATTGCCGCGTTGGTTGAATTATCAAGCAACTCGGCGCTTTTTCTAGTCAGTTGACCTCCAACCAGTCCTTTTTTAGCGAATTTCTTACATTTCTCTCTTTAGCTCAAATCACTAATTTCATATACTGGCTTTTTATTTTAATTTTGACGTGCACTTAATGTCTTCGCAGTTATCTAAAGAGCAACTTTTCGCCTTATTTGAAGAGATCAAACAGGAGCAGGCTAATCAATTTCCTTTGTCTGAACGTTTTCTTCGTCAATACTTCAATTCAGCTTTACTTGCGAAAGCTAAGGAGTATTTGAAAGACGAGCAAGTCTGTTACCTTCAACACAGCGAAAACTTCGCGCAAATTGATGCACAGGTATTGGGAAATTACGGCAATACCTTCACCCAGCACATCAAAATAAACCAAACGCAAAGTAGCGTTTCGGTCGAAGCAAACTGCTCGTGTTCAAATAATCCTAAATGTCGGCACATTGCTGCGGTATTACTCAAACTTAAAATTGAACATTCTGGCGGCTTTGGTGAGGCTTATTTAGTTAATGACTGGTTTAACGAACTAGGGCAGTTGCAGCAAATTGATAAAGCAGATGCAGAAAACGTCTTACTCTTCGTGTTAGAGCCTCGAGCAAACGAAATCCTTGTAAGTCCAAAGGTATCGCCAAATCGGCCCGACGGTGTTTACCCCTTAGGCCGAGTGTTAACCGAGCAACAGCTCAATAGCCAGGTCGCTCCAGCTGGTCTATTAGAAAACGATTTTCGCTTATTTAGCTGGATCCGCTCGCAAAATACACCGGGTCATTTTGAGTTATTTGGCGTCTGGGGCTTTAATGCACTCACACAACTTGTGCATACCCATCGCTGTTTTTATCGTAACCAGCGCCAACCTTTGGAGCTAGGGCATAAGCAAACGCTTGATTTTTACTGGCATCAAGAAGGCAATGAATACCAACTTAAAAGCCGTCTAGCGAATGTTGAACACTGGCGCTTGATTAAAACCGAACCTCCGGTGTATCTAGATACTGAAAACTTGGTCGTTGGCAGAATTGAGTCAGAGCTTACCGCGCAGGAAATCGCCCATCTTCATACTATGCCTACCATCACGGCTGAAAAGCTAGAGCAGGTGATGGCGCGTTTCCAAGATATCTTTACGGATGATGTCATTGCGCCTCCTGCTGGGTTTTCGCAGTTAGCGAGTAAGCAATCTAATGTTGCTAAGCTTATAAAACTAGATAGGCCAAATAAAATTCGCTTTGCAATTGAGCCGCTTGGAAAAGGCGCGACGAAAAAGCAATTAGCAAGGCTGGAGCAGGTACTCACTGGTCTCGGCTTTATCCATGAGGGCGACGAATTTTTATTACCAACTGAGGATGGCGTTGAAGTCCATTGGTTTAACAGGGAGATCAGGCCGCTTTTGCAGGGTAAACGTTGGATTGTTGACGAGCTGCCAAGCAATGGCCTCGTTGTTACACCAAAAGTGCTGTTAAGCCTTAAGAGAGATAAGCAACATCATGTGCTTGGAAAGGTGATGTTAGATGACAAGCCCGTTACGCTCAACTGGGATAAGCATCCGGTTCATGAGCTTAACAACCTCGCCCATGAATATCGCTACGTCGAAATTGGCGAGCAGTTCTATGCCATTAGCAAATCCATATTTGATGAATTGCTGGAGCTGAAATCTCGTTTTAGTTATTACCTTTCGAGCTCACAATTTAAATTTCCGTTGTCGTATGCCAAAAAGCTGTTTGAACTGACGCATATTCATGCTGACTCAGACGATCAAAAGCTACTTGAGTATCTCGCTGAGCTAGATAAACCGATAGAAAATCTTGACGTGATCCCTGCCAGCGAAGGACAGAGCTTCACCCTACGAGATTATCAAGTGCAAGGTGTTAACTGGCTTAAGTTCCTTAATCGTCACCAGTTAGGTGGCATTCTGGCCGATGATATGGGCCTTGGAAAAACGCTTCAGGTTATTGCTTACTTTATTTCTCAGCATAATACGCTAGTGACACAACCAAGTTTAATTGTCTGTCCGACGAGTTTAGTGGGGAACTGGCGTGACGAATTTAAACGTTTCGCACCGCATCTACCTCTCACTATTATTCATGGTTCCAATAGAGAGGAAGCACTCACTAACTTGTCAGGTGCACGATTTATTCTAACGACGTATCCGCTACTTAAGCGCGATGTGGCGTATTATAAAGGGCTAGATTTTGATTCTATTGTGTTGGATGAGGCGCAATATATTAAAAACGAAAGCGCACAAATATCTAAATGCGTAAAGAGCCTATCCGCGCGTTTTAAACTTTGTTTAAGTGGCACACCGGTAGAGAACAATTTACTCGAGCTTAAATCGCTGCTCGATTTTGTCATGCCTGATGTGCTGGGTACTAAGCAGCAGTTTAAGCAACACTTCCAGATCCCAATCGAAAAAGAACAAGATCGCCCTAGAGCTCGAGAACTCAGATCGCTGATCGCACCTTTTATTCTTCGTCGTACCAAAGCTGAGGTAGTGAAAGAGCTACCCAATAAGACAGAACTCATCAAAGAATTAGAGTTCTCTGATGAACAACATAAGCTATATCAAGGTGTTCAGCACCAAGTAGAAAGCAAATTGCTCAATCTATTTCAGGAGCAAGGCGTTGAAAGAAGCAAGCTGGCATTTCTCGATGCCTTGTTAAAGTTACGTCAGATCTGCTGTCACCCACAATTGGTTGATAAATCACTGACCGACCAACATGGCGCTAAATTTGAGTGGCTTGCACAACACCTGCCTGTGCTACTCAGTGAGGGCCGTAAGATAATTATCTTCAGCCAGTTTACCAGCGTGTTAGATCTCATTGCTGAGCAGTGTCAACAGCAACAGTTGAAATACACTATGCTGACAGGGCAGACCAGACAACGGGATAAAGCCATTGAGGCGTTTACTCAAGGCAAGTGCAATGTCTTTTTGATAAGCCTAAAAGCAGGGGGAACTGGTTTGAATTTGACTCAAGCAGATACGGTTATCCATTTCGACCCTTGGTGGAATCCTGCGGTAGAAAATCAAGCAACAGATCGCGCCTATCGTATCGGACAAGATAAGCCGGTGTTCGTGTACAAGTTGATTATGGCGAATTCTATCGAAGAGAAAGTGTTTAAGATGCAGCGCGATAAGCAAGCCCTTGTTGACGCCCTATTTGCAGACTCTGGAGTCAATCTTGGTCAGTTTGATGAGTCGCAAATGCTAGCGCTGATAAAAAATTAAAAATAATTTGGAACTAATCAACAAAGGTGAAGGTCTATGATAGTGCTTGTTGTGACATTGTTGAAACAGTAGGCATATGTTGATTTTCCCCCTTTGTTACTGATTGTAATAAGCCAGCTTAATTAAGTTGGCTTTTCTTTTTTCTGGCTCTAGGGCCTGTTTATCTTTCAAGTTTGTTTTTGCAGCAGTTTGACTGGTGTTTATACAAGGCAGAGCCTGCGTAGCATAGTCATTCTATGTAAGTCTGGCGATAACATAGTAGAAATGCCAATCAAGCGCTGCCCTTTGGGTTCACCTGAGTGCGCTTTGTTCATTGTTGCTCAACTTTTGCCTAGATTACTAGGCGGCAAGTCGAGCGTCGCGATCAAAACACACTCAGAAGAACAAAAATCAAACAGCAAAGGTCAACAGGCCCTAAAACATCTTTCACTCCATTTTTATTCCATAATCTCGCGCTTTAATAACTACAACGGAGAAACGCCATAGACCAATTAGGATAACGTTATGCTTTGCTACGACGCGACAATTTCACACTTAAACTTTATTGAGACGCAATCAGAATCTGACTATGATCTACTTAATGAAGTTGCGAGTTCAGAAGACTTGTCTAGTATACTTACCATGTTACTGTTCGATGACACGCTTTCAGATAAGTTAAAGCGCCAAGTTAGACAACAATTGAAGAAGTTAAAAGCAAAGAGTAAATAAATCCTATGTCTACCTCATCAAGAATTTTGCTTGTCGAAGACGACCAAGATATTGCAGAGCAGGTGCTGTTGTTTTTTAGAGCATCCGGTTTTGAAATGTTTCATATTGCAGACGGTGCCGAAGTTGTACCTTGGGTAAAGTTAAATCAACCAGATGCAATCTTGATGGATATCATGTTGCCGAACCAAGATGGCGTAGAGTGTATGCGTCAAATTCGAGCATTTTCTGAAGTACCAATTGTGATGCTGACTGCCAAAGTGGCAGAAGCAGACCGTTTAAAGGGCTTAGAAGTCGGCGCAGATGATTATGTATGTAAACCTTTTAGCGCCGCTGAATTAGTGATGCGCATGAAAGCGATCTTACGTCGTTGTGTGAATACCAATGCGTATCAAAAGCCTATCGAAGTAAATCGGGAAGAATTAACGGTTAAACTGAATGGCAGTACATTAGGCTTAACCAAAGTTGAGTTTGACGTCTTTGCGCTTTTATATGACGCACCAAACCGTGTCTTTTCAAGACAGCAAATTCTTGATTATATTCAGCCGGATAACTTTGATATTTCGGATCGCGTAATCGACAGCCACATTAAAAATATCAGAAAGAAAATCAAAGGATTAGATTTATCTCCGAAAATTGTAGAGTCGGTATATGGCGCCGGATATCGCTACAATGGTCAACAGATCACTGAATGACTAAGTGATTGAAATTTATATCTAAGGTATTATCAAAGCAGAAGAACCGATGAGATCTCAATATGCTTTGGTCAATGCTCTCCAATACGCCTGCATGGTATAGTCTTGCGCTATTTGCAGGCGGTGCGGCTACCCTACTCCCCGTCGTTTGGGTTATGCGCAGCACTTTCAAGAATCAACTCAATAATCAACTCGCCTCCGAGCAAGCACTTAGGTCGCAACTAAGCCAAGCTGAGCAACTCACTGAGCAATTAAGAGCACAGCAACTACAAAGTCATGGCCAACAGCAGCAATTGCAAGCGAGATTAGCTGAGCGTCAACGGCAAGCCGCTGAATATCAGCAGCTGTGGCAGCGAGAGCTCGATGCCAAGGAAGAAATTCAAGTGCATGCTCATGAGCTAGAAGTTGAAATGGCCAATCTGCAAACCTTGCTGGAGCAAAAGCAACTGAGCTTTGAGCAGCAGCTCGCGCAGCTTGAGCAAGCGAAGGTCCAGCTGAAAGAAGAGTTTCACAATCTCGCGAATCAAATATTTGATGAGAAAAGCGAGCGCTTTAGTCATCAAAGCAAAGAAAAAATCCAGCAGTTGCTGCAGCCAGTACAAGGTGAATTAAAGGGCTTTAGAGATAAAATGGAAGCCATTCATAGTGAAGAGCTGAAGCAACGGGCGTCATTAAAAACCGAATTGCTGCACTTACAAGCCAACAATAAAGCCATGACCGAGCAAGCAGATCGTTTGACCACGGCGTTACAAGGGCAAAAGAAAGCACAAGGCAACTGGGGCGAACTCATGCTCGAAAATGTGCTAGATAGCGCTGGGCTACGTCCGGGTTACGACTATCAGCGAGAAGTCAACTTTAATACCGACGAAGGCAAGTTTCGCCCTGACGTCGTGGTTTACTTACCGCAATCTCGTCACCTGGTAATTGACGCTAAAACCTCATTGAATGCCTATACAAGGTATATTAATGCCACAACCGATAGTGAAGCGAATCAAGCCATTGTGGCACACACCGAAGCCATCACTGCACGGATCAAAGAGTTGGGTAGTAAATCTTATGAGCGCTTACCAGGTCTTAACTCCCCAGAGGTGGTCATCATGTTTATCCCTGTGGAATCTGCATTTGTTGAGGCGGTTAAGCATAAGCCAACGCTTTATCAGGACGCTTTACAAAACAATGTATTGGTGGCAACGCCAACAACGCTTTTAACCAGTCTTAATATCGTTAAACAGTTATGGCGTTTTGAAGAGCAAAGCAAGCATACCAGAGAGCTGGCGCTTCGAGCTGAGAAGTTTTATAACAAGCTCAATAGCTTCCTACATAGTATGGAAGGGGTGGGTAAACAGCTTGATAAAGCAAAAGAGAGCTACGAGCGAGCGTTTTCTCAGTTATATATGGGTAAAGGCAACTTAATTAAGCAAGCTTCTGAATTTAAAGAACTAGGCGTTGCCGTAGTCAAGGAGCTACCCGAAGAACTCGAAGAAAAAGCTAAACTTGAGCTCGAGCCGGTAAGTCAGCTTGGCAACCACGATAGCTCGAAATAACGCTTGAAATCCAAAAAAACAAAAAAGGCCCATTGGGCCTTTGAACGAAAGATAAAAGAATTTAACCTGAAATGATTAAGGTGTCTTGCACTTGGCATAGTCACTGTGGCGTGGCGTATCCGAATACAAGTGCATATAAAGCGCAAACTGGCTGACATCACGCCAAACATTGCTATTGGCCGGTGGGCATAGTGACTGCTCGATATAACCCTTCAGTGCCTGTCCCGTTAATGTTAATTTAGTCGGGATACGGATAAACACATTGATGTCATCTTTACTGGTTTTTAAATGTGAGAACTGCCAGCTTCCAACCATATACTGTTTGGTAAAGTAGCGGTTGATACGCATTTGGGATTCTTTACTAAGCTGCTGAGTGGGTGCCTCAGGCGTTTCGGTAACAAATGCCCATGCACTTATCAGTGAAATAATAGTGGCTAGTACAAAAGTCCAAATCACAGCTGGTGATAGTTTATTTTTTGGCTTTATTTGAAGTTGCTGCTGGTTCGCTCTAGATTCAACAATTTTCAACCATTCAGCATGTTTTAGCGTCCGTTGTGTCATTGGTACTCTCCGTTTCTGCATATTGGTATTTAAGCGCTTCAATGTGGAGTAAAGATGGAGTGAGTAAACATCAGACCAGTGCCCTTATGAGGTATAAGTTAGATCTAAAAATTCTTTATTGTCGATGAAAGAATAATTCTAAAATTCGCATCTTTTCTGATGAGAGTTGCTTAATCTTAGGGTGGTATTGAATTAGTAAGTACCAACATTTTAGTCTTAAGTCTAATGGGTGTCGTACCGAATTTGTGTTATTTACTTGGGTACCTATTCAGTCTTGATTTATCTTCATATCGACTAAATTAAGTAATAATCGGTCTTTTACAGACTCTGCGTTCAACATATTCACGGGACAAACTATGCAATTTATTAATAACAAGCTGGAAAACGCTGTTCGCAAGCCAATCTCGTTGGCTGTCGGTGCTGCGCTTCTTTCAACTATTTCAATTCATGCGCAAGCAGAAAGTAACAACACTGAAGCCAAAGAAAGTGTTGAAGTCATCGAAATCACTGGTACGCGAAGAAGTCTTCGTAGTATTGCCGAGAGCACGGTGCCGGTAGATGTGATTTCTTTAGAAGATATGCAAAGTACCGGTCAGCTGGAGCTGAGCCAAGTACTCACTACGCTCGTGCCAAGTTTTAACTTCCCAAATTCAACGCTGGCGGATAGTACGGATCACGCCCGTCCGGCAGTGCTTAGAGGTTTAGCACCGGATCACACCTTAGTGCTGGTTAATGGTAAGCGTCGTCATGCTGGCGCATTATTGAATTTAAATGGTACCGTTGGTCGTGGTTCAACGGCGGTTGATTTAAATACTATCCCAGCTGCCGCGATTAAGCGTATAGAAGTACTGCGTGATGGCGCTGCTGCTCAATACGGCTCAGATGCCATTGCTGGCGTTATTAATATTGTGCTTAAAGATGCCGAAGAAGGCGGCAGTATTAGTGTGACCTATGGTGAGCACGATACACAGATGGCAGGTGTCCCTGACTTATTACAAACCCGTGCAAACGCTGCGGGCGATTTAGATTTTGTGCTTGGAGATGACCGCAAGCGCAATGATGGCGGTACTACAACAATTGGTGCCAACGTTGGTTTTGCTTTAGGTAATGAAGGTTTTATTAATCTGTCTGCCGAATATAGAGATAAAAAACCGACTAATCGTTCAGGCTTTGATCCAAGAGAGCAATATACTCGTGATGAAAATGGTCAACTTGACTCAAGAGAGTTTTCATTCGATCGCTACAACCACCGTTTTGGTAAAGCTGAAGTGGAAGACTTTGCACTATTTTATAATGCGGGTTACAACCTAGATGCGGAAACCGAACTTTATTCATTTGGTAGCTACTCAACACGTGAAGGTAACTCCGGTGGTTTCTATCGTCGCGCAAATGACAGCCGCAACTTAACTGCGGTATACCCAGATGGTTTCTTGCCTCAAATCGTCAGCGATGTAGATGATTACTCTTTTGCGGTTGGTGTAAAAGGCACTCAAGGTGAGTGGGATTACGATATCAGTACAAACTATGGTGTGAATGACTTCGCTTTGGGTGTCGTAAATAGTTTGAATACTTCGATGGGGGTAACAAGTCCGACTGAGTTTAATAACGGCGCTTTAGTCTATTCACAGTGGCTTGTGAATGCTGATGCTAAAACGGCATTGGATTTGGGCTTACCGGATGACGTATTTTTCACGATTGGTGCAGAATATCGCCGCGAAACCTATGAAATTGAAGTCGGTGAAGAAGCGTCTTACCTCACCGTGCTTGATGCAGAAGGCAATCCCGTTGCAGCTGGTGGTGCGCAGGTGCTCGCTGGTTTCTCACCAGCAAGTGCTGTCGATGAATCTCGTCATAACATCGCTTTATTCGCAGAGTTTGATACCTACTTAACGCAGGACTGGAATGTCGTCTTGGCGGGTCGTTTTGAAGATTACAGTGATTTTGGCAGCACTTTCACCAGTAAACTGGCATCGCGCTATGTGGTGTCGGATAACTTTTCACTACGTGGTGCAGTAAGCACAGGTTTTAGAGCGCCTTCATTGGCTCAAACGTCCTATAAATCAATTGCTACGGTATTTGAAAATGGCGTACCGAGTGAAGTTGGCCACTTCCCTGTTGATACGCCAGCTGCAAAAGCGCTGGGTGCTCGAGAGCTTGAACCGGAAGAGTCGGTCAATATGACGGCGGGCTTTGTCTACACACTAGACGCGTTCTCATTTACTGTGGATGCCTATCGAATTGACATCGACGATCGCATCGTCCTTTCTGAGAACTTGGGCGGTCCTGAGGTCATTAATATTTTGCAGCAAGCGGGTGAGCTTAATACGCAAAGTGTAAGGTACTTCACTAATGCTATCGACTCGCGCACTCAAGGTGTGGATATCGTAGCAACGTACAGTTTTGATCTTGCCGACTACGGTAATCTGCGTTTAAGTGCCGCGGTAAACATCAATGACACTGAAGTGACGCATGTAAAAGCAAATCCTGCTGAGCTTGAAGCCCTTGGTGACAGCTATGAGTACTTTGCTCGTCGTGAAATTGCACGATTTGAAGATGGAACACCAAAAGATAAGTGGAACTTAGCTGCAATTTGGCAATTTGGCGATTGGCAGACGACATTACGTGCCACACGCTATGGTGAAACGGTGGACTCTTCTAGCGCAGTAGAAGGCGATGAAGTATTAGACGCTAAATGGATCACTGATTTAGAAGTGGCTTATAACCTAGGTGACAACTGGAAGTTTGCTGTAGGCGCTAACAATTTATTTGATCAATATCCTCAAGATACTGTTAGTAATATTGGTTATACAACGTTTAACCAGATCTTCCCTTACTCTGCGTTCTCGGCATATAACACCGATGGTCGTTTTGTGTATGGCAATATCAGCTACCGTTTCTAAGCAAGCTCAGAAAGACAAAAGGCCAAGCATCTGCTTGGCCTTTTGTACTTTATGCTGGCACATCTACCGCGTGAGGTAAGTTTATCTGAATACACAAACCGCCATACTTCCCTGACTTCACTGTGATTTTTCCATTCATCGCTTCAATTAAGCTCTTACAAATAGATAAGCCAAGACCTGAGCCTCCTGTTGCACGACTTCTCGATGCCTCGACACGGTACAAGCGTTCAAACAGTTTGTTCTGCTCGGCCTCAGATACGCCTGGTGAGCTATCATCTACTTGTAGGAATAGTTCTTGTTTATTGACCACAGCTTTAAACCTTACCTTGCCGGGTTTATCTGTGTATAAACATGCATTCTTAGCAAGATTATCGATAACCCTATCTAGCTTTGGTTTATCAATGTAAATACTCATATCATCGACGTGAATGTCGGCGATAAATTGCAGCTGATTACTTGTTACTAATCTTTCAATATCGTACACATAGCTTTGGATAACCGTTTTCGCGCCATGCTGCTGGGGATGGATCACTAGCGCGTCATGATCTGCTTGAGACAATTGATATACGTTCGAGATCAATTCATTTAGCTGATTTATCTTGTTGTTGATCTTGGCATACGCAAGTGTGCTGTCATCAATAAGATTGTGTTCCATCGCTTCTATATGGAGTTTTAAGACACTGAGTGGCGTGCGTAACTCGTGGGAAATATCGGCCAGCATTTTATCTTTATGCTCAATATTCAATTGATACATTTTTGCTTTTAGCGCCGCATTTCTATGCTTGACGACAAAAAATCCGACTAGAAATAATCCAGCTAAAAAGGTCGAGATTGCAGTGATCACCCACATTTGTGTGGATAGCTTGGCGTTTTGTAAGTTAACCTCGGTTATGGCTTGTGCAGAGCGTGCTTGCTCCAGTTGTTGAGATTGAATAAGCGCGTCAATACTGGCTTTATAGGTACTTACTTGTTTTTCTAGTAATGTTTCATGAAGTTGAGTCTGTAGCTTTGAAGTCGACTTCATAAATTGAAAAGCTTGAGCGTATTCATGATGTGCAGCAAGCGTTATCGCTTTAAGGCGATGATATTTTTCGAGCAGCACCTCTGCCGTTTCTATTTCGGTTAGGGCGTCCAGCTTGGTGAGTAGTGTTTTTGCTTTGGCTAATTCTTTACGTTTTAGCCTAACTTCTAACTCCGTCAGGTAGGCGTAAAATTGTTGCAGTGTTGAACTGGTTTGAGTGGCATATTCAATGCCTGCAAGTGCATCCGACAGGGCATTGTCTAAGTCTGCCTTGGCTATATGGATCAATGCGGAGTTTCGATATGCCCTAGCGAGTGAAACCCTAGCATTGAGTTCTTTTAGAAATTCAATGGCCTCTTTTGTTTGCGCTAATGCTTCGTCCGTTTTACCGTTCTTAAACTTCAGCTCTCCCAAGCGAAGGGCCGTGCCTGCGACGTTGCGTAATTCTTTTGAAGCTTTATCTGCAACGAGAGCTTGTTGAAAGAAATACTCTGCATTTTCCTCATCCCCCATACGCACAGAAATATCACCGAGATTGTAAAAGTTAGCCCCTTGCTTTTCGTACTGATCAGTTCCTTTTAGTAATTCATAGGCTTTTAAGTGATATTGCATAGATTGCGCAAGCAGATTTCTATGGTCGGCAACAACACCTAGATTATTATAGGTTTGCGCCACTAAATTTGATTTATCCATTGCCTCGGCTGAAGCGAGCGCTTTTAAGTAAAAAGACTCGGCCTGCTCAAGCTGGCTTAAGTTACGATAGTTAATGCCTATCTCTCTGTATAAATCATACTTGCGCGCTTCGGTAAGGAAAAACTGCTTTTCGATATAGCTAAGAGTAGATATTGATTTCTCATATAAGTCTTGCTTTCGATAAATCATGGCCTGCAAATAAATCGCTTGATATCGCGTTTCTTCTTCTTCACTGACGCTGGCCGTTTCAATTTTAACTAAGGCTTCGGTGTATTTTCCTGCCTTTTCTAAATCTTCTATTTCCTTGATAACTGTATTCCCGGCCTGGCAATGCATCGCTGTAAGCAGTGCTACTGCTTTTATTAAGTTCTTAATGGGGGTCATGTATCAACTTCAATGTACTGTAATCAGTTTTATAGTTTTACATGGAAAAGTGGGGTAAATATGGAAAGTGTAAAGGGGGTTTACAGCAGAATGAAGTGCTTATAAATCTGAGGTTAGTCATATTTTGATTTTTAGTCAAAATAAACACAGAACAAAATTTTACTAAGTAAGTTAGTAAAAATGTGACCTGTCGCTGGTTTAGTTAGTAAAATTTTGGTTTGTGAAAGTGAAAAAAGTCACAAATGCGCTCTTTTTTGTCTGGATCTTAGATCTTTACTGTAAAGATCGGGATCGTTAGGTATTGAGTTAATAAAATTCTGATCTCAAATAGGTCTAGGTTAGTAAAAATATGATCTGAATAACTAATGTTGGTAAATACGTGATCTCAGTGACCAGTGGCTAGTAAAAATCTGATCCACATAGATAAAAGGGCCTGACGGCCCTTGCTGATTAAGGAACTATATAAGTCGTTATCTAAATCCAGTGTTTAGAACTGGTTCATGGTGTTGGCTTCACCGCCTGCTTTGAGTGCGTTCTCACCAGAGAAATACTCTTTGTGCGTGTCACCGATATTAGAGCCCGCCAAGTCTTGGTGTTTAACTGATGCTTGCTCGCGACGGATTTCTTGTCGTTGCACATCGCGTACATAGGCAAGCATACCCGCGTCACCAAAATAGCCTTCAGCCAGAATATCAGTACTGAGCGCTGCTGTATGGTAAGTTGGCAGTGTAATAAGGTGATGGAAAATTCCCGCTTCTCTTGCCGAGTCACGCTGGAAGTTTTGCACCAGTAGATCGGCTTCGGTTGCCAACTCGGTTGCGTCTAGCTCTGGCGCCATCAATACTTTTGCATCCGCGCTTGGGTTTGGGTATGCCGATAAGTCTTTACCTTGCTCCTGCCATTGTTGGTATACCTGTTCACGGAATTTTAATGTCCAGTTGAACGATGGCGAGTTGTTGTACACAAGCTTAGCGTTAGGCACTTGTTCGCGAACTCGGTTAACTAGCTCGGCAATTTGCTCGATATTTGGCTTTTCGGTTTCAATCCACAATAGATCTGCGCCTGATTGAAGACTGGTTACACAGTCTAGTACCACACGATCTTTTTCTGTGCCTGCTCTGAACTGGTATAAACCGTTGTCTAAGCGAACTGGCTTTTGCAGTTCGCCACTCAATTTAATTGCCATCTCACCTTCTTGTAAGTCAGCGGCCGAGGTAACTGGCGTGGTGTCTAAATAGCTAGTGTATTGGCTCGCAAGGTCGCCTGGCGCTTTTGATACTGGCACTTTTTGCGTCAAACTTGCACCCAATGAGTCAGTGCGAGCGACGATAACGCCATCTTCAACACCAAGCTCAAGGAAAGCATATCGTACAGCGTTAATCTTGGCTAAAAAGTCTTCATGAGGAACCGTTACTTTACCTGCTTGGTGGCCACACTGTTTTGCGTCCGATACTTGGTTTTCGATTTGAATTGCACAAGCGCCCGCTTCAATCATTTGTTTAGCTAAAAGGTAGGTCGCCTCTTCGTTACCAAAACCGGCATCAATATCAGCAATGATAGGCACGACATGGGTTTCGAAGTTATCGATTTTGTTAAGGATTTCAGTTGTGTCTTGGCCTTTTGCTCTCGCTGCATCAAGATCTTTGTAGAGATGATCTAGCTCTCGCGCATCGGCTTGCTTGAGGAAGGTGTAGATCTCTTCAATCAAAGCTGGAACCGCTGTTTTTTCATGCATACTTTGGTCTGGTAGTGGGCCAAACTCTGAGCGCAGCGCAGCAACCATCCAGCCACTTAGGTAGACGTAAGAGCGTTTTGTGGTTTTATTGTGACGCTTCACTGCCATCATCATTTGTTGCGCGGTAAAACCGTGCCAACAACCAAGCGATTGCGTGTATTGGCTGCTATCTGCGTCGTACGCTGCCATGTCTTCACGCATCACTTTTGCCGTGTATTTTGCAATGTCCAAACCGGTTTTAAAACGGTTTTGTAGGTGCATACGGCTGGCATACTCAGGACTGATAGACTGCCAAGTTTTTCCTTGGCTTTGGCATAGACTAGAGAAATGATCTAACTGAGTTTGATACTGAGACATAATTAGCTTCCTTTGAACGGGTACTATAAATCAAATTAAATTCTGGTTGTTTGTTACACGAAACCAACCGGTGTGAGAGTGGTTGGCTGCGGGCTTAATTAAACACTAGGCCGATAAATTAGATTTTTTAAATTTATAGTTATTATTGCGAGTATATTTTTTGTGAATGGGAAAAGGGGTTCGTTTTTCCAAAAATTGTTTTATGTTTGACCTATCCCGTTCAAAAAATGTTAATCAAGGACTCTCCATGAGCAAGTATGTCACTCATTCAGGCTTCCAAATTGCGACTCCACTGGCGCACTTTGTTGAGCAATCTCTACTTCCCGGTACGGGGATCGCGGTCAATCAATTTTGGCAAGGCGTAGTGGATATTTTTTCGGAACTTGGGAAGCAAAACCAAGCGTTACTCAACAAACGCGATACCCTGCAACAGCAAATTGACGATTACCATCTCTCTCATCCTGATTGGCAATCGGCAGAATATCGGACATTTCTTGAATCTATCGGCTATTTGCAGCCTGAGCCTGAAGATTTTGCCATCGAAACCGAGCATGTGGAGCCTGAAATTGCGAGCGCAGCCGGTCCTCAGTTAGTGGTGCCTGTCAGTAACGCAAGGTTTGCGCTCAATGCGGCGAATGCGCGTTGGGGCTCTTTGTATGATGCGCTCTATGGAACGGATGTTCTTGGCGAAGAGGATGGTGCTGAGCGTACTCAAGCCTATAATCCGAACCGTGGGTTTAAAGTCATGGCGTATGCTAGGCAATTCCTCGATAAAGCACTGCCGTTGGCAGAAGGCTCTCACATAGAAAGTACGAACTACGCGATTCTAGACGGCAATTTGGTGATTACACTCAACGACAGCACCCAAGTTGCACTGCAAAAGCCTGATCAGCTAGTGGGTTATCAGGGGGAGGCACAAAATCCAAGCGCGGTATTGTTGCGCCACCATGATCTGCATATTGAGATCCAAATTGATCCACACCATCCGATCGGACAGGCAGACAAAGCCGGGATCAAAGATGTCGTCCTTGAGGCTGCACTTACGACAATCATGGATTGTGAAGACTCAGTTGCGGCGGTGGATGCACAAGACAAAGTATTGGTATACCAAAATTGGTTAGGCTTGATGAAAGGGAGCTTGAGTGAGACCTTCGAAAAGTCAGGTCAATCGCTGACTCGGACGCTAAATGCCGACCGAAGTTACGTAGATACACAAGGCCAGCGTATGACACTAAAAGGTCGCTCTATGATGTTTGTGCGCAATGTTGGCCACCTAATGACAACGCCAGCGGTACTGGATGCAGAAGGTAACGAGCAGTTTGAAGGGATCTTAGATGCCATCATGACAAGCACGGCTGCGCTGCATGATTTACAAGGCAATAGTCCGTTCAAAAACTCGACGGCAGCAAGTATCAATATCGTGAAACCGAAGATGCACGGGCCTGAAGAAGTCGCTTTCACTGATGCCCTATTTAGTCGTGTTGAAGCGCTGCTCTCGCTACCCAAAAATACCATTAAAATGGGGATTATGGATGAAGAGCGCCGTACTTCGGTAAACTTAAAAGCGTGTATTGCTGCCGCTAAGCAGCGTGTAGTATTTATCAATACTGGCTTTTTGGATAGAACAGGCGATGAAATTCATACCTCAATGCTGGCGGGCCCTGTATTGCCCAAAGTGGCTATTAAAGGACAGTCTTGGATAGCGGCCTATGAAGACCAAAATGTGGATATTGGCCTTAAAACCGGTTTTAGGAAAAAGGCACAAATAGGCAAAGGAATGTGGCCAATGCCAGATAAAATGGCGTTAATGATGGATCAAAAGCAAGGCCATCCGGAGTCTGGTGCTAATACTGCATGGGTGCCCTCTCCTACCGCAGCTACGCTCCATGCGATGCACTATCACTATGTGGATGTGTTTGCACGCCAACTTGAGATAAAAACACGTCAGCAGGCATCGCTCGATAACTTACTTACGCCCCCGTTGATGTTAGAAAACGATTTGTCTGCGGAGGATATTCAAGCCGAATTAGACAATAACGCGCAGGGTATTTTGGGCTACGTGGTGCGTTGGATAGACCAAGGCGTAGGCTGCTCAAAAGTGCCTGATATCAATCACGTTGGTTTAATGGAAGACAGAGCAACCCTTAGGATTTCAAGCCAACATATCGCTAACTGGTTATATCATGGCATTTGTAGCGAAGAACAAGTAGAAAAAACTTTTAGACGCATGGCGGCTGTAGTAGATGGTCAAAACGAAGGTGACAGCCTCTACCAACCAATGCTCAATGACCATAAACCGCTTACTGAAAACCTTGCCTATAAAGCGGCGTTGTCTTTGGTATTTGAAGGCCGAGTACAACCCAATGGTTATACCGAGCCGCTACTTCACGCCTATCGACAAGCCTATAAGCAGCAGGCTAATTAGTCTCTTTCATTTCGATATCACTCAAATCAAGGCTGGTTCACCCAGCCTTTTTGGTTTTTCTGCTTGTGTCGAGGTAAACCTCGACCTACATGGGCTATATTTGCGACACGACAATCAAAGGTACTCGTGTTGAAACACCGTTGAGTGCAATTTTGTGGATCATTTCATCTATGGTAGTGCAGCAATCACTGAGAATGTAGACATTGTACTGCTCCGCCGATTTCGATAGCGCGGTATGGGTTACACAGTTCTGTGTCATCATGCCGCAGATATATAAAGTGTCGATACCTTTAGATTGGAGCAAATCGTTTAAGGAGGTTTGCTCAAAGCTGTCGGCATAGGACTTTACGATATGGTGGCCGTTTTCTTGCGTTTGGCGTAGGCCATTATGAAGCTCGACACCGCTTGTGTCGGCATTGAAAAATGGTGCTTTTCCTTGCTCTGGATTAGCTATGTGCTGGACATAAATGACTTCCATGTTTTGCTCTGCTGCTTTTTGGATAGCTGTATTGATGTTTGCTAGTGTATTTTCGCTATTCCATAGCGGGAAAAGTCCTCCAGGAAAGTAGTCATTTTGAATATCGATAACCAATAGTGCGCTGTTGTTCATTTTTTACCTCGTTAGTTAGTTTGCAGAGGTATTGTGCTGGAGTTGTAACTTTGACTGGAGTGTCTAAAATGACATTTTTGAGTTCAAATTCGACAATGTAGATGAAACCAATCAAAGTGGCGATTTGTCACTATCCTCATGCGATGAAGTCGGCTGTGTATGGTCTAGAAGAGCTGTTTTTTCTAGCAGATAGAATTTGTATCGAAGAGTCACAGGATACCCGCTTTACAACACATGTTGTCACCTTTAGTAGTGCTGTAAAGGGGGATTACAATATTGTGTTATTGCCGCCGAGTGTTAGTTCTGATTATTACCTTAAACCTGAACCTCAATTACTTGCTTGGTTAACCGAGCAGCACCAACGAGGTGCAGTTATCGCCTCTGCCTGTGCGGGGGCTTTTATACTTGCGGCCTCGGGGCTAAGTCATCAGCGCTTACTTACCACGCATTGGGGGTTAACTGAGGCATTTAAACGGCACTTTCCTAACCAGTCTATTGATACACGAAAAATTTTAATCGATCACAATGATATTATGTCGGCTGGCGGCATGATGTCATGGCTTGATCTTGGATTAGAGCTAGTCAAAAAATATAGCAGTCACTTAGTCATGCGCAAGTTAGGCAAAACGCTTGTCGTAGATACGGCTCAGCGGGAGCAGAGCTACTATCATCAATTTCAGCCAAACTTTCAACATGGTGACGATGCTGTGCTGCGCGCTCAGCAATATATTAACACCCATTATGGTCACAATATTTCAATTACAGAACTAGCTGATATCGCTCTACTTACGCAAAGAACCTTACAGCGACGTTTTGCTAAGGTGCTCGGACTCAATCCAAATCAATATCTGCAACGGTTTCGGGTGCAGAAAATGTGTGATTTATTAGAAAGCACGAGCAAACCATTTGATTGGATTGCGCACCAGGTAGGATACGAGGATACGACAGCCTGCCGTAAGGTGTTTAATAAGTGTATGGGCTTAACACCAAGCGAGTTTCGAAAACGTTTCTAGCTAACCTGAACCCAGGATAACAACTTGTTCTCTAGCAGCTGTTATCCCTTACTACTGCGTTAAATTTGCTTGCAATAGGCCAGCTATTGACGCACAAATTTGCCTTGTACTAAGAAATAACTTCTGGCTAGAGTGATATTACGCTTTTGAACTTAGGTATTTTAGTATCTTAACTTACTTCTTTCCCCGAGTTCAGGTTAGTTATTTAAACTTGACTTAAAGTAAAAAATATTTGACTTGTTGTTGGTCAAAGTTTACGCTTTTGATGTAAAAAATACTTAACCTTGAGTAAAGTGAGGGTAACATGGAAAGCAATAATAAGATTAAAGCGTTTTTAGACTCGTTGAGTTTCCGTGACTTAACGGTTGCGATAGAGTTTTTGGTAACAGGTTATATCTTGTATTTTTATTTAGGCGAAATAACAGCGGCTACAGAGCAGTTACGTCAAGATCCGAGTTGGGTATCAGGATTGTTGCTTAAGGTGATTGTTATTTCTATCGTGACATCTATAGCAGGTCAGCTGCTACTGAGCTTTGTTAGCGATAAAGATATGGATAAGCCGTTAGATGAGCGTGAAAAGTTGATTGCACTATCTGGGTGCAAACCTGCCTATTGGGTGCTTCAGGTTGGTGTGTGTATCTCTATTTTCCAGTATTCTGCTGAAGCGCAAAATTGGTCGCAAGCGCTTCCTTTTGAACTACCGTTTGCACCACTTCATATTTTAGTGATTGCATTTTTGCTGGCTGAATTGGTCGGTTATGGAACCCAGCTTGTCAAAGCTCGTTTGGGAGCTGTGTATGGCTGATTTACCAATAAAAAACAAAATCAGAATGCTACGCTTTATGAGCGGTGAAATGACACAAAAAGAGCTTGCTGAGCGAGTGGGTGTTACGAGACAAACGATTATGGCCATTGAAGCTGCCAAGTACTCCCCTTCGCTTGAAGTCGCCTTTAAAATCGCTCATGTATTTAATGTACCTATCGAAGAAGTATTCGAATATCAGCCATAAAGTGCAAAACAAGCGTGATGTAAAGGGGGTTTACGTCACGCTTTTTTGTTTCTGTGAGTACCGATACGTTTTTTGACTTAAATAGTTTAATAATTAGGCATTGTAATCTAGGCTTTAGGTAAATATATTGTTACTACTAAAGATAGTGCCTATGCAATGAACTGAGTCGTCATGTTATAAGGCCGATTGTCATAGACTTGCTCACGAGGTGTCATGGTTAAGCAGTACATATCAGTGAATAACTTGATTGGCATGGCTATATTAGTGTGGGGTTTGGTATTTCCCCCTGTCAGTGCGAGCGAATGCAGTAAAACGGTGAATATTGGCGTTGTTGCCGATTGGCCGCCATTAACTGTGTTTGATGAGCTTGGGCCTTGGGGCCTAGACGTAGACATTGCCGAAATGGTGTTCCAGCATGTTGCCGTGTGTACCACCTATATTCGCCTCCCTTCCAGCGCTCGCACTTTTGAAGAAATGTCAAAAGGAGTGATAGATGTCGCAGTAATGGTTAGCTACACTAAAGATAGAGAAGCATACGGAGATTTCTCTCTGCCCTACCGTTTTGAACGTATGCGATTATTTTCGTTATCACCTCCCACAGTGCTTGCCGATTTAGCTTCATTACTAAAGCAATCGAAAACCATAGGGTTGAGCATCGGATCTTACTATGGAGAGGAACTTGATAAGCTTAAACAAGATCCCCGCTATAAAGATCAATTTGTGAGTATTGCCAGTGCGCAACGGCGGGTTGAAATGCTAATGAAAGCGCGCGTTGATTTTATTGTGGATGATGTGATCACGGGGAACTATTTTATCAAAGAGCGAGGGCTTGACGCTGCGCAGGCTTGGCCTTACGTGGTACATGATAACCAAGTACACTTTTTGCTGCGTAAAAATGTTTTTAGTGCGAGGCTGAAAAGTAAAATTGATGAGGCGATCTTAGCGCTTAAACCTAAGATTGAATTGTTAGTAGCGAGTTATCAGTCAAATGCGTCTTTTGGGGTTTCCACTGTCTCAAATAGGTTTCCTCGTTACCAACCGTTACCGCTTTCAAATCTTGACTAGCAAGGATGTTTAGTCGTACTCAGTTCCATCATTTGGTTCGGTTTTGGTTGTTTTATAGCCAAACCAAACTTAATCAAATTGTCACATCAAAACGGTAAATTATCGCAAATACCTGCAAAATCTCAGATTTTTTAAAATTTTTTAAGATTTTTTGTAATCCTTTAAAACCCCTTAGCTATCATGGGATTAACCTAGGTACAAACGTCAAAAATTTGGCTTTTTACAAAAAGTCAACCTTGAAGTCTCACCTTTATCACCCTAAGCTTTATTTTAATTGAATGGTCAATTAATAAAAAGCTATGCCAAAAGTCGGAATGGAACCTGTTCGTCGTCAGCAGCTAATTGACGCCACTTTAGAGTCAGTTGCCGAGTTAGGATTACAAGCAACCACTATTAATAGTATCAGTAAAAGAGCGGGTCTCTCATCGGGGATCATCAGCCACTATTTTGGTGGTAAACAAGGCTTGATTGAAGCAACCGTGCGCTATCTATTAAACAACTTGAAATACAGTTTGTTGGACAAAACCTGCGCTGGTTGTAGTGCCGAGCAGCGACTCATGTATATCGTAGAAGCTAACTTTGCCATGGTACAGCAGCAGTCAAATACGACGCGTACCTGGTTGAGTTTTTGGGCGCAATCTATGCACGATGATGAACTTCACCGACTACAGCGCGTTAACAGTCGCCGTCTGCAGAGTAACCTAGCGACTTCGTTTGCTGCTTTTATGCCGCGAGCACAGGCAAAAGAAGCGGCTGAGCTTGCCGCCGGTATGATTGACGGACTCTGGTTAAGAGCAGTGCTAAGCAAAGCTGACCATCATGCGTTTCATCACAGTGAAACGCTCGCAAAACACTACATTCAATCACTTATTAAGCAGTTTGGAGGATAATGTGACAGTCCCTGTATATCAAAATTTTATTCATGGCCAGTTCTTGGCAAACCACTCAGGCGAAAAGTTTGCAGTAAAAAATCCAGCAACGGATGAAGTGATCTACGAGGTAGAAGTTGCCGATAGTCATGTTCAGCAAGCTGCGATTGAAAGTGCCAAAGCGGGCTTTGCATTATGGTCAGCGATGGCGCCAATTGAGCGTAGTCGTGTTTTACATAAAGCGGTATCTCTGCTGCGCGAGCGCAATGATGAGCTTGCCAAGATTGAAGTGTTAGATACAGGTAAACCTTGGCAAGAGGCGGAATGTGTAGACATTCAAACAGGCGCTGATGTAATTGAATATTTTGCAGGGTTGGCTCCCGCTCAAGTTGGCACTCAGCAGCCTGTGGGAGGGGACTTTTTCTATACTCGCAAAGAGCCTCTAGGGATTTGTGCAGGCATTGGCGCGTGGAATTATCCACTGCAAATTGCGTGTTGGAAATCAGGCCCTGCACTTGCCGCTGGTAACGCCCTCATTTTCAAGCCATCGGAAGAAACACCACTAGGCGCGATTAAGCTGGCCGAAATATTTATTGAAGCCGGTGTCCCTGCGGGCGTATTCAATGTGGTACAAGGTGCCGCTGAGGTGGGCCAATGGCTAACTACCAGCCCTGATATTGAAAAAGTATCGTTCACCGGTGAAGTGGGTACTGGCAAAAAAGTAATGCAAAGTGCGGCAAGCAATTTAAAAGAAGTGACGATGGAGCTAGGCGGCAAATCACCGCTTATCGTTTTTGAAGATGCTGATATCTCTCAAGCGATAAGTGCCGCGATGTTGGGCAACTTTTACACCCAAGGTGAAGTGTGTACCAACTGCACACGCGTATTTGTGCAGCGTAAGGTTTACGACGCCTTTTTAGCTGAGTTAAAGCAGCGTACCGAACAAAATATCATCGCGGGCGATCCGCTCGATCCAAACGTAAATCTTGGTGCCCTAATCTCAAAGCAGCATCACACACTGGTGATGGATTACATTGAAAAAGGTAAAGCTGAAGGTGCAACCGTACTGACCGGTGGTGAGGCACTTAGTCCTGAAACCGCGCCAAACGGCTACTTTGTCGCACCGACCGTATTTATCGACTGTCATGATGACATGACCATAGTGAAAGAAGAGATCTTTGGTCCAGTGATGTCGGTATTGGTATTTGATGACGAGGAAGAAGTCATTCAACGTGCAAACAACACCCACTTAGGTTTGGCCGCGGGTGTATTTAGTAGAGATATTCAACGTGCACACCGTGTCATCCACCAGCTAGAAGCTGGCATTTGTTGGATCAATAGTTATGGCAACTCACCCGCTGAAATGCCCGTTGGAGGCTATAAGCAGTCGGGCATTGGCCGCGAAAATGGCATCGAGACGCTAGATCAATATACCCAGACTAAGTCTGTGTATATTGGTATGAGCGATATTGAAAGTCCATTTTAATCGAGGAGTATGATGACTGATTTTGATTATATTATCGTAGGTGCAGGCTCTGCAGGCTGTGTGCTTGCAAACCGACTATCGGAAAATCCAGCGCACAAAGTGCTACTACTCGAAACTGGCGGTAGTGATAAGAGTATTTTTATTCAGATGCCAACTGCGCTATCTATTCCAATGAATACCGATAAATATGCTTGGCAGTTCCATACTGAGCCAGAGCCGCACTTAGACAATCGCGTTATGCATTGTCCTCGCGGCAAGGTACTTGGTGGTTCATCGTCAATCAATGGCATGGTGTACGTTCGAGGTCATGCTAAAGACTTTGACGAGTGGCAAGACAGTGGTGCTCAAGGTTGGGATTATCAGTCTTGTTTACCTTACTTCAAGCGCGCTGAATCTTGGTATTTAGGTGGCGACGAGTACCGTGGTGAGCAAGGTCCTCTTGGCACCAATAATGGTAATGAAATGGCAAACCCGCTCTATCGCGCCTTTATTAGCGCCGGTGAGCAAGCGGGTTATGCGTTTACTAAAGACTATAACGGTGAGCAGCAAGAAGGCTTTGGGCCAATGCATATGACCGTAAAAGGTGGTAAGCGTTGTTCATCAAGTCGCGCCTATTTAGATCCAATTAAACATCGCAGTAACCTCACCATAGTCACGGGTGCCTTGGTACAAAAAGTACTGTTAGATGGCAAAACCGCTACAGGCGTTGAATACAGTGTGAAAGGTAACCTGAAAATAGTGAATGCTGCAAAAGAAGTCATTTTGAGTGCGGGTTCAATCGGTTCACCGCACTTATTACAATTATCTGGCATTGGCGATAAAGAAGCGTTGACTGCCGCAGGCGTTGAAGTAAAACACCATTTACCCGGAGTGGGCAAAAACCTTCAAGATCACTTGGAGTTTTATTTCCAATACAAGTGTAAGCAGCCCATCACCTTGAATGGCAAGTTGGGGTTAATTTCTAAAGGCTTGATCGGTGCAAGATGGTTACTTGATAAGTCAGGTCTTGGCGCGACCAACCACTTTGAGTCTTGTGCTTTTATTCGTTCGAAAGCGGGCGTTGAGTGGCCAGATCTTCAGTACCACTTTTTACCTGCAGCCATTCGCTATGATGGTAAAAGTGCCTTTGATGGTCATGGGTTCCAAGTTCATGTCGGCCACAATAAACCAAAGAGCCGTGGTGAAGTAACGATTAAATCAGCAGATCCAACGGTGGCGCCTAAAATACAGTTTAATTATCTGGCAGAACAAGAAGACATCGAAGGGTTTAGAGCATGTGTCAGGTTGACTCGTGAAATCATCGAGCAAAGTGCGTTTGATGACTTTAGACAGAGCGAGATCCAACCTGGTGAGCATATCCAAACCGATGAAGAAATTGATGCCTTTGTGCGTCAAGCGGTAGAAAGTGCTTATCACCCTTCTTGTTCATGCAAAATGGGTGAGGATGAAATGGCGGTTGTAGACTCGCAAACCCGTGTGCACGGTGTAAAGGGGCTACGCGTTGTGGATTCATCTATCTTCCCAACCATTCCAAATGGCAACCTCAACGCGCCGACTATTATGGTCGCGGAAAAAGCAGCGGATATGATTTTAGGCAATTCACCACTTGCCGCTGAGGGAGCAAACGTTGCTATGACACAAAACTGGCAACAGGTTCAACGTAGTTCGGAGATCTAGTTTCGCCACTCGTATGGGAAAGTTCGTGCCCCATATGAGACCTGCAGTGGCATGCAGTGCAAATCGTTTGCACTGCGTTAATGCGGGAATAATGTAAATAAAAACAACGGAGAAAAAATGAGTTACTTCTATCAATTTTGGGAGGGTGACAATGACAGTATGGCTTAGTGCAGGCATCATTTTCACCCTATTGGCAATTGCCTTTATCTTATTGAAGTGGGGGAATTTACAGTGCGTTGGTGTTACACCGGTTAAAACGTTCACTTTTATTGCAATCTTATTTACTTCTGGCCTAGATGTTGGCCTCATCATGTTTCCGCTTACGGAGTTTGCGGGTTACGCAGACATAAAAGCAAGCCCAGAGTATGCATTTACTAATCCGCTGGCCATAGAGTTTGGTTTTTGGGGATTTTTAATCTGGGGGTTCTACTTTCTTACGTGCTTTTATTTCTGCGTAATAGAGCCCAAGGTAAAATTCTTTGAAATTCCTTGGGTTAAATTCATTAATAACCTAGTTATTATCGGTACTTGTGCGTTTACTGCATTCTTATTGTTGTCTAATCTACCTTGGTATTTACCCAGTTTAGGCGACGGTGAGTCGATTATTCCTAGTTTCTATCTGATTGTGTTTGCGGCGATTGCTTTTGCGGTTTACTCAAGCACTAGCCTTAAGTACGTGCGTTTTTTAAGTATCACGACAACATGGGTCTTTATCGGTTTAATCGCCTTTATGTGGGCGTCAGCGTTTGTCTTTGGTGACAGTGCAATGTCGAGCTATACCAACAACTTGGCACTGATCGGCGGTTACTTTACCAATTTAGATCAGTTTGTGTTGCCACTGAATGACTATCACGAGTTTTATCTGTTTTGGTGGTTTGCGTGGAGCATCATGATAGGGCAATTCACATCGCGTTTTGTCGGTGGCTTGAAAACCTATCAAGTGCTAGCGGCGATGTTAATTTTCCCGTCTATTCCAATCGCAGCATGGTTTAGTGTGCTTTATCACTACCATGAGGCTGGGATCCCTACTGCGGGTATTAAAAACTTTGCAATGGTCTTTGTTGGCGTGGTGTTTGTGATTAACTCACTCGACTCTTTGATCCGCCTATATACAGACAACCTTAACCTCACGGTTAGCCGTTTAGGAAAAAGAAACTATATTTTATTTAATATCGTGGCGTTATCACTGCTTACGCTGTTATTTAAACTAAACTTTTTACAGATCCAATGGGTTGGTGCGTTAGTTATAGGCTTGTTCTTCTCATGTTTTGGTTACATTGCTTATAGCAAATACAAAACTGTGAGCAAGATTGATAGCTCGCCAAAAGACAACCTTATCGACTTTAGAAAAATTGAATCAGTAAACTAGGGATACAACTACATGACAACCTTAAAGAAAACACTTTGTGCACTACCACTTTTACTCGCGTCTAACTATGCGGCGGCAGACTGGTCTGCAACCCTAACGGGTGTATCTGATTATACCTTTAACGGTGTGAGTCAAACGCAAAATGACCCAGCCCTACAAGGCAGTATAGATAAAGCCTTTTCAAACGGTGTATATGCTGGAAGCTGGGCGTCTAACGTCGATTTTGGTGGTGACACAGATCTAGAGTGGGACTTTTACGTTGGTCGCTTCGTCGAGCTGAACCAAAGCTGGAGCGTTGACTATGGTATTGCTTACTATTCTTATCATGGTGGTGACAACTCAAGCGACGGTAATTACCCAGAGATCTATACTAAGTTTGGTTACGCCAGTGAATTTGGCCAAACCGAATTTAATTTCTGGTACAGCTGGGATTATTTTGGTACCGAAGCGGGTCACACTATTGCGATGGTAGCACATACTTTTGAAATTGCAGAAGGTCATGCACTAAGAGCAAGCTTTGATATCTCCAATTCATTGGATGGCGATAAATATACGTGGGATGGTAACGATAAATCTTACAATCACTATCGCCTTGCTTATCAAACTGCATTTAAAGGGTTTGATATTGAAGTGGCGGCTGAAAATACGAGCTTAGATTGGGATACGGCAGATGAACGTATCGTACTTTCTGTGTCGAGAACATTTGCTTTGTAACTCGCATTAAGATGTATGATTGTAATACCAGCCTAACCTAGGCTGGTATTTTTTTGCCTACAAGGCACAATGATTCAGTATTGTTATAAGGATGATGATTATGAATCTTAACCAAGTTACCCTGCCCGTTGATGATATGGATGCAGCTTGTCAATTCTATCGAACGCTAGGCTTTACTCAAATTGTTGATACACCTCACTATGCTCGATTTGAATGCCCTGAAGGTAATGCAACCTTCTCGTTATCTTTAGAAACGCCTCCCATCAAGAATGGTGCAGTTATTTACTTTGAACATGAACAGTTAGATGAGTGGGTCACTGAGCTTGAAGCCCGAGGTATCATATTTGAGCAACTGCCGACTAAACAGCGCTATCTGTGGCGAGAAGCCATACTGTTTGACCCCGCAGGGAACAAGATCAAATTATACTGGGCTGGTGAAAATCGACTGGATCCTCCTTGGCGTGTGGAACTTAAAGGATTTTAGTAAATTCATTCTTGTTTATTTAATGTTAAAATTTGTTTTACAAACATTGTTAAATTGTGTAACTTTAATGGTGACTGTACAGCTAGGTAAGAAGTCCGAGTGGAGTCGCTTAAGTTAGGGGATTTTTCACCAATCGCCTGATGGATTGTTTTGAAAGATTGAGAACGACGTATTGAACATTTCTACAGATCAAGTTGTACCATTCTCCCAATTTGCCGTTACCAGATAAACGGATGTGCTGTTGCGGCAAATTATTTCTCTATCCTTGACTAATTGCTAGGCCCAAGTTTCAAACTTATGAACTTTCTAAAAGATATTCCAGCTGATGTAACCGAAGAAATTTTTGAAACGGTGCTGTCTCATCCAAATATTCGTATTGAACGGATAGTATCAAACGGTCATACCTCTCCAAGCTCTGGATATTACGACCAAGACGAAAACGAATGGGTACTGGTATTAAAGGGCTGTGGTGAGTTGACTTTTGATGATGGTAAAATAGTAACCTTAAAGGCGGGTGACAGTCTTAATATTCCCGCACATCAAAAGCATAAAGTAAGTTATACAGACACTTCTGAGCCAACTATATGGCTCGCAATTTTTTATTAACCACCAAAGTTCAACTGAGCGAAGCTTAGATAAAACTAAAGTCGCCAACAAACACTTGGTTGTCGTTGGAAACTTGGGTAAACCACTCTTTTAGGCTTTCAATGGCAGCGGTTGTTTTTGCCGCAACGGTATCGCGATGCGGCGTCACGGCGTAAACGCTATATTTTTGTAATGACCACTCTGAACATAGCCGTTTTAGCCTCCCTGATGAAAGGTGGTGCCTAATTTCTGGTTCAGGTAAAACACCATAGCCGATGCCATCTAGGGTGAGCTGAATACAAGCCTGCATATTATTCACCATAAAGCGCGCTGCCGGCAGCGCTATTCGCTGATGGGTTTGTTGGTGGCTCAAATGGTAAGGGTTTTGTTTACTACTCGAATGACCAATCAAGGCGTGAGGCGCTAAGCTTTCTGGGTGCGATATATTGAGTTGTGCCAATGGATGGTGGCAACTAACGCAGGGGATAAGTTGCCAGTCAGCAAGATGACGAGCAATGAGGTTTGAGTCCTGTAAAGGGCCTATACAGATAGCCAAGTCGACACCTTCAGTAATGATGTCAATGGGCTCGTCAGTCAGGATCAAATCGACTTTTATTTGTGGAAACTGTTCACTCAAATAGCGCAGTGGCTTACTGAGTAGCCCTCCTCCAAACCCGATGGGGGCAGAAATCTTCAATATGCCAGATGGCGTATGTTGTAATAACTCAAGTTCATGCTCTGCCTGTTCTGCGGTTTGCAGTATTTGTATCGCGGACTTGTAATAGATAGTACCAGCTTCAGTGAGTGTTAGGCTGCGAGTATTACGATTAAATAAACTTAGGCCTATGTCTTGCTCTAATTTACTGATCTGCTGGCTAACGGCTGAGGTGGTCATGTGCAATAAGTCAGCGGCTTTGCTCATACTGCCTGCTTCTACTGTTTTGGCGAACACTTTAAGTCCGCGAGTCAATTTTTGATTCATTGTTAAGCCCTGCTTAAAATACCTTTAAGAAAAATCGCATTGCTCCAAAATACGCAATCATCATAACATTACAAATGAAAATAATTGTTATTTATCTTGTATTCTATCATGGAGGTTTCTCGATGTTGATGGCCTGTCGTAGTTTGGCGCCACTCTCTTTAGCTGTTGCAGCTGCCCTGCCTTTTTCCTCACTTGCACAAAGTGATGCAAAATCAGAAATAAAAGAAGAGATGGAAGTGATCGTCGTATCCGCTTCTGGATTTGAGCAACTGCTAAAAAATGCGCCGGCGTCTGTTAGCGTTATCAACCAAGAGGAGCTACAGCAGCGCTTTTATCGAGACCTTACTGATGCCATGACAGATGTTCCCGGAGTTGTAGTAACTGGAGGCGGAGACAGGGAAGATATTAGCCTTCGCGGCATGGGCAGTCAGTACACGCTTATCTTAGTCGACGGGCAAAGACAAAGTTCGCGTGAGACTCGGCCAAATAGTGACGGTCCAGGTGTTGAAGGTGCATGGACGCCTCCTGTTGCTGCCATCGAACGTATCGAAGTTGTACGCGGGCCTATGTCTTCGCTGTATGGCTCTGATGCAATTGGTGGCGTAATTAACATTATCACTAAAAAAACGCCTGACGAGTGGCATGGAGAAGTCAGAGTTGACGCCACCAGCCAAGAAAACAGTCGCTCAGGTGATATTTATCAGGCTAATTTCTTTGCAGCAGGCTCGCTAATCAAAGATACCTTAGGGGTACAAATTTACGGTCAAACTACGCACAGAGATGAAGACGAAATCGTGTCTGGCTTTAGAGGTCGCGATGCAGATACGCTGAAGGTAAAACTGGCCTATACACCATCAGATGAACACGAATGGTTATTGGATTATGGTATTGCTTCACAAACGCTTGATGCCACGCTAGGTAAAACGGTAGCACCGCTTGCGCCAGGTGAGCCGTGTGGCCGCCGTGGTTGTCCTGAGTCCACTACAACCGAATACGATAGTGAGTCAATCTCTTTGACGCATAACGGTTATTGGTCATTTGGTAGCTCTCGTAGTTACCTAAAACATGAAGAGTTTGATAATAAATCCCGCGAGATGACGGTCAAAAACGTAGACTTCCAGTCTCTTTGGACGTTACCGCTTGGCGAGTCTCATACTAGCTCAATAGGTGTTGCCTATCTTAATGAAGATTTGACCGACAAAACCAGTAACCGCATTAGTGATTTGCAGCAAGTTGACAACGATCAGTGGTCGGTATTTGCTGAGGATGAGTGGCGCATCGTTGAGCCATTTGCCCTGACTATGGGCCTACGCTACGACAAAGACGGTAACTTTGGCGGCCACGTTAGCCCGCGCTTATACGGTGTTTATACTGCATCAGAGGCGGTGACGGTTAAAGGTGGGATCTCAACCGGCTTTAGAGCGCCGAACTTGCGTCAAAGTACTGCGGCGTGGGGCCAAGTGAGTCGTGGTGGCAATATTTATGGAAATCCAGAGTTAAGCCCTGAAACCTCAATTAATTACGAGGTAGGTGTATACGTTGAGCTTGCTAAAGGGATCAGCACCTCAGCAACGGTATTCTATAACGAGTTTGATGATAAAATTTCACGGGTTTCGTGCCCACTAACTCAATGCACGGACGGCCCTAACGAGTTTGGCTCGTTACCGACAACCTATGTCAACGTTGATGAAGCCGTAACCCAAGGTGGTGAAATTAGCTTCTCGGGTCAATTGACGGAAAAACTAAAGCTTAGCGCAAACTATACCTACACAGATTCGGAGCAAAAAACCGGAGTGTATGCTGGTAGCCCATTAAACCAGTTACCTAAACATTTGTTCCAAACTTCGCTTAATTATCAGTATTCGGATGAGCTGAGCACGTGGTTACGCTTCCATTATCGTGGTGAAGAAAGCCAGCCTGTAACAGGGCCTTCGCAAAGTAGCTTAGTCGCACCTTCGTATAACCTAACTGATTTAGGTGCAAATTATCAACTGAACGAAGCAATTAAGCTTGGATTTGGGATTTACAACCTCTTCGATGAAGAAATTACTGAAGCAGAATACGGCTACTTTGAAGATGGTCGTCGCTATTGGGCTTCATTGGCGTGGAGCTTTTAATGACACGAGCTCGCTCAGCGGCTAAGTCGTCGAATCGGCGACTTAAAAAGCTGTTTGATTGGCGCACTTGGCATTGGATGAGCTCTGCCGTGTGTTTGGTGGGAATGCTGCTGTTTGCCGTGACTGGGATCACCTTAAATCACGCAAGCCAGATAGAAGCTGCACCTACTACATATGCTAAAGAAGCGGTGCTGCCAAGCGCTTTGTTGACCCAGCTTAACGCGGCGGCAGAGCAAACAGCGCTGCCACACAGCTTTCAATCTTGGTATCAGTCACACACAGGCTCGGCGTTACCTGCACTACAGCAAGTGCAGTGGAGTGAGTACGAATTGTATGTTGCGCTGCCAAGAGCTGGTGGCGATGGCTGGTTTAGCATCGCCCTTGATAGCGGTGAGTTTTATCAAGAGATCACGGATCGTGGTTGGGTATCATACCTTAACGATCTTCACAAAGGACGTAATACAGGATTTGCATGGCGTATGTTTATTGATGTGTTTTCAGTAGCTTGTGTAGTGTTTTCACTCACAGGGTTATGGCTTTTATACAAGCATTCTCGAGGAAGAAAGTCGACTTGGCCGCTCGTAGCAGCAGGCTTTGTATTACCTGCTTTAGTGCTGATGGTACCCGCGCACGCTAAAGCTGATGAAGTTGAAATCACTATCCCGCGCTTAAACGTTGCGGAATATCACCCACCTTATGTAGCAGTATGGCTGGCAGACAGCAAACAACAGCGAGTTGCCGATATTGCCGTTTGGTATGACGTTAACATGGCCGATAAAGAGGGTGAAAAGTGGCTAAAAGACTTACGCCTTTGGTGGCGTAGAAGCGGTCGTAGCTTATCCATGCCTGTAGATGGCGTGACTGGTGCGACAAGGCGTCCAGGTACGGCAAAGATTGATTTAACCCCTTGGCGCGATGAGTTTAAAGCTTTACCTGCGGGTGAGTACACGCTGTTTGTAGAGGCTGCTCGTGAGCTTGGAGGTCGTGAAGTATTGAAACTGCCAGTGACCTTACCTATCACTGCGCCTGTCACTGTGATTGCAGAAGGTAAATCTGAACTCGCTACAACAATTTTAACAATGGAGCCTTAATCGTGAAAATTTCAACGTTAGTTTCTGGTGTCTTAGTTGCCTTAGCCGCATATAGCCCGTTAAGTGAAGCACACCGAGTATGGATAAAGCCAAGTACCACCGTGGTATCTGGTGACAGCGAATGGATCACGTTTGATGCTGCCATCGCCAACGGGATCTTTAACCCAGATCATTATGCTTATCCACTAGAGCGTCTATCTGCACTGTCTCCTTCTGGTAGCAAGGTTGAGCTTAAGAACGCCGCAAAACTTAAGTATCGCAGTGTGTTTGACATTGAGCTCAATCAGCAAGGCACTTACAAAGTGTTTAATCAAAGTCGCTCGCTGGTGGCGCGCTGGACTGATGAAAACGGTGAAAAGCATTACTGGCCAGGACGCGGCAAAGTTGGTTCAGTAGAAGCCTTTAACAAAGAAGTACCAAAAACGGCAAAAGATTTAAGTGTGACCGACGTTGCAAGACGATTAGAAGTATTTGTAACTTTGGGCGCACCAAATAATACCGCGCTTAAGCCAACCGGCAAAGGGCTAGAACTAAACCCGGTTACTCACCCTAATGATTTGTACACCGGTGAACCAATTACCTTGCAGTATACGATGGATGGTGAGCCTGCAAAGGGTGCAGAAGTGATAGTGGTACGTCAGGATGAAAAGTACCGTGATAACAGTCAACCAAGCAAATATACAACGAATGCCAAAGGTGAAGTGACGCTAACACTATCTGAGCCAGGCATGTATTGGTTTGAAGTGGAATATGAAGACGACAAAGCACAAGCACCCGCCACAAAGCGTGCCGGCAGCTATGTCACTACCCTTGAGGTATTACCGCTTTAACCCATCGTCCCCATGTGGTTTGAGACGTGCAGTCGTCTCAGCCCATTTAATTTAGTGGTCATAACAGAGACGCCACTAAGTGCCCAAAGGGGGAGGCGTTCCTTCCTCCCCCTTTTCTTCCTTCTATGACTATTAATCACGCAGCGGTAGAACTTTTATGTTGGTAAGCTGACTGCAAAAATACTCATTGTGAGAGACCAGTATAAATCCACAAGGAAGCTGATTGAGCATGGCAGCAAGCTCTTCTTGTGCTTCAAGGTCGAGATGGTTATCTGGTTCGTCAAGCAGTAAAAAGCCTTGCGTTTGCACGGCCAGAACGATGGCCGCTTTCATTCTCTCGCCACCACTGAGACTCGTGATAGGTCCTGAAATCTTATCTAGACTCAGACCAACGCTTGCAAAACTGGTGATTATATTTTGATGTGGCGTGTCAAGTAAGCGCTCGGCAATGTCTAAAACGCAAGGGCCCTGTTCAAGCCAAGCGCAGTGCTGATCTAAGTAAACAGATGTTGTAGGGCGCTGAATTTCTCCGCGCTTTAACTCTAGCTTACCTGCAAGGGTTTTAAGCAAGGTCGATTTTCCGATGCCATTTTCTCCAATTATCCTGAGCTTTTGTGTTGTATCCGCAAAAAGGTTCACTGTCTTTTCTGGTCCAAAGCACAATTCGGCTTCGCATAAGCGGATCTTTTCTTTCGCTCGCAGAGCTGAATTAAAATGAAACTGCTGTTTGTCTTCTCGATAGTAAACTGCATTTTTCTTAACCCTATCTTGAGCTTGCTGAATTTTATGGGTTTGTCCGGCATGACGCTTACTTCCTCTGTCTGACTTAAAGTCAGTAACTAGTTTACTTTGGCTACCAGCGCGCACTTGTGCTTTTCCTTTACTGGCCTGCCGTTGATGTTGCAGAACCGCTGCAATCATGGCTTGTTTAAGTGCTTTTTGTGCTGCGCGATTTGCCAAATGTTGTTGTTTTTGTCGAGCTTGAGTTTGAAGGAGTGTCTCTCTGAAGGCGTCAAATCCAAGCGAGTGATGAGTTAGCTCCCCCTGTTTTATGTGCAGTATATGGTCGGCTGCATCCAATAAAATAGGATCGTGTGTGACGGCAACCACACCATGTTTGTGGTGCTTTAGCTGCTCAGCTAGCCAGTGCTTATTGACGCTGTCCATGTGGTTACTCGGCTCATCCAGTAATAGGATTGCAGGCTGAGATTGTAGTATCTCAATATAAACACGCATTCGCTCTCCTGGACTAAGCCTTGTAAAGGGGGTTTCCAAAGTGAGTTCTAGCGGTGCAAGTGTTGCTTGCCAACTTGATTCTAACTGCCAATCATCTGAGATTAAGTCAAAATCGTGCTCAGAGGCTAACCCCTGATGGGCTCGATGCAGTGCTACTAGCTTCTCTTTAAGCCCGAGTAGTTCAGAAATGGTGGTAAAGCGGTTAGTCGCATCTTGTGGGAGATAGAAGCATTTTCCATGGCTTTGTCGCTCGCCCGAGGTTAGAGGCTGTTCACCGGATAAGACTTTGAGTAAGTGTGATTTGCCCGCCCCATTTGGGCCCGTTATCGCAATAAATTGCCGCTCTATTGTTAAGTCGAAATCGCTAAATAAACATTGACCATTTGCAAGCGTCAAGTTTGCTTGCTTTACCTGTATCCAAGGCATCATTAATGCTCCTAGTTGCAGCAGTGCAAAAGGCTAAAGGCACAAAGACTCGTAAAAGCGGTAAAAAGTAAAATAGAAAATGAGAGTCTATAGATTGGTCTGAGAAGCCTCAAAGATAACCATAAGCCTTGCACTGGAAATTAATAATAAGTTCGTCAGTTACAAAGGGCTTAGTTATTCATTGTGATGGCAACTCCTAATGAGGAAATAAAACGAATAGAGGCAAATAATTAGCGATAAATCGTGCCTACGTTTATTTTGCAGGCACAAGGGCCTGTTGATCTTTGCTGTTTGACTTTTGTTCTCCTGAGTGTGTTTTGGTCGCGACGCTCGACTTGCCGCCTAGTAATCTAGGCAAAAGTTGAGCAACAATGAACAAAGCGCACTCAGGTGAACCCAAAGGGCAGCGCTTGATTAGCATTTCTACTGTGTTATCGCCTGACTCACATAGAATAACTATGCTACGCAGGCTCTGCCTTGTATAAATACCAATCAAACTGCTGCAAAAATAAACTTGAAAGATACACAGGCCCTAGATTAAATGTCAAGGCACGGAATTGATTAAATTACAATTGAATGGGCATAAATGGTTTGATTAAGACGCCGACCACGAGGGCCAGCAACACACTGACAAGCGTGCCCAACATCACGTATTCGGTGAGCTTTCTGTCTTGGCTTTGGGTTAGATCGCCAAAGCGAAATACCGATTTAGCAGCGAGAATAAAGCCGATAGCAGCCCAGCTATCCAGTAACATGCAGCTCAGTAGTAATACACGTTCAAGTTGACCAATTAAACTTCCTGCTTGCGGCAGGCTATCAAGAGCTGAATTATTGAGTTGCCAACGCTCAAGCAGCATGCTGGTGAATATCGATGCAGGATGCAATACCATTAAATAGCCCACAACCAATATTAGCAGCTGGACATTAGCAAAAGGCTTTGCAAAGGCACTGAGCGCAATTTCAGGCTCAGCAATGTGCCAAGTGACGGCCACTAATATGGCAATATGTGCACATTGATCTAGCACAAAAGGAATAACGCCTTTGCTAGAATAGGATTTAGCTAAGTCGATACAATAGTGGCTAATACCTACCGCTAGCGCAAAGAGCAGCGCATTCCACTGTGCTCCCCAAAACAAAGTCGACTGCCAAAGTAGGATGATTGCAAGTGCAGCCCCGCCATGCGCGACACTATGCCACAACAACTTGATGGACTTATAGTGACGGGTATTTCTGTCATGCACCCAGCTCATAGGTTGGAGGTAAAAGTCAGTGATTGTGTGGCCTATTACTAACCACAATAACAATACTTGCCATTCGTTCATTAAGTCCACCTCGTGATATTTAAGTGTTGAGCATTCGACTATTGGTGTGAGCGTGCAATTGCTAAAAATTGGTCTAATAAAGCATAGTGTGCGCTATTGAGTAATTTAGTTACGTTCACCCGACTGGTGTTGAGTTGTTTTGCAATATCGGCATGGCTCAACTTAGGGTGTGAAATATGAATAAAAGCGGCCTCTGCTTGTTTTTGGGTTAAGTTCGAAAGTAATAAATCCACAAATGCCAGATTTAGTGCAAAGTGGGCATTACTGTCATTGTTATACCTGAGTCTTGCTTGTCCAATTGCGTCCAACCCTCGGCCCGCAAGTACCAGCGCAGCACCTGTCGCGGTTGATAAATCTGCTGCTGTGATATTAACGTCACCGATCGCGAGGCTGAGTCTGGCATCGCTATGTCGGCTAATTAAAAACAATCTTAGCTGTAATGCCACATTGAACAGTTTCGTAGCATCTGGCAACACAAGCTGAAAGCCGTCGCCGCGGTAAAAACTATAATAGCCCTGTTCCACAGTCGCTATTTCAGCTAAGTAATCCTTTAACTCGCTTTGCAGCCTTGTAAGTTGTAATTGTGACAGTGACTGTGAGCCGACAATGTCTGCTGTGATCACCGCACCTTGAGGTATTGATGCCATAAAGGTAACTTAATTTGGTTACATTTAAATAAGTAACTGATATTGGTTACATTGATTTTGGTATGAAGCTGGATAAAAAGCAAGCAGTCGCTAAGGTTTGTTCGCTTTGGTAGTATTTTACCAAAGCGAACGCAGGTATGGAGGTAGACAAAGCTCCCGCATATGTGAGAAATAGACGTTTATTAACTGTCCTTAATCTTACAGGTCGCTAAAGCTTAAGTTTTTGATTTTGTTTATTTTTACCCTGTTTATCCTTATACTGATAATTATAATAATTGGCATTGTTAGCGCGTGCGCTAGGCATACTGGGGATTTATGGTAGAACAATATTGGGTTGGTGATTTTTTTGTCGATTTATCACGTAACCAGATTTCACACCAAGGTGAATGTCAAACGCTTGCACCAAAGGCTCTGGCGGTGCTCACTTGCTTGGCTCAGAATCAAGGCAAAGTGATGAGTCTTGATACTTTGCTTGATACAGTATGGCCAGATACCGTGGTCTCTCCTAATACTTTGCAGCGTAGTATTGCGCAATTGAGAAAGGCGCTTGGGGATGATGGTAAGGTGCAAGCTTACATCCAAACGCATGCTAAAAAAGGGTATAGCTTAGAGTGTGAAGTACGTTGGGGAGGGCAAACGAGCGAGCTGACGAATGCTGAGCCGCAACTCGAGGTGATGCCAATCCCTGAACCTGAAATGCAACAAGATAAGCACCTCAATCAAAGTTGGAATAAACACCTTTATGTGTTTGTTTTACTCGCCTTCACTATTTTGCTTGGGGCTATTGGCTATCAATATTTTTCCACCAAAAAACCTTCACCACTGTTCTTTGATACTTTGCGCTCATTGACCGCAACTGACGACAAAGAATTTGATGCAAGCTATTCCCCAGATGGTCAGTACATTGTTTTTCATCGCTATTTAGATAAGTTTTGCGATAATAAGATATGGGCTAAAAAGGCGGATACCCAGCAAGAGATCCTACTCACAGAGCGCTTTGGAGCATACGGCAGGCATAGTTTCTCAAAAGATGGTGAGCAGTTGCTGTTTTTGGCCACCGACGCTTGTAGTGGCGAACCAGTTACACAAAAGCGCTGCTACGACCTTGTAACTCTCGATTTTACTAAGGCATTGGAAAGCCCTCAGCAGCCAAAAGTTATTCTCCAGTGTAAAAACTCGGTGGTTGATAAGCCTATCTGGCTGAACGATGGCAATGTGGTATTGAAGCAAAAACAAGGCGAGCGCTGGAAGCTGATCAATTACTCCATTGACGGCGAAAGCGGTGTCGATCTTTATATCGTAGAAGACGGGACGTTGATTGATTACGCCTATTCTCCTCAAGATGATTTAATCGCGGTCAGTAGTATTCATGCCGATGGCCTACATTATATCGATATGCTAAAACCTGACGGTGAGTTGCTCTCTAGTCATCAGATCCAGCGGCCGCCGGAAATTACTAAATTTCACGATATCTACCCAAGTTTTGACCCACTCAACCAGCAATTGATTTTTAGTACCGGACGTCAGCTATTTAGTCTGACTTATGACGGGCTTGTGAGTAAAATTCAATTGCCGTTTTCGGATCGAATGAGGCAGCCTGAATTTCGCCCTGATGGCAAAAGTATACTGATGATCAAAGGACCTTACGACGGTGATATCGTAAAATTACCACTGACACAGTTAGCACAAGGCGCTCAAACATACACCAGCTTTGCACGAACCAACCTTGGTGAAGATCAGGCTGTTTTTCAGCCTGATGGAGACTTAGTGGCATTTTGGTCGGAACGCTCAGGTACTGAACAGGTGTGGCTAAGCGATGGCAATAACACGCGACAACTGACTAACTTCCCGTTAGATACTTTTATTCGTGGGATCCACTGGGCTGAGGATGGCCAAAGCATATTGGTCAGTGCCAGTGGTGTACTGACACAAATTGCTTTAGATGGTAGCTTGACATCTTACCCGCACGCCTACCCTGTTTTACGCTTATATCAATGGAAAAGTGCAACACAACGTGCACTAACACAGATTAGGGTAAAGGGAGAAATGAAGTTAGCTGCTTATGATTTTGCTCAACAATCGTTTCAAATATTGACGCAGCAACCTGTGCTGTGGGCACTTGAAAGTGAACACGGTAAAGTTGTGTATAAGGATAGACTTGATCAGTTTTGGCAAATAGGCGCTGTTGAACCTCAGCGGATCAGTGCACTAAACAATCAAGGCGGCAGAGGAAAATCTTTTGTAATGCGCGGCAATGGGATATATGGCGTCAATGAAGACAATCAACTTTGGTCCTATGATTTAGACAAAACGTCGTTTACCATACTCGGCGAAGTGCCTACCAGTGTCGACTATCTCACCGACATTAACGACAACGATGTGCTTTTGATAAATCGAATATCGGCTAAGAAAGAAGTGGTAGAGCTTACGGTTGCGAATCAATAACTGGAGTATCAAAATGAGCAAATTAGCTCAATATCAGCGTTTTAGGTAAGAGCTAGGGCAGTTGCTCGCACAATACAAAGGCTATGGGTTTGTACTTGGTTTTCTGCTAAACCTCAGTATTTGGCATATTGCATCTCAGTTTGTAGCTGATCCCTTTGTCTCTAACTTTTGGAATCAAGTATTTGTTTCCTTGCTCTTTTCTGCGGTTTTTTGCCTGCGTGCAGAGCGAAAACCAACTTAATTTACTTACTGAAAAGAAAGGCACAACACGCATGTGCCTTTTTACAGCAAGCGCGGCTATAAACAATATTGTGAAATGATCTGATATACTTGGTTGATATTGTCGCCCGCTTTAAATTCTTTACTAATTGGTGTTGGGTCTGAGCCAATCCAGATTTTTAATTCCGCATCAAGGTCGAAGTGACCCGCAGATTCTTTGCTGTATTTTGTGATTTTGCTATACGGAATGCTGAGCATTTCTACTTTGCTGCCCGTCATGCCTTGCTTGTCGATTAAAATTAGACGCTTGTTGGTAAAAATAAACAAGTCGCGGATCACCTTGTAAGCTTGTGCAACTTCTTCTCCAGCAATTAATGTATCTGCTAATAACTTATCTACTTCGCTACTGTCTACTTCGCTTGCATTACCGAGCAGACCACTTAATAGTCCCATTGTTGTTCTCCGTTTTATTTCAATTCGTCTTAGGCTGATCTCAAGATAGTGCTTAGGTCGAAATGAATTAATGATGAAAGTGCAAAACCAGCATAGAAAAGCGCGCTGATTTTGCCAAATAAATAACCTGAGTTTGGAGTAAGGAGTTAGCTTATATCTCTTATTAAACAAATTTTGCCATCGCGGAACGCAAACTCTGAGCGGCCTTGCAAGGAGATGCTTTGTCCTGCTTTCATGCCATTGGCTAAGTCTTGGGCTAATTTAGCTTTGTAGGTTACATGAACAATAAACAGATCATTGTCTTGCGTGGCAGCGGTTAAAGATTGATTGCGTTCTGAAAATAACTTAGCAGACTGATTTGCTAATTCTGCAAATTCCATTTTACTGGTTGTACGCGTTGTAATTTCACCATTGGCAAGATTCTCAAACACGACATCATCCGTGAGCTGAGCTAGCATTCCCGGAATATCAAAATGATTGTAGGCAGAGATATAGTTTTTCACTAAGGTTTCCATTTTTTCCTCCTTGGTGTAATGGATGCTAATAAAAATTTAGATCGGTTTGTTCAATTTCGCACACTCTTTTTACCACTTTTTGCTGTGCCATCATTCGCATAAATCGGCCCAAATGTGCATAGTCTTTTGGCGCAGTATTAAACCCACTTGCCCAATGGGCCAGCATAAATAAATAATAATCACAAAGCGTGAGCTGTTCACCAACTAAGTAGGTGTTTGTTGCTAACTGCTTGTCGATAAGTGCAAACATGCCGCTGACTCGTTGCTCAGCGGCTTGAGACATGGTCTTGCTGCTCTCTGGTGACAGCTGATATTTTTCAGGATAGAAATACAACATGAGTTCTGGCTGAACCGTCGTGGTTAAATAAAAAAGCCACTGATAAAACGTGGCTCTCTGTGGGGTTGCTGGCGCTGGGATAAGTTTTCCTTCAGGGTGCTTTTCGCACAAATGCAAACAAATTGCTGCACTCTCAAAGATGATTTGGTCACCGTCGACCAATGTCGGGATCCGTCCTGTAGGATTGAGTTCTAAATAGGTCGCAGACTTTTGTTGTTGCGTTTTTCTATCGACCAAGAGCAGTTCTTTTTCTAGTTGTAGGTGCTCAAGTACGAGATGTGGTGCCCAACTGGCATTACGAGGGTAGTAAAACAACTGATACATCTTTTGCTATTCCTTGACGATACTTTTTGTTAGCGTGCAATTGGTATTAGATGGTTGCAACTTTTATGGAGGCTGTAAACCGTTATTTTGCTTTTAGCTGGGAGAATCAAAAATGTATATTGGCAAGCTGTCGAAGCAAACTGGGCTGTCAGTCAAGGCCATTCGCTTTTATGAAGAAAAAGGGCTTATTCCTACCCCGGAGCGTGTTGGTAAATATCGCGTCTATTCTCAAGTAGATGTCGATCTGCTGTTATTAATAAAAGAAGCAAAATCGCTCGGTGTGTCGATTAAGCAATTACAGCAAGTGATTGAAATTAAAGGGCGGCAAGTCAACTGGGTCGAAATCAACACATTTTTAGTCGAACTCAAAGCATCCTGCATAGAGCAAGTTGCGCAGCTTCAGCAAAAAATACAACGTATTGAACATTGCATCGCATCACTTGATGAATGTCCACAGATAAAACTATCCTAACCTGAGGTTTGGATAAGGAATGTTCCAACTCATTGTTGCTAAAGCACAACTTAGTTTTTTCCTTGTCTAGCCAGCAAGATTTAGGGAAAACACCGCTTCCGCGTCCTGCTCTCGCTAAGGTACCTACATCCTGTAGGCAAGGCGAATTTACGCACCAATAGCTGGCTATTGGAAGTGAATTTAACGCAGTTAGCGCTAAAACTGGCTGCTAGAAAGGCATTAATTATCCGCAGCTCAGGTTATCCTAGTCTTAGGTAGAGTAACTTGACTCTCCCGTTAAGGGGAGACAGTACACTCGTTTCTCAGTCATGTGATAAGGAAACGACGATGAAAAAAATACTGCTACTAAACGGTAACCCCAAAACCAAAGGCCTGTGCCACGCTATCACCACAAGTTATGAGCAAGCTGCAAACACCCAACATCAAGTACGCAGAATGGATCTTAGTGAGATGCACTTTGAAATCAATTTGATGTATGGTTATGAAGCGAGCCAACCATTAGAGCCATGCCTTAAGCAATTCCAAGAGAACTTACTGTGGGCGCAGCACATTGTGATAGTAAGCCCAATTTGGTGGTTGGCGTTACCAGCCAAGCTCAAAGGGCTAATAGATAGAGCATTACTTCCAGGCTTTGCTTTTAAATACAGTGAGGCCGGCACTGAAATTGAAAAGCTTCTACCGCATAAAACCGCAAGAGTCATTCTCACCTCAGACACGCCGCAAACTTATTTGGAAGAAGTTGCTGCTGGGCTTATGGCTCAGCTAGAACATGGGACATTGGGATTTTGTGGTATAGAGCCAACTCAACATACGCTATTTGGCCCTGTGCACTTAGCAACGCCTGAGGTAATTGATAACTGGCTGAGTGAAGTGACAAGTCTAGCCGTGCGGGGTGAGTGAATAAAAACACATAACTTCTATTGCTAAGCTTATTTTAAATCAAAATTTGCAATGCCGAATGTTGCTATCTTTTACACCAAGATGGCAACTTGGGCGGAGTGTATGCGAATTTGGAGTTTATTACTTTTTGCGTTTCCATTATTGGGAGCTGCAAATGAGCCAATTCTGCCACTTGAGCCTGCAATAGGGCTTGATGCCGATAAAGTCAGCTTGGGCAGATCACTTTTTTTTGATAAGCGGCTTTCTCGAGGAAACCAAGTCAGCTGTGCGTCATGTCACCAATTACCCAGTCATGGCGCGGATGTAAAGCCCCTTTCCAGTGGCGTTAATGGCGCACTCGGTGAGCTAAAAACTCCAACTGTTTACAATGTGGCTTTAAATATTCGTCAAGCTTGGGATGGCCGTGCGCAATCGCTTTATGATCAAATCGACTCACCCATCTTAAACCCAAAAGAGCATGATATGACTTGGCCAGAAGTCGTTGCCAAGTTAAATCAAGATAAAACGCTGGTCGCGCAATTTACTAAAGTGTACTCGCAGGGCGTAACGAAACACACGGTAAAAGACGCAATAGCGACTTTTGAAGGGTCGTTAATCACGCTTAATGCACCGTTTGATTTATGGCTTAAGGATAACAGCATAGGATTACCTAAGTCGGCTATTGCCGGTTATGAGTTATTTAAACGGTATGGTTGCATTAGCTGTCATCAAGGGCGCAATGTTGGTGGCAATATGTTTGCCAAAATGGGCACCTTTGGTGATTATTTTGGCGATAGAAATACACCAATTCAAAAAGCGGATTATGGTCGATTTAATGTAACTGGCAATGAGCAAGATCGCTTTGTGTTCAAAGTACCGAGCTTGCGACTTGCTAGCAAACAAGCATACTTTTTTCACGATGCTAGTCATAGCAGCCTAGAATCCGCCGTTGCGACCATGGCCAAATACCAACTTGGTCGTAATATCTCAGACTCCGATATAAACAAGCTAGTTGCCTTTATTGACAGCCTAGCAGGACATCACCACGAAATGGATTTGGAAAACCACGAATGAAGAATAAGGCCTTCATTGGTGTGCAAGCGTTACTGCTGTGCGCGCCAATTGCGCTGTTTGCGTATTTTTACTCGCAACAAGAGCTCAGCAGTCAAACACACCAAGCACGAGTTACCCTGCTCTTTGAAGCCAAGAGTATTGATGCCAAACTGGATGCCGCGGTGTTACAAATGCTTAGTGCACAGCTCAATCAATATGATGAGTTAGCGCGATTAGCACATGCAATCGACGCTTTGAATACACCACAGCGAGATGCATTATTTGCAGAAGCCACGCCCGATATTCGACAGCAATTTAATGCCTATCGTCAGCTACTCAGCAATAAAGTATTGCAAGTCGAATCCATTAAAACAGCGGCAGCAAATATTAGAAACAGCCTGCTTTATCTCCCCGAGTTGCTAATCGAGCTGGAGCAGAGTGAGCCCGAACTGGCAACCCACGCCAATAGAATGCTTGCTAATTTAATGTTGGGTCAGCTCTATGAATTTGTCGCAGAGCCTTTACTGACCATCAACTCTGAAAGTGGCTTAGAGCAGCTTATCTATCAGCATTTTAACGTCGCGCTTGCTAACAGTGCAGAATTAAAAAAGGCAAAACAACGCTTTTTGTCTTTGCCGAGTGATCAAGCTTTTTCAGCCCTTTACGCGGCATATAGCCAGCATCACAGTGAAACCATAGAAAAAACCAAGCATCAAAGTGAATTGCTTTTACTGCTGACCATTGTGCTATTTTTGCTCTTGATTGTGTTTGCAAATCGGCTTTATGTGGCCAAAAATAAAATTCTGAGCACCAGCCAAACTTTGTCTGATGCCGTTGCGCGTTTAACCGAAGGCTTTGCTCTTTTTAGTCGCAGTGGCAATTTGCTGCTCTGTAACAGTGCTTGGCGTAATCATTTTGCAATTGCCGATAGCGAAAAAATGCCACGCAAGTTAGAAGAGTGGCAGCAGCAGTTTGGAGAAATTTTTAACTCCGACGCCAATTTGCATCAAACCGAATCTGGCGCTTGGTTACAGGTAAAACAAACGAATACACACAACAATGGCCAAGTGTTTGTGAGTGTTAATGTTTCCCTTTTTAAACAAGCGGAAGAAGAGCTTCGCAAGTGGGGCCATGCCATTGAGCAAAGCCCCTCTTCTATTGTGATCACCGATCCTCGTGCTCGCATTGAATACGTTAACCCTAAGTTTGAACAAGTTACTGGGTATTCACTTGAGGATGTGAAAGGACAAACACCCAAAGTACTAGGCTCCAAACAAGGATTTACCGACTACAAAACGCTGTGGCAAACCATCAAACAAGGCAAAGTCTGGCGTGGTGAGTTTTACAATCGCCGTAAGTCTGGAGATTACTATTGGGAGTACGCGTCTATTTCCCCGATTAAAAACCAGCAAGGGGAAATCATTAACTTTATTGCGATCAAAGAAGATATCACTGCACAAAAAAGCGCAAGTGCACAGCTTAAAACCGCAGCGGCGGTATTTAATGCAACGCAAGAAGGGATCATGACCACCAACGCAAAACTTGAGATCACCGCGGTCAATCCAGCTTTCACCAAAATTACTGGATACGAAGAACATGAAGTGCTCGGTCAACGACCTAATATTTTAAGTTCAGGTAAGCATGACAAACATTTTTATGAGCAGATGTGGAGCACCCTCAACTCGCACGGACAGTGGGCAAGTGAGATCTGGAACAAGCGTAAAGACGGTACTTTATATCCAGAGTGGCTAGCAATCAGTGTCGTGCATGATGACAAAGGGCTGGTGCAGCAATACGTTGCTATATTGTCTGATATGACCGAGCGCAAAGCGCAAGAAGAGCAGATTGAATATCAAGCCTATTACGATGTGTTGACCGGACTGCCGAATAGAACGCTATTACTTGAGCGCATTGAGCAAGATATTAAACGCATGAGCCGTACTCATCATCAAAGTGCAGTGTTATTTATTGATTTAGATAGGTTTAAGCGTGTCAATGACACCATGGGTCACGAGGCCGGAGATGCCTTACTTATCTCCGTAGCTAAGCGCTTAAACGGCCTGCTGCGTAAAAGCGATACCTTGAGCCGCTTTGGTGGAGATGAATTTGTATTGTTATTGAGCCAAATTGCGCATCCGGATCATGCTGCTCAAGTAGCCGATAAAATTGTCAAAGCACTGAGCGAACCATTTGTGATCAACGGCTTTGAGGTATTTACGGGGGCAAGCATCGGGATCGCGATTTTACCAAGTGATGCAAAAGATCAAAAAGAGTTATTACGACTTGCCGATTTAGCCATGTATAAAGCAAAAGAAGCGGGACGCAATCAGTATCACTTTTTTGCTCAAGAAATGCAGCAACAGGTGAATCGGCGAGTTGAGCTGGAGCAGCTGCTCCGAGCTGCGCTTGAACATCAGCGCTTAACCGTACATTACCAACCTATTGTCGATACGGTGTCGGGTAAATTATATGGTGTCGAGGCGCTCATGCGCTGGCCAACTGATTTCGGCCAGTATATTTCTCCTGCTGAATTTATTCCTGTCGCTGAAGAAAGCGGTCTTATTGCTCCTCTTGGTGAGTGGTTACTTGCTAAGGCATGTAATGATATTCGCAGATTAAATAAAGCACTTGGCATGAATTGTTATTTGACGGTAAATGTCTCGAGTCAGCAATATCGACTTGGCTTTAACGCCACTACCATTAAACAAATCATACAGCAATCAGGCTTTCTTCCAGAAAATCTAACGCTTGAAATCACAGAAAGCATCTTACTTGAAGATGATAAAGCCGTAACTGCTTGGCTTCAAAGCCTACGGGCAACGGGAGTCAACTTAGCAATCGACGATTTTGGCACTGGCTACTCTTCTCTTAGCTATCTTAAACGCTTCCCCATCAATATATTAAAGATCGACCGAGGTTTTATTCAAGATATAGATCAAAACCAAGATGCTGCCGTTTTGGTCAACGCGATTTTGTCGATGGCGGAGAGTTTATCGCTCAAAGTGATAGCCGAAGGCGTAGAGCAACAAGGACAACTAGATTGCTTAAAAGACCTTGGTTGTCAGTATGTACAAGGATACTTTTATGCCAAACCAATGGCGGTTGAAGGATTAATCGACTGGGTTGAGCAATTTGCCATTGCATCGGAGCGAATACCTCCCAAACTGTGGTTGGATTGAAGTGTGTGGCTTGGGTTGTATTTGGTGAGGGTTCGTGGTGTCTGATCTTACATGCTAGCTTTTGCTCAGTTATTACAGACATATCATTCAGGACTTTTCTCCTTATATCGGAAGTCTAGCAATAAATAATCTACCTCTGTTTTATTTATCCACTTCTCGTCCATTCTTTTGAACCTACATAGAGAATGAAGCAAACAACGTCGCCTATGCCTATTTTTAACTCATAGCAATTATGCTCTTTGCTCGCACCATATAAGCTATCAGTACGATATCTCAACAGTTCGGTGTAATTTATCGTTTGCATATGCAGCTCATTTGAGCCAATGTTATTAGGTCATATGAGCCGAAAAAATGAGAGAGGTAGGATGGCTACAGCCCAATTAAAAAGCTTCAAGCCCAAGCGTAGTAGCAAAACAAACTTTTGGATTAGTCTTGGAATTGAAGACGCAAATATAGCGCGGACAGAAGCGGTACATCAGGGGTTCAAGCCAAAGGTGTATCGCAATATTATAGAAATGACAAAGCTTTCTCAAAATGAATTTCACACCGTAACTCATATACCTGTTAGCACTATCAAGCGCCGACTTAAAAATGAAGAACGCTTTAGCACCCAAGAAAGCGACGCGATTTATAGGTTGGCTATGTTAATCAAGTTAGCTACCGAGTTATTCAATGATGAGAAAAGAGCATTAGAATGGATTCGTGAAAATGTCTATGGATTGAGTGGCAAGAGACCGCTCGATATGGTGTCAACTACGGTGGACTTTGAGATTGTAAAGGACCTTATAGGAAGAATTAAACACGGGGTTTTCTCATAATGAAGCTTTACCGTTTAACTCAAAAAAAGTTTGCGGACACGCCTTTTAGTCCCGAAGGTGCGAAGCTATATGGCGGTAGATGGAACTCTAAGGGAACAGAAGCTTTGTATTTCGCTGAATCAGAGTCGCTGTGCTCTCTAGAAGTATTTGTGCATGTAAATAATGATCCAAAGATAGTAGATCAATACGATCTTTACTGTATAAAGGTGCCTGATGAACTTATTGTAAAGCTTGACGAAGAGGATTTACCTAAAACTTGGAGAAGCATTCCTGCAGGTGAAGAAACACAGGAAATTGGTGATGAGTTTCTAAATGCAGTAAAGCCTCAATACGCTGCCCTACAGGTTCCATCAACCATTTCACCAAGAGATAAAAACTATGTTGTTAACCCGAATCACCCTGCAATGAAAGCAAGTTTTAAAAACCATGAGAAACTTGAGTCTGGATTTGATCCTCGAATTTTTAAATAGTCACGTAAAACTTGCCAAAAGAATAGTTTAGTCAATACAAGTATTAATAAGCTAGCTTTGTGAGGTAATAAGGTAATCTAGCCCTCAGTCGCTGATATCAAAATGTATCCTATATTTCTTATTCACCATTTTTAAACATTTTATCGGTGATTTCTTGGGTAGGCACTCACCCACCCTCCCTTTTTATTGAAAGGTTCTCTCCTTTGCCAACTACTCAACGCAAAATTGCAGTTAGTAAAATTAAGATCTGTAAAAGTAGGCAAAGTACATTGGTAACAATGATTGCCATTCGCTGAAATCTCAGCCCATACATCAGCCAAAAACTAAACACCAACACATACCCGATTAAAAACGTAAAGGACAAGTTGGTTGGGCCTTGGCGCTCAAGTTCGCTGAGTAGCTGGCCGAATAATGCGATAAAACCGATACCGCCGAAGAATACACCGGCGAAATCCCAGTAGGTATCTTTCGTTTGATAAAAGCCTGTCAGCCATGTTTTCATTCGCTTACTTCCTCTGATAAGTAGATATCCTGATAGTGATTGATACGGGCAACAATATGGTCGTGGTGAATTGTGCAAAATCGGTTAACCACGACTACGTCACAGCCTGCGCTAAGTGCGGATCTTACCCCTTGATCTGAGTCTTCAAATGCAAGACATTTAGAGGCTGCCACTCCCAATCGTTTGGCCGCCAATAAAAATGGCTCAGGGTGAGGCTTACCTTGCCCAACATCATCTGCGGTAATTAATATTTTAGGAATAGGTAAACCTGCTGTGGTGAGTCGTGCAATTGCATTGTGGCGATTTGCAGAAGTTGCAATGGCCCATTTGCGTTGCTGTGCTTTTATTTCGCTTAAAAACGATTTAGCTCCAGGAATGGCTGCTACGGTATGGGCAAGGTTGGCTTCAGCTTGTTCCAACAGCTCGACTTCATGCTGGCTATCTAAATGCGGAGTAAATTGTTCTATAAAGTCTTTGAAACGTGCACCTCGGCCCGTTGTTAATACCATTTCCAAATTGACATGATGTTTCTCACACCAAGGCGCGACGGCCTGTCGAACTGCAACTTCAGAATCAACAAGTGTGCCATCCATATCGAATATCAATCCCTGATAATGGTTCAGGTTGAGTGAATTAAGTGCCATTTTTACTCCTTATGATAATGTTTCATGCATAAACAGGCGTTTATTGATATTAAACCGGCTTTATCATGCATGTATGTGCAAATAATACGCTTGTATCTCGATCTTTTTCAAGTAAAATTACGCAAAAATATGCAGGAACATGCAATGCTATTGGCAGAACGTCATCAATTCATTCTCGATCAGCTTAATTTACAAGGGCGGATCACCTCAGTGTCCTTAGCGCAAACACTTGATGTGAGCGAAGACACAATCCGTCGGGATTTAAACAAACTGGCTGAGCTTAAGCTCCTGCGGCGTGTTCATGGTGGCGCTTTAGCGCTGCAGGATAATACTCCTGACTATATCGAGCGTTTAGATAAACCCGATACCAGTAAAATTCGTTATATTGAACCTGCCTTAGCGATGCTCGTGCCTGGACAAACGATAGTGATTGATTCTGGCGAGACGTGCCGTTATTTAGCACAACACTTACCTAAAAATATGCCGTTGACTGTGGTTACGGGTTGTCCACTGATCGCCAAAGAGTTGGCCTATCATTCGCTGGTGGATGTGATTGTATTAGGCGGCCCTATGTTTAAACCAGCAATGCGGGTGGTAGGCATGACGGCGATCGAAATGGTGAAACGGATCCGTTTTGATATTGTTTTTATGGGGATTTGCTCGTTCCATATTCACCACGGTTTTAGCGCGAGCTATATAGAAGAAGCGGAGATCCTTTCTGCTACTATTCGTCAGAGCGACCACACTGTGATTATGGGACCGAGTCATAAACTAGATAAAGTCGCTACTTATCAGATTGTTACAGCTAACGAAATTGACACAATTATTACCGATGAAGAAATCAATCCAAGCTTAAAAAAGCAGATTGAGTCGCTAGAGATAGCGCTTACTTTGGTCTAGGTTAGTTGCATTAGGTTAACAAGTTTATATCGGCTACTTAGCAGCTAGGGTAGCCGACTTACGGTCGAGCTAAACAGCTACATATCTAAGGTTTTAATAAGGTAAAAATATGATTGTTATAGAAACGTTCATTTTTGAATATGGCGCGTTTTAACACCGCTTCTTGCTCAAAACCTGACTTCTCTAGTAGCTTCATTGATGCATGATTGTCGTCAAATACTGCGGCAAAGATCCGTTCAATATTGGTCTCGTTAAATACCTCTGACGTAATGTGTAAAATGGCTTTATGAGTAATTCCTTTACGCCAATGGCTTTTTGCGAGCCAATAGCCTATTTCACCAGAACGCTCATATTCAAACCCGCCAGGGTTAACACCTATACAGCCGATAAGCTGCTGACCATCGCAAATCGCCCGAACATAGCCTTGTTTACTGCCTTCATTTACCCACCACATGGCATCTTGCTCGGTGTAAGGTTGCGGAATTTTTGTTGATAAATACCGAACGACATCGGGATCGTTCAAAATCACGACCATATTGTCAACATCATTGGCTTGGAACGGTCTTAGTTTGAACATTGAGCTCTCTTTCAATAAATTTAAACGTAAATTCATCAATAAGTTACCATTCCCTTTCGAGGTATACAATGCGTGCTTTGTGTAGAGAAAAGTAAGCTGGGGTTGATTGTCGTCATCGGACTTTATTTTGCGTATTTTGATTGCATTAAATAACGTTAATTATTTTAGACGAGGAATGCACAATACTAACTTCAAGCCTTGCACCGCAAATTCTTCAACTGAGATTACCTAACCTGAACTCGGGATAAGAAGTTAGTTAAGTTACTAAAATATCTAAGTTCAGGTTACCTATATTGTTTTTATTTTGTTTGCCCTAATAAAGAGAGTGAGATTACAAATTAATTGCAAAGGATTAGGAAGAAAAAACGATGGATAAAAATACCTTAATTGAATTGGTGACTGAGTACTTTAAAAAGATTGATGTTGGAGATTCAAGCTATTTAGACCTATTTCATGATGAAGTGACTTTCTTTTTTCCAAAGTTTGGTGACGCTGTTGGTAAGCAAGCATTACTTGAGTTTGGCGATAAAATTGGCAGCTCACTCAACAGCATTTGGCACGATATTGCGCATTTTAATTTCATTGTGTCTGGAAAAACTGTTGTTGTTGAAGGGCGCGAAGGCGATGTGATGCGTGATGGTACGCACTGGCCTGATAATCAAATTTCATCTGGCCGTTTTTGTAGTGTGTTCGAATTCTCTGATAACTTGATCACAAGAATGCATATTTATGTTGATCCAGACTTCTCAAGCCAAGATAGTGATAGAATTTCAATATTATCGCGCTAATGTTGAGCGTTTTGATAAAGAAAAGGATAGCTGAATTATGGTTTTCTCTGAAAGTGAAAAAAATACCTTACTCGCACTCAAGGGAGTCGGCCCAACGGTGATAAAGCGTTTTGAAGAAATCGGTATTTGCAGTTTGAGCGAACTTGCGACTTATGAAGTTGAAGAAATAGCTGAGCGGGTCGCTTCTATGTTGCAAACAACTTGTTGGAAAAACAGCCCGCAGGCCAAAGCTGCCATTCAAGCTGCAATCACGAAAGCACGTAAGATGAACTAGCGTGTAAAGCCCCTTTACGGGGCTTATTTAAAGTAGTCTGGTAAACATATTATCTAGGCTTACTAAGCAACAGTTTCTACAAAGTTGAGGTCGAAACGTCCGTCCGGATCTTCTACTTTGATAAGCTCGTTAAGCGGTTTGTTTTTTAATGCCTTATTTTCAGCAAAGATGTCTAACAATAGTGGTTTTACTGCGTTTCCGCATAGCGCCTTGGCGAGTGCTTCATGAGAAAGCTTGAACAACAGGTCCATATTCTCGTCCTCGTCTTCAATGAGTTCTATATCTTCCCAGCTCTCGAAAATGTCTCTCAGTTTACTGACTTCTGCGCAGTCATCTTCAAAGTCAGATAAGATGATAAACTCGTCTGAGGCAACGTTTTTATGTTGTTCAAAACGGCTTTCTGGCAGGCTATAGATATTCCAATTTACATCGTAATGCCAAAACTCAACAGATAACGACATATGAGAATAAGCGCTTTGATTTACATAAAATTTTAGTTCGTTGATGCGCTTTTTAATAAGTGTAATTAAAACGTTTTCGTAAGCTTCAATAAGCGTATTTTTATCAAACATAATGTATCCTAACTGCGGTCTTAAATGCTAAGACTACGTGCTCCTATATTTGTTCTCAGTATTAATTCCACTCTACTATGTAAATGTGAACTTTTGTTACTGGCGTTTGCTAAAAGGTAATTTATCCAAAACAGGTTAATTTAACCACCAGTGTAGAAAAAATACCAGCCTATGCAGAGCCAATATGGCTTTAAATTGACAGTGTACGTTTAGTCAAAATAAGCTTGCTGTTTCGTTGTATAGCCATCGCACGATAGGCCCTTTGCTTTGATCTCTGCGTTGCACGATACCCATTTCCACGACCAGCGGGTTAGGAATATGTTCGGTTGATAGCTCGACCAGTTCGTTCATGTACCATGGCGTGTTGACAACATGTTCAGGTACTAATGCCCAACCAACCCCTCTAATAGCTAAACCCATGATGTAATAGTAACTGTCAATATGCCAGTGGCTTGTAGATATGGCTTGTGACTGAGTATTACCAATGCGGTCGCGTATTACGAGCTGCCGATGTCGATTTAGCTCTTCAATACTCGGGGCTGGATGTTGTGCAAGCGGGTGGTGAGGGGAGCAGATCAAGATTTGTTTAAAGCTGCTAATTGAGGTGAAATCCAGCGATTCTGGCAATGGTTTTTGGTGAAATAAAATGCCTATTTCTGCCCTTTTTGCGCTCACCCATTGTGCAATGTCGTCTTGGGAACCATTAATAATGGCTAATTTTAATAGCGGAAATTGCTGAGCTAATCGTTCAAACAATGATTCAAATGCGATGATGGGCACTGCTTCATCCATGGCAACAGTGAGAGACACCTCTTCGCCACTATTAAGAGAATTGGCTCTTGATTGCAGGCGCTGACACTGCATGAGCACCGCTTCAGCTTCTTTAAACAGATCGAGACCAGCTTGATTTAACACTGGCAGTCTGGCGGAGCGGTCAAAAAGTGCAAAACCTAGATCGGCTTCCAAATTGGCAATTGCGGTGCTGACCCGAGATTGTGCCTTCCCCAAGTGTCTTGCTGCAGCTGAAAATGACCCCAACCTGACGGCGGTAACAAAGGCTTCAAGTTGATCGAGTGTCCAATGCATAATGATTAACCTATCCGAATTTCGGATGGATACTAACTTTTACCAATCTCAATTACAAGGATAATAACGGTTTTTTCTTGCTTAAGGATTTCATCATGCTGTTAGATTCAGCGAGCAAAACCCCCACAAAAGACACCAACGTTACCCGCACTTTTTGGCGTTATACCATCCCTGCCGTTGTCGCAATGATGGTCAATGGATTGTACCAAATCGTCGATGGTATTTTTATTGGTCACTACCTTGGTGCTCAGGGGTTGGCTGCTGTAAACCTTGCTTGGCCCATTATAGGGATCATTATTGGTTTTGGCGTTTTAATCGGGATGGGATCTGGCAGTTTGCTGTCGATTTATCGTGGCGCTGGCGACAATACCGATGTGCAGCAGCTGATGGGCACTAGCTTTTGGCTCATCGCTATCTTGACTGTGGTTGCAATGACTGTCCTTGTATTATTCGGACCTACTTTGCTTGAGCTTCAAGGTGCATCGGGTGAGCTTTTACATTCCAGTTTGGCCTATTTGCAGGTATTGAATTGGGGAGCTGGAGTTACCATTGCGGCAGGTGCGTTGCCGTTACTACTAAGAAACAATGGTAAACCAGAAATGGCAACGGCTTTGCTGATTGTAGGGGCGCTCGGCAACATAGTGCTCGATTATTTCATGATTGTGGAAATGCAATGGCAACTTCCCGGTGCTGCACTTGCTACGCTGATTTCACAAGGGATAGTCGCACTTGCAGCGCTCTACTTTTTACTCACTTCTGGTGAAGAAAATAAACCCAAAGGTGCGTTTAATCAGCCCCTAGCCCTAGAAATACTAAAGCAAGGCGCAGCAGGATTGGTGATGTTTTTGTATTTTGGCTTTATCGTTGCGTTACATAACAAGCAGTTGCTGATATTTGCCAGTGAAGTTGAGGTGGCGGCCTTCGCTGTGGTTGGTTACCTTGGCGTTATTTACTATTTTATCGCAGAAGGCGTAGCGAATGGTGTCCAGCCGCCTATCAGTTATTATTATGGAGCAGGCCTTTACCAGCGCATTCACACTATGTTTAAGCTGGCGCTCAAAGTGAGCTTGGGTTTTGGTGTGATGATGGTAACTATGTTTTATCTGTTTCCGAAGGATGTACTTGGGCTCTTCAGTGAGGATTTTGCTTTGCTCAACGCGGCCGAGCGTGGTTTGCAGCTGCATCTATCCACGTTATTCATGGATGGTTTTATATTTCTTACCTCGATGTACTTTGTTGCGGTAGGTAAAGGCGGTAAAGCGTTGGTTATTTCACTTGGAAACATGTTGGTGCAATTGCCGTTTTTATATTTATTGCCCTTCTGGTTTGGTGTTGATGGGGTGTGGCTTGCGGTGCCTATCTCAAACATCACGTTAACCGTTATTATCATCCCTCTGCTTTGGCGTGATTTATATCAGTTAAAGCATGCAGATATGGAAGCTACGTCAGGTGATAAGCTGTGCGCTTAGTTGCATACTGCAGGCGCTTATTTTAAGCGCCTTCTTAGGGTTATCTTTGGCGTACGTAGTACTTTTTTACCACGCAATCTAAATATCTCACAGCATTCACATGTCTAAATTTAAGCGGTTCGTTTAATTTTCCGAATAAAGGTATTCCGCCACCTAAATATAGTTGGAATGGTCGTGATAATTAGCTCATCAATGAGATCTTGTTGAAGAAAGCTTTGTATGGTTTTTCCGCCATCAATGTAAAGATTTTTAAAGCCCTGCTGAGCCAGTTGTTCGGCGATATCTGTCAGTTCACCCCGTACAAGCGATACTCAAAGGTGGATTTTTTATGTTGCATTTAGTTTCCCTTTTGGTTACATTTGTTTCGAATCATTTAAAAGGAATGTACTATGTATAAAGTGATCATACCAATATTATTAAGCTCATTTTCAACAATTGCAGTTGAAAATGAATCTGATATTATCCAATCTAAGATTGATTCTATTCGTCAAAATGCAAGTCAACTTGATTTGTCAATGGAACAGTTTCACCAGCTATCAACGTATATAAATCAAAGTCGGAGTGGAGTTTCAACTCAAAAGCCTGAGGTACCGCTTCTCCAAGATCCAACAGTATTACGTATAATGGAATACGGAAGTCGTGGAGAAAAAATTCCTCAGTGGTTAGTGGAGGAGTATCAGCAGCTTATTCTAAGCAGAACAGAGCAGCTAACTGCAGAATTGGAGTTACCTGCGGGAGCATTTCAGTTACAACAAAGTTTCACAGATGCTGAATTTCAATATACATCTGAATCTAAATCAGACAAAAAAAAGATTGAGACGATCGTTGTAACAGCGAAAAAAATTCAGCGATTTGGTGGTGGTAGCCTTGGTACATCGTTGGCTGTATACTCTGTGGCGTCGAGTTCAGGAATTGCACCGTATAGTAGGTTTAAAGTGAGCTTTGTTGATTCGAATACCAGCCAAGAATGGAAATATAATGACTTTAGTGGTGCTTGGTCTGAGGGGCCACTTATTACCTGTTCACCAGGTGGTATTTGTGCTCCTTCACCAACACCTAACTAACTTCAGTTGATAGCTCCTCTTTTACATGCATTGTATGAAATTATTTATGCAGTGCATGCTTTATCTACATGGTTTTGCACTTGCAATGGAGTGTCACCCAGATAGAGAAGCGTTAAATGTCTCGATGACAAACGGTACAATTGCACTAATTTGTAAAGCGATTGAGGCTTAATGTCATTGCGTTGTGGTGTTGTAAAGGGGCATTACAACACAATAGGCAAAGTACCTGTTAGGGACGCTTGAGATAACGATTGGGAGTGGTACCGATTATTTCTTTAAAATCTCTAATAAGATGTGACTGATCGGTATAGTTCAACTGAGCAACAATGTCTGCCATTGTAGTCGCATTGGATTCAAGCAGTGCAAGTGCTTGGTGCAAGCGGTACTTTCGAATTAGCCATTTAGGACTAAAACCGATGTAGTGTTGGCAAAGCCTTTGTATTTGTCGTATTGGCATGTCGCATTGTTTGGCAAGTTGCTCAACCGTAAAAATATCGCTGTGATCTTGCAAGGTGTTGAGAATACCTTCGGCCATAGCAGCACCTGTGCTTTGAGGGAGTGTAAACGACATTAAAAATTGTGATAGCACTTTTACCCGCTCTGCATCATCACTTGCCATGGTTAATGAAGAAACAAGCGAACTCGATGGCATATCGCAAAGATGCTGCAAAGAAAAGGTTTTATCGACACATGCCAAAGGAGTGATATCAAATTGTTCTACTAGGGCACCGACCCTAAATTTAACCCCCAAGAGCTGCCCTTTTCCATGCATTGTGTAATCGTATACTTTGCTTACAGGGCCAATAATTTTTATCTCATCGGTACTTAGCAGTAAATGAAAGTTGGGATCTGGTAAGTTTCGTTGTGTATGGGTTTTATTATCCGGCAAACACCAGTCGACAAACCAAAATTGCTCGACAAGACCTTTTAACTCTGTGCATGGGAAATACCGTCTAAGCTGGTAGTTTGGCGCGCTTTGTTGTTGGTGGAGTACACCGGTGACTGGACTAAGGTTAGATTTCATCGCTGCCTTGTTATGGATAGAACTCATTGTTTGTTGTCGCGTTTTTACAATACCAATTTTAAATTGCGTGCTAGATTTAAAACAAGCTGCATAAAACTGCAGAGCAAGATCAAACTCTTTTACTATAAAATTAAGGGAAATGCGATGCAACTAACAGGTGTGTACGAAATTATCAATTGGCAAGAAACCACAGAAAAACAATTTGATGATGGTGCCAAACTCTCCAAAGCCGTGGTGAGCCTCAGTTACGAAGGCGAAATTGAAGGCAGTAGCGAAGTATATTATCAGCTTCACTATGCCGAAGAAGGAGATGTTGAGTTTAATGGCTTTGAAGCAGTAATCGGGTGCTTTTCTGGGCAACAAGGCAAGGTTGTATTGATGCACGATGGTCGTTTTAAGCACGGTAAAGCACATAGTAATTTTACAGTGGTACAAAGCGATGTTGATGCTATTGCCGTGGGTGATAAAGGGTCGTTTGAGTCGACTGAGGGAAAAAAGGCAAACTACCAAATAACACATAACTGATAGCTTCAATGTTATCGCGCTAGGCTAAGTAGCGGTGTCTTCTTATGTCTAGCGTGTACAGCGCATCCACTAACTCCGCAAAGTGACTAATGACAACATCTGCTTGCTCTGCGTAGTGAGGTTTGTCATTAGGGGCAAACAAGCATGACGGCATGTTGGCGTTATGTGCCGCCTCTATATCGTAGAGGTAATCGCCAACATAAACACATTGATAAGGTGGCACTTGCCAGGTCTGAGCAACTTGCAGCAGCGCGGCTGGGTCTGGTTTGGCTGGCGCATCGTCCCTCGTTAAAATCAATGGAATTGGCAATCCCGCTATTTTAAGCTTCAATCGCGCCGCTTTTGCAAAGTTTCTGGTCACAACGGCAAGCGGGACCCCCATTCTCGAAAGGTGCGCAACAGACTCCTTAACCCCAGGAATAACTTCACAGTGCTGTGCGTCACATAATTCATGTTGGTGGACGATGTTCATAGCCTCTTCACGCATGTAAGGTGAAGGCAATGTACTGATAAAACTGAGTAAGTCTTGCCCTACCGGACAGCCAATTTGCGCCCGAATAAGTGAGAAGTCGAGTTCAGATGTCACTAGTGTGCCATCTAGGTCAAAAATAATGCCTTTAACCGGTATCCTATCCATTTTTAATATCCTTTGGTTTCGCATGTGTACTGCGCAGCCCTACTTAAAGGTAGGTACGTAATTGAAGTTTGTAAAGATCAAGACGATGGAGTTTTGCTTTTGCGAGATGAGTGGCTCACTGATGGTAACGGTGAGCCACTTTTTAGTCTTTTCGAAGTTTTATGCGAGTTTGCGTAGTAGCCCTTGCGTGTTTTGTTTCATCGTGTTCGCCACCATAAAGTAACCAATCACAGCGACGAATGTTGCGCCAGTTGCAGGCCCTAATAGCCAAATATAGGGGTGCAAGCGGCCATCCACATCGAATGTTTGAACTTGGATCACCAACAGTGCAATGTCACTGACCACGGCAGCTACCAGTCCTGCTAATCCGCCAAGTAATAAAAATTCATAAAGCGTGGCGAGTTTTATCAAACGACCTTTGGCACCGAGTGTGCGCAAGATAACGATTTCCTGCATACGTTCGGCAAGGCTTGCCTGAACCTGAGAAATGAGCACCAAAGAACCGCTGATAAGCACGATACTAAGTACAAAGCTAATCGCCAGTGAGACTTGAGAAATCATCGATTGTGCCTGTTTGAGCTGGCTCTGAATGTCGATCATACTAATTGTTGGATACGCTTTCAAAAACTGACTAATAACCTTAGTGTCTGCTATTTCAAGCTTGGCGGCAGTAAAGTAAGTCACAGGGAATTGGCCGGCGATTTTATCGTTGAATATCATCACAAAGTTAGGTTTCAGCGAGCCCCAATTGACACTACGTAAACTCGTCACTTTGGCTTCAATTGTTTGACTATTGATTAGGAAGCTAAGCGTGTCCCCCACTTTTATCCCTACCCGCTCGGCAAGCCCTTGAGCGACGGAAACTTGAAGCGCATCAGAGTCATCAAACCACTCGCCATCGACTACTTCATTACCCGCTGGCAATTCATCTAACCAAGTAAGATTGAGCTCGCGCCCTACCCCATCACGTGCATCTTCGTCTTTTTCTTCACCCTCTTGCAGTGAGACCCTGCGTGCAAACTCTTCGCCATTTAGCGCATTTACACGACCCAAAAAGACGGGATAAAAATGTTCATGCTTGATGCCACTTTCATCAAGTTTGCTTTGCATTGGCTGAATTTCTTGTTCCATTATATTGATAAAAAATGCATTGGGTGCGTCTTCAGGCACTTGCATCTGCCAATCTGAGATCATGTCATTTTTCAGCACCACTAAAAACAACATTAATTTGATAGCCAGAGCAAAGCTAATAAGCTGTACCGCATTTGCATTGGCACGTTTTTGCAGTGTGGCAATGGCAAGAGACCAACTTGAGCCCGGGCTCAACCCGAGTTTTCTGCCCGCTGAAAATAATAGTCGTGAGATCACGTATAGCACGGCCATGAGTAGCAAGGTTGCGCCGAATAAAATCGCGGTGATCTTAATATCGCGACTAAATAGCCACATTAACCCAAAAATAGTTAACACTGAAAGCGCCATATGAATTCGACTAATCGCGATGGTGTCTCCAAGGTTGCGTCTTAGGACGCGCAGCGGCGGGATATCAAATAAATCTAATAGTGGTTTTAATGAAAACATCATTGCGCATACCACACCCACGGCAATGCTCAACAGCCAAGGCCTAAACCCTGCTTCAGGCAGGGCCGTATCCATAAAGTTAATCAGGTAAGCGGCCCCAACACTTTGCAGCCCGTAACCGATAGCAAGACCGACTACAACGGAAAAAAAGGTCACTAAAGAAAGGTGTAAAAGATAAATACGGCGGATGGTTTTGCGACTACCACCGAGCGTTTTCATCATGGCGACGGGATCATATTGGCGCTCACAGTAGCGCTTTGCAGAAACCGCCATCGCTACGGCAGCGAGCATGATCCCAAATAGTCCAGCAAGGAGCAAAAAGCTCTCCGAGCGAGCTAAGTTTTCACCCAAAGGTGATTGCCTGTCTTTTATTCCCTGCCAAGATTGGTTGCTTTTGAGTTGTGGCTTGAGCCAAGTGTAGTACTCTCCCAGCTGCTGCTCTGAGCCCGAAAATAATAGTCGGTAGAATACTCGGCTCCCGGGTTGAATGGCTTTAGTCACCGCAATATCATCATGATTAATAAGGACGCGTTTGTTCCCCGCCAGCGAGAAGAAAGGGGCATCAGGCTCGCTAATAAGCACCTTACTCACTGTAAACTGCCCTGCCCCTATTTCTACCACATCGCCAATTTTAAGGTCAAGGGAATAAAACAAGCCTTCGCTGAGCCATACATTGCCCTTTTTCGGAGCGGCTTGAACTTGGTAATTCTCGCCATTAAGGCTATCTCTTAAAGTAAGTTTACCTCTAAGTGGATATGTATCTGTCACCGCTTTTAGCGCGCCAAGTATTAACTCATCGTTGGCAAATAACATCGAGTCAAAATACACTTGCTTGGCGGTATTTAAGCCAAACTCTCGTGCTGTGGTCAGTACTCGGTCGTCGAAATCATGGTTGCTCGAAAGCCGCCTGTCAGCAGCGATAAAGTCTGCGGATTTTTGTTCTAGATTCAAACGGATCCGCTCGGTAATGGAAGACAAGCTAAACACAGTCAATACTGCAAGCGCAATTGCAGCTAGGATGATGGTGAGCTCGCCTCGTCTAAATTCCCTAGAGAATAAAGTAAGTGCTAACTTAAACCACATTGACAGCCGCTCCTTGTTTTATTACTTCTAGTTTTCCAGCTTCAATATGAATGATGCGATCACACTGTTGAGCGAGTTGCTCATCATGGGTAACAAGCACCAAAGTGGTGCCATTCTCTTTGTTTAGGTCAAACAGCAAACGCTCGATAAGATGGCCGTTCTTGCTGTCTAAATTAGCCGATGGTTCGTCGGCGAATAGGATTTTGGGTTTGCCAACAAAGGCTCTGGCTATAGCCACTCGTTGCTGTTCGCCACCCGAAAGTTGTGAAGGATAGTGCGTTAGACGATGAGACAAGCCAACTTTTTCTAATAACTCTGTCGCTTGATTTTTTGCACCTTTGTCCCCAGCTAATTCAGCAGGAAGCATCACATTTTCAAGTGCTGTTAAGCTTTGCACTAACATAAATGACTGAAATACGAAGCCGACTTTTTCTGCTCGCAGTTGAGCTCGAGCTTCTTCATCCATTTTTTGTAATGATTCGCCATCTAAATGAACTTCTCCTTTGGATGCGATATCTAATCCGGCAAGCAAACTAAGTAAGGTTGACTTACCTGAGCCTGAAGCGCCAACGATAGCCACGGACTCACCTGACTTGACAGTGAAATCGATATCACTAAGGATAGTGAGATTACCTTCAACGGTAGAGACCTGTTTAGTAAGGCCTTTTACTTGGATCATATTTAACTGAGAAAGCACTGACATGAAGTACTATTTCCTAAAGTTGTTGTTCATACTTGTTATTGTAATGACGCCGTTAAGCGCAAATGCCAAGCAAAAACTCATGATAGTTGGTGATAGCTTAAGCGCCGCTTATGGCCTGAAACAAGATGATGGTTGGGTTAAATTGTTACAAAATAAATACGAAATAGAACAAAATCCGATCGAAATTATCAATGTTAGCGTTAGCGGTCAAACAACAGGTAATGCTGTGGCAAAAATAAATCAGCAATTGAAAGCGATTGCGCCTACTCATGTATTAATCGAATTGGGTGGTAATGATGGCCTACGCGGATTTCCTGTAAAAAGGTTAAAGGCAAATCTCACACTGCTGGTGCAATCTAGCCAACAAGCAGGCGCCAACGTTGCCGTAATGGAAATCCAAATCCCCCCTAATTTAGGTCCTCGCTATACCAGTATGTTTACCGAGAGCTACCAACAAGTGACAGAGCAAACCGGTAGCTACCTAATGCCCTACTTTATGCTAGAAGTGGCGGCCAAACCGGAATTAATGCAAAGCGATAACTTACACCCCAACAAAGAAGCGCAACCTCTAATCCGCGACTTTATGTATCAAGAAATCAATCAATGGCTGGAAAAATAAGCATACAAAGCATAAAAAAACCCGCTAAGAGCGCGGGTTTGGGTGTGTTTTAGTTTGAAAGTTTAACTTATTGCAGTAGTGCTTAATTAACTACATTGCGATTACTTGAAGTTTGCGATACTCGTTTTAGTCGCATCTACCGTTTTCCAAGCATATGATTGACCAACTACACCATAAGGCACGCCGCCAAGAGACCAGTTCGGGTTTGCAAAGTAGTCGTATTGTGTTGCATTACCAAATACATGTGGATAAGCCATGATACTAGCGAAGTTGTCTTGTACACCGTGGCCCATGCCATCAACGTATACACCACCGCTGGTGTCACCTTGTTTGCGTGAATGCGCTAGACCTTGGTTGTGACCAAGCTCATGTACAAAGGTTGTTGCACCACAATCGATACCTGTAATGCTGAACATACGGTTGCTCATGCTTGAATATAGGTTGCCATTGCTACCTTGACCTACCCAAGCTAGACCACATGTGATGTAGTTACCATTGCGCTCACCTGTACCAAGTACCGCAACCATATCTGCACGCCAAGTATTACGAAGGTTAGCTACATAGCTACTGTTAGTCACAGAATCTAACCAAGCACTCGTTGGTGTGATGTTGTAGTTACCTAAGTTTTGTGTACCTGCAAGACGTAGTTGCAGATCGATGCCATTTTGGCTGTAAACTTGGTTTGTAAACGCAATCAGCTGATTGATTTTAGTATTAATGTTTGACGTAGCAGCCGCAGATTGATCGGTATAAAGAATGCCGATATCGACGGTTACTGCTGATGCGCTTGCAGATAGAGCGAGTGCCGTTGCCAGCGATGCTGCCTTTACTGTTGTTTTCATTGTTTTTCCTTTCTTTTTAGTTAACGTTACTTTTGGGTTGAAAAATATCTTTCTTCACAGAAACTGAGTTATGGTCTGTTTCGTCATGGCTATCATGCGGATGTAGTTCTTCTTCTTTGTGGGAGCGGTATAAGTCTCGCTTGGCAGCAATCCAGCCAAATTGATCTTTTGATTCAAATACATAGTTGCCACTTGGGGCGGTAAGTTGACCATATACGGCGTCTTTGCCTACGGTTAAAACGGTGGTATGGAAACGACCATCAGCACCGGTTACCTTACCAAAAACACTTTTATCGCCGTTTTCCGCTAAAGATATGCCTGTCACTTCTGCTACAAATGACTCTTGTGTTTGCGGAATTAACAATTCAAAGTTATCACCGCCTTCTAATTCTCTTAGTGTAGGTAAGTCAAACTCAATATACGCTTCGTTGCTTAAATCTTGTGGTAAAACCTTTGCGGCTGAAAGCACTGCTTTTGCTTTATTTGATACCTTATTCACAGCGTAAAAGTCATTGCCCTTTTGTATTGGCGTCGCTGTAGGGGTGACCTGCTCAGGGCTCGATTCAAGCGTCTCATGCTTTGGAGTTGCCTGGTTAGCAGTTTCTAAGTTGTGTGAAGCTTGAATTAAATTTACCTGTGAAGGTTGAGCTTCTGGCATCATTTTCCAAAAGGCAATTCCAATAAAACCAATAAGTAATGCAACAATGAGCACTCGCATAATTCACCACGATGACGTTAATAAGTAGTGAAATACTATTCATGATGCGGTCTTCTTATCAACTTTTAATTTACTGAATGTTTTCATTGATGATGGTTAAAATTAAATATCTTCATGATATATATGTATAAATGTCATTAACAAATCTTTACAATGTGAGCGTGTTAAGTGTGTTATGGCTTGTAATTGTCAAGCTAATGTAATCAAAGTGTGCTGTTTCAAAGTGTTTGATTGGATTAGCTTTATTTTTTGAAATAGCTGATAGTTTTATTATTTTTTGTCTGAAATAATGGTTTTTCAATTTAATCTTTTTGATCTTCATCGATATTTTTATTCATAGTCCTGATGCGTGTGCAGGGTATTTTGCCATTTGTTTTGAAAATTGTAGTTTGACTTGGTTAAGTAACTGATCTGGCGTGAGCTCTGCTGTATTGTCGATCGCTGGCATAATAACAAAAGTTTTACTGCGGTAGTCTATTGCCATAGGCACAATAGGGACTTCGGCGGATTGCGCAATGTAGATGAAGCCTTTTTTCCATTCTGGAGTGTATTTACGAGTTCCTTCTGGAGCTAAGCCCAAAATCAATTTGTCGCTGGCATTAAAAATATCGCGAACCTGCGTGACCATACCATGCGGTGTATCTCGCCTAACCGGAATTCCACCCCATTTGCGTAATAACCAGCCAAATGGTGGGGTAAAAATGGTGTGCTTGCCTAAAAAGCGAATTTCAACATCAAGTGCAAGCTTGACAGCAATGCCAATAAAAAAGTCCCAGTTTGACGTATGCGGCGCGACGGCTGCTACAAACTTTTCTTCACTTGGGAAGGTGCCAGCTATCTTCCATCCCATCATCTTAAGCATCAAGCTACCAAGCTTTCGACCAATCGGGCTGTTTGAGCGTGGGACATTGGGTGGAATATTGATCAAGGTAATGGCCTTCTTTATTTGTGTTATTTGTTGGTGGTGAATTCATTCTAGCTGAAAGTTCTAGGGCCTGTTGACCGTTGCTGCAAAAACAAACTTGAAAGATAAACAGGGCTTAGGCACTAAGCGCTGGTGTGCGATGTTATCGTATAAAACGAATTACTGATTAGGCTGATAAATCTACAAAAAACTAGATATCCCTTACTTACACATACCAATCCCAAATTAATTAACCAAAGCCGATAATTCAAGTGTCAGTAGCTTATCACGCTGGACTGGGCCTAGTTGGGCGATATGCACTGGTGGATAGGTTGCCAAGTATATTTGGCGTTAAACAGGGTATCCCTTGTGTGACCACTCAAGTTTGGGTTTTGAAGTTTTAAAGCTTTCCTATCCTCAAATTTGGCTTTTGCAATGGCTTCACGAGTAATTGGATGATTGAAAAATAGTCTATCAAATGAGCCGTCTTCTATTGCTTTGTTGAGGCCATAGCTAAGGCGTTCCTTGAGTCGACTATTATTTTTATTGACGAAAAAGTACATAGCAGTGGGATAACAAAACGCGAACCTAGACTCTACTACTGTGCTATCCATGCTTTGTAACTCTGTCCATGGTTCGTGAAGTGCGCGAGGGAAGAGCTCAAAGCGTTTTTCTTCTAACATCTTTGGTAGCAAAGAAGCCATGCTAGTGACTACAACAAAGCCATTTTTTTCGTAGATTGAAGTATCGGGCCAGTCGATACCACTACCAAGCGTGAAACTCATTAATTGGGCGGGAGAGTGAAGCAAAGAGAGTCTTTCTTCGGTATCTTTGTGGATGAGAAATAAACGCGCGCCCATCATTCCTTTTAGTAGCGGCACATATACCGTCGCTAAACTCTTTTCTCTTTTGATGGATGTCATACTCCAGTGAACATCTAAAAGCTTCCCTTGCTCCAAAATTTCTAAGGTGCGTCCTTGAGGGGTATGATCGAAAGAGTTTTCACTGAGTTGGTAAGCGCCATATTTATCGCGGCTCTTATTTAGAGCCAGCCTTAATAACGCGATGTAGTAGTCTTGTTTTGGATCTGCAAATTCTTTAGAGATGTTATAGCGCACTAAATCGTTTGCACAGACGCTAAATGACGTCAGTAATATGTAGGTCAACACCAGCTTTATTGAGGCTATCATTCCTTTTCCTCATCGTGCATTAAAAAGTATTCTTTAACTTTAGCGCAGAACTTGAGTTGATAAAGTAAAAAAGGCACCGGAGTGCCTTTTAACTTTAGCGAGTTAGATAACCTAAAACGTGACGCTTAGCCAATCATCATTACCATCAAAGTGCAACGACCTGACTTTTCCTTTGCCTTCAAAGTTTACTAAATTGACTTGTTCTGACCACACATCTCTGAGTGCATTATGGCGCATTTTAAGTTCATTTATTGGTGAGAACAGCGGTGTTTCTTGATATACCCAAAAAAATTGGCCATCAATTTCCGCACCAACCAAATTTAAGGGCAGCACTTTACCTGCGCCTGTTTTTAATTCAACGCGCTTACTGACATAATTCGCAAAGCTTACTCTATCAGCAACATTGTTAAATATATCGGCATTGTGACTAAATAGGCTCTCTACCGCATGCTCAGTATCATGGAGATAGAATCTGTGCATGATTTCGATATTACCACTGCGTTCGTTAAATAACACCGTGGTGACCGCTGCTTTTAATTGGTGCGCTTGACAAAGCGGTGAAATCAGCACAAATAAACAGGCTAAGCGCCAGGTTTTCATTAGTTATCCTTTTTCTCTTCAAGTGGTTTTAGCTCGGCTTTAACGTCTTGCATGATATCGCGATACACTTTACCTTCACGTTCTTTCTTTTTATAGAGCTCTAGGCGAGATTCTATAATGCGTCTTGGGTAATGGTTATTCTCAATATCAACGTCAGCAGTTTCCCACCGCGGGTCAACGGTCACGGACGCAAGCGGTTTATCTTTATCTGTAATAATTAGCTTGCTGACGTTACGGGCATTGCGACGCCAAATCTCGGCAGGGATAGTCCGCTCTTCTTTGCTACCATCTTGGTACGTGAGCTCAAGTAAGATTGGCATCACGAGTCCACCGACATTACTAAACTTAAGTACGTAATAGTTTTTGTCTTCTTTTACCGCACGCTCAAGAGTACGTTTTTCCCAAGGTTTAAGCTCAGATAAAAACTCACGATACTCATTTCGTTCTTCATTGGTTACCGTAAACTGGTCATTATTATCGTAAAAGTCTGTTATGTCTTGGTTTTTATCAATCCAAAGTGCGCGCCCTTGTTCTTGATTGCGTTTGACGAATAACGACATTGGTTTGTTCTTTTCAAACTCACGTAGGCGACCAAAGTCGATGTCTGGGTTTTTGGTGTCCAACCGCAATTGATAGATTTTATCTAGTGAGATATCGACATGATCAGTGCTGTAAAACCAGCCACGCCAGAACCAATCTAAATCGACCCCAGAAGCTTCCTCCATCGTTCTAAAGAAATCAGCTGGCGTTGGGCGTTTATATTTCCAGCGTAGGGCATATTCTTTAAATGCAAAATCGAATAGCTCACGGCCTAAAATCACCTCGCGCAGAATATTAAGCGCTGCAGCAGGTTTCGTGTAGGCATTTGGGCCTAAGTGCAATACGCTGTCTGATTGCGTCATGATTGGAGACTGATCTTCAGATTTCATGTAGGCAGCAACATCTCTTGGCTCAACGCCCCAAGGAATGGTGGGATCCCATTCGCGGCCAGCAACGCCATCTAAAAAGCTATTGAGGCCCTCATCCATCCATGTCCACTGGCGCTCGTCTGAGTTGACTATCATAGGGAAGTAGATGTGCCCTACTTCGTGAATGACAACGCCGATTAAAAAACGTTTCTCGGCCAGTGAATAGGTGCGAGAGCCATCATCTTGCAATTTCGTACGCGGACCATTGAAAGTGATCATCGGATATTCCATCCCACCGACAGGACCATTTACTGATTGCGCGGTTGGATAGGGGTAATCAAACGAGAAGCGTGAATAGACTTCCATTGTATGAATAACGGCTTCGGTGGAGTACTTTTTCCACAAGTCACCCCCCTCTTTGGGGAAAAATGACATGGCCATCACGAGAGGCTGCTCGTCACCACCTTGCTGATAGCCTTTAGCATCCCACATAAATTTACGTGATGAAGCCCAAGCAAAATCTCGCACATTCTTGGCCTTAAAGCGCCACGTTTTGGTGTCGTCTGTACCCGCTTTTTCGTTCTCTAGTGCTTCTTCTTCAGTAACGACGAATACCGGGCGTTTTGCTGTTTTTGCTTGCGCTAGTCTGTCACGCTGGGTTTTGCTCAGAACTTGCTTTGGGTTATCTAACTCACCGGTTGCAGAAACGATATGATCGGCCGGCACCGTGATTTCAACGTCGTAGTCACCAAACTCGAGCGTGAATTCACCACTGCCAAGAAACGCCTTGTTGGTCCAAGCTTCATAATCTGTATACGCCGTTAGGCGAGGGAACCATTGCGCGAGCAAAAAGATGTCATTACCGTCTTTTTCAAAGTGCTCATAACCCGAACGTGCGCCAACGGCATCTTCTTCAACAATATTAAAGGCGAAGTCCATACTAAATTGTAGATCTTTACCTGATTTGAGTGGTTCGTTTAGGTCAACACGCATCATGGTATCAACAATCGTGACCTTGAGCGGTTTACCGCGACCGTCCTTGACATTATTGATGATAAAACCAAGCTCAGTGTCATCCATAAACTGCTGGCGTCTGAGTTGATTTAGTGAAATTTTTGCATGTTTTGTAACCGGATTACTCTGTAATTCGTTCCCAAAAGTTGCAGTGCGTTCAGCAATTGAATCATTTTTGAAGATATTTTGGTCTAATTGTAGCCATAAATATTTGAGGGTGTGAGGAGAGTTATTTTTGTAATGTATGGTCTGCGTAGCGGTTAACCTTTTGGCTTTCTCGTCCAAGTTTACATCAATATCATAATCCACCTTTTGTTGCCAATAACGCTCTCCGGGCTCACCGGCTGCGCTGCGGTAGATATTTGGGGTCGGTAAAGTCTCATCTAATTGGCGAAACTTATCTTCAAAATGCCCTTTGGTTTGCGAAATGGCGCTGGCGTGTGCGACACCGGATAGCGCTAGTGCAACCAATAAAGGCATGGCTGGTGTTGATTTTTTCATTGTTATTTCCCATTTTATCGTGCCAAAGCATTGACCAATAAACATTTTTATTTCAGTTTTTGCTCGGAGTGAGTAGAGGGGATTTGCATGGTGACAAAGGAAGACAAATAAAACCTTCTACGTGTCAATAAACTGACAAATAAAAACACATAAATCAAAGTTTTGAGATAAAGTAACAAGATTTAGGCACGACTGAAATTACGCTGTTTTGAGTGTTTTTTAATCTGTTGTTTTTGATAGAAAAAATACAATGCTCAAAAAAATTAATTTGTATGCCAAAAAGGTATTTTGCTGGGTTATTGTCTACATTTTATAAATAAATAAAGAAAACAAAATTAGTTGTTGATATTGACCCAAGTTTGTCTTTAAAATCGCGCACTTTACAATCTATGGGTAAAACTGGCGTTAGTTTTGCTCTGTACTAAATACCCGTTTAGCGAATCAAATGTGGTGGGCAGTATGGATTTCTACATACTAAAAAAACAAGAGAAGTTTGTTGCAATTCCTGCAGACGAACAAAACTGTAAAGATTATTTAGATGACGGCTATTTTTATGTTGATAAAGTAGCTGCCTGTAACGAGAAATCGGCGATTAAACGCGTGCAAGATAAGCATAGTCGTGTTTTCAAGTTACCTGCTAAATTCTTTTTACTGGCATTACCTATAATCATTTTTGCTTGGTGGCAGTTGACTCACTAAGCTGTTAAAGCGTCAATATTCACAAGACGAATATTGCTCGACGATGCTATATTAGCGTTTCTATAGGAAAAGGAACGCTAAATGAAGGTTTTACACACGTCTGACTGGCACTTAGGGCAATCATTTTACGAGCATGATCGCAGTGAAGAGCATCAGCTGTTTTTAGACTGGCTATGCGATGCGCTGGTTGAACAGCAAATTGATGTACTGTTGATCAGCGGTGATATTTTTCATACCGCAACACCGCCCGCGAGTGCTGAAAAGCAACTGTATACCTTTATCCAAAAAGCATCTCAACTGTGTCCTCAGCTGCACATTATTCTGATTGCAGGCAACCACGATTCCGCTAATCGCATTGAAACCGCAAAACCACTCTTAACCTTATTCAACACCCATGTTATTGGACGCTTTAACAAGCAAGCGCCTGAACAAGTTGTTATCGATTTACCCATCGCAGCGCAGCATATGCATGTTGTGGCAATGCCATTTTTGCGCAGTGCTGATTTACCAAAACCGCTAGATGACGAGTTTGACTATCAAACCGGGGTACAATTAGCTTATCAGCATGCGCTAAGCACGATAGAAGAAGTGAAAGGTCCTATTGTGCTAATGGGGCATCTGCACGCCAAGGGTGGAACGATTTCTGAAGATTCTGAGCGTAACCTCAACATTGGCGGCTTTGATGCGGTGTCTGCCGGCGTGTTTGGCGAGCAGTTTGACTATGTTGCGCTAGGCCATTTACATAAAGCGCAAACCGTCGCTAAGCAAAGTGCTATCAGATACTGCGGCACACCTTTGCCAATGTCATTTTCCGAACGCAATTATAAGCATCAAGTATTGCTCGCTGAATTTAATGAGCAAGGTCTGGTCGATGTAAACCCCCTTTACGTTCCCCGTTTTAAAGATGTGTTATATATCCCTGAAGATGGTGCAAAGCGCTTGGCTGAATTATGCGAAGCTATCGCGGCGCAGGATTTTAGCAAGTTCGATAGCGCTCCCTATGTTCGCTTAAAATTATCTGCAGCTGAAACCAATAGCCGCTTTCGAGCCGAGATTGATGAAGCGCTAAAAGGAAAGGATATTAAGTTTTGTGGTATTGAGCGGGTGTCTAAAGGCGCAGCTGCCAGTGAGTGGTTGTTTGAAGATTTGGGCAAAGTTGAATCGTTATCGCCCAATACCTTGTTGGATATTGCCTATCGCGAAATTGAACCTGAGCAGGAAAAAGCACCCGCGACATTACATGAAAAATTAGCAGAAGTGATCGCGAGCATGGAGGAGTAGTGCAATGAAACTTGAAAAAATATTAATCACCAACCTTGCCTCTATAGAAAGTGCTGAAGTCGACTTTACTGCGGCACCACTCAAAGACACCGGTCTTTATGCCATTACCGGTGATACAGGGGCGGGAAAAAGCACTTTACTGGATGCGGTTTGCCTTGCATTTTATGGCAAAACCGCACGGTTAAAATCGGACGACAAAGAGAAAGTTGCCTTTAATGGCGATAACATTAAGTTAAACGACCCGCGAAACCTATTGCGTCGGGGTTGTGTTGCGGCATCTGCTAGCGTGGTTTTTATTGCTCAAGATAGCAAACGTTATCAAGCTAGTTGGTCGGTAGAGCGCGCTAGAAAAAGCCCTAAAGGTAATTTAAAAACTGCCACTATTGAGTTGTTTAGCCTACCAGATATGACCCTAGTCTGTGAGAAGAAAAAAGAAACAGAACAACGAATCGAACAGCTAGTCGGGCTTAACTTTGAACAGTTTACTCGAGCTGTGTTGCTTGCTCAGCATGAATTCTCCGCGTTTTTGAAGGCAGGGGGAGATGAACGGGCTCAGTTACTAGAATGTCTTACGGGTACCGAAAAGTTCAGCAATATCGGTAAAGCGGTTTTTGAAGCGCACAAGCAAAAGAAAACTGAGCTGCAATCTCAGCAAGATAGGCTAGGTCAAATTGTGCTCTTGTCACCAGAGCAGCAAGCCGAACTTGAAGCACAGAAGTTGGGATTGCTTGATACAAGAAATCGACAACAAGAAACAAGTACAAAGCTGCAAGCTCAGCTGCAATGGCTCGCGGATGTCGAGTTAAGAAAGCAAAAAATAGCTGAGGTGGAACACTCGCTACAAACGCTTGAGCAGCAAATAGAAGAGAGAAAGCCACAGCAGGAATATGCGCAGCAAGTCTTAAAAGCCAATGAGATGCGTGATAACCGTGAGCAGCATGAGCTGGCGGATAAACGCGTTGCGCAGCTATCTCAAGAGCGGCTAGCACTGCAGCAACAAGATTTTGCATCCGCCATTACAACGCTCAAAGCAAAACAGCAGCAACTGGAACAGCAGCTTATTACGCAGCAAGCCAATTTTGTAAAGTTAGAACCAAGCTTTAACAGCATTCGTATATTGGATGAAAAACTGAGCCTACACAAAGCGCAAGAACGAGAAACTAAGCCCTATCTAGATAAGCACGCCAATCTTATTGCGCAACATGAGGCTGCAATACAGAAGTATCAAGTGCAACAAGGCGAAATCGATACTGAATTACAGCAGTTAGAGCATGAGCAAGCGAATTTGCACTCAGTTAGCAATATTGCCGGGCAATGGAACGTGGTTCAACCTCAATTCGATGATCTGCAAAAGTACCAACAACAACGTAATGATTATGAAGTTCAGTTGCAAAAATTACCGAACGAACAGCAAGCGCTAGGTACACAATTGAGCAAACATGAGGCTGAGGTACAGCACCTACAAAAGGTTTACGACACCGAAGCCAGCGCGCTCTCCGCATTAAAAGAAGCACTTGCACCTTTGACTCAACAAGACCTAAATCTGGCATTGCAGAATTGGTCTCTATGCGTGCAGGCTTATCGTAGTATCGAAGAAGGAGATGCCTTGCTGCATCAGCTACGATCGCAACAAACTCAACATCATATTGGCTTGGAAAGGCTTGAGATACTGATCCGAGATACCAAGCAGCAAGATGAGTTGTCTAAGCAGCGCCTAGCCCTAACTCGTGATAACTTGGAGCAAGTGCAGTTACGCGCAAGTGAGCGGATCAGCGATTTACGCGCTCAATTGCGAGCAGGGCAAGAATGCATGGTATGTGGCTCAAAAGAACATCCTTATGGTGTAGAGCACATCGATGCCCATTGGGAGCAGTTACTATCGGATTTTCGGTCTCAGTATCAAGCTGCTGAGCAAGCTCGTGAGCAAGTGTTGCAGCGTTATAATCAACAAGTCGGTGAAAAAGAGCGTGAAAATGCGCTATGGCAGTCAGTCACTCAGGAAATTGCTCACTGCACTAAGCAAATAAATGAGAATCGCGCTCGACTAGATGCGTTGAGTGATGAGTATAAAGTTGGCAGCGCTGAGCAAGCTGAATTGCAACTTGTGAGTATTCAGTCACGGCTAAATGAACTATCCAAGTTACGCAATAATATCGACCGCCAGTGGCAATTGGTTCAGCAGGCACAACAACACCTCGAGCAGGCTAAACATAAAGGGCAGGCACTTCAGCAGCAGCACCATGATTTAGGCAATCATATTGCCTTTTTGCGAACCGAATATGATCAGCTATCACAAACAGTGGCTGCCTTACGCAATCGGCTTAAAGCGTTAATTTCCGATAAGTCGTGGTGGCAAGACTTTGATTCATCCCCTCAAGCTGCCATTAGGCAACTTAAAACGGGGGTGCAAACTTGGCTAAAAACCACTGAGCGCACTGATGCGTTAACGGCGGAAAAAGTTCAGCTTGAGCATCAATTACATCTTGTCAGTCAACAAAAACAAGATGAAGCGCAGCGACTTGAAGAATTAGAACATACGCTTTTACAACACCAGCAGAATATTGAACGCCTCAATCGCGAACGTGCTGAATACTTACCACAGCAGCACACCAGATTGGATGATTGGATTGCAGAGCTTAAGCTGCAAGAACAGCAAAGCCGAGAGCAGATCACACAAACCCAGCTAGCGCTGAGCCAAACCGAAGCACAGCGTGAAAAGACCCAACACAGTCTGACGCAACTAGAAAAGCAAATTGCCGAGCAAACATCCCGGTTGCAGCAACTTGATGCGCGTTTTGAACAATGGTTGCTCGACCAGCAAGGGCAGCTAGACAAAGTAAAAGTATTAGCGTTACTTGAGGTTTCTTTGGATGAAGCTCGAGCGAATTTAGAAAAGTGTGCGCAAGTTCAACAAGCCTTTCAAAACACTAAGCTGCAGCTTAGTCATCAGCGTGAAGAACTCAGCCAACTTGAAAGTAAGTACCCTGATGGGGTTGATAGTGAACAAGTTAAGCAAAGTCATGCCGAGACGACGCAAGCACTTGAACAAACTCAAAATCAGTTACTACAAGTGCAAAGTGCATTAGAGGTTGATGCTCAGAATAAACAACAATTCTCTTTGCAAGCGGCAAATCTCGCTCAGTTGCAACAAGACTACGAACAATGGCATTTGCTAGACAAGTTATTAGGCGACGCAACAGGCAAAAAGTTGCGTAATTGGGCGCAAACACAAACGTTAAAAATCTTATTGCAGTATGCTAACCAGCAATTGCATACGCTTTCTAGACGTTATCTGCTTACCAATATCGAGCAATCTTTAGAAATTGCGGTCATAGATAAAGACATGGCTGACGAACAACGTAGCGTCAACACCTTATCTGGAGGAGAGTCCTTCTTGGTATCTTTATCTTTAGCACTTGGACTTGCCGCGCTTTCATCAAATAAAGTGCAAATACATTCATTATTCATTGATGAAGGGTTTGGTACGTTAGACCCCGAGACGCTAGGTGTCGCAATTGATGCACTAGACGCGTTGCAATCACAAGGCCGCAAGGTTGGAGTGATCTCGCATGTTGCTCAGATGAGCGAGCGGATCGCCACCCGTATCCATGTGAATAAACAGCCGGGAGGCTACTCATCTTTAAATTTAGTACCACAAACATAAGGAAATTTGGATGCCGACTTTTACGGGCGAAGAAGCCCAAAACTACGACTCTAGGATCACAAAACTGGTGCCAGGTTATGCGTTAATTCACCAACTTACCGGGGCGCAACTTTTAGCACTTTACCCAGATAGCGCAACCATTTTGGTTGTGGGTGCAGGGACAGGCAAAGAAATTGTAGAACTTGCTCAGCTAAACCCGAGTTGGCGGTTTATAGCGCAAGATGTATCTGCTGATATGTTGGCAATTGCAGATCAGCATTTTACTAAGTTGGGTCTACAGGAGCGTGTGCAGATCCATCATGGCGCGATTTCACCACAGGCCTACCAAGCGGATGCAGTACTGTGCTTGCTAGTGATGCACTTTGTAAAAGATAACGGCGATAAAGCAAGCTTGTTTAAACAAATGAGTGAGCAGCTAAAGTCGAATGGGCGTCTTTTTATTGCCGACTTAGAAAAACCAGCGACAAGCTTTGAACGTGAAGCGCAATTAATTGTTTGCAAACAACTTGGGCTGACTGATGTTGGCGAGCAGCGTATGAGGGTGAATTTAGAACATGAGTTTTACCCCGTGGATAAAATGCGCCTTGCAGAGCTGCTAGACACCGCAGGTTTTGGCATTGCCAAACCTTTCTTTAAAGCCCTTGGCTTTGCGGGCTTTGTGGTAGATAAGCAGTAGTTTTTATCTAAATAACCTGAGCTTCGGATAAATAAGCCAGACCATATTCGGGTTTGGCTTTCCATTCTTACTCTTTCAAAGTAGCTTACATTAAGTTAGTAAAATAGTGATCTATACCAAGCCAATTGCTGCTCTGCCACTGGCGTCACCGCGCTTTATCTAAGCCTTAGGTCATTTACTTCTAAAAAGTTAGTAAAACTCTGATCTCAATGACCATGATGCGGAAGGGAGATCAGTATTTTACTTAGTAAAAGTTTGATCTATGCACGAATTAGCATGCTGTTTAGTTGCCGCCTAATATCTAACTTTGTCTTATTATATCTACTAACTTATTGATTTTTATATTACTAAGTTGGCGGTAATCCAAAAATGGCGAAATGATAAGGCGCAAGTTATAGTCAACGGCGAACTCATCACCTAGCCAAATTAGATTGTTAGTAAAAATCTGATCTCTAAGCAATGATTTCGCGTAGGTGCGTCCTGCAATTATATGCCAATCGTATGTTTTTGCTGAAAAATCAGGCGTTGAGAAGAGCAGGGCTTCTTGACTTGAAGCTTGAAGTAACGCGCTATCTCGATATGACTGCCAAGTTGAATAGTTAGTAATATCGTGATCTGGCAGCTTTGCAGCAAATAAAAACTTGGCAAAAACATTGAAGATTTTCCGCCAACCATTGCCGCAATGCGCATTAATATGTTCGATCTCCCCACTCGCTAACGCACTGACTTGTATTAAATTATTATAAGGTTCTATGCGTGGTGGATGTTCAATATAAAACGCAACTTTACCCGTTGCTACACCCAAACCATGAGTTAGTATTTTTTTGCTCTGTGCTGTATTCATCATACTTTGCTGCGATCTATTCATTTGCACGTAAGTTTAAAATAAATAAGGTGAAATTGGCATGGCAAGGTTCTGAATTAAATTTTGTTATTACTAGGTAAAAATTAAACCTGTCACTAATCTTAGTGCTTGGTTACTACGTATGACATCAAGATGGAATATGGAGAACTTATATGAAAGTACGACAGCTATTTTTCACAGCGATTTTAGTGCTTGCAGTTTCAGCATGCACAGGGCTGCCTGAGGGCATCAAACCAGTTAAAGACTTTAATGTTGAGCGCTATACAGGCACTTGGTATGAAATCGCGCGATTAGACCATTCATTTGAAAGAGGAATGCAGAACGTCACGGCAACTTATAGCCAAAATCCCGACGGTTCAATTAAAGTCGTAAATAAGGGATATGTAACAGAGGAAGGTGAGTGGAAAGAAGCGGTTGGCAAAGCTAAGTTTGTTGCAAATGATGAAATAGCGCATCTGAAAGTGTCATTTTTTGGTCCGTTTTATGGCAGTTATGTGGTATTCGAGTTAGATGAAGACTACCAGTATGCATTTGTTACCAGCTACAATCGTGATTACCTTTGGTTGCTTTCTAGAGCACCTAAAGTGTCGGATACTGTAATGAACAAGTTTAAAACCATGTCAGAACAATATGGTTTTAACACCAATGAACTTATCTATATGAGACACGAAACCGTTCGAAAAGAATAGTGTAAACCCCCTTTACACTAAAGTTCCTTTTATGGGTATTTTAACTTGCTAACAGAAGGGAGGCTGTATGTGAGTTGAGTATAAGTGTCTTATTCCTGTAGGAAATGGTTAATAAATCATTCAGTCAACTGTAACAGGAACACTTCACACTGTTGCACGCTTTACAAAAAATAATACTTAGGAACTGGAGTAACTCATGAAGCGTGTAGCATATTCTCTTATTGCAGCAGCAGTTGCAATGGCACTTACAGCCTGTGATGGTGACGATGGAGCACAAGGTCCTGCGGGTCCTCAAGGTGAGCAGGGCACAGCTGGCCAAGACGGTGCAAACGGCACTAATGGTACTAATGGCTCAAACGGCACAAATGGACAAAATGGTACTGACGGACAGGATGGTCAAAATGGACAAGACGGCCAAAATGGTCGTGATGGTAGTTACAGCGTACCAGGCCTTGTTCGCATCGCAACCGTCCCTGCTGGTGCTGAAGTAACTGGTTTATTTCTTTCTGAAGGGGGTGACTTGTTCTTCAACGTTCAGCACCCAAATGACACCAACACAGCTACTGATAAGTTCAATAGCAAGCCATTCAATACAGGTACTGTCGGTGTACTAACCGGTGTGAACTTTAATAATCTACCTGCAAATATCCCAAGCGCGCCAGTTCCAGCTTCGACCATGGAACAACAAACCGTGATTTCTGCAATTGGTCAATATCAAATTCTAGGCCAAACAGGTGACACATTCGCAAACCTTGGCACTAAAGGGGTAGCGGGTGGTTTGGGTGTACATTACAGCATCTCAACTGGTGAAGAAATCATTAAAAATGATAACCCTGATTTCAATGGTTATATTCCAGTCGATGCAAACACAGGTTATCTATTCACAAACTGGGAAGCGTACCCAGGTGGTGTCAGTCGTTTGAAAATGAGTAAAGCGACAACGGGTAAATGGTCAATCGAAGAAGCCATGATGGTAGACTTCGACGGTGTTAAAGGCACTGCTGCTAACTGCTTTGGTTCAGTATCACCTTGGGGCACACCGCTGACTTCGGAAGAATGGATTGTCTGGTCTGAAGTTGATTCAACACAAGATCCACAGTGGAATAATCCTGCTGAAACAGGCAATGACACAATGGAAGCGTTAATGGCACCTGATTTCCCTAACCCTTATCGCTACGGTTACATTGCGGAAATCAAAAATCCTACAACCGAAACGCCTGATGTTGTAAAACACTTCACAATCGGTCGTTATGAGCATGAAAACTCAGTTGTAATGCCTGACCGTCGTACTGTTTATTCATCACAAGATGATACCGGTGGCGTACTATTTAAATTTGTTGCAGATCAACCAGAAGACTTAAGTGCAGGTACCCTATACGCAGCAAAGCTAACTCAAGATGCGGGCCTTACCGATCCGGCTGTAACTGGCTTTGACATTAGCTGGGTTGAGCTGGGTAGCGGCAGTAATGCACAGATTGAAACTTGGGTGGCTGAGTACGACGGCATCAATGAGACTGACTATGTTGAAGGTCAAACAAGCTATTTGTCTGTTGCTGATGTAAAAGCGTGGGCGGAAGGCGCTGCTACTTATCCAACAGTTGCAAACGGTGGCGGTAAAGTAACGGCAGGTAAAGCGATGGACAACCGCGCTATCTTCCTAGAGTCTCGTCAGGCTGCACGCCAAAAAGGCGCTACGGCTGAATGGCGTAAACTTGAAGGCTTAAGCATCAACCATAACCGCGTACTTGAGGCGGTAACTGGTCAAGATGTTGTTGCCGGTGAAGTGGTAGATAAAGCCTATATGTATATCGGTATCTCTGATATCGACAACACCATGATTGATGGCGAAGGTGACATGCAGCTTTCTGCGCGTGTTAAAGATTGTGGCGGTGTATACCGTGCTCATATCGATAACAACTATAACCTAACTCGCATTGAGCCGGTTGTCATGGGCGCAACTTACCGCTCGTCACTAACTGGCGCTGAGCGTTGTGACGTCAATCAGCTTTCGCAGCCTGATAACGTAATCGTTATGGAAGATGGTCGCATCATCATTGGTGAAGATGGCTTCCAAGAAAACAACACGCTTTGGCTTTATGACCCTAAAGCAAAATAATTAAACAAGTAGCAGTGCATTGAATGGTGCGCTGCTTTTTTTTAGCAAAATTTTGGAGTCATAAAAATGAAATACGTTAGCCTAACTCTAGTGGCATTGACGAGCGTAGCCTTGTTTGGTTGTAATGATGAACAGACTCAAGGGCTAACCAATACCGCACTTATGTCGGCGCAAACTACAGCACCTTATAAACAGGGTGATGATATTCCTGCGGCCGCATTTATGCAGCACAATGAAGTCTATAACCCCGAATCAGTGATCCCTCCTCAGTGTTACACCAAAACGGATGGCGTGAATAACCCTTGCTATGCCTGCCATCAATCATATGATGAAAAAAACCGACCAAACATGATGCGTGATGCCAATTTACAAGGCGCTTATGAGTTTTCCGATCTTGGGTTTAAAAACCATTGGAAAAACCTGTTTAAAGATCGCTCTGAGCTTATCAAGGATATATCAGATCAAGATATTACTAACTGGGTCAACCAAGATAATTACACCCCTTTTATCGAAAAACTAAAAAATAACCCTGACTGGAAAGGTGAGATCACTCCACTTAACAACTTGGCATATCCAGAAAAAGCGTTCGATGAGCTTGGTATAGCAAAGGACGGCAGTGGCTGGGTGGCATTCAATTATAAACCTTTTCCTAGTACTTTTTGGCCAACCAATGGCTCGACGGGGGATGTCATGATCCGCCTTGCTGACGCCTTCAGAGAAAAAGGCGAAACGTATAATCAGGACGTTTACCTTGCCAACTTAAGCCTAGTTGAAATGGCTGTAAAGGGACTTGACGAAATATCAACGCCAGTGATTTCTGAATCGCGAGTTGGCGTAGATTTAAATGGTGATGGCAAACTCACGAAGATCACTAGCATGCTGCGCAGTGAACGTTACCTTGGTGATGCCAATACTATCGAGCTTGCTCATCAGTTATACCCACAAGACACCGAGTTTTTACATACCGTTCGGTATATTGGGGTGGATGATAATGGCCAAGTATTTAATGCGCCAAGAATGAAAGAAGTGCGCTACATGAAGAAGCACAACTTTAAATCCAAGCAGTCACTCGGTGCTGCTTACTACAGAGAAGCGAAAGAAAAGTCATTCGAAAATTACCCACAAACGCTTTATTTGGGCGACCAAGGGATCAATAACAACTTTGGTTGGACGATTAACGGTTATATAGAGGATAAAAATGGCGCACTTCGTCCGCAACATGAGCAAGAGCTTGCATTTTGTAATGGCTGTCACAAAACCATTGGCTCAACCTATGACCAAACCTTCTCGTTTGCGCGTAAAGTTGAAGGCAAACTGGGTTGGGGTTATATCAATTTAAAAGAGATGCAAGACGTACCTAACAAAGGCGAAGAGCAGGGCGAATTCTTGACCTATATGATGCGTGTTGGCGGCGGTGATGAGTTTAGGCAAAACCAAGAGATGCTAATGCGCTGGTTTAACGAAGATGGCACGGTAAACAGCAAAAAAGTGCAGTCTGCGAAGAACCTTTATGAATTGATCACACCATCAAAACCACGTGCGCTGGCGCTGAATAAAGCCTACTTAACCATTGTCAAAGAGCAAAGCTACCTGTTCGGTCGTGACGCCACTATAGTAAAAGCGCGTAATGTGCTTGAACAAGTCGATGATTCTCAACAGCCTCTAGAGCCAGAGCACCGATATGTGTGGGATATGCAGCTGGATTGGAATAAAGCCGAGTAAATCGTGTTCAGGGTAGGGGCGCTTCCTACCCTGAGTTGATAAAGGCTCAAAGATAAAGGGACTGGCACTGATAAACTGCCATCATCCTAAGAGGTAGTTTCAAATTGAAATTGCACGCTAATCTTCTTATCACATAGACCTTGAAGGTAAGATAAAGCTTAAGCTCGGATCAGAGCAGAATTACTCTTCTCGCTTTCTGGATCAGAATTTAACCAACCAACAGATTTCCTTTGGCGCTTAGATCAGAATTTTACTAAGTTAGTCCGATAACAAGACTACCAGATCATGTTTTTACCAACTGATTAAGCTAATTGAGCTCATTAGATCATGATTTTACTAACCTAACTTAGTTTGAGTTAGTAAATTTGCGGTGTATAGCGTCATTATTGCTGATATTTTATGCTAAATGATGTGGTTTCAAAGAGTTAACAAAGGAATGTTAGTAAAATTGTGATCTAAAAAAGGCGCCATTAGTGGCGCCTTAGTTAAAATATGATCCAATACAGCGTACTGAGCAGCATAGTGATAATGACTAGGTAAAATAGTGATCTGAAGTAACTAGGTTTGGTCGCAAAGATAGCGATAAGTAGTAATACTGCTAAGGTCATATAACCAATAAACTCTAAGCTACCGTAGGTCCCCTGAGTTTTAAGAGCAAGTGCTAAGCTGCCGCCAAGGCAAAGCCAGCCGGCAATGGTTAATTGACTTGTTACGTTACCTTTTGGACGTGTACCAAATACTTCTTTATAGTGATTGGGCTTTGCTACTGCAAAACCCATAAATGCTAGCAGGCAAAGTAAAAACGTTAGCCATTCCATTAGGCATTTACCTCGCGTTTTGCTTGGCGACGCGGTGTCGCTGGTGCTGCTTTGGTACTGCCGAGCTTTTTGGCTTGAACCAAGAAACCGAATGCGATACCAAGAGCCATCACATCAAAACCAAATAATACCCACTGACCATTAATGAAATAGCTCACGAGGCTGCCATCAGTCGTTAGCATGTTTACGACAGGCAGTAAGCCCCATATGATTGCATTTACTTTCGCAGATAGCATCCACGCGAGCCTATCCGACTTAAATATAGCGGCCAGAGTGAATATTCCCCACGTAACAAAGAACGCCAGAACTTCTTTGTCTGCACGTCCAGTTAATTCTATTGGAAGCAAACGGTTTGCATAAAAGAACATCGCTGTTGCGACTGGCAGCCCCATGATGGTGCCTAAATTGAGCGACTCCACAAGCCTAAGGCCTACACCCGGCTTGTCATCACCCTTGAGCTTTTGGCGTAGTCTTTTTGCCCACATAACAGCACCCGTTGCAATCATGGCACAACCTGCTAATCCGGCAACAAAGTATAGCCAACGTAACAGTGGCTCCGCTAAACGCCCGGTGTGCAGTGCTATCATTCCGCCGTAGAGATTTTCAGCGCCAGACAGCGTCACATTGTGTGTTTTTAACAACTCACCAGATGCTGCGCTATACATCCAACTGGGCGGATCATCCTGAACAGCACGTTGAGCATTGGCATAAAGCTTAATCGTTGCACTTGCATCCCCTGGCGATGAGATCACAATGCGGCGAAGCGGTGCGTCACCAGAGTTAGTAAAATAATGATCTAACGCTGTATTTAATGCGAGCCCCTTCAGTGGTTGTCCCGCCTCTTGGGTAGGGGCCAGAAATGGATAGCGTTCGGCTCTAAGCGTTTTTGTATCTTCAAAGCGCTGCTCGGCGGGCTGTGGCAGTAACATAAAAATGAGCGTCACTAGGCCGGTGTAAGTGATCATAATATGAAACGGTAATGCCACCACGGAAGAAACATTATGAGCGTCAAGCCAACTTCTCAGCCCTTTCCCATTTCTAAATTGGAATAGGTCTTTGAAAATGCGTTTATGGATCACCACGCCAGAAATAAGCGCAATCAACATAAACAGAGTTGCAAAACAGACTATCCAACGCGCGGTGATCGCGTTCATGTAATGCAAGTCAAAATGCAGACGGTAAAAAAAGTTACCGCCTCTAGTCTCCCTAAACTCAGGAAGTGCCTCCAGCGTTACTGGGTCAAGATACTCAGAGTGACGTTTTCCGCGCCTTTCTCCTTCGGCTGGCTTTTCGGAGTACATTAATAGCAGGCTTGGGCGACGCTCCGTCGGCATTTCAATACGCCAAGACTCGGCGTTTGGCGCTATATCTTGAAATCGTTCGATACTCTTTTTGACCGTTTCATTTTGTTGGGTACTATCATAATGAGGTAGATGGTGCGTTGCAGGTTGCGCCCACAGACTGATCTCATGTCTGAAAAAACTCGCAGTACCAGCAAAAAAGATTAAAAACAGCAACCAACAAACGAGTAAACCAACCCAAGTGTGTAGCCAAGTCATACTGCGGAAAAATGACTCTCTCACAGGGAGCCTCCAAAATGCGTCAAAGTACCGTAAAGAATACAAAGTAGTCCGATCATGCCAAGAAATACCTTTTTAAAAGAGCGGCATCCAAACACCCAAATAAAGACAATGGCGTAAAAGACGATGCCAGTTGTTAATGCATATAACAGCGCATCTAGGCGCGGAGTAGGTAAAGTTAAAGCCAATAAAGATGAAGCTAAAACAGTCACGTAATAGCCGCCGAAAATAGCGATGAAAAAGCGTGCAAGCACTTCAGCTCTGTACAAAATAGCCTTATTATTTGTGTTATCCCGACTAGGCATAGCACCCCTTTAAAAGACAGCAAACGTAATAGAATATTATCCAATAATTTGCATCTAAATGATAGTGATTCGCACTTGTTTTAAGTTGAGTGGAGTCGTTTTAACGACTAAGCACTTTAAGTTTTGTTGGTTAAATGGGGTTTTGAATATGGCTATGCCATAATGACCCTTGGTGTCATTGGGTAAAATAAGTAAGGAAAGATGGATATTTTTGAACGTGTTAGGCAGTGCAAGCTTTGTGATAAAGCGCTTCCCATGGGGGCAAAACCTATCATCCAAGGCAGTTATAAGGCCAAAGTCTTAATTATAGGCCAAGCGCCGGGTTTGAAAGCACATCAAACCTGCCAGCCGTTTAATGACCCAAGTGGAGATAGATTGCGAGACTGGCTGGGTGTAAGTCGAATACAGTTTTATAACCCTGAACTCTTTGCCATTATGCCAATGGCATTTTGTTACCCTGGTAAAGGGAAATCTGGAGATTTACCACCACCTAAAATCTGCGCGCCCACGTGGCATTCTCAGGTGCTAGCTACACTCAGCCATGTATCGTTGACACTACTTATTGGGCAATATGCGCAAAAATGCTACTTAACGCAATATTCATCAGTAACTGAGATGGTAAAAAATGCTGACTTTTCCAGTCAAAGTCATTTGCCATTACCTCATCCCAGCCCTCGTAATCAGATCTGGTTAAAAAAGCACGACTGGTTTGAAAAAGACAGTGTACCGCAGTTAAAGACAAGAGTTTCAGCTGCGCTATCATCTTGATAATGCGTTAATTAAATTTTCACTTAATGCTTTAGGATTAGGTTCAAAATCAAAGGCAATCTGATAGGTTTAAAACTAAGGAATAAAGGTCATATCAGCTAATATTTATCACCATTTAGTTGCGTAATTACGAGTATTACCTCATACTCCAGCCTGTTTACATAACAAACACTTTTTAACATTTTCAAAGGACTTGATAATGATATACAAAACTACCGGTTGGGCTGCTGTACTCCTTTCTCTCGTCGCATTTTATCCAAGTATGCAACCTGGTGCGTTTTCCGTTATAGGCTTCTACTTATGCCTGTTCTCCCTCATTATCGCAGCATTTGCGAGCCATATGGATAAACCGATTTATTTTCGCAGCGTGATCACACTGTCTCTTGTTAATATCTTATTAGTGAATGATGGTACTCGTGCAAGCCTTTGGTTTGGCCAAAGCGACTGGGTTTATATCGGCTCTATGTACGGTATCTTTTTAGTCGTGGTGAGCATTTGTGGCTTTTTAGTGAGTCGAGACTTATTGATATCAACCTTAGAAGGTAAGGTTGAGTAAAAAATAAGTGCACAAGCAAAGCTCGTGCACAAGATCAGCGGTAAAATATGCTTAATTTTTTGCGAGCGACTGGGTCACCGTTGTGGTCGGGCGACCAATCAACTGGCTGAGCGCATTACTCTGGGTTGCCAAATATCCTTGTTGCGCTTGTGCCTCCGCGTCAACCAATAACTCAGCAAACGCCGCTGGTACGCCGAGAGCAACCAAGTGGGCCAAATATTCTTCGTCAGATACAAACTTTGCTTTTACTTCAACTTGAGTATGCTTTGACACCGCTTGTGCCAAACCTGCAATTGTAAATGCGTGATCGCCAGCCAGCTCATAGACTGAATTGTCGTGGCCAGCGCTACTTAATACGGTGGCAGCAGCCAGTGCGTAGTCTGCACGAGCAGCACTGTTGATCTGAGCTTGCGGCGCGATTGAGGTAATCGCATGATTTGCTGTAAATACAGGTACTAAATCAGTGTAGTTCTCGTTATACCATCCATTTCTCAGCATGCTATAAGCCACGCCGCTTGCTCTCAAATACGCCTCTGTTTCTTTGTGCTCTTTAGCCAGCTCTAGTGGTGAATTGTCCACATTCAAAATGCTGGTATAGGCAATTAAGCGCACTTGGTTTTTCACTGCGGCGTCAATAACTGCTTTGTGTTGAGCTGTTCGGCTTCCGATCTGATTGCCTGAGATCAGTAGCAGTTTTTCAATACCTGTAAGTGCTGCATCAAGTGTGTGCGGTTTGTCGTAATCAGCTTGCCTTACGGTGATCCCTAAATTGGTGAGTGCCTTTCCTTTATCGAGATCTCTGACAAGAGCCACGATGTGCTTGGCTGGGATCTTTTGTGCCAAAAACTCGATAACTAATTGACCTAATTTGCCTGTTGCGCCTGTGATTGCGATCATGATGTATACCTCTTTTTAAAATGAGAATGTATTGGATGTCGCTATTATGCGTGGTAATTTTTGTTATCATAAGTGAGTTAATTCGATATGGTGAGTTCTGAAATTGAGTACAATAGACTTAAATGCACTAAAACTCTTAGCGATATTTGCAACGGTTGTGGATGTGGGAAGCTTTGCTCAAGCTGCGCGAAAGCTGGCTACTAGCCGTTCTAGAGTGAGTGAACAAGTGTCTCAGTTAGAGACCATGCTAGGCGTTCGACTACTGCAGCGTAGCACGAGGCAACTCACGCTAACGCGAGAGGGGCGTGACATTTTGGCTCAAGCGCATGCATTGCACGCTATTTTGGATGATGTTGAGGTATTGATCGATAACAAAGAGCCTCATGGTATGGTCTCAATAACCATGACACACGACACCGCACATAAGTTTCTGTTACCAAAACTTTCTGAGCTCACGGCGCGATATCCGAAGATCCAATTAAATATCATCGTTGATGATGACAAGCGCGATATTATTAACGACCAAATAGATCTCGCCATCAGGGTTGGCTTTCCTAAAGACAGCGCACTGATTGCAAGGCAATTACATCAAGAATGTTTTAAGCTCTATGCAAGTCCTAAACTGATAGCATTGCATGGGTTACCAAGCAAAGACACACAGCTAAACCAGCTACCTTGGTTACTGTTAGAGCAGGCTAAATCAACGGGGATGACGCAGTTTTATCGCAGTGGTGAAGCCGTAAACTTTACACCAACTCAAGTGCATTGGTGCAATTCCCCTATGCTGTTACAACAAATGACAGTATCAGGGTTAGGAGTTGCGCAATTATTGCCTTCTACTGTGAAGCAAGAAGTTGAACGCGGGGAGTTACAAATGATCTGTCCAGAGCTAAGTAGCGAGCAACTGGTGTTTTCTCTCGTTTATCCATCACGTAAACAAATTCCGCCTAGAACACGGGCGGTGATTGACTACCTATTGGAAGCGAATCTGTTTGGATAGCTTTAATTCTTTTCAATAGAATGATGTGTGATATTTTTACTAATTTAATTGTTTTAAAGCGAACATATACTTTCTTCCAACGGCTCATCACCGAGAGCCAATCCAATACCGTCTATATTTATCGAGGAAAGTATCATGAACCTAATTAACCTGAGCTTCGGATAATTTATGCCTTTCTAGCAGCCAGTTTTTGTGCTAACTGTGTTGAATTCACTTCCAATAGCCAGCTATTGGTGCGTAAATTCGCCTAGTTATCCCCAAAACTCTCTGGCTAGATAAGGAAATAATTTAATTTGAGTTTAAAAATAGCCAGTTAGAACATCCCTTATCCAAACCTCAGGCTAATTAACATCATTAAACCGAACAGTACAATGGCATCAGTATTATCTTTATTTGGCCGAGTAGGGCTATCAGCCATTTTTATACTGGCTGTGATTAATAAAATCTAATACTTCGAAGGTAATGCTGCATACATGGCTTCAAGCGGATTACTAAGCGAGCTGCTGCCATTGGTTATAGCCTTTGAATTGATAGGAGGGCTTTTCATTCTTGCGGGGGCATTTACTCAGCTGACAGCAATTGCATTTGCAGGATTTAGTATTGTTAGTGCGTTGCTATTTCACTTTGATCTGGCCGACCAAATACAATTCTTAATGTTTTTTAAAAATATTGCAGTGGCTGGTGGCTTTCTCGCACTCGCCGCGTCAGGTGCTGGTAAATTCAGCATTGATAGTAAGCTAGTAGAGAGTAAGTAATTACGAAATAAAAGCGCACAAGGTTGGGACCGTGCGCTTTTAGTTGTCCTGTTAAGCCTGCTTAAATTTAATTTGCGCGACAAAGAATAATGCAAGCGTTTGTGTAATTAGGACGGCCACATGGAGATAAACTGGAAAACCCAAGGTGGCATCAATGGTCGAAAGCGCCAATTGGGAAATATGGAAAGTGGGCAACAGCCAAGCAAACCATTGCATCGCTTCAGGGAATAACATGATAGGCAGCCACAGGCCAGAAAGCAACGAGAGTGGTAGGTAAATTAAGTTAACCACCGCAGGTGCCGCTTTTGCTGACACTGACAGCCCAACTAACAGCCCTAACATACACAAAGGCAAGGTGCCGAGCAGGGCAATGGCAATCACGAGTAACCATTGAGCTAAACTTAAGGACACGCCGGAAAATAATGCCAGCAAGCTCATTAGGCAGGCTACGAGCAATGAAAAAGCCGTCGCACTCACACATTTTGCGAGCAGATACTGATAGGGAGAAACGGGAGAGAGCTGCTTGAGTATCAGCCAACCATTTTGCTTTTCAAGGGCGACGTTAACGCCAAAGGAAAATAGCGCAGGTCCTATCATGCCAAATATCAGATAATTGATATACATATAGTTATGGGAGTCATGATGACTGAACACCACGCCGAAGAAAAGATAAAACAAGCAAGGAAATAGTGTGGCTGGGATCACAAAACCCTTACTTCTAAATGTGCTCAAAAGTTCAGTTTTGCTTTCAAGTATAAAGGATGCTGTGTTTATCATGGTTAAGCGCTCCTAGCATTCATTAGGGATAAATAAGCTTCTTCGAGGCTCATTGGGGCTACATACAAATTGCGGATAGAAAATTTTTCTAATACCTGCTGCACAATATGGTTTGGCTCATCCGTCAATATAGTGAACTGATCGCCTTTAACATGCAGATCTATCATAGGAAATGCGTTAACCAGTGCAGCAGCAGGCAGGTCGCTGGTGAACTTGATTTGTGAGCGACGATAGGTGTTGGCAAGCTCAGGTATGTCGTTAAGCTTGGTACATTTTCCTTCTTTTAACACTAATAATTCATCCGCTAATGCTTCTGCCTCGTGAAGATAGTGTGTGGTAAGAAGTACCGTTTTATTTTGCTGTTTTAATGTGCGTATGGCCTGCCACAGTTGCTGCCTCGACTCTACATCCATACCAACACTAGGTTCATCCAAAAAAACAATGTCGGGATTGCCTGCTAGTGCAATTGCCATAAACAGTCGTTGCTTTTGACCTCCAGATAACGTGTCGAAAGTTTGTTCTAAAAATGGTGCTAATTGGCAGAGTGAAATTAATCGCTCCAATGGAATTGGGGTTTGATGGTAACTTGCAAATAACGCCAGAAACTCCCTCACCTTGGTTTGCAGAGGCAGCCCGCCTAACTGCATCATGGCACCCACGCGCTGGCGACAAAAATCAGACTCAGGCTGATGGCCAAGAACAGAGACTCGTCCTGATGTGGGTCTTAGTCTGCCAAGCATTATATTGATCAGGGTGGTTTTTCCTGCGCCATTTGGACCAAGAATGGAATAAACCTTACCCTGTTCAAGCGTAAGGTTTAGGTCTGATAATATTGGCTTAGTATTGTTGTATGCAAAACTGATATTTGATAACTCAATGGCGTTGCTCACCGTCTTCGCTCCTACTGAACTGTACGATTTGCAGTATGCGCTGCTATAAGATGAAGCGTGAGTGAGGGTTGTCAGAAAATAAAATGACAAATGTCAGAACTTAAAAGGTAACTCACAGGCATTGCAGCACCTGTGAGTATTCAAGTATTACAGCCCCGTCATTTTTGATAAGTGCGTAGAGAGGGCAAGTTGGATCTTAGTGTCAGGGGCCTTTACAGTAAACAAAGCCTCTTCAAAATCGCCTTTTGAAAAGCTATCGTGAATGTTATTCGACAGTGCATAAGGCTCACTTGGCATGCCGGTAAATGGGAAGATCATTCGATCCATGCCGCCATCACCGTCTTCGTCATGGATCACGTGGATCGCATACTGGCCTGCAGGCACGCCTTCAAAAGTGACCGTCGTGGTAGGAGTTTGTGGTGTGACAATCAGCTTGCGAAAAAAGTGAGCGTCTGGATCATTCACATTTTTATCGCTGTGGTAGTCAGCGCTATTGTCAAATAACAGTACTAGCATTTGACCATCGGTATTGGTCACATCAGTGATCTCAACCGTAAGATTCGTTGGGGGACCTGCAACCGTATTTACGCTTACCGGACTTGTTGAACTACACGCCGCAAGTAGTGCCAGCGCAAACAATAAACTTAGGGACCTCATCCTTTGCTCCTATTAAGGGTTAAATTGTAGCTCCACAAGCTTGTCAGATAATTGTGTAAATACTGTTAAAAATTGTTAGGTGAGAGCAATGTTAAAGACTGTTCTGACCAGTGTGACTACGCGTTGTAATAGATTGGAACAATCATTCGACGCAATAGAACGAAATAGCCAAATTTGACTAATTTTATTCTCGCGCAGGTTTGGTAGGCTAACCATTAAATAATTGCGCTGAGCTGATTATTCCAAGTTTAGGTTAACCCGAGAGCTATTATGAACATTATCCGAACGAACAAAGCACAGGCAACACAAGATGGTGCTGGCGTAAATATTAACCGCATCGCTGGATTTGAAAACTATGGGGAGCAAACGTTGCTTGAGCTTGACCCAAGTCAAAACCTCGCTCTCCTCGCGACGGATGATGTTGGCTTTTTGATCCTTGCAGGGCAGCCGATTAATGAAAAAATAGCGCATATGGGACCATTTGTGATGAATACCCAAGAGGAGCTTCATCAAGCGGTAAAAGATTATCAACAAGGACGCTTCGGCGATATTGTATAGGGGGTTTACATGGGATTATTAATTGACGGTCAGTGGCACGATAAGTGGTATGACACAAAAAGTAGCCAAGGCAAGTTTGAGCGTGAGTCTGCAAAACTAAGAAATTGGGTAACAGAAGATGGCAGTGCGGGGCCAACGGGTAAAGCGGGTTTTAAAGCCGAATCCGGACGCTACCATTTGTATGTTTCCCTTGCGTGTCCTTGGGCTCATAGAACGCTTATTTTCAGACAGCTTAAACAATTAGAGGCGCATATTGATGTATCGATTGTAGACCCTGATATGTTAGATCAAGGTTGGTGTTTTACCAGTCAGCGTCCAGAAGTCGGTGATAGCCTGTATCAGCTCAGTTTTATGCATCAGCTGTATACGAAAAACGACCCAAATTATTCGGGTCGAGTCACGGTGCCAGTCCTTTGGGATAAACAAACGGAGCAAATCGTGAGCAACGAATCGAGTGAAATCATTCGTATGTTTAATTGTGCCTTTAACCAGATAACGGGAAACGACACCGATTATTACCCAGAGGCGCTACAACATGAAATCGATGAAATAAACGAATTTGTTTATCACAACATCAACAATGGCGTATATAAAGCCGGATTTGCGACAACCCAAGATGCTTATCACAGTGCGGTAAGCGCGTTATTTAACGCGCTAGATAAGCTCGAAGCAAGACTCGCTGCGCAACGTCATCTTGTGAAAGGACAATTAACAGAAGCCGACTGGAGACTATTTACGACTCTCATCCGTTTCGACAGCGTGTACCATGGTCACTTCAAGTGCAACATTAAGCAAATCGAAGATTACCCCAATATTTCTGCGTATGTGCGTGACTTATATCAACATCAAGGTATTGCAGATACGGTTGATTTTTACCACATTAAAAGGCACTACTACTTTAGCCATACGATGATCAATCCAACCCAAGTGGTACCAGAAGGGCCAAGCATTGATTATCACCGTTTTCATAACCGTAAAGGCATCACGTTGTAAATAACCTCCGTGTGCAGGGTAAGTAATCTTTGTCTTTGTTTCTATTTGGACTAGATTTAATAATGCGTTTGCTTATAGCTGCTCCTTGTGCTTAAGTGCAAACGCATTTTAGGTCTTTATGCCTAACAGTCAGGCCACTGTCCAAGGAGAAAATGTGTCTTCTTCCAATATTGCTAAGGGCGCTATTGTACTGCTGCTCGCCGTGATGGTGAGTGCCATCTTATATTTTGAAAATAGTATCCATCGCGACCTTAACGAAAGCTTTTATCAGCGCTTAGAGCAGGTACATTCGGCGCAAAACAATATTTACTTGGGAGAGATCGACGATAACCGCCGGTTTCTTTATTTTCTGCTAGACACCCCGCCAATTCAGGGTATTGCAAGAGCGGAAAAAAACGATGGTATCGACCCTCAAGAAAACACGCCGCTTGATGTTTGGCGGGCACGACTAAGTACGATTTTTAGGTCAATGTTATATTCGTATGATGGCCTTAACCAAATCCGCCTACTTGACGCCCATTCTGGGATGGAAATGGTTAGGGTTGAGCGACAGCTAGGGCAGGTAATTGCTGTATCCGATAGCAAACTACAAGATAAGAGCGAAAGTGATTACTTTATCCAAGCACTGCAACTGCCAGAACGCACTATCTATTCCACAACAATCAACTTAAATCGCGAGCACGGACAAGTCGTCACGCCTTTTCAACCAACCAAACGTTTTACTTTACCGACTTACGATATAGATAACGACTTATTTGGTATATTGGTAATTAATACCAATGCTGAAAAGATGATAGATAGAATTGTCTCTCAAGCGCCAAGTATGCAAAAAGTGATGCTCTTAGGTGCAGATGACTCGTTTATTTATCATCCTGAATTTTCGCTACGATATAGCAAAGATATAAACCCCGAAATCAACTTTCAAACATTATATCGCGTGACGCCATGGTCCAATAAAATCCAACTGGTGGAAGAAAAATCAACGGGAGAGCAGTTTCTTGCGCTCATTAGCAAGGTTGAAGGGGCTAACTTTAACAACTTAGAAGTTAAGCTCGTTAATCTTATCCCTTTTGCTGTTTATCAGCAAAGCCTCAATGAAAAACGATTAACCACCTATGTTTTACTCGCTATTGCCTGCGGTGTATTCGCTCTAGTCTTTTTTGCATTTTGGCAATATACGAGCAGTTTACGTGCGCTCGATTCAACGCGAGCAGAGTTTAAGGCGATTTTAGATGGTGCATCAGATGGTGTGCTTGGCTTTGATAGCAACTTAAAGCTCACCAGCTTTAACGAGTCAGCACAGCGCTTCTTTAAGCAGCTGAATGACAGTCGTTTAGGTAACAACCCACAGTTTTTGCCAGAGGCTGTGCATCAGTTTTTATTTCACTATGCCAATATGGTTTTACAGGGCGAAGTGGTGGAGTCTAAGTCATTACAACTAGACTTGAACGCCCATGAAAACATCTGGCTTTCGCTTAGCTTGTCTCCAATCTACGCAGGAAATGGAGGCATTCAGGGGGTTGCACTATTTGTTGAAGACATCACTGTGAAAAAAGAAGCGGAAGCACAGTTAGTTGGTGCAAATGAACGACTAGAGCAAGAGGTGAAGGAGCGTACCAAAGAGCTGGTGGACGCTCGGGATAAAGCAGCGAAAGCGTCAGAAGTGAAAAGTGCATTTATTTCCACTATCAGCCATGAAATGAGGACGCCTCTCAATGGGATTTTAGGATCACTAAACTTGGTGAGAAAAGAGCCCGTTACTAAGCACCAACATAAGTACCTAGAAATGATGGAAACAAGCTCGACTACGCTTTTGTCGTTAATTAATGATGTACTGGATTTGTCGAAGATTGAAGCGGGTAAGCTGGATATCGATAATGAACCATTCAACCCGCTCTCTGTCATTGAACATGTCGCGCTGTCTATGTCGGCGAAAGCCAAAGAACAGGGGATCACTTATATTTTGGACCAAACTGGTTTAGCGCATATTGAACTGTGCGGGGATGCGGCGCGCGTTAAACAAATAATTTATAACCTCCTTAGTAACGCAATTAAATTTACTAAAAAAGGTCATGTGAAATTGACCGTTATCACCGAACAGTTAGACGACACGGTATGGCTTAAAGTCATAGTTGAAGACACTGGGGTTGGAATTGAAAAAGCTAATCAAAACAAGCTATTTCAATCGTTTAGTCAAGAATCAGCTAATACCTCGAACGAGTTTGGTGGAACAGGCCTTGGACTCTCTATTTGTAAGCAGTTAGTTGAAAAAATGCTCGGTCATATTCATTTTGAGAGTGAAAAGTTTAAAGGCAGCAAGTTTTGGTTTGAATTACCGTTTTCTAGTGCGCAAACTAAGCCCATCAACGTGCCTGAAGTATTGGCCGGAAAAACAGCCTCTGTGCTCAGTAAAACCAAATTGGAGTCATACTCTATCGCTAAGCTTATCGCTAAATGCGGTGGCGAGTACGTTGATAGAGAGACACAGAGTGATATATGCATCATTACCAATGAGCAAGATTATATGCAAATGAAATCAGCTCAAAATCACTTTGAAAAACTTATTTTAGTGGGGGATGAGCTTCAGAATATTAACGATGCTGATAACATAGTGCATATCTCTTCACCGCTTCGGGTTGGAGAATTTGTCGCGCTATTTGACTTAAATAAAGCAATTCGATTACAGCCTAGCTTGAAGAAGTCAGGTGAGACAGTCGCGTTAAGTGGTAACTTGGTCGCGGGCTGTCACTTCTTGGTGGTAGACGATAATCAAATCAACCGGATTGTGGCAAAAGGTATTTTGGAAGGACAAGGTGCTAAGGTGAGTTTTGCCGTTGATGGTCAAGATGCTGTGAATAAACTACTGTTATTTGAGCATCAAGAGGTTGATTTTGATGCAATCTTTATGGACTGTAATATGCCAGGAATGGATGGTTATCAGGCCACAAGAGCGATCCGTCAAGGTCAAGGTGGTGATAAGTATAAAGATGCGATCATTATTGCGATGACTGCCAGCGCCCTTGCGGGTGAAAAAGAGCGTTGTCTCAATGCAGGAATGAATGAGTTTGTGACTAAACCTGTGGTCGTCGAACAGTTATTTGACGTGCTAGATGCGCTAGGTGTGCATGCTAAGGATGATGACTCTGTGCTTATTCACCCGTTTGAAAGCGTGGCAGAAGAGCAAACGGGCATGCCGATAAACGAAGCTGACGTGCTCGAGCGCCTCTCTGGAGATGAAGAATTACTTAAAAAGGTGTACACCTTATTCTTGAACGACTCTGAAAATCAAATGCAACAGCTTAGATTGAGTATCAAAAATAGTAATTGCGACGCTTCGGCAAGGTACAGCCATGCACTTAAAGGTCAAGCTGGTGATTTAGCTGCGGAAACACTCTTTGATCTGCTCGATAAAATAGAGACTTATGCGCGTGAGCACCAAGCAGGGCAGTGTAAATCACACTTGGAACAGGCGCAAAGTGAATACGATAAAGTCGTCGTATTTGCGAAAAAGCGCGTGAGTGAGTTAGAGTTCGCAGATATCAACAATGGCTAGAGTGAGCGAGGCCTTCGTTTAATAATGGTGGGTTTACTCACCATTATTAACTTCTAGGCCAGTCATAATCCATTTGGGTTGCGGTTTTTCTTGCTACCGATTGCCCAAAGCGCTTTTTCACCAGTTCTAAACTCATATCGATACCTGCCGAAATACCCGCTGAGCTAGTAAAATTCTGATCCATCATAAATCTTACGTCCTCAACGACTTCCAAAGAGGGATATTGCTCTCTTAAATCGTCGATATCCTGCCAGTGGGTGGTGACTCGCTTGCCATCAATAAGGCCTGCTTCTGCATATAAAAACACACCTGTACAAACAGATGCGCACTGAGAGGTATGATTCGCTGTTTCTGCAAGCCAATTAAGTACGTTGTGATCTCCGCAAATTTGGTGATGCAGTCCGCCGACTACGATGAGCAAATCAAACTTTGGATGCGAGTAAATACTGTAATGGGGGTTTACACTCATGCCGCCACGCGAGGTAACAGGAACATGACTTGGTGCGACAAGGCTGACGTTAATTGGGGTTTCGACAAATCGCTTTGCGGTATTGAATACCTCAAATGGGCCACAAAAATCTAAACACTCCGCACCGTCATAGATGAAAATACCAACTTCCATTATTTTTCCCTACAGATCAGTTTTTTACTAACTTGGCTGATTTTAGTTAAATTTTCAAGGTAAATTGTAACAACCCATGAAAAAACTCCACTCACTATAGTTTTAGTGTCTTTAAGCTACTATGAGTACTAGCATTTTTGCTCTATCGCAGAGAACCTTGTTTCTCCCGCAAAGCGATTGCACTTTTAGAGACGATCCGTAATATCTATCCCACGATAACAACAAGCGATGAAACAATATGTTCAAACCTTCCATCACATTATTAAGTGCAGCTGTATGTTTAGCCCTTGCGGGTTGTGCGGGCACAGCAGAGCAAAGCCAAGAACCAGTAAAATCACTGCAAAGTAAGCAATATGATAACGTGCTTTTACAGGAGTTTTCAGGTCCTTATCAAGGCGTTCCTCATTTTGACAAAATGAAGCTTGAAGATTTAGAAGCTGCACTTGAAATTGGTATGGCTGATAATTTGAAAGAAATTGAAGCAATAGCCAATAATCCAGCTAAGCCAACTTTTGAGAACACCATTGTTGCACTAGAAAGAGCGGGTGCTCCTTTAGATCGCGTTTTTACCTACTACGGCCTTTGGAGTGCAAATATTTCAAGCCCAGAGTTTAGAGAAATCCAATCGCGAGTTGTGCCTAAGTTTTCAGAGTTCAGCTCTAAAATCACCCAAAACCAAGCGCTTTTTGAACGGGTAAAAGCGGTATACGAAGGCGCTGAATATAAAAAGCTAACGGCAGAAGAGCAGCGTATTACTTGGATGCGTTATAACGGCTTTGCCCGCAATGGAGCGACGCTAAAAGGTGAAGACGCTAAGCGTTACGCGGACATTAATCTTGAGCTATCAAAGCTACATACTAAATTTGCAAACAACGTCCTTGCAGATGAAGAAAACTATGTAGTCTATCTCACTAAAGACCAGTTGTCAGGTTTGCCTGAGTCGTTTGTTGCGTCGGCAGCGGCTGCTGCAAAAGCGCGCGGTAAGGCGGACATGTACGCGATCACCAACTCTCGTTCATCAATGGATCCATTTTTAACCTACTCAACAGAGCGTGAGTTACGCGAGAAAGTATGGAACAACTACTATAACCGTGGCAACAACGGTGGCGAGTACGACAATAAAGCGATTATCTCTGACATCCTAAAGCTTAGACATGAACGCGTTAACTTACTCGGCTACGATAATTACGCGCAGTGGCGTCTTGAAGACCGCATGGCGAAAAAGCCTGAAAACGCGATGGCGCTGATGAAAAAAGTATGGCCTGCTGCAATTGCGCGCGTGAAAGAAGAAGTTGCTGACATGCAAGCGATCGCCGACAAAGAAGGCGCTGATATCACCATCAAACCATGGGATTACCGTTTCTACGCCGAGAAGGTTCGCCAAGCTAAGTATCAATTGGATTCAAACGAAGTTAAAGCTTATTTACAGCTAGACAATCTGCGCGAAGCAATGTTCTATGTTGCAGGCCGTTTGTTTAACTTTGAGTTCACCGAAGTGCCTAAGGGCTCAGTACCTGTGTTCCATCCTGACGTTCGTGTATGGGAAGTAACAGACAAAACCACCGGTGATAATATCGGCCTTTGGTATTTAGACCCGTTCGCACGTAAAGGTAAACGCTCTGGTGCGTGGGCCATATCATATCGTAGCCATACAACATTTGATGGTAAAACAAATGTGCTTAGCTCAAACAACTCCAACTTTGTGAAAGCACCAGAAGGTGAAGCGACCTTAATTTCTTGGTCAGATGCAGAAACCTATTTCCACGAGTTTGGGCACGCGCTGCATGCGCTTTCATCAAACGTGAAGTACCCAAGTTCAAACTCTGGTGTGCGCGACTACACTGAGTTCCAATCTCAGCTATTGGAGCGTTGGTTGGCAACGGACGAAGTGATCAATCGTTACTTAGTTCACTATAAAACAGGCAAACCTATGCCTAAAGCGCTAATCGAGAAAATCAAGAAGTCAGCAACCTTTAACCAAGGTTTCGCGACGACTGAATACCTTGGATCGGCTATCATGGATATGCTTTTCCATACCACAGATCCTGACAAGATTGGCGACCCTGTTGCATTCGAAAAGTCTCAGTTAGGTGCGCTTGGCATGCCGGACGAGGTCGTGATGCGTCATCGTACAACTCACTTTGGTCACGTATTCTCAGGTGAAGGTTATTCAGCGGGTTACTACGGTTACCTGTGGGCTGAGGTATTAACTTCTGATGCAGCAGAAGCGTTTGCTGAAGCGCCAGGTGGCTTCTACGACAAAGACGTTGCACAGCGTTTAGTGGATTACCTATTCTCAGTTCGCAACTCAATGGATCCAGCAGAAGCGTATCGCAAGTTTAGAGGCCGTGACGCTGAAGTTGAGGCGCTGATGCGTGATAGAGGCTTTCCGGTAGAGAAGTAAAAAGTTTACTCTGCTATTTGGATAATAAAAAACCCCTGAGCCAAGGGGTTTTTTATTAAGCTCTAGCTTTTGGATTTCGTGCCGTCACCAAATAGGGATTTAAGGCCGTCGGCAAATTGCTTTATTTGCGCTTTCATAGAGCGCTTTACACTAACTTCAATGCTACCCAAAATCATTCTGCCGTGAATATAAATTTGTGGACGCTGTTTCACCTGCCCTGCAGATGCAAGCGTATTTCTTGTGTTTTCTACTGAACCCATAATATTACGAATATCGGTGACGACATCGACTGTGTCTGGTACAAAGATTTCGTCACTGCCTAAAATGCAATCTATATAAATATGTACTTCAGGGTGACTAAAAATTGCGTTGCTAAAATCTAGTTCCAAGCTGCCAAGGTAGTTTTTTAGGTGGATCTCTTTAGGTACGACCCACTCGCCACTGCGATGGTTGGAACTAAGTATAGAGGTAATGCTTATCGCCTCAGCACCATCTACGCTTGAGGTAAATTTTGGACCCAAACGAGCGGCTTTTTCGCTGTGATATCTTGCATCCGACTTTAGCGGTAAATCAGCACTAAGTGCTGCAATTTGTTCTTGTTCGTTCAGGTCGTATGCTTTATCCAATCGTCTCTCGAATGCATCAGCCGAAAGCTCACCGTGGCTGTAATTTAGAATTAACTGGTCAATCACCTCTTCCCTAACGGATTCGAGAGGCCTATCTTTTAATGGTACAGACATATGGTTGGTTCCGTTCTCTTGATTTATGCTTATAGAAGCAACAACCAAGCCAACATTAAATCATTTATAAAACAAGTGGTTAGTGTTTTTTAATATCAACTTACTCTATTTATTTACTAATATTTAGTTGTACAAAATAGTATTTGGTCAAAATTACCACTATTAGATGGCAGGCAACGCAGTAGCGCAGGTGTAGTTTGATATTGTCAGTCACTTTGCTATGGTAGTAGGTGTTCGCAAAACAACCAAAGGAGATTAGTTATGGCGAAGAAAAGCGATGTCAAAGCGCTTAAAAAAGAGCTGAAAGCGCGTAAAGCAAAGATTGAAAAGCATGAAGCAAAAATCAAAAAGCTGAAAAAAGCGATTAAAAAGGCTTAAAAGCCAAGTAGCCCTAACGTAAAGGGATAAGCAAGTGAGCGGTAAATATACCGCTCTTTTTGCGATTAAATCGAAAGATGGCTATATAGCAACCAAGTTCCCACACAGATTAAGATCACCCCACCAAAGGTTTCAGCTCGACTACCAAGGAACTTTCCAGCCGAATGCCCAATCATCACACCAATTGTTACCATCATGGTGGTGGCAAGGCCAATGAGCGAAGCGGCGAGCCATATATTCACATCAACAAATGCGAGACTGACACCGACAGCCATTGCATCAATACTGGTACCAAACGCTGTGATAATGGTTTTTAACCAAGGTTGCTTTGCGTGCTGTGCTGGCGCATCGTCATTACCCTTAAGGCTCTCATAAATCATATGAGCGCCAAGTCCTAACAGTAAGATAAAGGCAATCCAGTGATCCCAAGCCTCGACATAGCCAGCTGCAGATTGTCCTATTAACCAGCCAATCAGCGGCGTACAGGCTTCAATAACACCAAAAATGAGGCCGATTTTTATGGCTTCGGTAAGCCGAGGTGATTTTAGGCTGGCGCCTTTACCGATTGCCGCGGCAAACGCATCGGTAGACATGGCGTATGCTAACAGTAGCAGGGTGACGAAATTCATTTACATTGCTCCGGTCGGGCGATTTGAGTCCACGACATATCCACACGCCCGACCACAGGCATGGATATATCGATGGTCTCGCCAACCGAGAGGTGTCCGCACCATGGCATTTTGGCCAATTATGTTGATACGAACTCTTCCGAGCATTGGAAGCAGGCTACTCCCCAACGAGTTGTGATAATATCAAGAATTGTTCTAAATAGAAATCTAAGTTTATAGCTAGCTCTACACCATATGGTGAATGAGTTGGCTCCATTTTTAGTTATTTATCTTATAGCAATACACTAAAGCAGCTCCCTTGTCCTACTTCAGAGGTTGCGCTGATCCGCCCTTTGTGGCGATGGATAATTTGTTGGCTGAGTGCAAGTCCAATTCCTGAGCCATGAGGTTTTGTGGTAAAAAATGGTACGAATATTTTATCAAGTGCGCTGGGCTCTATTCCTTCCCCGTTATCAGCAACGTTGATTTCACATTTGCCGTAGCGATTAATCGTTGCTGATACAGTCACTATTTTTTCATGGTTGTTATGTTTCATGGCATCTTTGGCGTTATTTAGTAGATTGAGCAGCACTTGCTCTATCATCTTTCTATCAACATTAATGCTCAGCGCAGCGGGCGTCACGTCAAAGTGTAGAGTGATATTGGCGTCACTAAAGTCGCTTTTTATCAGTGGTGTAATGTCGTCAAATAAAGTCTGTACCGCAAGCGGTTGGAGGTCAAGTTCAGGAATATGCGTGAGCTTTCTGTAGTTATCAATAAAGCCAAGTAAAGACTGGCTTCTAATACCAATCGCTTGCAGGCTTTGTAGGTAGTCTTCAACGAGTTCTTGGTCTGTCACCGCTTCAGCTAACTGATTATTGGTGATATTAACTAGCGTATTTGAGAGTGAATAAATCGGTGCGACGGAGTTTCCTATTTCATGGATAAGCACGCGGATCAGCTTTTGCCAAGACTCAATTTGGGTACTCTCTAGCTGCTCTGAAATCGCGGTGAAAAGCCAAAGTTGGTACTGATTACCTTGATTGGAAAACGTAAAATATTTAAATAGTAAGTCTTTGGCGATGTGGCTACCTACTTTGGCTTGTTCAAGCTCTGGGTGTGCTGCAAGTAATGAGTGTCCAGACTCTGCGCCGCGAATATCCAACAATTGCTTTGCGCTGTTATTACAAATCAAAATGGTGTGGCCATTTTTGATAAGGATCAGACCTGCTTCTATGTGTTGTAGCATGGTTTCGTAAGTAGTGACGAGCTCTGCCTGTTTGGTTTTATCTTGCTGAGCTTTCTGAATAAGCTCGTTACAGGTTGTAAGTGCTTGCTTACTTATTGGGTGCTTATTATCAATTCTAAAGCTGCCATCTTGATACTTGAGCGCAGTAAACACCTCTTCGAATTGTTGTTTCTGTCTTTTCAGTGTGGCAATAGACAGCACTGTGAATAGCACTGCAATCGCAATGGATAACCCACTAAACAAAAAGACGTAGCTGTGGAGAAAGCCCAACACACCAAGTGTGGCGAATACAATGGCTGCGAGTTGAAAAATGGCCATGCGAACGAGGCTATTATTCCACATCATACTTCTCCATTTTACGGTACAGTGACGCGCGGGTGATCCCAAGCGCTTTAGCCGCATGGCTGATATTACCCTTAAAGTCTCGGACCGCCCGCTCTATGGTGTGCTGCTCTATTTTTGCGAGGTTATAGGTGTCAATAAAGCCCGCACTCTCCTCAGAGCTTGCCCCTGGACTGGCGAGCTGAAACTGCAATTGGGTTGAGTCAGATAAAATAACTGCGCGTTCAACCAAGTGTTGTAATTCTCGGATGTTACCGGGCCATTGATACTTGACTAAATCAGCCATCATTTTGTCGCTGACCGTTTTGCACTGTAGCTTGTACTTTTTGCTGTATAGATCAGCATAAAACTCAATAAGTAGTGGAATATCTTGGGGTCTATCTCGTAGTGCTGGAAGTGTGATCTCTACGGTATTAATGCGGTATAACAAGTCCTGACGAAAACTGCCTTCGCGCACCATGTCATACAAATTCATATTGGTTGCGGTGATAAGGCGCAGATCAACCTCTATTTGTTTGCTGCCTCCCACTGGTGTAACCACTCGATTTTGGATCGCAGTAAGTAACTTTCCCTGTAACTCGAGCGGAATATTGGCTATTTCATCTAAAAATAAAGTACCGGATTCCGCAAGCTCAAAGCGACCTGGCTTATTGGCTTTCGCATCTGTAAATGCGCCTTTCATATGGCCGAACAATTCACTTTCGAACAAAGAGCTGGCTATCGTGCCCATATCGACAGACATGAAGGTATTGTCTTTTCGTAAAGACTGTTTATGTAGCTCTCTGGCAACGACTTCTTTACCTGTGCCGCTTTCGCCTAAGATTAAGACATTGGCATCGGTTTTGGCGGCCTTTTCTATGGTTTGAAAAACTTGCTCCATTGCTGGACTCGAGGCAATTAAATGCTCGAATGGTTTGTTTTGCGCAGCCATTGAGATTTGTGCGATTTGCGTGAGCTTCTTGGACTTTTGCCGTTGTGCGCTCAACTCGATGCAATTGGCAACCGTTGCGAGTAGCTTTTCATTTTGCCAAGGCTTGAGGACAAAATCGTTGGCACCAAGTTTGATGGCATCCACTGCCATCGTTAGGTCGCCATAGGCGGTGAAGAGTACAACCACGGCATCTTCATCCAAGGCTTTTATTTGTTTTAGCCAGTAGAATCCTTCGGCGCCGGAGGTTGATTCTCGAGTAAAGTTCATGTCGAGCAATATCAGTGCAAAGTCCTGTGCCGACATTGTTTTAGCGATATCGTGGGGATTCTCTAGCGTCACGACTTTTTTGTAATATTGTTTGAGCAACATTCTCGTGGCGACGAGAATTTCGCTGTTGTCGTCGACAACTAAAATTGCCTTATCGCTGATAGTCATTACATTTCCTTTTCTCATCAAACTGTACGATATCGTACACTAGGTGTTTAATTTTTTTACACTCTTTTGTTCCATTATTCCATAGGATTATTTTATGTCTTTGATTTTTATTTGTTTTTTAGTTTGGCATGCAACTTGAGTTATTAGGCTAACCTAAACTCAAGAGAGTGACAAAATGGACAGAAAAATAACACCTAACAAAAGATTTCAGCTGTGGTGGCTGGCGCTACCTGTCATCATGGTAGCGTATTTTGCATTTGATAGTGCAGCGAGTAGCAGCGGGGAGCGTGTTAATCTGGCGATGGATAAAGTCAAGATAAGTACAGTGACAAAGGGCGAGTTTCATGATCTTATTCCGCTTAGAGGTAGCATCATGCCGAGTAAGTCTGTGTATCTAGATGCCATCGAAGGTGGACGAGTCGAAGCGCGTTTCGTCGAAGAAGGTGCGATGGTTAAAAAGGGTGACAAATTGCTCGCACTGAGCAACACCAGCTTGCAGCTGGATGTGATCTCCCGTGAGGCGCAGATCTCAGAGCAGCTAAATAACCTACATAATACCCGCTTAGCGATAGATCAAAACCGTTTAAACTTAAAACGAAACCTATTAGAGCTGGATTTTCAGGTAAGTCAAAGTGAGCGAAAACTAGCACAGTTCAAGCGCCTTGGTAGCGGTAATTTAGTTTCAAAAGATGAGCTACAAGCGGCCGAAGATGAAACTGGGTATCTAAAAAACCGCCGCAAGTTAATTATTGAGCAGCAGCAACAAGATGAAAAAATCCGTACGGCACAAATTGCACAGCTAGAAGATAGCGTTGAGCAGCTCAATAAAAACTTGAGCTTTGCGCGTAAAAATCTTGAAAATCTAATTATCAAAGCGCCTATGGATGGTCAATTGACTGCGCTAGATGCGGAATTAGGCGCGTCAAAGGCGAGAGGAGCACGTTTAGGGCAAGTTGATATTGTGTCTGAATATAAAGTGTCGGCCCAAATTGATGAGTTTTACCTAGGCCGTGTGTATGCGGGACAAACCGCAAGGTTAACGCTGCAGGGAAAGCCGTATGAGCTAACGCTCGCAAAGGTCTATGCCGAAGTGTCAAATGGCCGCTTTGAAGTGGATTTAACTTTTAATGCTGCGCTGCCCAGCGACATTCGTAGAGGTCAAAGTTTGCAGTTGGAGTTGTTATTAGCAGATGCGAAAGCCGCGACTCTAATACCAAATGGTGGATTTTATCAAGATACCGCTGGCAAGTGGGTATTTGTACTAGAGCAGGGCAGCCAAGTGGCGGTGAAGAAATCGGTGACGTTTGGCGAGCGTAATAACAAATATATTGAAGTACTTGATGGGCTGGCAGTCGGCGACCGAGTGATCACTTCAAGTTACAGCAGCTTTAAAGACATGCAGTCGGTCAGTTTGACTCGTTAATAGAATTAAAAGGCAAAAGAATATGTTACATCTAACTAAAATAAATAAAGTTTTTCGTACTGAGCTGGTTGAGACTTACGCCCTTGAGGATGTCACGGTGACCGTAGAGCGTGGCGAGTTTGTTGCTATCATGGGGCAGTCAGGTTCAGGTAAGTCTACCTTACTCAATATCATCGGCATGCTAGACCATATTGATGGTGGCGAGTATGTTTTTGATGGCAAGGACATCAGCCAGTTAAGTGAAGGTCAGCTTGCTGATATTCGTAAAGACAATATTGGCTTTATCTTCCAAAGTTTTAACCTTATTGATGAGCTCACTGTGTATGAAAACGTTGAGCTTCCGCTTATTTATCAGGGGATCTCTAAAACCGAGCGAGCACTGCGTGTGACAGCCGTGCTTGAAAAAGTGAATATTGCGCATCGCAAAGACCATTACCCACAGCAACTTTCAGGTGGTCAACAGCAAAGAGTTGCAGTTGGACGTGCCATTGTCGCAAAGCCAAAAATGATTCTAGCGGATGAGCCAACCGGTAATCTTGACTCAAAAAATGGTGAAGAAGTCATGGGGCTGTTAGCACAGCTTAACCAAGAAGGGGTAACGATAGTCATGGTGACGCACTCAGATCACCATGCAAATTACGCGCATCGCACGATCCATGTTTTGGATGGCCATATTGTTTCGAGTCAAATGCAGGAGGTTCGCTGTGCTTAAAAATTACTTGTTAATCGCGTATCGCAGCTTGCAGCAACAAAAACTCTACTCAACAATCAATATTTTGGGTTTGGCGATTGGTTTAGCTATTTGTATCAGTATGGCTATTTTTGTTGAGTCTGAGTTGGGTTATGACAAGTTTATTAAGGGTCATGAGCAAATCTATCGCTCGTCTGTAAAATGGATGCCGCCAAGTGCGCCTGAACAATACTATGCGCAAGGGCAAGTATTTAACGCTGAAAACTATCAAGCACATTTTGAAGAAGTGATTGATGCTACTCGCTTTCGAGAAGTGAGTGTTGCGCTTGGACACGGCAAGGAAAGTTTTCTTCATGATGGTGTATTCCTCGCGGATCCCAACTTCGTCGATTTTTTCTCCTTAGATCTAATTGACGGAGAGCGTCAGACGGCACTTGAGGCTCCCAACACTATTGTTTTAACCCAAGCAGCTGCAATGCTCTATTTTGGTCGCACGAATGTTGTTGGAGAATCTTTACTTGGTGCAGGAAAGCTACCGTTAAAGGTTAGCGCCGTGATAAAAGACTTGCCACTGCGCACCCATTTAAACGTCTTTGCGCTCATTAGTATGGCTACGGCCACCACTTATTATGGTGATAACAGCTGGCAGCGTGACCCAAGTTTTAACTATTTCACCTACGTTAAATTAGCGGATGGGGTAACCGGTGAAGATGTTGAAGCAAAAATCCCAAGTTATTTAGAAAATCATTATGGTCCGGGAACTAGCGACACCCTTGGCTTTGAATTAATGCCTATCACCGATATTTACCTTCACTCTCATCAGTATGGTGAAATGAAAGAAAATGGTGATATCAATACCGTTTATTCGTTTAGTGTTATTTCAGCGCTTATTCTCTTTATTGCGTGTGTTAATTTTATGAATTTGTCGACTGCCACAGCAACCAAGCGCGCAAAGGAAGTGGGAGTACGTAAGACATTAGGCGCTAAACAGCAGCATTTAGTTATGCAGTTTGTGGTTGAGGCGATGATGTTGAGTTATATCGCGTTGATCATTGCTGTAGCGCTGGTTGAAGCTGGTTTACCTTTGTTTGCGAGTTTTATCGGCAAGCCGCTCAGTTTTGACTTCTATTCAGAGCCGTTAGTGTTGACTACGCTGTTGCTTTTAGGGTTATTCGTTGGCTTAATCTCAGGCGCATACCCTGCCTTTTATCTAAGCCGCTTTAAACCTGCTAAAGTGCTTAAAGGAGAAGTGACACAGGGTAAATCTGGTGCGCTGCTGCGTAAAGGGCTGGTGGTATTTCAATTTAGTGTCGCCGTGGTGCTTATTATCGCCACCACGGTATCTAACCAGCAACTAAAGTACGCAAGAGCCATAGAGCTCGGTTATGACAAAGACAATACTTTTGTGCTGAGCCGTCTTTATACAGATATCGCCAGTCAACAGCGTAGCGCATTAAAAACACAACTGCTCTCTCACCCAAGTATTGTCAGCGCGACAGCAAGTTCAGCGGTACCAACAGAGACCATTGTCGATGCTTTTGGGATGGTTAATCCAAAAACACAATTGTCGCAGACCATGCCGACATTGGCAGTAGATGAAGATTATTTTAGCAGCTACAACATTAAGTTACTGAGTGGCCGAGGGTTTAGTCGCGATTTTCCTGCCGATAAGTTTGCGATGCCGAGTGCAGCTGAGCCAAATCCGCGTTTTTCGGTTGTGATTAATGAAAAGGCGGCGCAGAGTTTAGGATTTAGTGCTGATGAAGCAGTTGGTAAAACATTTGAAGTACGATTAACTCGGCATTCAAGCGCTACGGCGACTATCATCGGGGTGACGCAAAACTACTATTTTTCTTCGCTTAAAACAGAGATAAGCCCAACGTATCACTTGCTAAGAGAGAATGAAGGCAATTCGATGGCGATAAAATTTCAAGGTGATACAGCGCAAACTCGCGACTTTATAGAGGCCACTTGGCGCAAGCTAGTACCAGAACAAGAAATGGAACTGACTTATCTACAAACTAAATTTGATCAGATGTATCGCCAGGAAGACAAAGAAATCATTGTGTTTAATTTGTTCTCTATGCTGGCGATTTTCATTGCTTGTTTAGGTTTATTTGGTCTTGCCTCTTTTACTACAAAAAGGCGCACCAAAGAGATTGGGGTGCGTAAAGTGCTTGGTGCTTCGGTGATGGATATCGTGATATTGATCAACAAGGAATTCTCAAAGCAAGTGCTGATCGCAAACCTGATAGCGTGGCCGCTTGCGTACTTTGTGATGCAGCAGTGGTTAAACAATTTTGTCTATCGTATTGATCTTTCAATCGTACCATTTTTGATTGCAGCAAGTTTAGCATTTGCAATTGCTTGGCTAACGGTCGGCTCGTTGACGCTAGTTGCCGCACAAGCGCGGCCTGTAAAATCATTAAGATACGAGTAATTGCAACAAAACAGGCCTCACAATGAGGCCTGAACAGAGATAAGTTAAGCACCAGGACCACATTCCAAGCAGTGTTTGATAATATCTGGGCCAAACTTCAAGTTTGCATTCAGATTTCGCAGTGCCGTTCTTAGGCCTTCTTCTATCACTGGGTGGTAGAAAGGCATTTCGAGCATTTGTGGCACGGTCATCTTGTTTTGTAGCGCCCAAGCAAGTAAATGCGCCATATGCTCAGCAGCAGGGCCGACAAATTCGGCACCTAAGAATAATCCGGTGCCTTGCTCAGCGTAGACTCGCATATGGCCTTTGTTTTTTAACATCACGCGGCTGCGGCCTTGGTTTTCAAAGCTTACCTCTCCGATGGCAAAGCAGCCACAATTGCCATATTGCTTTTCCAACTCTTTATAACTTGCTCCAACCATCGCAATTTGTGGGTCGCTAAATACCGCCGCAAGCTTTGCACGGCGCAGTCCCACTCTCACATCAGGGAAGCGACCGGCATTTTCACCTGCAATCGTGCCTTGATCTGCGGCTTCATGTAGAAGCGGGATCTGGTTGCTGGCATCACCTGCAATAAAAATCGGGGCGTTACCAGAGCCATCAAGACATTGCATGGTATGTGGGTCGGCTAGCGGTACGCCTCGGTCATCAAGCTCAAGCGTGGTATTTTCTAGCCCTAAGTTATCAACATTGGGTACACGACCAGTGGCTGCCAACACATAGTCAAACTGCTCGGTTTGTGGTTTCCCTTGTTTGTCAATGTAGGTAAGTTCGGCTTTGTCACCGACCTGTTTCATATCTGATACTTTGGCATCTGTGTCGAGGTAAAACTCATCACTGAACACAGTGGTGGCATAGTCTTTGACGATTGGATCGGTTAGTGGGCCAAGGCCACCGCCGACACCAAATACTTTGACCTTTACGCCAAGTCGGTGTAGCGCTTGACCTAGTTCTAAGCCAATCACGCCGGGGCCAAATACGGCCACTGAGTCGGGTAAATTGTCCCAGTCAAAAACGTTATCGTTAATGACTAAGCGGTCGCCAAAATTATTAAACACACCGGGGTAGCTAGGTCTTGAACCTGTAGCGATAACAAAACGTTTGGCTGTGATCTGAGTGTGGTCGTCCAACTGTACCGTATGGCTGTTGATAAATTTTGCACTGCCGCGTAGTTTATCTTGCTCAGGTAGTTCGTCGACAGCTTCGACGACAAAGCCAACGAAGCGATCTCGCTCACGTTTGACTCTCGCCATAACCGCTTTACCGTCAATTTCAGCGGGTTTTACATTAATACCAAATTTAGGTGCGACTTCAATTTGATGTGCGGCTTCAGCTGCGGCAATCAGTAACTTGCTTGGCATGCAACCAACCCGTGCGCACGTTGTGCCGTATACGCCAGACTCAATCATCAGTACTTCTGAGGTATATTTTTTGGCATTTCTATAGGCGCTGAGACCCGCTGTTCCCGCACCAATCACGACTACGTCGGTGTTTATCTTTTTCATTTTTTGCTCCGAAATCAGAAAGTGTGATACCAATTTACTTAATTAAGAGGTCTATTTGAGGCGAGAAAATCTTGTCGATAACCAGGCAAAAATTTTGCTATTTAGTTGTTCTAAATGAGAAATTTTTAACGCAGTTAGCGTCAGATTTGCTCCTTCAAATTGAGCAAGTATTAAGATAAATTGGTATACTCCCCCCATGACAGTCAGTTATTAGCCATCGTGTTGTGTTGAGGGGGAACATTTTGACTTGGTGAGCAAGTTCACCAAGTCATGTTGTGGGGGATGAGTGATTAAGCGAAATATTCAGCTAAATCGTCTGAACCACCGATGTGTTTACCACCGATAAATACCTGCGGCACTGTTTCGCGACCAGACAGCGCTTTAAGACTGGTTAGTGATGCTTGTTGACCAAGTACCAGCTCTTCATATGCCAGTCCTTTTTCTTTTAGCAAAGCTTTGGCTTTTTCACAGAATGGACAACCAATCTTGCTAATAATGGTAACCGGCTCAGGTTTGATTTGGCGCGGGTTTATGTACTCAAGCATAGTATCTGCGTCTGATACTTCAAACGGGTCGCCAGGCTTTTCTGGTTCGATAAACATTTTGTCAATCACACCATCTTTTACCAGCATTGAATAACGCCAGCTGCGTTTGCCAAAACCTAAATCGTTTTTATCAACTAACATGCCCATGCCGTCAGTGAATTCGCCGTTACCGTCAGGTAGTAGTGTAATATTCTGCGCTTCTTGGTACTGTGCCCATGCGTTCATTACAAACGTATCATTAACGGATAAACACACGATTTCGTCGACACCATTTTGTTTAAATACGCTAGCAAGTTCGTTATAGCGTGGTAAGTGTGTTGACGAACAAGTTGGTGTAAAGGCACCAGGCAAAGAAAATACAACTACAGTTTTACCTTTAAAAATTTCATCGGTGGTGACGTGCTTCCACTCTTCATTTTCTCTAATTGGGAATGTAACCTGTGGTACGCGTTGACCTTCAATATTCTTTAACATTTTGCTTTCCTTCTTAAGTTGATGTAGCCATTATGCCGTGCGCATTTTGATTTGTATAATTGATAGTTAAGATTAAAGTGTTCAATAAAATTGATTGTTTTCGACTTCAAATATTTGTATTTTTTAACCTAGCCAATGCCGCTAAGTTGAGATTAGTCAATTTTTACAAGAGCAGGGAATATTTAGATGAAAGCAAACTTTGAATTAATGGCGGATTACAACCGCTGGATGAATGAAAGATTATATGAAGCTGTTTCGGGATTGAGCGCCACGGAATTACACCAAGATCGAGGGGCTTTTTTTGGATCCATTATGGGATCGTTAAACCATATTCTTGTTGCCGATATTATTTGGCTTAAGCGCTATACAGAGCATAGCCATCATGCTGAAGCACTGAATGCTGTAGCAACAATGCCTCTGCCGACAAAGCTTGATGCGATGCTGTATGAAGATTTTGCAGCGTTGAGACAGGCAAGGGCTGAAATGGATAAGGTGATTATTGAGTTTGCGAATGAAGTCACTGAGGAGGCGCTTGCAGCCGATTTACACTACAAAAACACACAAGGTAAAACCTTTTCTCGCAAGTTTGGTTTTTTAGTGCATCATTTATTTAATCATCAGACGCACCATAGAGGGCAAATAACGACATTACTCAGCCAGATTGGTATTGATATGGGAGAAACCGATCTATTAGCGCGGATCCCCACATAGCTTGGTTAGTGGTCTAGCTTTACCGCTTCAGTTATGTCTAGTGTTATCAGCAATGAGAAGGGTTATAAAGCTAGACATTAGCTCTACAGGCCTTTAAAAACCGTGGTCGGTAAAGCCTGTTAAGAAGAATTTCACTCGCTAACTTTCACAATAACTCTGAATAGAGCTCCTCTAGCCATTCATGAAGGTCCTCTATCGAGTCAAAATCTTCGTCTGTTAGTTCTTCATACTCTGTTAGTGAAATAAGATTTAAGTCTATAGCCTCCCGAAGTTGGGCCTTTACCAAGTCGCTGTCATAAGGGTAAGATTCTCCGTGACCGATATCCATTCTTAATATATTGGAATCATAAACTTCAACATGACAATAGTCTCTTAATATTGATCTTAAAGGTTCTTTAATTTTGCTCATTCTAATTCACTTATTTTTTTTGGTTCAGGGTAGAGTGTGTGTAAGGTTACATTATTGCCATTTCTTAGGTAAATAGCTTTTACCTTTCCTTGGGAGAAATCAATAAGCTCATAGCCGATAGGATTCTTCTTCGAACCCAACCTAGATACACCTCTTACAAAATCTCTATAATTTTCTCCAAAAACATCTTCAAGAGATACCTCAACAGCACTCATTATTCTTTTATTCTTAGCTTGCGCTATCGCCAGAGTGTGCTTAAACGCTTCAGAGTTTCTTACAAAGGAGTCAGCTCGAACAAGTGCTTCATCACTGGAAAACGCAGAGGCATTTTTTCCTACTCTGTGCAGTGCTGGAGACCCATCTGGATTCTTTCGGTAAGCATCATATATAGTGCCAGAGGCAGGGTCTTTCCCTCGTAGAGCTCTGTCTACTAATTGTTTTTTCGTGACTCTATTTGGCCCTCCATGCCTTGCAGGTGCATGTCCCTCCATATCAAGACGCTTTATTTGTTCAGAAACCGACTGACTATTAACTGTCCCGGGCAACTCATTTCCTTTTGGCGGCTCCAATTCATCAGCTTTGGCTTTGGTGGGCTTGTCGGTAACGCCTCGAATTGGTGGTTGGCCTTGATATTCATCCAGTGCTTTATTAACTCGCTGTCCGATTTCTTGGGCGGCTTGTTGCATATGCTGGTCGATTTTTGGGGTGACCTCGTCTAGGCGCTTTACCGTGGCTTGCATGCCTTCGATGGCGGCGTCTGGAAGCAGTAGGTCGTAGTGCCAACTGGTAGACATGTCATCANCCTTTTGGCGGCTCCAATTCATCAGCTTTGGCTTTGGTGGGCTTGTCGGTAACGCCTCGAATTGGTGGTTGGCCTTGATATTCATCCAGTGCTTTATTAACTCGCTGTCCGATTTCTTGGGCGGCTTGTTGCATATGCTGGTCGATTTTTGGGGTGACCTCGTCTAGGCGCTTTACCGTGGCTTGCATGCCTTCGATGGCGGCGTCTGGAAGCAGTAGGTCGTAGTGCCAACTGGTAGACATGTCATCAAGTGAATCGCGCAGGCCTTTGACGATGTTTTTAACTTCCGTGGCGGATTGTTTTCCTAGGTCTTGCCAGTTGATGTCTCTTAGGTATTTAACTGGGTCGCCTTTGCCGAGCTTGCGTAGTACGGCAAGCGCAGCAGAGAGGGATTCTCCGGTGTTTTTTAAGATAACCTTGCCTACGCCTTTGACGGCTGAGCCCACAACTTGGCACTAAACCAATACCCGTTAGGGTAAAGGCAAGCCAAGCGTCGGTGTCGTTGGCTTCATCATCGTCAGTCAGTAACATGACATTAGCGGTGATATCTCGTAAATCCATGACTTGGTCGATAATTGGTATCATGGAAATCAAGGTACCTACCACGATTTGTGACGTGGAGGGGTTTTGATTAAAGTCGCCTTGCAGTGTGCCCCACAACCAATCACCTGCTTGGGTTGCAATGCCATTGGCTTCTATCAGTGGTGCGGTATTGCCGCTGCGTACCATTTCAGCCGCTCGCGCTGGGGTGATTTTTCCATACAGTGGATTTTTAGGGCGATTATCTTCTGGCAGGTAATCGCGTTTATCCTCACCATATTGC
>NZ_QOKX01000019.1:0-17033 GCF_013319255.1 Pseudoalteromonas sp. JC28 | reverse complement strand
CTTGGCACTACAGTCAAGGTATGCGTCACAAAACTGCTCCCAAGTGGAAACCGTTTCCGTTTTTCCATCTTTAGAAAATGATAACCCTTTGTATTCTTTAGAATCTTTAATCTGCTGTACTAACTTTAATTCGGAAACCGTTACCATTTTTCCTATAAAGTTAAATGCTTGGATTTGACCCAACTGGACAAGAACACTTTGCTGCTCTGCCAATTGATTCTGCTGATGAACTTTTAAATCAATTAAGTCTGTTACACTTAAGTCACTCATAATCTCACCTCAATAAACCGTAGTTATTGCGTTCAATCTGCAAACCATTAATTGCCATAGTGAATGAATGGGCAACGGTGTTGCTGATCTGCACAGGTTTTTTATGCAATCGCCAGCGGTTTTGATTAGTGGTTAGCCGTTCAGCCCAGTCCGCATGTTCTAAGTTTGCCAACACACGAGTCATATCCGCTGGGCTACAGCCTAATTCAGCCGCTAGTTTCCCTGGTTCGGCTCCTTCGATTTCGCGTCCGGCCATCAATTCAATCGTGGCCAACACGCGCTGTATTTGTGCTGATATGTATTGGCTCATGCTGATACTCTCTTAATAGGCTTCATTGGTTTTTTAACTGGGTTGTTAAAATCGCTAACGCAACTTGGGCACACAACGTCGATATCAAACGCCTCACTTTGAACATGACGCCACCCAATGTGATTTGCAGCCTGTAGCCATGCGCTTTTAGTTACTGCCTGCTTTGCTTGCTCAATTCGTTTACAACAATTGCACTGAATTAGCGGGCGGTTGCTGTGTACGCTTATATGCTCAGCGCTAACGGGTTTGGTTAATAAGCTCATGCGTTCTCTCCTTGTGGTTTTCCATGTGCCAGTGCTTTTAGCTGCTCCATACTCATTAACAGCACGGTTTTACCTGCATGCTTACCAATACAAATGCTTGTATTTTGCTCTGGTTGGCGTTTTTTAGGCGCAACTTGGTCTTTGATAGTCATACTATTTGCTCCTAAATAAGCTGCTGCTGGGGATCGTCGAGACGTTCGACTTCGAGTTTTTGGTAAGCCAATTCTTGCATCAGAACAACTATTTGCTCTGCAACGTGTTGATGGTTTCCGCCACCTTCTTCCAATTGCATGGCCATTCCAATTACCTGATTTGCAAATTGGTTTAGATGATTCAATGTTGGCATTGAAGGCTTTTTGCTTTTAGGCATATCGACAACCAGCTTATCAAGGCTGTGTGCCATATATTGGAGTGGGTATTCTCTACCTGTTGCAGCCATATATGGAATTAATAAGCTAGCGGGCATATCGCCATTACCAAGGTATTTATAAAGCATATCGGTGCTTACACCTGTTCTATCGGCGATACGTGGGACGCTCATATTGCGTGTCGCCATTCCATGCTCCTTACAAAGTTGTAAGGACTCAGGCAGGCTGCGAGCAACTACACGGCTCCACTGGCGGCGTTTAGGCTTGGTCATAAGTCCCCCCAACTTGCAATGCTGAAGTCAGCTTACGGGTATTCCAAAAAGAAAGAATTTTTGGAACTTCCAAATAGAGGATCTTGCTGGCTAGAATTTGATCATCACGTAAACGGGAGATCAAACCATGCAAACCGAATTTGCTACTTACCAATTTAATAACTTGCTTGAATGGCTGTGTATTGACGATAAACCTTGTGCCGCTGTGTACTGTGCGAGCGCTAAAGAGCTGCGCCAACTTATTGTTGAACTTGGCAGCTATACGCATATTGAGCGCAGAGTGGTGGTTAATCGACTGTACCAACAACAAAACACGGCTTTGTTGGCGCTGATAGCATTGTGCTATGTACGGGCTAATTATGTGCATTGTGTGGCTCCTGTAAGTTCGGTAACTCAGTTATTAGTAAAGTGGTTACTTCGCCCTTACGAGGCCAAAAGCTGTTGAAGCTGGTTAACGCCTTGCTCTCTGTTAATCAGCCCTCTTGGTGGGCTTACTGTAACGTTGGGGAAAACATCACAGGTCTCTTTACCTATGATCTTGGCAATAGCATTAGCGACCTTTTGAGACTTAGTGTGCCCACAAACGACACCTGAAACAGTTGCGAGGCTAACACCCAGTGCATCAGCAACCATAGAAAGCGAATAGCCTTCGTTTGCAATAGCTTGTTTAATTTCGGAGGATTTCATAGTACATTACCTTTTTGAGTAAACCTTTTACCTGAACTTTGGCGAGTGAAAATAAAAGGTTTGGTTAATTGTTAGGCTTAGAATAGTACATATATGTCCTTAAAATCAACAGAAACAGACATAAATGTCTGCTCATTATTTCAGGCTGAGCGTAAGCGTTTGAATTTAAGCCAAAAAGATGTCGCAGATTTTTTAGGAATGTCGAGTAAGCAAATTAGTCGATGGGAATCATCTATTGCTATTCCATCAGATAAACTAGTTCAACTCGCATCAATGGGTTTTGATGCTGCGTTTGTAGTAACTGGAAACCGAGCTGGAGTTTCTCTTATTGACCAAAAGTCTCTTGATATGGAAAGCGCTGTAGATGCTGCTTGTTATGCGGCGAGAGAGGCACTGCTTACAGTCTATCAAGCGAAGAGGTTAAAGAATGAGTTAGGCGAAAATGGAGAGTTTGATGCGATTAAAAGCCTTTCATTAATTGAGAAAGCTACAAGGATTTTAATGAAAGCTGAATTGACTGGTAATATGAGCAATGACTCAATAAGAGATGTTTTGAACGCAGTAAGCACTGACTAAAATATTACTTAGTTTGCTTTACTCTATCAAAATACCCAATGTTTTTTAGTGCTTTGAGTAGCCGCCTACGCTCAAAGCGAAACTCCATATCAAAATGAATTATTTCTTCCTTTGAGGCGTGTTCAAAGTGTTTCTCGTAACTTTCAGTTTTTGCCAACAGCTGGATTGACTGATCTAAAAGCACCTCTTTCTTATGGCTTGATAGAGAGGTGACATTATTTACTGAGTGACTAGCTAGCCTTGGTTTACTCGGTACTTCAATCACTTTAATTAGGCTTTTTAGCCTAAACGCCATGTAATACAAGTAAACGCAACATCCAAAAATCATAGCTAAGAGTAATACTTCAAATTTCATCTCTAAACCCAACGTTTACTCGGAACTAAATTGAATACTCTAAATGCAGGGTATGCGCCTATTACTAATAACGTTGCGACGTTGATTCCTGCGACACAGTATTTAAATACGTTACGTAACAGGTCGGCCTCTAGTATTACACGATCAACATATCTTGCCATCAACAATGTGGCCATAGCAGCAGATAGAAAGCAGACAAATCGTGAGTAACGGGCAAAAACACAATCACGCATCATATGGAGCTTTACTATAAGTGCTACATAAACCACTTCATACAGTGCAAAAAATAGATAATAGAGCTGCCTTTTGGCGGCAGGATCTATACTTGCTGACAATATGGCATCTGATATGAATCGCCCGAGAAAGTGAAAACCAAAGCTAACCGCAGTGACTATCAACAAAGAATGCTCAACTTGCTCTCTCCAATCCTTAGATGGGAAGCCCGTAAGCATCTCTTTAACTCCTTGTTTTGAAAAAAATAGGAGAGCAATCAGAGCAACAAATTTGCTCACAATGATCGCCCAGCCTATTGCAACGAAAAATTCGTTCAAAGTCCTTTACCCTTTATAACTTTGATCCTGTTCAGCGCCGTAGCCCGAAGATTTATTCACGGATGCCTTCGGTGGTTCTATACCATCACCACCACCAGCACTCCCGCCAAAAATAGTTTTCAGTAGCTGACTTGGGATCTGTTTTTTTGTTTTCATGTTTTTACTCCTTATGTAATTGGAGCACACAGCATAGCAGCAAAATTGAGAAATAATCTTTAACTTAGATTAAAAATGGGAACGGATGCCGTGGCTGTCCGTGCTACGTTACTACTGGTTACTCAATCCATTAACTCAACTATAACATTTGCCAAATGTTAGGCAAATAGTTTTGTGTTTATTTTCGGAATAATTTTACTCATTTGCGATAGAGCGCCCGTATTTAGCGTTATGATGCGATACTTTGGCAACGGACAATACCCAGATTTTCGGGTGATTTAATCAACTTTGATTTAACAAATGTGATTCGCCATTGTAAATTTCAGGAATTATTTGTATGTTTTATTAGTCAATTACATTTGATTCAACTAAAAGGATTTATTATGAAATACTACATCATCGCTCTGCTGTGCCTAGCAGGCGTATACCTCATGATCCCTACTAATGTTTCTGGTGATGCTTACATACTCACTCAGTCTCGTAGCACCGTGCCGATGCCCTTAATTAAGGTAACAGCGTACGACTATGACGAGTTTAATGAGTTTCTCGCAAACCAACGCCATTACGCCACAATCAATTGCGGCGTTGTTCCTACTCAAAGCGACTTAATGGATTTGCAAATAGCGATGGTAAGAAACCCACATAAGCGCAAAGATTACAATAAGGCCAAAGACCTTGTTAATAAGTGTGCATTGGAGACTTTGCTGATTGATAAAATACAGTTAACCCCAATTGCTTCAGCAATCACAGACAAAGAAGGAAAGTTTTCCATGTCTGTGGGTCGCAAAGATGTGGTGTTGCTTGCTAAAGGCTCGCGGGATGTTTTTGGCAACCTTGAAGAATACATTTGGATTAAACCTGTTAGCTTGGGCTTTGGGTTCAACTATACGGCCGACTTAGACAATACCGGTATTATTGAAGATCGGCATATCTCAACAGTTAGCTTGTAATTTATTAACCCAGTTTAAAATACACTCACCAACGCTATTGGCACTCTATCAGCACAGTCTGATGGAGATGCCAAATGATCACACCTCAACAACTCGAACATTACCGCCAACTACCCAAGATTGCAGCTGCGTTACGCGGCTACAGCGATGCATTTTGCCGTAGCGTGTTAACCATTTTGTATTTAGAGGGCGGCCTGCGTGACGATGGTGGCCTAAATGATGTTGCGTCTGACCGTGGCGGCCTAACTAAATTTGGCATTAGCCAGCGCGCATACCCCCGACTCGATATCGCCAACCTCACCATTGACCATGCCATACGACTGTACTACCGCGACTATTGGGAGCCGATGCACTGCGATGAGTTAAACAGCGGCGTAGCACTCATGCTCTTGGATGGCTCAGTACAACATGGACTAAGCGGCATCACACGGATAGTACAGCGTATTGCAGATGCTGAGGTGGATGGCGTATTTGGCTCACGTACGCTCAAAAAATGTCAGTCAATTTTACCTAACCTATTTATTAGCCAGCTGATCAGCCGCCGCGCCCGTAAATATGCGCGCATTTGCCTAGATGACAATAGCCAAATCCCTAACCTAAATGGCTGGATGAACCGCCTGAGTCACATTACCGAACGCTGTTATGCCGAGGTGTACCGTGGGGCGTAACTGGGAGTGGAGCTATAAACAAGGCCGCATAAAACGATTAAAAGCTGAGATAGCCGCGAAGCAAAGCGGCGAGCCGTTTGATGCCAACCAAATACCGCTGCACAGCTATGACGGTACGATGCAATCCAAATTCCAACGTGGTTGGCAGTCTGTTTGTGAGACAGATATCCAGTGCCGACTAAACGGCCACAATACCTATCAACAGGTGCGGCAACGTCTTGCTGAGACATTTGGAGAGCGCCATGAGTGATTGGGTGGGACTAGGTACTGTGGTTGGCAAACTATTGGACGATGTTTTTACATCCGATGAAGAGCGCCAGCAGCTTGCTAATGAACTTGCAAAAATCGACAACCAACGCCACGCACAGGTGCTGACTCTTGAGGGCCGAATTGTTGAGCTACAAGGTCAGGTGTTAGCTGCTCAATCTCAAATTATTACCGCTGAAGCCAAAGGCGAGAGCTTATTACAACGCTGCTGGCGACCTATCACCATGTTGACCTTTCTAGTGCTAATTGTACTGGACTCGTTCGGCCTGCTTACGTTTAGGCTCAGCGAACAGGCATGGGAACTATTGCAGCTTGGCATTGGTGGCTACGTGATTGGGCGCACCGTTGAGAAAGCCGCCCCTGGTGTAAAAAGCATGGCTGCTTCAGCCATTCAAAATCTAAGGAAACCTAATGGACGTAGTTGATCAAGCGCAGCGCTTGGCAGAGCAAGATTTAGAGCGCGCGCTCAATAAAAACAAAGCCAATTTTGTTGGTCAAGATGTCGATTTTAATCACTGCTTGGAGTGTGGCATTGAAATTCCAAAGGCAAGACGTGATGCAATTCATAGCTGTAAGCACTGTGTGGATTGCCAAGAGCTGTTAGAGCGACAAGCCAAACACTATAGGAAGCCATGATGGAGTTTTTACTTGAATGGTGGAAGCAAATGCTAGCCGCTGGTGTGGTAATCGTAGGCGCAGGCTCTATTGCATGGCTAAGAGCCACATTTGTGAGCCGAGCAAAGCNAGCGACAAGCCAAACACTATAGGAAGCCATGATGGAGTTTTTACTTGAATGGTGGAAGCAAATGCTAGCCGCTGGTGTGGTAATCGTAGGCGCAGGCTCTATTGCATGGCTAAGAGCCACATTTGTGAGCCGAGCAAAGCATGATGAGCTTGAACGGCGTGTACATGCAGTGGAGCGACGAGTTGAAGACATGCCAAGTGCTGAAGACTTTCATGGATTAGAGAAAAGCCTACTCGAAGTAGGTGGCAAAATCGACGCACTTTCACCTCAATTAGTCACGTTGCAAAACACAACATCACTACTGATGGAAAACGAATTACGAGGGACTAGACATGGCAGTGATTCATAGCTCATGCATATGCGGCAACAAACTGACTCTTTTAACCCAAGAAGACCAGAACATGACATCTCTAGTAGATTTTCAGCTGGTTACAACAGCTGACTATAAAAAGGGTAAAGCCGATTACGTGCTATTCGTATGCACTTGGTGTGACACCCGTGTAGAGAAAATCATCCACCGATTCAACACAACGGAGTAAACCCATGCCAATAATTGAATTAATGGCTGAACACCAACGGATCAGTATTTTGATCTCATTGAACGAATCCCCTGACTACGGCCTAAACAGCAGCATATTGGGAGACATTTTAGACCGCTACGCTATCGGCTGTAGCCGTGACCAATTGCATACCCAGCTAAATTGGTTAGAGCAAAACGGTTACGTATCAATTGACCGTTTAAGTAACAATACTTGGGTTGCCAGTATTACTCAGACTGGTGCTGATGTTGCAACAGGTCGTAGTGTTGTTCCTGGTATTAAGCGTCCTGGTCCTCGGAGTAAGTAGCCATGAGTGATGCTGTACGCAGAGGCAAACCCTCAAAAATAGACATGCTGCCTGAAGACATCAAAAAAATGTTGGATGAAATGCTGCGTGATAGCGGCAATTCGCAGGCCGATATTTTAGATGCGATTAATCGGCGTATTCTCGATGCGGGCATGGATGAGGAGGCGACTATCTCGCGCTCTGGCCTCAGTCGCCATGCCCAAAAAACCGAGGCTATAGGCAAGCGTTTACGAGAGCTACGCGAGACAACCAAGGCACTTACTGCGGAACTGGGTGATAAACCTACGGGCGACACCACCAAAATGATCTTAGAGATGGGCCGCTCTCAACTCTTTACCGCCATGCAAAAGCAAATGCTCAACCCTGCCGAAGATGACGACGTTGACATTGGCATGATTAAAGACGCCATGCTGGCCGCTCAACGTTTAGAAGCTACAGCTATGAAGGCTCACCAGCGTGAAAAAGACATACGTAAAGCATTCGCTGAAGAAGCAGCAAACGCCGTAGGCGATGAACTACGGGGTGAGGACGGCATGAGCGAAGAGCTAGAAGATAAGATCCGTGGCATATTGCTAGGTAAAGCGTAATGAGTGAAAAGCCTACATTAACGGCTACCAGCCGCCCCACCAAAATAGACCTAAAAGAGGAAATGCAACTCTACGGTGTTGACGTTCCTGATGCTGATGACTTTGAAATACCAGACAAAGCTCCCGTGTTTTTACCCTACCAACAACGTTGGTTTGAGGACGAATCAGGGGTGTGCATTGCTGAAAAGTCACGACGTACTGGTTTAACGTGGGCGGAAGCTGGCCGCAATGTGTTAACTGCCAGCAAACCTAAAAAGCGCCACGGTAGCAACGTTTTTTACGTTGGCTCTAAACAAGAAATGGCACTGGAGTACATCGCCGCTTGTGCGTTGTTTGCCCGAGCATTTAACCAGTTGGCAAAAGCTGATGTGTACGAGCAGACATTTTGGGACAGCGAAAAGAAAGAAGAGATCCTAACGTACATGATCCGCTTTCCTAACAGCGGATTTAAAATTCAAGCGTTATCAAGCCGCCCCTCAAACCTGCGGGGGTTACAAGGTGATGTGGTTATAGATGAGGCCGCGTTCCATGAATCTTTAGATGCACTGCTTCAGGCTGCAATGGCTTTGCGTATGTGGGGCAGCCGTGTGCGGATCATCTCTACTCATAATGGTGTAGATAACCTATTCAATGAATACATCAAAGATGCCCGGGAAGGTAAAAAGCCTTATTCGGTCCACCGGATCACCCTAGATGATGCATTAAACGATGGGCTATACAAACGCATATGCTTTGTTAAGGGTTGGGAGTGGTCGCCTGAAGCCGAAGCCGAGTGGCGACAGGCTAGGATTGATGAGTCGCCCAATAAAGAGAGTGCCGACGAAGAATATTTTTGTGTACCAAAGCGCAGTGGTGGTAACTACCTCAAGCGCATTGTGATTGAAGAGGCAATGGTAAGGGACAAATCGATCCCAATTCATCGTTTGACTTGTACAGATGAGTGGATGACATGGACGACTGAACAGCGCTACAAAGAAACAGAACAGTTTTGTAAAGACGTGATCCAGCCATTACTGGATAAGCTCAACCCTGACGAACAACATGCCTTCGGTGAGGATTTTGCACGCTCGGGAGATTTAACATCATTAGTACCACTTCGCATACGTGCTGACTTACACAAGCGCGTACCTTTTGTAATTGAAATTAAAAACGCCCCTTACGAAGTGCAGCGCCAAGTGGTGTTTTTTATATTGCGCCAACTACCACGGCTACGCGGTGCTGCTTTTGATGCCACGGGCAACGGTGGCTATCTTGCCGAAGCAGCAGCCTTAGAGTTTGGTATTGAATTGGTTGAATGTGTACACCTTAACGATAACTGGTATGCCGAGTGGATGCCCAAGTTAAAAGGTGAACTGGATGATCACAATATCGAGATCCCACGTCATCAAAATGTGTTGGATGATATGTGCCACATCAAAGTGGTAAACGGTATTCCCAAGATTGATAAGGGCAAAACTAAAGATCATGACGGTAAAAAAACAGACAAGCGCCACGGTGACTTTGCGGTTGGTCTATGTATGGCTAACCGAGCTTGCTGGATGGACGGTTGCCCGATTGAGTTCACCCCGTTACCAAGCAAAAGTGGCAGCAACGACTTTAACTACGACGACCTAGGCAGCTTTCAAGGTGCGGGGTGCTGGTAATGCGCTGGCGTATCAAGTTCGAATACATCTTTACCACCGTAGGCGGCTTTATTGATATTGAAGCCCCCAGCTATGAAGCCGCAGAGCGCTACACCCTTGACCTCGATGTATACGTGGTATCAATCAAACCTATTTTGCGAGTATAACTATGCTAGTAGACATTAATGGCGATCCGCTATCAGTTAATAAACTAGATCAAAATCAAACCGAAGAAAATGCCCAAGTGGGCATGTTGCTTAGGCAATATGCAGAACACCCAACGCAGGGGCTAACCCCTGCAAAGCTGGCCAGTTTGCTAAAAGAGACGGAGGAAGGCAATTTGGCAGCTATGGCCGACTTGGCCAAAGACATTGAGGACAAAGACGGTCACATAAGCTGCGAACTGGGTAAGCGTCGCCGTGCTGTGCTTGGGTTTGAATGGAAAATTAAGCCACCGCGCAATGCCTCCACCGCTGAAAAGCGCGATGCTGAAATGCTCGAAGAGGTATTGGAAGACGCCACCTGGTTCACGGATTTTAAATTTGATTTAACCGACGCCATGCTAAAAGGCTTTTGCGCCAACGAGTTGCAATGGGACTACATCGAGAAGCAGCAGCTGATCACAGGTTACGCATACCGAGACCAAAACATATTTAAAACCCATCCCAATGACTTTAACCGCATTATGCTGAATGACAGCAGCGACGAAGGCGAAGCCCTCAACCCGTTTGGTTGGGCGCTGCATATTCATAAGTCCAAGAGTGGCTATGTGCATCGTGCAGGTTTGCTATCAGTACTTGCTTGGCCATTTTTGTTTAAAAACTTTAGCGTGCGAGACTTAGCGGAGTTTTTAGAAATCTACGGTTTGCCTGTACGCGTTGGTAAGTACCCAAGTGGTGCAACCGATGCTGAGAAGGCCACGCTTCTGCGTGCAGTGATGGCAATTGGCCATAACGCTGGCGGTATCATACCGCGTGGAATGGAAATTGACTTTCAAAGCGCCGCAAACGGCCAAGCAGATCCGTTTGAAAGTATGATTAGGTGGTGTGAACTCACCCAATCAAAGGCAGTACTAGGTGGAACGCTAACAAGCCAAGCGGATGGGAAAACAAGTACCAATGCGCTGGGCAGTGTTCACCAAGAAGTAAAAGAGGACATCACGCTTAGCGACTTACACCAGCTTGAGCAGACCATAAACCGTGATGTGATTTACCCTATGTACGCACTGAATGGTAAATCGTACAACGGTAATCGCCGATTGCCACGTTTTGAATTTGATACGTCCACCAGTGATGAGATGCGCGATCTAGCTTATCCGCTGCGCTCGCTTGTGAGCCTTGGAATGCAGATCCCTAAAACATGGGTGCATGAGCGTTTGAACATACCTGAGCCAAGCGAAGGCGAAGCGGTGTTGGAAGTACCAAGCGAGCCGATGCCTGGCAATAACTCAGCGGCGCTAAATACAGCGGTGGCAGCACTTAATGCGGAATACCAAACACGCAGCACACAAACAGAGCTAGATACTGCCATTGATGCAATCACCAGTGGCGATATGCGCGAAGAGTACAAAGCCACGCTTCAGCCACTTTTGGACAAACTTAACCAAAGTGAGGAACTGGCAGCTATTGAGCTTGCCGAGCTTTATCCCACAATCGACCAAGGCCAACTAACCGAAATGCTCACCAAGCTGATTTTTGTGAGTGAGATTTGGGGCATGATCAATGAATAAGGTGGATTTAAGTATTGCCTTTAATAAGCCGCCTGCGGATGCTGCAGCTTACTTTAAATCGAAAGGTTATGCGATAAGCGATGAGTGGCATGATGTGCTGACTACAGCGCACGCCAAAGCATTTACTGTGGCGCGGGTGCAAAGCATGGAAGTACTAGAGGCCATACGTAAAAAAGTAGACTCCGCCATTGCTGAGGGTTTAACTGCAAAACAATTTAGAGAGCAGTTAACACCCGAGCTGCAAAAGCTTGGTTGGTGGGGAAAAACCAAGAATGAGCAAGGTGATAGCGTTCAACTGGGTAGCCCCTATCGCTTAAACAATATTTACCGCACCAATCTACAAACCGCCTACATGAGTGGCCGCTATCGCCGCATGCTGGCTCGTAGTAAAACGCATCCGTATTGGCAGTATGTTGCTATTGATGATGCACAAACACGGCCTGAACATAGGCTGCTGCATGGCAAGGTGTTTAGGTTTGACGACCCCATTTGGCAAACCATATACCCACCCAATGGCTGGGGTTGTCGCTGTCGCGTTCGTGCGCTCACGGCAGAGCAAGTAAAAGCGCGTGGCTTAACCGTAGAGGACGGTAGCGGTTATGTACAGCAATTTGACGCAGAGATTGTGAGCCGCGGATCTGGTGAGGTTAAAACCACTGAGCATGCACGAGTTAAGTTACCCAGTGGCGATGTGATGACGCCAGATGTGGGCTGGGCCTATTCGCCTGGTCAAAGTGCCTTTGGCACTGACGTGGCCGTGGCACAAAAATTAGGTAAGGTCGAAGATGTACAGTTACGCGCTGAGACCATTCAGGCACTCAACAATAGTGATGAACGGGCCAAGGCTTTTGAGCTGTGGACGCGTAAAAGTATTGAGCGCATAGAGCAGTATCAAGCAGCTAAGCTTGCTGGCGATACGGCTGGGCTTAGAGCGTTTGGCCCAAGGCCGCAACATAAAACGGTGGTGTCATTTCTCAATGATGACATTAGCCAAAAGCTTAAAGATAAGGGCATTGATGCGGCCCGTACTTTGATTTTATCTGAGCGTGCGCTGGCCCATGCCCATAGTAAAAAACACAAAGCCAGTGGACAAGCACTTGAGCTAAGCGAGTATATCAACCTAAGCAAATGGATTAACCAAAGCGGTGCGAGCGTATTGTGGGAACCTGAGCGAAGTGAAGTACTGTACGTAATAAACCAAGGTGAGCAAGCTATTAAGGTGATTGCTCGCTTTGACAGCAACAGCGACACACTAATCAATGTGTTTAAAGTCGACAGTAGTGACATTGAAGGTGGCATTAAAGGGGGAAGCTATGAGGTGTGGCGGTAGGATGAGACTCGAACTCATATCATATATGCGGCGCATATAACCGTTACCCATTGGAAACACTACCACCACAAACAATTATTACCCAACAACTCGGTGNCTCGCTTTGACAGCAACAGCGACACACTAATCAATGTGTTTAAAGTCGACAGTAGTGACATTGAAGGTGGCATTAAAGGGGGAAGCTATGAGGTGTGGCGGTAGGATGAGACTCGAACTCATATCATATATGCGGCGCATATAACCGTTACCCATTGGAAACACTACCACCACAAACAATTATTACCCAACAACTCGGTGATTACAATATGACCACTAGAATTGAAATACTCACAAGCGGTGATGCAACCAAAGTACTTAACGAGATTGCAGCCAGGTTTAACGACCTGAGCGACCCAATGAACGAGATAGCCGCTATCATGGAAGGTGCGACTGAAGACGCCTTTGCTGAAGAGCGCAGCCCAGTAACAGGCATCGCATGGCCAGCGCTTAGTGAAAACTACCTAAAACAAAACCCCAAACGTGTTGGCGGGCAAATGCTGCAAGTAAGCGCTGGCGGCTTAGCATCAAGCATTGCCGCAGAAAGCGGCGCGTTTTGGGCGCAGATTGGGAGCAACAAGCCTTACGCTGCTATTCATAACTTTGGCGGTCTGCCAGAAATGGCACCTGGGCCTGCCGCGATAGACCAGCGGCAATATCTGGGAGTAAGCCCCGAAGAGGAAACCGATATTCTAGCCGTGTTGAGTCACTATTTTACCGAAAACTAAAAAACGCCTCAGAAGCCCTCTGAGGCGTTTTTACATGCTCAAGTGCTAGCGTTGGGTATTGTATGGTGTAACATGGACGTTAAAGGCGTTTCGAAACGTTTCTAAAGCCTTTTGAAAGTAAAAAGTGGGAAGTGTCTCAACAGAATTCTGCAATGATAAAGATCTTTGGGCTGAAGCCAACCTCTTTCAAGTTTATACTTCAAGTATTAAAAGCTTTCTATGGCATAACAGTTTCAATATGAACCATTTAAAAAAAGTTACTCGCTTCGTACATGATGATTGGTGCATCGCTATTTCTTATATCCTCGTTTTAGTTTCTGGCTTTGTCTTGGGTTCCAATGCCGATTCCATCGAACACCTCCTTGTTAGTATTAAAAGCCTTTTGGGAATTGTAATTCCAATATCTGCATTGGGAGTTGCTACGGCAGGATTGCAAACTTGGCGAAAAGCAGAAAGGCTTAAATTGGTCAGTAAGCTTGCTGATGAACTACGAAGAAAGGTGAAAAGCAAGAACATTTCTTGCTCAAGCATCTACTACGAACTCAATGCTCTTATTCAAAAAAGGCGACATTTGCAGGAGTTAGGTGAAGATGAAGTAAGGGAACCATCTAAAAGCCTCATGTCATCATTTAGGAAAGTTGAATACGAATTCAAATCTTTAGGTGAAATATACAAAGATCATTTTGATGAACTTTATATTGTCGACAAAGCACTGCTAAACCTAGTTGACAACTTTTTATATAAAACTAGTCCGTTTGAAGTTCTGCGATTAGAAGTTCGATACAAAGACGATCCAGAACAGTTGATGTATGAGTGGTTCAAAAGAATCACGAACCTATCAATTATGCGTCTTGAAATCTATGAGGAATTGCTCAAGATTTCAGCTGCTGAGGTGTAAACTAATAATATTTGTAGCTTAAGTTTGAGCACCAAGGCAGAGAGATGCTCTGGTGCCAGTACACTCATAAATTTTACGTATAACTTGACCTGTGTACCATTTAACTCATTAATAATTACTCTTTCTTTTTCACCTCTTTCAAAATATCTTCAACATCATCACCGATGCCATGAACATGGAATGTTATGGTAGATAACTCACCCAATTTAGAGTCTATTTTTTCAAGTAGATTAATGATTCTTTCTGCTTGCTCTTCGTTCATACTCAAATTTTCCGTTTTAGTTAATTTAAGAATAAGCGTAGTACATAAATTATAAACTGCATCAGGAAGCGACGTGTTTCGAGTGTAGATTAGTAGAAATAACCATATGCTTATCAAGACCAAAAGTATCCTCTATTAGTTCATATAACTATTCAAATTTGATTTAACACGATAATATTTTTAACACTTAACCACACTAGAGTTAGAACAATGTCGGAAAGATTCACAAGATTTGATACCTCAAAGGCGATTGGCTACCTTAAGAAACACTCAGAATTTGAAATCCTAAAAACTAACTACAGGCTGTCTGAAGTACCAGGAGCCAAGAAACATCTCATTTCATTTTTAAAAGCAAGTAACACGGTAAGTAGAGCTGAAGCACGAACGACTTCATTAGATACAGCCTATGAAAAAGCTTTCCATATATTAGAAACACTAACAATGGACGGCCTTATTAAATCTTCCCTAAAGAGACGAAATATAACTAGCAGCAGCGGCACTGAAGAAATCGCATTTATATTTATAAGGTATGATTTAACAGAAGAAGGAAGCAAGTTTTTCGCGCAATTAGAGTCTTCGACTAACTCAACGAAAGCCCTATATATATCTTTGATTGCGCTTGTGATTACAATTATCTCAACAGTTGTAAGCTGGCAAAGACTTGAGCTTTATCAGCAGCAACTGTCTAGCCAAAAAGCAGAAGTTCGAGAGTCAAGAATTAACAAACAATAAACGCTTAGTTTTTTTTAATCCAGTTTAAAATACACTTCCAGCCCTAATCCACATACTGGCACCAAGACAAACGTTTTAGTGCCAGAGTATGCCAAACACCACAACCCAAAATATTGGCTTAGCCATATGTAATTTAGCTACTTTGCCTAATGAGCAAGGTGTCAGTGAACGCGTATTGATTATCCCTGATGGGGAGTTTCAAAGCGCCGACGGCCGCCCCTTTGATGTACCAAGCCGTAAGTGGCTCATGGATGCCACTGCATTTGACTCACTCTCGCTTGCTGCAACTACCCGCACTAAAGACTTTTTGTTTGATTACGACCACCAAACTTTGCACAAGGAAAAAAATGGTCAGCCCGCACCCGCGTCAGGCTGGTTTAAGCCTGATGCGTTGGAATATGTGCCTGGTGAAGGCGTTTATGCCAGAAGCGTTGAATGGACTAAAAATGCGTATGCCGCGTTAACCGCGAAAGAATACCGTTATGTCAGCCCTGTTTTTCTTTACGACAAGCAAACAGGTCGCCCCCTTGTACTACTCCATGTTGCTTTAACCAATGACCCTGCCTTAACAGGGCTTGATGAAGTGGCTGTTTTGAACTCCCAGTACCTATTAAACAACACAGGAACCAACCCAATGAATGAAGCCCAACAGCTACTTGCTGCGCTTGGCATTACCGTAGACGGTGATGTTACCAGCGAGCATATCGAAAAAGGCAAAGCGGCCATTACCGAGCTGAAAAGCAAGGCCGATGGCGCAGAAGGTAAAGACAAGCAAATTGCTGCCTTGAACTCACAGATTCAGCAAGCATCGTCGAGTGTGGACTTAACCAAGTTTGTGCCAGTTGATGTACACAACGCACTTCGTGGCGAACTGGCCGCACTCAATAGCCAGCACCAAGGCGTGACTATTGAAACCGCTATTGATAAAGCCAAGGCCGATGGCCGCGTGATTGCCGCCGAGATTGATTACCTCAAACAGCTTGGTGAGCAAAGCGGACTTGCCGCACTCAATGCGGTGTTAGATAGCCGACAACCTATTGCAGCGCTAAACGCTCAACAGTCCAAACCAACCCCAACACCAACGCAGGACAAAACAGGCGTTGCCGCTTTGTCTGCCGAGGATAAATACGCGGCTGACCAACTGGGTATTAGCCACAAAGATTACGCAGCACTGAAAGAGGAAGACCAGTAATGGCGATTATTACACCCGCACTGATAACTAGCCTGCAAACGGGCTTTAAAAAGAACTTCCAAGATGGTCTTAGTGAAGCGCAGCCGCAATACACCGCGATTGCTACGGTCATTAAGTCCACCACCAAATCGAATACCTATGGTTGGCTGGGCAAGTTCCCTACCCTTAAAAAGTGGGTGGGTGACCGAGACATTCAAAGCATGAAAGCCCACGGCTACAGCATTGTAAATGATGACTACGAAGCCACTGTGGGGGTTGACCGTAACGACATTGAGGACGACGACCTTGGTGTATACGCACCGCTGATGACAGAGATGGGACGCGCTGCCGCCATTCACCCGGATGAAATGTGCTTTCCACTCTTAAACGATGGTTTTACCACCCTGTGTTACGACGGCCAGAACTACTTTGATACCGACCACCCAGTCTATCCAAATGCTGATGGAACAGGTGCCGCACTGAGCGTAGCAAATATGGCTGAAGACGTTAACTATACAGGCCCAGCTTGGTTTGTGATGGATAACTCAAAGGTACTTAAACCCATTATTTTCCAAGAGCGCAAAAAGCCACAGTTTACGGCAATGACGAAGCCGGATGATGAAAGCGTGTTCACGCGTAAAGAGTTCCGCTATG
>NZ_QOKX01000018.1:0-27300 GCF_013319255.1 Pseudoalteromonas sp. JC28 | reverse complement strand
AACAACTCTCGTGTAATCAAGCAATAAGTCTGGAATATCCACACTGAACTCACTTAAATTACCAAATGACTCAATCTTTTTGTATCGATAGCCTGTTACATCGCTATCGCTGTCCAGCTGTGGTCTCAGTCCTTGTTTAGACTGAGTGCGGGTAACACTTGGCGCTAAGGAGCGCTGCAAGTCCCGCACTCTTAGGTGTAGCTCGCCGCTTTGATATGGCGATGTTAAATGACTTAGCCCGTGGTACTTGGTCGTGCTGGCAGTCATTAACGCCAACATATCATCGAGCAGCGAGTCGTCGCGTAAATCTGGAGACTCAACCAGTAGCGTACTGACCAGCGGGTCTTCTGGTTGGTCGGCAATAAACACATGTGCATCCGATAATTTTGTTGTGTCATCAGTTGCCACTGCGGGGTAAAGCTTGACCAAATCGAACGCGCTGCGCGCGTGGTCTACGTCGCTGATTGAGCTAAACACATCGTTCAATTTACCGCTTATCACCGCGTTGTTGGTGCGGTGCCCGCCTGCATTAGGTGCGCTACCGAGCCGCTGGGGTTTGAATATTTTAAGGTGACTTCTTAACATGGTTACACCGTTTTTAGTCGTAAGGTTATGTTTTCAAAAAAATCAGGTGCGGCATCCGAGTAGTAACTAACGGCACTACCCGAAACTGGCTTTTGGCTGTGGTCCCAAACCACGGTGTATACCGTGCCACGGATCGATAGTTCAAACGCGGTTAGTGTGGTTCGGCTATGGTCAAATAGCGCGATGTAGCTACTCGCAGTCTCCAGCACACTTTCAATCGTGATGGGCCGACCAGGTAACAGCGTTTTTTCAATATGGGGCGCACCGTTAATAGCGAGTTCCGTTTGCTCAGCAACGGCTTGATAATCGTGCTCATCTGTCCACACGGCGTGTGGTAGCGCTATGGCGTTAATTACTATCATTGGGCGTTACTCAATTGTTCAAGCTCTTCTAATAGTTGGTCTCGAATGGTGGTGTACAGCTCAGCGGTGTTGCCACTGGGTAATTTGAGTTCCAGCACAATGCGCTTACCTGATTGTTGGCCTGTCAGTAGGGTTAGCAATTTATCGAGTTTGCCATTTACCGCATCACTCAGCGGTGAGCTATTGTTTGGCCTAGTCGGCACAGGGCTTGGGCTGTAATACTCAGTGTTTTCACGCGGTGTGATTGTGTTTGAGCGTGTGGGATTACGTTTGGCACTGGCAACTTGTTTGAGCGATTCACGCTGACGGTCAATTAAATCTCGCAATGCGCGCTTTTGTTCGCCATCGATATAAACGAGCTGTTTAAATATCCGGTCATAAATTTTGGATAACTCTGACGTTGATGTGGATGCGTTAATTGCACGCTCAAACTGCGCGTACTGTTGCTGCTGCATTTTCTCGCGCTCGCGACGGGCGCGCTCGGCGATGACCTCATCACTTTCAAAGCGGTATGCCGCACCGCGCCCAGTTTCGTACTTGTCCTGATAGTCCACTATCTGCTCAACCGTTGGGCGGTTGCGGTTTTGGTAGTTACTCATGCTCGTTGCAGCACGATTTGCACTTTGGCTTACTTTCTCCAGCTCTTCTTTTTGTTGACGCAGGCTTTTTAGAGACCGCTCATTGGCCTTTGTTGCATCTTCAGTTGCGCGGGTTCCTCGCTTGGTTGCATTCGTTGCATCGTCTTGTGCATCTTTAAAATCGCCGAGTAGGTCATTCACCACAGATAAGATGTTACTTATCCGCTCCTTTTTGTGTTGGTAGTCTTCAGCGGTTAATGCGCCTACCTTGTATTGTTGATTAACTTGGGCAAGTTCTTGTTCAAGTTTGCGCTGCTCAACATTTAGCCCTTGCAGGTTTTTGGTTTCTAGTTCTCGTACGCGCGCCAAATCGGTTTCTTGTTCTACCACCAATCCAGTCTGACGGTTTAGTGCCGCCTGTGCTTTGGCTTTTTGCTCAGCTGAGGCTGTAGAGCTGTCTAGGATTTTTTTATTGTTTTCCATTGCAGCACGGGTGCTGGCTAACACACTGGCAAACTTTGCTGTAGCGGTACTATTTTCATCTGTGGCAGGCTTGAGTTTATTCGCAGCATTAACCAGTTTATCCAGCTCTGCGGTTAAACCTAGTGCGGCCGCTGCGGCTTGCACGGACGCAGGCACAGTTTGGTCTGTGGCGTTGGCAGCTTCAACGGCTGCTTTGGCCCACTTCAAAAATGCTTGTTGTTGCATCGCAACTGGTTCGTTGCTTTGTTGGAGTAGTTCAAACGCTCCTTGTAATTTAGTCGCCGTTTGAGTGAGCGCATCAGCACTGGTGATACCTAGTTCTTTATAGGCTTTTTTTACATCACCTGCGAGATATGCTTGGCGCGCTAATGATTCGTTATGAGATTCAAACTTAGCTTTTAATGAGTCCAGTAATACCAACTGCTGGCTATACTCAGCGCCTGCGCCAGCCAGTGCAGTTCGTGCAGACTCAATAGATTGGATAAAACCATCAACACCAGCGCGCACACCATTTAGGTTTTGCGCCTGTTGCTCTAATGTTTCGATCACACGCAGTGCCTCAGGTATGGTGAGTCTAAGCAACTCTTGGCGCTTGCGCTCTTCTTCAGCGGCAATGCGTGTGGCTTCAGCGAGTGCTTCGGCTTTACGTGCTGCGTTTTCATAGGCTCCGGTGGTTTCGTTCATCACCAACGTGCCAGCAGCCACGGCGGCTTCCACTTCTTCTAAACTGGTAACTAAAATACCAGTGGTTGAGCTTATTAACTCAAGCTCGCCTTTCAGTTTGGCGGCCTGTAGCTCAGCATTTCGTTGACTTTCCGCGACGCCTGCTTCAGCAACTTTTAAATTTTGATACTCACCAATCAGGTTAATAACCTCATTGGTTAGTGCTAAATACACACCGCCACGGGCAATCACACCTGCCACATTGCGCCAGCGATTTGCAGCAACGGTCGCAGCATTGGTGGCCGTTGTCGCTGCGGCTACGGCGGCTCTATAGGTAACAAATGCCCGGGTGGCACTCACTGCACCTGCCACAACACTACTAAAATAAGAGCCGATTTTAAGCGCAAGCCACGCTTTGGCTACAAAGGCGATTTCTTCGCGATATTGATACAGCGTAGTGATGGTGTCTTTGATAGCAGTGCCGGTTGCCACAATGGTGTCGCTGATTGACTGCGCCCATTCTTGCAATCGGCCATCAGCTGCCATTGCAGCAAATTCTTTGTTTAAATCACCAATCTGGCCCTTGAGCCAATCCATTGCACCAGACTTAGCAATGAGGTTATAAAACTGTTCCAGATTATCTTTTGCGTTAGAGACCTGGCCGCTAAATAGTGCCATTTGTGCCGCTGCACTGCCTGTGCTGGTTCTGCCCATTTCGTCAATCAGCTGTTTGATAACGTCACGGCCTAGCTGGCCTGCGCTACTTAACTTTTGTAGTTCCTGGACGTTTTTACCCGTGACCGTTTGCAGCATATCCCATACAGGAATACCACGTTCAACCAGCTGCAAAATCTCTTCACCTTGCAGTTTCTGTTTTGCCCAAGCTTGGCCAAGTGCGAGGCTTATCCCTTCAACCTCCTGATAACCACCACCTAGTTTTAGTGCGCTGTCTGTAATAGATTGCAGCGTGCCGTCCATTGGGTCGAGGCCGAATGCCTTGAGCTTCACAAATGCTTGTGAAACCTCACCAAGCTGAAGCGGCGTATTTTTAGTAAATTCAGTTATCCAGGCGCTGGCCTTCTCACCTTGGGCAATGCTGCCCATCAGGCCATTCATTTGCACCTGGAGCTTTTCAAACTTATCGCCCGTTTCAAACACGGAGCGCACGGCTTGGCCAACTTGGTCTAACCCAAAGTAGGCAGCAGCAACAGCGGCGATTTGGCTTGCGACGTTACCAAGACTTGCTGCATGGGCCTTTTGGGCAGCAGAGCCTTGCTTTAGGTCTTGCGTAAACCCATCAACGGACTTACCAGCTTTAGCAAAGCCTGCGGCTAAATTACGCTTTGCAACGGTAAGGTCTTTAGTATCAATGCCTGAGCGTTTTAGCTCAGCTTGCAGAGAGTTATGCTTGGTAATTTGCTGCGTCAGCTCAGCCCGCATTTGCTGCAAGTCGCGCTCTGCAAGGTCTATACCTCGGGCAAGCTCTACAAATGGTTTGGTGGTGTCTTGTGCTTGTTTTTGTAATTGGTCGAGTGCGTGCGCGGCGGCAGCCGTGGCAATCTCTTGCTCTTCGAGTTCACGCTTTGAACGCTCAAAGGCACGAATAAGTTCTTGCTGTTTGCTTTGCAGCTTGAGCCGTCTCATCTAAATTCTGGCCGAGTTGGTCAGTGGCAGGTGCAGCATCATCTGCGCTTTGCTCAATGTTTCTTAGCTCAGCAACCAGTTGTTCTAAGTTCTGTTTGCCTGTGGCTTCAGCCACTATTCGGAGTGCAAGTTCAAGAGTCTTATTAGCCATTACAACCGCTCAGTTTGAAAATGAGTTTAAGGATTTGAAAAAGGGGCCGAGGCCCCAACGGGAGCTATGCGTCTAATTCGGTATAGGTGAATGGGGTTGCTTTACCTGCTGGCAACTTGGCAGTGCCCGCTAGGCCGCCGCTCACAAACTCGCTGGCTGCAAAATCAATTTCTTTATCTGGCATCAGTGACACATCGTATACTTCCAGCTCAATGGCTTTACCGTTAGCAAGGTTGGTTCCCTCACCAAAAATACGGGCTCGTACTTGTGATTCAATGCCACCTTGGATGGTCTTACCGCTTCTGGCATTGTGCTGATTGTACTTGCTTGTTTAACCACAAGGCCTTCAGCGGCTAGGTTCTTATGGCCAAGCTCAAGCCAGCCTTGATTTGCGGGTAAGGTTTTTGCTGTATCTGCTACTGTGCCGCTGGCTTCATTTAGATCAACCACTTTACCCATCAGCGCCATTGCCAATAACTCAGAGGGTTGGTCGTCAAACTCGCACGACACTTCAGCAGGCTTGGCAATCTTGACGTCATCTAATGCTTGGCCATAAGACTCTTTTTTACGAGATGTACGGGTCTTGGTCTCAGCTTCGGTTTTGATGCTGAGCTTGGTCATATTGATAGGGCCAAAAATACCGAGGCTTTGGCCTTGTGGGTTTAATCGGTCAATAAAGAAATTGCCAGCTACTAGTAAGCCACTCATGTAAGTGCTCCTTTAAACTTCATTTGACAGGTAAAGGCCAGCGGGTAAAACGCATGGCCGCTTGTGTATCTTGGTTTGATTGGGGTGTTAACGCGCTGCCACGGGCCAGCATCGCCAGTCATTTTTCCGGCAATGGCACGAATGGTAGCGGCAATGTTTTTGCCTGCGGTTTTGCTGGTTTTGCGCTCAGCTAAGATGACAAGCCAGGTTTGCGTTAACAGGGTATTTGCTCCAGCGTAAGCGCTCTCCTTTAATTGCTCGCCGTAGTAGAGATAAAACAAGCTCGGGGTATGGTTGGTTTTGTCTATTTCTGCTAGGTCATCGAGTGCCTTAACTTGGCGTATGCCAGGCACTGCACTTAGAGCTGTTTCTAGCAGTTGGCCCGCCGCTAAAAAGTCATCCTTTATTTCAAACATCAGATGAACCCCGTAGCTTTACTGCGAGCAAATACGCTGCCTGCTGATTCCATCACGGCGGTGTCGTTGGTGGTTGCCTTGTCACCTTGGCTATCAATACCCAGCGCCACCTTGCCTTGATTCACTGCTTGTAAAAACTTTAGCGCGTCCGTATAGCGGGTGTGTATGTGCTCCGGCGCGTTATCGCCGCTTAAAAAGTAGCGGGCAATATCACAACAAATGCGCACCAATGCCATTGGTACAATGCTAAGTGGCAGCATGTAACGGCCAGATAAGTAGGCGTTAATCTCAGCTGTTGCATCTTCAAGGGCTTGCGTGAGCACAGCCATATCCACTTCACCTGGTGTGCTGTGTTCACGTTCAGTAAGCAGCACCAAGTCTTGGTGGTTAAAGCGRKYTTGCATGTCTTCAGCGGCAGCGTAGGTCATGGCTTATTGCTCCACGTTGACAACATGTGTTTGATACCAAGCCCATGCTTCATCTCGCTCGGCGGCTGACGGTTTTTGCTCGCCACTAATGCCATCCACTTCAAACGCCAACTCATCCACGTTTGGCTTTTTGGTTGGCTTCAGCTCATATAATGCCGCAATGATGTGCGCTAGTTCTTCTGGGGCTTGGCTCAAGTCCAGTGCTACATCGCCGCCCACACTTCCTGACTCCAAGTGTGGTTGCGCCGCTGCACTTTCACTTGCTTGTATAACTTGCACCGTAAGGCGTGTATCTTTTTTAAGCGCTTCAAGCTGAGGCTCGGTAACACGGTGCTCGTTAACGCCACGCTTGAGGGTAATGCTGGCACGGCGGTAGCCATCAGGTTGCTGAGAGATAATGCGCACAGGGTAAATAGTCGGTTCAGCCATTTCATTTTCCATCCTATTGAAGAGCCCCAAAACGGGGCTTTGGGTTAGTGGTTACAGGTAATCGCCAACAACCAGTTTTAAGCGACCTTTAAGTTCGTTGGAGCTGCTTGACTCCAGTTCTCGTTCAAGCATCTTAGTTGCCACATCCTCAAGCTCGGGCGGCACCACAAGTGTGGTGGGGCGAATACCGAGCTTGCGGCCACCATCGGCAGTGAAGGTGCGCATTTTCTTGATGCTGTCCCAAAGGTTGTCAGGCGTTAGTGCGCGCTTGTTACCAAATGCCAGTTGCCAGAAGCTAAAGCCGCAAGCATCACGGCAATCCGTGCCATAGCGGAACTCTTTACGCGTGAACACGCTTTCATCATCCGGCTTCGTCATTGCCGTAAACTGTGGCTTTTTGCGCTCTTGGAAAATAATGGGTTTAAGTACCTTTGAGTTATCCATCACAAACCAAGCTGGGCCTGTATAGTTAACGTCTTCAGCCATATTTGCTACGCTCAGTGCGGCACCTGTTCCATCAGCATTTGGATAGACTGGGTGGTCGGTATCAAAGTAGTTCTGGCCGTCGTAACACANCATAGCGGAACTCTTTACGCGTGAACACGCTTTCATCATCCGGCTTCGTCATTGCCGTAAACTGTGGCTTTTTGCGCTCTTGGAAAATAATGGGTTTAAGTACCTTTGAGTTATCCATCACAAACCAAGCTGGGCCTGTATAGTTAACGTCTTCAGCCATATTTGCTACGCTCAGTGCGGCACCTGTTCCATCAGCATTTGGATAGACTGGGTGGTCGGTATCAAAGTAGTTCTGGCCGTCGTAACACAAGGTGGTAAAACCTTCGTTTAAGAGTGGAAAGCACATTTCATCTGGGTGAATGGCGGCAGCGCGTCCCATCTCTTTCATCAGCGATGCGTATAGACCAAGGTCGTCGTCCTCAATGTCGTTTCGGTCAACCCCGATGGTGGCTTCATAGTCATCATTTACAATGCTGTAGCCGTGGGCTTTCATGCTTTGAATATCTCGGTCACCCACCCACTTTTTAAGGGTAGGGAACTTGCCCAGCCAACCATAGGTATTGGATTTAGTGGTTGACGGGATGACCGTCGCAATTGAGGTGTATTGCGGTTGTGCTTCACCAAGGCCATCTTGGAAGTTCTTTTTAAAGCCCGTTTGCAGGCTAGTTATCAGTGCGGGTGTAATAATCGCCATTACTGGTCTTCCTCTTTNCATTTACAATGCTGTAGCCGTGGGCTTTCATGCTTTGAATATCTCGGTCACCCACCCACTTTTTAAGGGTAGGGAACTTGCCCAGCCAACCATAGGTATTGGATTTAGTGGTTGACGGGATGACCGTCGCAATTGAGGTGTATTGCGGTTGTGCTTCACCAAGGCCATCTTGGAAGTTCTTTTTAAAGCCCGTTTGCAGGCTAGTTATCAGTGCGGGTGTAATAATCGCCATTACTGGTCTTCCTCTTTACTTTTTGCGTAGTCGGCATGGCTAATACCCAGTTGATCAGCCGCGTATTTATCCTCGGCAGACAAAGCGGCGACGCCTGTTTTATCCTGCGATGGTGTTGGGGTTGGTTTGGACTGTTGAGCGTTAAGCGCAGCAATAGGTTGGCGGCTATCTAACACTGCATTGAGGGCGGCAAGACCGTTTTGCTCACCAAGCTGCTTGAGGTAATCAATCTCGGCGGCAATCACGCGGCCCTCAGCTTTGGCTTTATCAATAGCGGTTTCAATAGTCACGCCTTGGTGCTGGCTATTGAGTGCGGCCAGTTCGCCACGTAGCGCATTGTGTACATCAACAGGCACAAACTTGGTTAAGTCCACTTTGGTGTTCGACGTGGCTTGTTGAATTTGTGTGTTCAAGGCAGCAATTTGCTTGTCTTTACCTTCTGCGCCATCGGCCTTACTTTTCAGCTCGGTAATGGCCGCTTTGCCTTTTTCGATATGCTCGCTGGTAACATCACCGTCCACGGTAATGCCAAGCGCAGCGAGGAGTTGCTGGGCTTCGTTCATCTTGGGTGCTCCTGAGGAGTATTGCAGGTTTAACACTGCTACCTCTTCCATGCCCAGTACTGCGGGGTCATTGGTTAAGGCAACGTGAAGTAATTTGAATGGGCGACCTGTAGATTTGTCGTAAGCAAACACTGGGCTAACGTAGCGGTACTCTTTATTGCGTAGCGCACTCAGTGCCGCCGTAGTCCATTTTACGTTCTTGGCATATACGCCTTCGCCTGGCACATATTCCAAACCGTCGGATGCAAACCAACCAGCCGCTGGTGCAGGTTGGCCGTTCTGTGCTTTAAAAAGAGTTTGGTGGTCGTAATCAAAGAGGTAATCGTTAGCACGGCTAAGGGCAGCGGTTTTAAGATTATTAAACGCCGTTTCATCCATTAGCCATTTGTTGCCAGGGACTTCAAATGGTCTACCGTCATGGCCAGAGAATGCCCCATCAGGCATCAGCAGCACGCGAGGGCTAATACCACTTTCTTCAGGTTCGCTTGCCAAGCTACATACCGCAAGGCCAAAGTGCTGCGCTTGTGTATTACACACAGCAATAGAAGTCACCTCCATGTGTGATTGTCCGTATTGGCAGTTTATGGATTGTTGCGTTGAGGTATTTTGCATGTTCTGGCACTAAAACGTTTGTCTTGGTGCCAGTATGTGGATTAGGGTTGGAAGTGTATTTTAAACTGGGTTAATAAATACTAGTTAAGCTAAAAACGTCTACTTGTTGCTGGCCGTTGTATCATTGGTCGCTTTTGACTTTAAATCGACCTTCTTTAACACTTCCATTAGCATTTCTTGAGTATTTATTGGAAAGCTTTCTTGATTAGTGAACTGTCTGGAACCAAAAAGTTTCTGTGCGATCCCGATCTTTAATTGGTGCTGGGCTTCTTCAGGGAGAGATTTTATATAAGGGTCTATAGACTTGATGTCTAGTGCTGTTTGGTGGTAGTTGTATTCTTGTTGTCTGTGCTTCGTAGATTCTCGAGATAGATAGGCAGCAGGTATGGACAAGACAAATACCATAGCGGTTCTAAATAGAGATGACTGCCACTCAAAGTTAGTGTGTGTGGATTCCCAAAAAGAAAAGCACACAATGATTATAATTAGAGCCATGCAGAAAAGAGAACCGTAGCGAGTGTAGTCAGCGGCTTTTCTCTCTATTGCTGCACTTGACGAAAAATCCTTGGCTAAAGTCTTGGCGCCAGCTTCAGAAAGCAGATTATCAAGCTTTTCTAACCGTTGCTCAAACTCTTCTTGAATCCCCGTGACAATTTTATCTATCTTGCTGTTTGTAGAAGTCGCTTTACTCTCTAATTCACCGAATTCATCACTGTATGAGGAGTATGCGGTTCGGTAGTCACTCATTTGCTTTTCGATCTCTTTTTTGAAATCGGTAAATTGGTTTCTTAGAGAATTTAGTTCATGTTTTGATATTGTGAGAGACTCTCTTTGTTTTGCCAATAGCTCCTCTGCTTGTTGGTGAATTATTGATAAGTCACGTTTGTTTTCATCAGGAGTTTTTAGGTGAGGCTTGAACAAGTCTCTAAAAGTGCCGGCCACATCATATACAAGCTCTCTCAATGTATCGACATTATCTTTATCTTTATCACCTATATCTATATTAGGTGCGGGATAATTAATACCTTCGAAAGCAAACGAAAGCTCGCTGTCATGAATGGATGAAATCATTTCCTCAGTGATTGACATTATCACTTCGAGGTGAAGCGAAAACTCTCTAACAAAATCACTTTCATGATCGCGATCAATATAAGCACTTATCTCTTGGTCATCTGTGTCTAGTTGCTTTGTGTTATATTCCTTTCTTGCGCAGTTACCAGCCTCATTTACACTTTGAAGCAGCCGGTTGAAAAAAGAAAGTATAGGGGACTTAGATGTATAAATGCGATCTGCGGTTATTTGATTCAAGAAGATCTCTAATCGCATTAAGCTATTAGATAATTCAGAAATATTCTTTAAAATTACTCGAGCCATCGATTTTCCTTAATTAAATTCCATTGAAAGATTACAAATAGTCGAAGGTTATGTCTAGAAACGTTTCGAAACGCCTTTAACGCTCATATCACCTACAACAACACCCAACGCTAGCACTTGAACATGTAAAAACGCCTCAGAGGGCTTCTGAGGCGTTTTTTAATTTTCGGTAAAATAGTGACTCAACACGGCTAGAATATCGGATTCCTCATCGGGGCTTACTCCCAGATATTGCCGCTGGTCTATCGCGGCAGGCCCAGGTGCCATTTCTGGCAAACCGCCAAAGTTATGAATAGCAGCGTAAGGCTTGTTACTCCCAATCTGCGCCCAAAACGCGCCGCTGTCTGCGGCAATGCTGGCAGCTAAGCCGCCAGCACTGACTTGTAGCATTTGCCCGCCAACACGTTTGGGGTTTTGTTTTAGGTAGTTTTCACTAAGCGCTGGCCACGCGATGCCTGTTACTGGGCTACGCTCTTCGGCAAAGGCGTCTTCCGTTGCGCCTTCCATAATGGCGGCTATCTCGTTCATTGGGTCACTGAGGTCATCAAAGCGCTGTGCGATTTGCTCAAGCGCCTTAGTTGCATCACCGCTTGTGAGTATTTCAATTCTAGTGGTCATATTGTAATCACCGAGCTGTTGGGTAATAATTGTTTGTGGTGGTAGTGTTTCCAATGGGTAACGGTTATATGCGCTGCATATATGATATGAGTTCGAGTCTCATCCTACCGCCACTCCTCATAGGTTCCCCCTTTAATGCCACCTTCAATGTCACCGCTGTCGACTTTAAACACATTAATCAGTGTGTCGCTGTTGCTGTCAAAGCGAACAATCACCTTAATAGCTTGCTCACCTTGGTTTATTACGTACAGTACTTCACTTCGCTCCGGTTCCCACAATACGCTCGCACCGCTTTGGTTAATCCATTTGCTTAGGTTGATATACTCGCTTAGCTCAAGTGCTTGTCTACTGGCTTTGTGTTTTTCACTATGGGCATGAGCAAGCACACGCTCAGACAATACCAGCGTTCTACTCGCATCAATGCCTTTATCTAAAAGCTTTTGGTTTATGTCATCACTTAAAAAGCTCACCACCGTTTTATGTTGCGGCCTTGGGCCAAACGCTCTAAGCCCAGCCGTATCGCCAGCAAGTTTTGCTGCTTGATACTGCTCTATGCGTTCAATACTTTTACGCGTCCATAGCTCAAAAGCCTTGGCCCGTTCATCACTATTGTTGAGCGCCTGAATGGTCTCAGCGCGTAGCTGTGTGCTTTCCACTTTGCCTAGCTTCTGTGCCACGGCCACGTCAGTGCCAAAGGCACTTTGACCAGGCGAATAGGCCCAGCCCACATCTGGCGTCATCACATTGCCACTGGGTAACTTAACTCGTGCATGCTCAGTGGTTTTAACTTCGCCAGATTCGCGGCTCACAATCTCTGCATCAAACTGCTGCACATAGCCGCTGCCATCCTCCACGGTTAATCCGCGCGCTTTTACTTGCTCTGCCGTGAGCGCACGAACGCGACAGCGGCAACCCCAGCCATTGGGTGGGTATATGGTTTGCCAAATGGGGTCGTCAAACCGAAAGACCTTGCCATGCAGCAGTTTATGTTCAGGCCGTGTTTGTGCATCATCAATAGCAACATACTGCCAATACGGATGCGTTTTACTGCGAGCCAGCATGCGGCGATAGCGGCCACTCATATAGGCAGTTTGTAGATTGGTGCGATAAATATTATTTAAGCGGTAGGGGCTACCCAGTTGAACGCTATCACCTTGCTCATTCTTGGTTTTTCCCCACCAACCTAATCGCTGAAGCTCAGGCGTTAGCTGCTCTCTAAATTGTTTTGCCGTTAAGCCGTCAGCAAGCGCTGTGTCGGTGTACTTGCGTATGGCCTCTAGTACTTCCATGCTTTGCACACGGGCCACAGTAAACGCCTTGGCGTGCGCCGTAGTCAGTACGTCGTGCCACTCATCGCTTATCGCATAGCCTTTAGATTTAAAGTACGCCACCGCATCCTTAGGCGGTTTATTGAAAGCAATACTGAGATCAATCATTGATCATGCCCCAAATCTCACTCACAAAAATCAGCTTGGTGAGCATTTCGGTTAGTTGTCCTTGGTCGATTGTGGGATAAAGCTCGGCAAGCTCAATAGCGGCTAACTCTTCGCTTTGGTTAAGTTTGTCCAAAAGTGGTTGCAGTGTTGCTTTGTACTCTTCGCGCATATCGCCACTGGTGATTGCATCAATGGCAGTATCTAGCTCTGTTTGCGTGCTGCGTGTTTGGTATTCCGCATTAAGTGCGGCCACCGCTGTATTGAGTGCTGCGGTGTTATTGCCAGGCATCGGCTCGCTTGGCACTTCCAATACCGCTTCGCCTTCGCTTGGCTCTGGTATGTTCAAACGTTCATGCACCCATGTTTTAGGGATCTGCATTCCAAGGCTAACGAGCGAGCGCAGCGGATACGCCAGATCGCGCATTTCATCACTAGTCGAGGTATCAAACTCAAAACGTGGCAACCGGCGATTACCGTTGTACGATTTACCATTCAATGCGTACATAGGGTAAATCACATCGCGGTTTATGGTCTGCTCAAGCTGGTGTAAGTCGCTGAGTGTGATGTCTTCTTTGACGTCTTGGTGCACACTGCCCAGCGCATTGGTACTTGTTTTCCCATCCGCTTGACTTGTTAGCGTGCCACCTAACACCGCTTTAGACTGAGTTAGTTCACACCACCGGATCATACTTTCAAACGGATCTGCCTGGCCGTTGGCTGCACTTTGAAAATCAATCTCCATTCCCCGTGGAATGATCCCGCCAGCGTTATGGCCAATTGCCATAACTGCGCGCAGAAGCGTAGCTTTTTCGGGATCCGTTGCGCCACTGGGGTATTTGCCCACTCGCACAGGTAAGCCATAAATCTCTAAAAACTCCGCTAAGTCTCGTACGCTAAAATTCTTAAATAGGAATGGCCAAGCAAGTACTGACAGCAAACCTGCACGATGCACATAGCCACTCTTAGATTTATGAATATGCAGCGCCCAGCCAAATGGATTCAACGCTTCGCCTTCATCGCTGCTGTCATTCAGCATAATGCGATTAAAGTCGTTGGGGTGGGTTTTAAATATGTTTTGGTCTCGGTAGGCGTAACCTGTGATCAGTTGTTGCTTCTCGATGTAGTCCCATTGCAACTCGTTGGCACAAAAGCCTTTTAGCATGGCATCGGTTAAATCAAATTTAAAATCCGTAAACCAAGTCGCGTCCTCTAAGACCTCGGCGATCATTTCTGCGTCGCGCTTTTCAGCGGTTGAGGCATTACGTGGGGGCTTTATCTTCCAATCAAACCCAAGTACAGCGCGGCGGCGTTTACCCAGTTCGCAGCTTATGTGGCCGTCTTTGTCTTCAATGTCCTTTGCCAAGTCGGCCATCGCGGCCAAATTGCCTTCCTCCGCCTCTTTTAGCAAACTTGCAAGTTTCGCTGGGGTTAGGCCTTGCGTTGGGTGTTCAGCATATTGCCTAAGCAACATGCCCACTTGGGCATTTTCTTCAGTTTGATTTTTGTCTAGTTTATTAACTGATAGCGGATCGCCATTAATGTCTACTAGCATAGTTATACTCGCAAAATAGGTTTGATTGATACCACGTATACATCGAGGTCAAGGGTGTAGCGTTCAGCAGCTTCATAGGTGGGAGCCTCAATATCTATAAAGCCGCCAACGGTGGTAAAGATGTACTCGAACTTGATACGCCAGCGCATTACCAGCACCCCGCGCCCTGAAAGCTGCCTAGGTCTTCGTAGTTAAAATCGTTGCTGCCGCTCTTGCTTGGTAGCGGGGTGAACTCAATGGGGCAACCGTCCATCCAGCAAGCTCGGTTAGCCATACATAGACCAACCGCAAAGTCACCGTGGCGCTTGTCTGTTTTTTTACCGTCATGATCTTTAGTTTTGCCCTTATCAATCTTGGGAATACCGTTTACCACTTTGATGTGGCACATATCATCCAACACATTTTGATGACGTGGGATCTCGATATTGTGATCATCTAGTTCACCTTTTAACTTGGGCATCCACTCGGCATACCAGTTATCACTGAGGTGTACACATTCAACTAATTCAATACCAAATTCTAAGGCCGCAGCTTCGGCAAGATAGCCACCGTTACCCGTGGCATCAAAAGCAGCACCGCGTAGCCGTGGTAGTTGGCGCAATATAAAAAACACCACTTGGCGCTGCACTTCGTAAGGGGCGTTTTTAATTTCAATTACAAAAGGTACGCGCTTGTGTAAGTCAGCACGTATGCGAAGTGGCACTAATGATGTTAAATCTCCCGAGCGTGCAAAATCCTCACCGAAGGCATGTTGTTCTTCAGGGTTGAGCTTATCCAGTAATGGCTGGATCACATCTTTACAAAACTGTTCTGTTTCCTTGTAGCGCTGCTCTTTGGTCCATGTCATCCACTCATCAGTACATGTTAAACGATGTATTGGAATGCCCTTTGTCATGGCTTCTTCAATAACAACACGTTTTAGATAGTTGCCACCACTGCGCTTAGGTACACAAAAATATTCTTCGTCGGCACTCTCTTTATTGGGCGACTCATCAATCCTAGCCTGTCGCCACTCGGCCTCGGCTTCAGGCGACCATTCCCAACCCTTAACAAAGCATATACGTTTGTATAGCCCATCGTTTAATGCATCATCTAGGGTGATCCGGTGGACCGAATAAGGCTTTTTACCTTCCCGGGCATCTTTGATGTATTCATTGAATAAGTTATCTACACCGTTATGCGTAGAGATGATCCGCACGCGGCTGCCCCACATACGCAAAGCCATTGCAGCCTGAAGCAGTGCATCTAAAGATTCATGGAACGCGGCTTCATCTATAACCACATCACCTTGTAACCCCCGCAGGTTTGAGGGGCGGCTTGATAACGCTTGAATTTTAAATCCGCTGTTAGGAAAGCGGATCATGTACGTTAGGATCTCTTCTTTCTTTTCGCTGTCCCAAAATGTCTGCTCGTATACATCAGCTTTTGCCAACTGGTTAAATGCACGGGCAAACAACGCACAAGCGGCGATGTACTCCAGTGCCATTTCTTGTTTAGAGCCAACGTAAAAAACGTTGCTACCGTGGCGCTTTTTAGGTTTGCTGGCAGTTAACACATTGCGACCAGCTTCCGCCCACGTTAAACCAGTACGCCGCGACTTTTCAGCAATGCACACCCCTGATTCGTCCTCAAACCAACGTTGTTGGTAGGGTAAAAACACGGGGGCTTTGTCTGGTATTTCAAAGTCATCAGCATCAGGAACGTCAACACCGTAGAGTTGCATTTCCTCTTTTAGGTCTATTTTGGTGGGGCGGCTGGTAGCCGTTAATGTAGGCTTTTCACTCATTATGCTTTACCTAGCAATATGCCACGGATCTTATCTTCTAGCTCTTCGCTCATGCCGTCCTCACCGCGTAGTTCATCGCCTACGGCGTTTGCTGCTTCTTCAGCGAATGCTTTGCGGATGTCTTTTTCACGCTGGTGAGCCTTCATAGCTGTAGCTTCTAAACGTTGAGCGGCCAGCATGGCGTCTTTAATCATGCCAATGTCAACGTCGTCATCTTCGCTTGGGTTGAGCATTTGCTTTTGCATGGCGGTAAACAGTTGAGAGCGGCCCATCTCTAAGATCATTTTGGTGGTGTCGCCCGTAGGTTTATCACCCAGTTCCGCAGTAAGTGCCTTGGTTGTCTCGCGTAGCTCTCGTAAACGCTTGCCAATAGCTTCGGTCTTTTGTGCATGGCGACTGAGGCCACTACGCGAGATAGTCGCCTCCTCATCCATGCCCGCATCGAGAATACGCCGATTAATCGCATCTAAAATATCGGCCTGCGAATTGCCGCTATCACGCAGCATTTCATCCAACATTTTTTTGATGTCTTCAGGCAGCATGTCTATTTTTGAGGGTTTGCCTCTGCGTACCGCATCACTCATGGCTACTTACTCCGAGGACCAGGACGCTTAATACCAGGAACAACACTACGACCTGTTGCAACATCAGCACCAGTCTGAGTAATACTGGCAACCCAAGTATTGTTACTTAAACGGTCAATTGATACGTAACCGTTTTGCTCCAGCCAATTTAGTTGGGTATGCAATTGGTCACGGCTACAGCCGATAGCGTAGCGGTCTAAAATGTCTCCCAATATGCTGCTGTTTAGGCCGTAGTCAGGGGATTCGTTCAATGAGATCAAAATACTGATCCGTTGGTGTTCAGCCATTAATTCAATTATTGGCATGGGTTTACTCCGTTGTTGAATCGGTGGATGATTTTCTCTACACGGGTGTCACACCAAGTGCATACGAATAGCACGTAATCGGCTTCACCCTTTTTATAGTCAGCTGTTGTAACCAGCTGAAAATCTACTAGAGATGTCATGTTCTGGTCTTCTTGGGTTAAAAGAGTCAGTTTGTTGCCGCATATGCATGAGCTATGAATCACTGCCATGTCTAGTCCCTCGTAATTCGTTTTCCATCAGTAGTGATGTTGTGTTTTGCAACGTGACTAATTGAGGTGAAAGTGCGTCGATCTTGCCACCTACTTCGAGTAGGCTTTTCTCTAATCCATGAAAGTCTTCAGCACTTGGCATGTCTTCAACTCGTCGCTCCACTGCATGTACACGCCGTTCAAGCTCATCATGCTTTGCTCGGCTCACAAATGTGGCTCTTAGCCATGCAATAGAGCCTGCGCCTACGATTACCACACCAGCGGCTAGCATTTGCTTCCACCATTCAAGTAAAAACTCCATCATGGCTTCCTATAGTGTTTGGCTTGTCGCTCGCTTTGCTCGGCTCACAAATGTGGCTCTTAGCCATGCAATAGAGCCTGCGCCTACGATTACCACACCAGCGGCTAGCATTTGCTTCCACCATTCAAGTAAAAACTCCATCATGGCTTCCTATAGTGTTTGGCTTGTCGCTCTAACAGCTCTTGGCAATCCACACAGTGCTTACAGCTATGAATTGCATCACGTCTTGCCTTTGGAATTTCAATGCCACACTCCAAGCAGTGATTAAAATCGACATCTTGGCCAACAAAATTGGCTTTGTTTTTATTGAGCGCACGCTCTAAATCTTGCTCAGCCAAGCGCTGCGCTTGATCAACTACGTCCATTAGGTTTCCTTAGATTTTGAATGGCTGAAGCAGCCATGCTTTTTACACCCGGGGCGGCTTTCTCGACGCTACGCCCAATCACGTAGCCGCCAATACCAAGCTGCAACAGCTCCCACGCTTGCTCGCTGAGCCTAAACGCCAGCACGCCGAACGAGTCCAGTACAATTAGCACTAGAAAGGTCAACATGGTGATAGGTCGCCAGCAGCGTTGCAGGCGGCTCTCACCCTTGGCTTCAGCAGTAATAATTTGAGATTGAGCAGCCAACACCTGACCTTGTAGCTCAACAATTCGGCCCTCAAGAGCCAGCACCTGTGCGTGGCGTTGGTTGTCGATTTTTGCAAGTTCATTAGCAAGCTGCTGGCGCTCTTCATCGGATGTAAAAACATCGTCCAATAGTTTGCCAACCACAGTACCTAGTCCCACCCAATCACTCATGGCGCTCTCCAAATGTCTCAGCAAGACGTTGCCGCACCTGTTGATAGGTATTGTGGCCGTTTAGTCGGCATTGAATGTCAGTTTCACAAACAGACTGCCAGCCACGTCGAAACCGTGACTGCATCGTGCCGTCGTAGCTGTGCAGCGGAATTTGGTTGGCATCAAACGGTTCGCCATTTTGCCTCGCGGCAATCTCTGCTTTTATTCGCTTTATACGGCCTTGCGTGTAGCTCCATTGCCAGTTACGCCCCACGGTAAACCTCGGCATAACAGCGTTCAGTGATATGGCTTAGGCGGTTCATCCAGCCATTTAGGTTAGGGATTTGGCTATTGTCATCTAGACAAATACGCGCATATTTGCGGGCGCGGCGGCTGATCAGCTGGCTAATAAACAGGTTAGGTAAAATTGACTGGCATTTTTTGAGCGTACGTGAGCCAAATACGGCATCCACCTCAGCATCTGCAATACGCTGTACTATCCGTGTGATGCCGCTTAGTCCATGTTGTACTGAGCCATCCAATAGCATGAGTGCTACGCCGCTGTTTAACTCATCACAGTGCATCGGTTCCCAATAGTCGCGATAGTACAGTCGTATAGCATGGTCAATGGTGAGGTTGGCGATATCGAGTCGAGGGTATGCGCGCTGGCTAATGCCAAATTTAGTTAGGCCGCCACGGTCAGACGCAACATCGTTTAGGCCGCCATCGTCACGCAAGCCGCCCTCTAAATACAAAATGGTTAATATGCTACGGCTAAACGCATCACTGTAGCCACGCAACGCAGCGGCAATATTGGGTAGTTGGCGGTAATGTTCGAGTTGTTGAGGTGTGATCATTTGGCATCTCCATCAGGCTGTGCTGATAGAGTGCCAATAGCGTTGGTGAGTGTATTTTAAACTGGGTTAATAAATTACAGCAGCTCTTGCACGCTACTTAAGCCAGTGCCACTGTGATTTAAGAAACAAGAGGAATGCGTTGTGCCGTCATAGGCTCCATAACTGTTTTTTGCTTTGACCTCTAACCTAAGCACTTGTCTTGCTCCACTGCTGTCATGTGTCCATATTTTTCTATAACTAACAAGTTGCACCGAGTCAGGATCTTTCCAAGCACGATTTTCTTTGACGTAGGCGAGGCATTCTTCAACCAATTTGTCAGGCGATGGCCTAGTGCTTGGTGCGTTACTTCTTACTTTTACTTTTTCAGCATCTTTAGCACATGGCCTATCACTATATGTTATTACACCATCTACGTCGCATTTGTAGACTTCAAACGCAAGGGTAGAACTATTGACGCAAAGAATAAGTGGGATCATCATTAATTTCATAAAACTATCCTTAGTTAGGTTGGCTTTTTAATATAAGCGAAAAACCCGATAAGTAAAAAGGCTTTTAAGTAAACTTGTTAACATAAGGTATCAATAAATCACCTGATATCTGGTGCTTTTTTCGCAACGAATACTGCTCCACTTTCAAAGAGTAACGCTAAATTCGGGCGCTCTGTCGCAAATGAGTAAAATTATTCCGAAAATAAACACAAAACTATTTGCCTAACATTTGGCAAATGTTATAGTTGAGTTAATGGATTGAGTAACCAGTAGTAACGTAGCACGGACAGCCACGGCATCCGTTCCCATTTTTAATCTAGTTTAAAATAAATCCATTTAAAAAGTGTTAAGCTGATAGCTCCCAACTACAGGAGTTTTTAAAAATGCACATAAAAAAATCTAGCAAAAGTACTATCAAGCTTCTTAATAAAAGAACGTTGATTTTGATTACTGGTGGTAATGGCAGCGGGAATGATCCTGGTGCAAAGACTAAAGCTGTGGAAGCTCCAGAAGTCCAATATTATGCAGGTTTGAAAAGCGATAATAAGAAGTAAGTTGAGTTGTAAACATGTTCCCAGATTACCTAAACAAGCTACATGAGATAAATACATGGATTTGGTTGATTTCAGTAATTGCACCATTGGTGATGTATTGTTTGAAAATCGGGTCTCGCTCTTATTACATAGCTTCGGCAGTCTGGGTTCTTTCTCAATTCTTGAACCTTAGGATCGAACCCTATTTAAATGAGATTGTCTCTGCATCGAGGGACAATCTAGTGTTTTGGTACGGTACTTGGGCAACTTTAGATGTTTTGTGTATATTTGTGATCTACTACGCTCATATTAGACATAAAGCTTGTATCGGTTTCACATCACTGAGTGTTATGTTTGCGTATTCAGCGTTGGGCTTCCTTCAAATAGCTCGATTCTTTGAGCTAGAAATTTTCGGCACACACCATTTAAGCACGTTATACACACTGGGAATTAATTCAGGGAATCTGGCGATAAGCTCGTTGATCGCTTTACCGTTAGTCGGTTATCTATGGGAATATAAACTAAAGCCAAGGAATCAAAATGTTTAGTCTTATATATTTTTCCGGTTTAATAATATTGAGCATAACAATTATGATGGCCTCTGTTAAATTGCGAGGAGGTCCAAAAGACTACGTGAACAGTGATGCTTTTCAGGATGATGGACTGGGAACCAAAGCTTATGTGCTACTTAGACAAAGAAGAGATATTGACAGCATGAACGACCAATTTACAAAATATATGGCGTTGGTTGAGTGGAAAGATGAGGCTGATGCCTTCAACATTCTTTGTGAGTCGAGTTATAAAAATACAAAACCATCAAACCTTATTGAGTTCAGCAAAAAAAAGTAGAGGGTTACTTTGAGCTTCTACTTTTTGACTCTATTACCTCTGGCTGATAAACCTCTCCAATCTCTCGAAACAAACTAAACATTGCCATATTTACCAAAGATTCAACTTTCGCATCTGGTGACTTCGTCAGTAAGCCTAACTCAGCCGTATTGTATAAAAATGCAGTCAGAGCTTCTTGAATATTTTGCTTGCTAAAGCACACAACTCCATCTTCTTGTATCTGAGTACGTTTGCCTGTTACTAGATAGCCAACATCAAATCCTAACTTCGCTAGTTCAGTTAACTTGTCTGAAGGTATTGGAGTACCACTTTCCCACCTGTAATAGGTGGACTTACCAACTTGAATAGAATCATAGACTTGCTTTTGTTGGAGGCCTAGTCTCTCTCGTTCTTCAATTAATTTATGGTTCATATATGGGAATTCATGTTGACAGGGTTCATATGTGAACCCTATACTTAGCCTAACAATTAACCAAACCTTTTATTTTCACTCGCCAAAGTTCAGGTAAAAGGTTTACTCAAAAAGGTAATGTACTATGAAATCCTCCGAAATTAAACAAGCTATTGCAAACGAAGGCTATTCGCTTTCTATGGTTGCTGATGCACTAGGTGTTAGTCTCGCAACTGTTTCAGGTGTCGTTTGTGGGCACACTAAGTCTCAAAAGGTCGCAAATGCTATTGCCAAGATCATAGGTAAAGAGACCTGTGATGTTTTCCCCAACGTTACAGTAAGCCCACCAAGAGGGCTGATTAACAGAGAGCAAGGCGTTAACCAGCTTCAACAGCTTTTGGCCTCGTAAGGGCTAAGTAACCACTTTACTAATAACTGAGTTACCGAACTTACAGGAGCCACACAATGCACATAATTAGCCCGTACATAGCACAATGCTATCAGCGCCAACAAAGCCGTGTTTTGTTGTTGGTACAGTCGATTAACCACCACTCTGCGCTCTATATGCGTATAGCTGCCAAGTTCAACAATAAGCTGGCGTATTTCTCGCGCACTAGCCTGATACAGAGCAGGGTTAGGCTTGTCGTTAATGCACAACCATTCAAGCAAGTTATTAAATTGGTAAGTAGCAAATTCGGTTTGCATGGTTTGATCTCCCGTTTACGTGATGATCAAATTCTAGCCAGCAAGATCACTCCTTGGGAAGTTCCAAAAATTCTTTCTTTTTGGAATACCCGTAAGCTGACTTTAGCATTGCAAGTTGGGGGGACTTATGACCAAGCCTAAACGCCGCCAGTGGAGCCGTGTAGTCGCTCGCAGCCTGCCTGAGTCCTTACAACTTTGTAAGGAGCATGGAATGGCGACACGCAATATGAGCGTGCCACGTATCGCCGATAGAACGGGTGTAAGCACCGATATGCTTTATAAATACCTTGGTAATGGCGATATGCCCGCCAGCCTATTAATTCCATATATGGCTGCAACAGGTAGAGAATACCCACTCCAATATATGGCACACAGCCTTGATAAGCTGGTTGTCGATATGCCTAAAAGCAAAAAGCCGTCAATGCCAACATTGAATCATCTAAACCAATTTGCAAACCAAGTAATTGGTATGGCCATGCAATTGGAAGAAGGTGGTGGAAACCATCAACACGTTGCAGAGCAAATAGTTGTTCTGATGCAAGAATTGGCTTACCAAAAACTCGAAGTCGAACGTCTCGACGATCCCCAGCAGCAGCTTATTTAGGAGCTAATAGTATGACTATCAAAGACCAAGTTGCGCCTAAAAAACGCCAACCAGAGCAAAATACAAGCATTTGTATTGGTAAGCATGCAGGTAAAACTGTGCTGCTAATGAGTATGGAGCAGCTAAAAGCACTGGCACACGGAAAACCACAAGGAGAGAACGCATGAGCTTATTAACCAAACCCGTTAGCGCTGAGCATATAAGCGTACACAACAACCGCCCTCTAATTCAGTGCAATTGTTGTAAACGAATTGAGCAAGCAAAGCAGGCAGTAACTAAAAGCGCATGGCTGCAAGCTGCAAATCATATTGGATGGCGTCATGTTCAAAGTGAAGCGTTTGATATCGACGTTGTGTGCCCTAGTTGCGTGAGTGATTTTAACAACCCAGTTAGAAAACCAATGAAGCCCATTAAGAGAGTGTCAGCATGAGCCAATACATATCAGCACAGGTGCAACGTGTACTGGCGGCGGTTGAGTTGATGGCGGGTAAAGAGCTGGATGGTGTTGAGCCAAAGCAACTGGCCAAGGAGTTAGACACTAGTCCAGCAGATGTAACGCGCATATTGGCAAATTTGGCACAAGCGGGTTGGGCTGAGCGCCTACCGGGGAATGAAAAGCGCTGGCGCTTACATAAAAAGCCAGTGCAGCTGAGTAACACGGTAGACCACAACATGAAAAACGTACTGCGCAACTTACAGCAAGAGTACAACAACTACAGTATTTTGAGGTAGTTATGAGCGAGAAAGATATAACACCGACGGTTGAGAAAGCCCTAGTTGACGGGAAAGATTTGCTTGCTTCAAAGCAAGACGCGCTGCTGCAACTAGGTCAAATTCAAGCATTCAGCTTTATGGGAAAACTCGTCACAGTGACGGAATTGAAGCTAGCTCTGCAAATTAAAGAAACCAAGAGCTACAAAGGATTAACGTATCAAGACGATAAAGGAAAAGTCGTCACTGTGACGACTTGGGAACAATGCTGCAAACATATTTTAAAAACTGATTGTCAAAACTTGGACCGCAGACTAGTAAACCTTCAGCAGTTTGGTGAAGAGTTCTTCGAAGCTGCGCAGCAAATGAAACTAGGCTATCGGGACTTACGAGCTTTACGTCAATTACCTGAAGAAGATCAAACATTGGTTATTGAATCAGAGGCCGTTGAAACAGGTGATACTGAAGCTGTAAAAGAGTTAATCGACGAACTCAAGGCCAAACACGCCAAAGAGAAAGACAAGTTAACGCAGGAGCTGGACGCAACCGAGCGCATGCTCAAAGTGTCTCGTGATTCTTCATCCAAAAAAGAAGAAGAAATCATCAAGCTTAAAACCGACTTAGAAAGCAAAAAGTTTAGTGCCGAACGCTGGAAAGGCGAAGCCAAGTCATTTTTTGAGGCATTGGCTAAAACTCAAAACCAAATCCGTGAGGGATTCAATCAATTGCTGGTACTCAGTGAGCAGTTAGAGACTGTGCAAATTGACGATAAAACCTACGATGCCGCTAAGTCTGCGTTTTACGCTGACAGCAAAATTTTACTAACTCAACTCGCCCATGTGTGGAATGAAATACACCGCACCTATGGTGATCTGGATGACGCGCGCCCCAGTGGTGAGTGGCTGGCAGAACTCGGCTTTGAAGGCACGGAGGTGATTGAATGAACGCACTCTCTCTAGAGTACTGGGCTGAGCAGCTAGACAACGCAGGCCACGGCCAAAAAGGCACAATCCGTGAGCAAGCATGTAAAACGCTAGGGCTAAGTAAAGACGCGCTATATCGCCGATTAAAAAGCCTTGGCTGGCAAAGTGGCAAGGCCAAACGCAGTGATGCAGGCACAACAGCGATGGACGATGAAGCCTTGAATATGCTGGTGGCCATTTTAAACCAAGGGGTACGTGATAATGGTAAGCGGATCATGGATGTTACCACGGCTAAATCAATCTTGGTTGCTAATGGCTATGCCTGCTTAAGTACTAGCCAGATCAGCCGTGTACTAGCTAAACGTAATGCCTCAGTTAGCGCGTTAGATAGAGCAACACCGCATGTTCAAATGCGCAGTTTAGCGCCTAATCATGTACATCAAGTAGACCCGTCTTACTGCTTACTTTATTACCCGCCAGGTAAAAAAGGCAAAGTGCAGCGCTACGCGAATGACTCTGAGTTTTACGCAAACAAGCCAGAGAACTTAGAGCGCATAAAGCACTTGCGAGTGTGGCGTTATGTATTGGTTGACCACAATAGCGGCATGATCCGCGTGCGTTATTACGAGTCGGCAGGTGAAACGCAGGCTAACATGTTTGATTTTTTAATGTGGTGTTGGAAGCAACATGACGGCTCGCCATTTATGGGCGTGCCGCAAATTCTGCTATGGGATAAAGGCAGTGCTAACACAGGTAAAGCAATTACCAATGTATTAGATGCACTCAAAGTTAAAAACATACCTCATGAGGCTGGAAACCCACGTGCTAAAGGGGCTGTGGAAGTGGCAAACAACATTGTTGAAAAGCAATTTGAAAGCCGCATTTTGTTTGAACCGGTTAGCAGTGTTGACGAGCTAAACGAGTCGGTATGGGCATGGCAAGAGGCATTTAACGCCAACAAAATACCTGGCATGAACTGCAAGCATAGTCGGCACAAACAAGCACGTTCCGATGTATGGCTAACCATATACCAACCACAAAACCGCGACTACCTGCGCATGTTACCCGATGAGCAAATTTGCAGGTTACTACTGACCAAAACAGGTGAAACACGGAAGGTGAACGGTGATTTGGAGATCACTTATGTTCACCCACGTACCAAACAGCAGCACCGCTATGACGTTAGTGAGCTGGAGCATGTACGTAACGGGATCACGGTTTCGGTTAGTCCAATTATTGTGGGTGATACGCCGGATTTATTAGTAGGTGTTACAACCCCCCTTGATGAAGTGGTGTATCACCAAGTTCAGCCAGCAGATGTTGGTGAAGATGGCTTTAGGTTAGACGCCCCTGTAATTGGTGAAGAGCACATCCAAAACAACGACACAGCGACTCAAAGCGCAGCTAAAGCAGCGGATAGGCTCGCTTTTGAAAATCTCAGTGATGCAGAAATCAAGCAGGCTAAGAAGAAAAAGCTAGCTCCATTTGGAGGCGCTTTGGTCGCTCATACACACCTCAAAAATGTTGAGCACGACACCCGCATTGCGCCTAAGGGAGAAACTATTGAGCTAGACAATCCGATTGCTAAGCAAGTCGCCGAAGGCTCGCGTAAAGGCAAGGTGTTGGACTCGCTCGATTTACGCATGGTTGTCGCACAGCGTTTGGGTAGGCCGCTGCGTCCTAACGAAATTGATTGGCTGCATGGCCAAAGCATTGCTGAAACGGAAGTGTCAGCGGTTGTTGAACAGTTGCACCTTGGAATTGTGGAGACTCCAGTGCTGAAGATAGCGAGATAGCAGTTGAAAATAACAAAGCTTAGCCATGTGTTTGAAGTACTGGGAGTTAAGCAAGCCCAAGTAGTAAAAGCATTAGCCGCTAAAGGGTTGAAATTTAGCAAAGCTAGTTTAAGCCGTGTAGCAACACAAGCCGACTGGCCAAAAACCTGTGATAGCAAAGCGATTAAAGCAGCCATTGCAGAGTATTTAAAAGAACTCGGTGCAACCAGCGAGCAACTAACCGATTTGTTTACCTGGTATGAGCCAAACAAGAACGCACAACCTGAAGTTGAATATGAAGATCCGGAGCCTGAAATGCTAACAGCTAACGCAAAGAAGTTTTTTAAACTACGTCGTGACCCGTTTGAAAACGAGAAAGCGATTAAAGCAGCCATTGCAGAGTATTTAAAAGAACTCGGTGCAACCAGCGAGCAACTAACCGATTTGTTTACCTGGTATGAGCCAAACAAGAACGCACAACCTGAAGTTGAATATGAAGATCCGGAGCCTGAAATGCTAACAGCTAACGCAAAGAAGTTTTTTAAACTACGTCGTGACCCGTTTGAAAACGAGATAACGAGCGAGGATGACCTATTTTTGGTTGATGCCCACCGTATTATTTTAGAAGACATGCTAACGGCCGCGAACGCTGGCAGCATGATTGCACTCTATGGTGAGTGTGGAAGCGGCAAGACGATTATTCGCCGCACTTTTATTCACCAAGTGCAACAAGATCATCCTGATGTGATTTTGATCCAACCTGCACGATTAGACCGCCGCAAAATAACCGCAGAGTCTATCTCTACCGCTATTTGTAGAGCGCTACAAATCAAACATAAACCAAGTGCTGAAGAGCGTGATGCAGCAATAGAAGAGGCATTAATTGAAAGCGCCAACAATGGCCATTTACATCTAATGGTAATTGATGAGGCGCACGATTTAAGCGCTGATGTGATCAAGCTACTGAAGCGTATTTGGGAGTTAACGCACGGGTTTAGGCGTGTGATGGGGATTGTACTGATTGGCCAGTCGGAACTTGCCAAAAAGTTAAGCGGCCAGCACGTTCGTGAGTTTAGCTGGCGCTGTAATCAAATACGGATGCAGCCGCTAGGGATTTATGTTCCCCAGTATATTCGCCATAAGCTATCTCGCGTTGGTGTAGATGCTGACAAAATTTTTACCGAAGACGCCCTTAGCGCCATACGCGGCAAGTGTATGGGGCGCATTCGCCACGGCATTGCATTGGATGATGCAGAGCTAGACCGCTCTTACCCACTCAATGTGAATACTTGGCTTGCTAAGGCCATGAATGCCGCCGCTCAAATTGGTGAGCAGCAGATCACAGAATCATTAGTTTTAAAGGTATAGCCATGAGTCAACAGGTAGAAATTCAATTAACGGGTATGGCGTTGGTTCAAGTGACTAAAACGGTCACCG
>NZ_QOKX01000017.1:0-30667 GCF_013319255.1 Pseudoalteromonas sp. JC28 | reverse complement strand
TGATGCCGCGCGCGAAAACTTAACGCGAATTGTGCGATAAGTGCGAAAACCTATGATTTAAATATGTTAAATTCATTTTTATATAACAAAACAGCAAGGGCTAGCTCGTGAGGCCAGAAACATGTATCTTTGAAGCATGAATTCCATATTTCAAGGATGGTTTAGGTGTTAGAGAGGTTTAGAAACAACTTGCATGCAACAGTTAGATACTACTTAGTTGGTTATTTTATAAGGTATAGCTCTAAACCGTACGGATCATTGAGTCGCCCTGGTTATAGTCTAATGATCTATGTTCCACAAATAGATGGATCCGTTATTGATTGTCCAAATAGAGGCGACAAACTAAGATATGCAACGGTTGCAATCTCATTTTCACCTAAGCAGAAAAAATATGGAGGTCTATTTAAGGGAGATGTTGCGGGGCATGGGCCCCTCTATGAAAGCTGCCTTTCCAAAGACTATTTGCCCTTTGCTAAGTTTGCTATCGACTTTTATGCAGGTTCATATCGTGATAATGCAAACACATATTCCACTTGTACTTTACTGAAGTTCTACAGCTACAGGAAGTTTCGAGTAGTATATCTCTATGCTATAAAAGAAAGTATTATAAGATTTAGAAACATACTCCGAAACAAACTCAGGCCTTTAGAGATTGCAAAGTCAAAATACGAAGTATTTCAAGCGATTTTTAAGATTTCAAGCACATTGGATGAGGGGATTTTTGAACGAGGAGAGTTGATTGCTAAGCTGATTCCTAAGAATGACTTTATTGGGATCGTATCAGGTAGAGTTATTTATAACTCTATCGATTTGATTCTCAACTCAGCAGTAGATGAAGGGGAGCTTAAAGTTGTTAACAAAGGACAATCAAACCGGCGGTTCAGGCTTACGAGCAAAGGTATGAGTTTCTACACCGAAACAAAAGAACGTTATAAGCAAGATATTGCAATACTTGAATTGCAAAAGTCACAAGTTAGAACTCAAAAGTGGATTGTATTCCTAACTTGCGTACTAGCTTTTGCCACGGTTTTATCGTTAGTCGACAAGGTTGAGCAAATTAAAAACATTTATAATTCTCTTATCAGTCTCTTCTAAATCTCAATCTCACTATACGGCAAGTCAGGTGCTTGCCCTGTAATGCGATCGTTCTCTATATACACTGAACCTGACTGAACACTGTCACCCAGTACGCGGCTAGTTGTGCCATCGCTGTGCTCTACGGTAGTCGTACCATCATTATTAACTGTTAGCACTTTTACTATACTGCGCTGTGTGCCGGAGAGCACTGAACCGAGTCTGTTTAGTGTGTTAGACATTGCGTACCGCCTGAATTGTTTGATTTACCATAATCGCGCCTTGGTTGCTGATACTGGCAGAGATGGCCAGTGAGTCCACGGTTGCTTTGTATAGCTCGTCTTCGAACCTTACACCTGATAGCATACCTGGTCTGATTGGTGGCAGATCAGCTTTGAGCTTGGTGCGAATGGTTGCGGTTCGTTTGTTACCACTCCTGGCAAGTTCACATGTACCACGTTGGCGTGCAGCCTGTATATCGGTGATTAGATTGTCTACGATGTCGCGAGCGTAATCTGTTGCAGGAGTGCCTTGGCGCTTGATTTTACACGCTACACCTTGTTGTTCACCTCTCACAAAAACAACGTTGTGCTCTGGTTGAATGGTGTCTCGTGTATTGTGCTCTAGTATTAGGGCATCATTAAGTATGACATCCGGTGTTGCTTGCTCCGTACTCCACGGATTAACTGGCCACTCAGGCACAACCGAGACGGTTCTGGTTGTGTCGTTAATGTCCAGTATCGCACCAATACTGCTGGCTACTTTTAATAGTGCAGCCGCTGGCGTCAATCCTCGATACGAAAACGCCCCATCAGGGATTGGGTAATCAATCATTTGGTTGTCTAACGTCCAGCCTGTGTTTTCTAAAATGTCGGTCATGATACCTGCTAGTGTCTTATCAACGGTATTTACGTAATTACGCTCCCGCTGATACGGTGCTGCAAGCTCTGCAAACCTTGAGCGAATCGATGCGCTGTAACTATTATTCGCAAATCGATTGCTTGTACTGGGTTGCTCACAAATCATGATGAACTCGTAGCCATTAATGATTAGCTTTAACTGTTGGCCAATCGCACGTTCCATATCAATTCTGCTGCAAAACTTGATGTTGCCTGTTGCTGCAAACTGGCCGCGTTGCCATGTGCAGGTGATATTGTTGATTAGAATTTTTAAATCATCACTTAGTCGATTACAGCTGATTGATGGTTGCATGAGGTAATATCTCTGTATCTGTGGCTCAATGGGGATTTTGGAATCGATGGGGGGAATGTCATCATCTGAGCGAACTGGCCCACCAGGTAACCCCCAGTAGCAAACTTTTTCATACGGTGACATTCTGAGTTCAACAACGCCTATCTGTGGGGTGGCATTCAGCGCGTTATCAAATCGCACAATAACTTTACCCTTACGAGGGTGGTTTACTCGGTAGCAAATATATGCGCGCTCACTCGGCCCGTAATAGATGCAAAGTGCGGTTTCATGTTGCGAAGCCTCTCTCCAGACTTGGGTTGTCTCAACGTACTTTGCTTGTCCTTTACTCCATCTAAATTCACTTTCCTTTGTGATAACAGACATACTGCTTTTCCAATCTGTATTTATTTGCTGTTCAATAGCAGTTTGGTTTGCATGCCAAAGTAAGGAAGTCTCTCTGTGAAGTGCAACTGCGTTCGCCCAGCTCATTTGATAAATTGTGTCTAATGAGAGTGCATTGGTATATTGCAATCCAACCAGCACGGCATAGTTGTCGTTATTTGAGTACGCGATGTCGCAAAAAATCGCCACTTCTTTATCTTCTGGCTCCGGCTCAGGCCCTGAATTGAAAAATACCAGGACGGGGGACGTTTGTTTAGAGCATGGATACTTAAATCTGAGCTGTACCATTCAACGTCTCTGGTAATGCCACTAAATTAACGATTTCAGCCTGAACATAATCTACAATCGCAGCATTGTACGTTTCTGTATCGTCGAATATTACAACGGCGATATTATGGTCGGCAGCATAGTGCGATGGGAGAAATACATTGGTGCGTGGTCTGGCGTGTAATATCTGCTCTCCCGTATTTCGATTCAGCAATAACATGCGAGTGGCACTAGCATCATAGTCTACACGTAACAATCCCACGTCGAGTGCTGCCGTACGCTCAAAGGTCTTTAACTGGATTAACTGCATTACCAACTCTCCAAATTTAACCACAGTGCGGTGCCTGAGTTGTTTTCATGGTGCGGTATTGCGAGGTAGTTTGTGTTCCCGATTGATTTCAAAAATGGCATGTTTTCGCGCCCATAGCCATATTCCAGCGAGACGAATAGTCCTGGAAGTAGGCCTCTATGAGTGGGTCTAATGCTATCGTTTGTGTTTGATTTTCGGTCTCCTGTCACAATAACGAGTGGGCTCATCATACTTATTTCTGGTGTAGCATCGACGTACATATACCCCCTGCTATAAGAGCTGCCAAAAATAGAGCTAAAATATGAATTCTGGCTGTCTGGTGAACCATCAAGTGGATAGACAATGCTTGTACCGTACGCGCCTAAATGTAGTTGCTGACTGGCGTTCTCATTGTAATCTAAACTCCCAGACTCACGGTAATTTCCTGAAATAGTAAAAAACCTCGTTGGGTCATTGGGTATATGGTTGAAATAATCACCCACATAAAACAAATTGTGACTGCCACGGTTGAAAAAATTAACTGACATTTGATAGTTTGCAAATGAGAAAAAATAGAACCCATGAGTCGATGCTACGAGTATCCAGTTTTTGCGCGCATACTGCTCATTTGTTGACGATATGCCAAACCTAAATTTGGCACCATTGCGGGAGTGTTGGTCAAATGATACGTAATCTAAGCATCCTTGCGCGGTGATTATTTCTGCGTTGCTAGTTCCAGCGGCTTTTAATACTATATAGCCACCACTGGCTCCTTTTGCTGGGTCATTTTGAAATGTCAGGCACGGTGGGTTCGCTTGCTCTTCAACTAACAGCCATCCTGCTGCGGGTTTTTGTCCATATCCCTCAACGAGGCATTTTTTAAATAAGTTGAACCATTCCACAGGTGAGCCTTGTATTAGCTGCGGTGCACCTTCGTCATCCCATCTATATACAGTTACTGGTGTTGGCATTAGTCTTTACTCCCTCTAAATCCAAGCGTGGATTTGTCGTATTTAATTTCGGTATGCCCGGGGCTTACCGAGCGCGTGACCATAATTGGCTTACTTGCTGTGGTAGTTTCAAATAAAAACGCTTCGCCTGGATTCAATCCAGACCCTAACGCCTCTTTGCGTAGAACAAAAAATGGTGAGCCTGCATTTGCATTAATGGGCGTGCAGTCGCTGGTAATGTCGCCGTTATAAATAGTGCCTACATGCTCGCCCACAACATAAAACGCAGTAGTGCTGGTAAATACAATGGCCCAGCGCTGGGCAATGGTGCCAAGATTACTAAGCTCGATTGGATATTGTGTGGTGTTGATTGCGCTCGATGCGGGAGAGCCAAAATCACCAAAGTTGTTTTGCCAAGCACTCAGGGTTCGCTCGTCTTTAGTTAGCGCTTGTAGGTCTCCAAGTACGTAAGTGCTTGAGACCGTTGCGCCAACGTCATATGTTCGCTTAAGTGGTGAGAGTATTTTGAGCGTGTCGCCGTCGATTGCATCCACTAAGACCAACTCACTCAAGACGGTGGTTATGATGAACGGGCCAGAAAAGTTGGTAATGCCAGGCTTGATTGTGACTTTGCCAGAGGCTTTGTCATAGCTGTAATTGTCATCATTGGCGCTGTAGAGCGATAGGCCATCATTATCAACAATATCTACCCAGTTAGCGTCAACGGTTACCGTTAACTCTTGGCCATTACTCAGTGTTGCGTGTTGGGTTCGGTTACGGTCTTGCACGCACACAAGATTAAACTCATGGAATATTGGTACATAGCCGCCTTCCGGTAGTTTGCTGCGGTCAATGCCACCAGGTGGGCTAGGCACATTGATAATGGTGAGTTCATCATAATCATAGGTGATAGATTCCTGCACCATATCTACCGCAAACACCAGTGAAACCGTGCCATTACTACTTACCGAGCCAGATATATTAGTACCTGTGATGTTGCCATTGTCATCGCTAGATGCACTATATTCAGTGCCAGCCTCAGACGTTGCACGAATATAAATACTATTGCGAGCAAATGATTGAGACGGTAACGCAAATTCGATTTCTCGCAGTGAAAGTGGCTTTAACTGAATTAACGCGCCCAGCTCTTCGCTTACCGTCCCACTATAATCGATTGGCTCTAACTCAGTAATTACGCCTGTATCATAATCAATCGTCGCGATAATATAGCCAGAATGGATAAATCGACCACTACCATCATCCGTGATTATTTGGCTAGAGCCGGATTTTTTTAGCTTAACCGTCCCTTTAACAATGGTTTCTGTCGCACCTAATGTGATGTTTTGACTTGAGGCAAATGAATGAAACCTAAAATCCAGCTTTGATAAGTAGTAGATCCAAAGAAAGTATCCGCTAGGCAAATATCTTCCTTCGTACGCTTCCCCTGATACCACGGTGCCGTTGATAGTGTGCTGCTTCCAAAGAGAAAACCACGAATGCTCGCGCACAACAACTCTCGTGTAATCAAGCAATAAGTCTGGAATATCCACACTGAACTCACTTAAATTACCAAATGACTCAATCTTTTTGTATCGATAGCCTGTTACATCGCTATCGCTGTCCAGCTGTGGTCTCAGTCCTTGTTTAGACTGAGTGCGGGTAACACTTGGCGCTAAGGAGCGCTGCAAGTCCCGCACTCTTAGGTGTAGCTCGCCGCTTTGATATGGCGATGTTAAATGACTTAGCCCGTGGTACTTNAACAACTCTCGTGTAATCAAGCAATAAGTCTGGAATATCCACACTGAACTCACTTAAATTACCAAATGACTCAATCTTTTTGTATCGATAGCCTGTTACATCGCTATCGCTGTCCAGCTGTGGTCTCAGTCCTTGTTTAGACTGAGTGCGGGTAACACTTGGCGCTAAGGAGCGCTGCAAGTCCCGCACTCTTAGGTGTAGCTCGCCGCTTTGATATGGCGATGTTAAATGACTTAGCCCGTGGTACTTAGTCGTGCTGGCAGTCATTAACGCCAACATATCATCGAGCAACGAATCGTCTCGTAAATCTGGAGACTCAACCAATAGCGTGCTGACCAGCGGGTCTTCTGGTTGGTCGGCTATGAACACATGTGCATCCGATAGTTTTGTTGCGTCATCCGTTGCAACTGCGGGGTACAACTTCACCAAATCAAAAGCGCTGCGCGCATGGTCTACGTCGCTGATTGAGCTAAACACATCGTTCAACTTACCGCTTATCACTGCGTTGTTGGTGCGGTGGCCACCTGCATTGGGTGCGCTGCCGAGCCGCTGGGGTTTGAATATCTTTAAGTGACTTCTTAGCATGGTTACACCGTTTTTAGTCGTAAGGTTATGTTTTCAAAATAGTCAGGCTGAGCATCCGAGTAATAACTAACGGCACTGCCTGTACAGGGCTTTTGACTGTGATCCCAAACCACGGTGTATACCGTGCCTCGTATCGATATATCAAACGCGGTTAGCGTGGTTCGGCTGTGGTCAAATAGTGCAATGTAGGCACTCGCAGTCTCCAGCACACTCTCAATTGTGATAGGCCGACCAGGTAACAGCGTTTTTTCAATATGTGAGGCTCCGTTTAATGCAAGCTCTGTTTGCTCAGCAACGGCTTGATAGTCGTGCTCATCTGTCCACACGGCGTGTGGTAGTTCTATCGCGTTAATTACTATCATTGTGCGTTACTCAATTGTTCAAGCTCTTCTAAAAGTTGATCACGGATAGTAGTGTACAGCTCAGCGGTGTTACCACTGGGTAATTTGAGTTCCAGCACAATGCGCTTACCTGATTGTTGGCCTGTCAGTAGGGTTAGCAATTTATCGAGTTTGCCATTGACTGCATCGCTCAGCGGTGAGCTATTGGTTGGCCTAGTCGGAACGGGGCTTGGGCTGTAATACTCAGTGTTTTCACGCGGTGTGATTGTGTTTGAGCGTGTGGGATTACGCTTGGCACTTGCCACCGCCTTTAAGGACTCGCGTTGCCTATCGATTAAATCTCGAAGCGCGCGTTTTTGTTCGCCATCGATATAAACGAGCTGTTTAAATATCCGGTCATAAATTTTGGATAGCTCTGACGTTGATGTGGATGCGTTAATTGCACGCTCAAACTGCGCGTACTGTTGCTGCTGCATTTTCTCGCGCTCGCGACGGGCGCGCTCGGCGATGACTTCAGCACTTTCAAATCGATAAGCTGCACCGCGCCCAGTTTCGTACTTTTCCTGATAGTCCACTATCTGCTCAACCGTTGGGCGGTTGCGGTTTTGGTAGTTACTCATGCTCGTTGCAGCACGGTTGGCGCTTTGGCTTACACGCTCTAACTCTTCTTTTTGCTCGCGCAGGCTTTTTAAGGAGCGCTCATTGGCCTTTGTTGCATCTTCAGTTGCGCGGGTTCCTCGCTTGGTTGCATCCGTTGCATTGTCCTGTGCATCTTTAAAATCGCCGAGCAGGTCATTCACCACAGATAAGATGTTACTTATCCGCTCCTTTTTGTGCTGGTAGTCTTCAGCGGTTAATGCACCTATCTTGTATTGTTGATTAACTTGCTCAAGCTCTTGTTCGAGCTTGCGCTGCTCAACATTTAGCCCTTGTAAATTCTTGGTTTCTAGCTCTCGCACACGAGCCAGATCGGTTTCCTGTTCGACCACCAATCCAGTCTGCCGGTTTAGTGCCGCCTGTGCTTTGGCTTTTTGCTCCGCCGAGGCTGTAGAGCTGTCTAGGATTTTTTTATTGTTTTCCATTGCAGCGCGGGTGCTGGCTAACACACTGGCAAACTTTGCTGTTGCGGTACTATTTTCGTCTGTGGCAGGCTTGAGTTTATTCGCAGCATTAACCAGTTTATCCAGCTCTGCGGTTAAACCTAGTGCGGCCGCTGCGGCTTGCACGGACGCAGGCACAGTTTGGTCTGTGGCGTTGGCAGCTTCAACGGCTGCTTTGGCCCACTTCAAAAATGCTTGTTGTTGCATCGCAACTGGTTCGTTGCTTTGTTGGAGTAGTTCAAACGCTCCTTGTAATTTAGTAGCCGTTTGAGTGAGCGCATCGGCGCTGGTTATGCCCAGCTCTTTATAGGCTTTTTTTACATCACCTGCGAGATATGCTTGGCGCGCTAATGATTCGTTGTGGCTTTCAAACTTAGCTTTTAATGAGTCGAGTAACACTAACTGCTGGTTATACTCAGCCCCAGCACCTGCGAGTGCAGTTCGTGCAGACTCAATAGATTGGATAAAACCATCAACACCAGCGCGCACACCATTTAGGTTTTGCGCCTGTTGCTCTAGTGTTTCGATCACACGCAGTGCTTCAGGTATGGTGAGCCTGAGCAATTCTTGGCGTTTACGCTCTTCTTCAGCGGCAATGCGTGTGGCCTCGGCGAGCGCTTCCGCTTTACGTGCTGCGTTTTCGTATGCTCCGGTGGTTTCGTTCATCACCAACGTGCCAGCAGCCACGGCAGCCTCTAGCTCTTTTAGGTTTGTTACCAGTATGCCAGTGGTTGCACTGATAACTTCAAACTCGCCTTTTAACTTGGCAGCTTGTAACTCAGCATTGCGCTGACTTTCCGCGACATCCGCTTCTGCTAGTTTTAACTTCCCGTATTCACCAACTAAGTTAATAACCTCATTGGTGAGCGCTAAATACACACCGCCTCGGGCAATCACACCAGCCACATTGCGCCAGCGGTTTGCAGCAACGGTCGCAGCATTGGTGGCTGTTGTCGCTGCGGTTACGGCGGCTCTATAGGTAACAAATGCCCGGGTGGCACTCACTGCACCTGCCACAACACTACTAAAATAAGAGCCGATTTTAAGCGCAAGCCACGCTTTGGCTACAAATCCTATTTCTTCACGGTATTCATACAGCGTAGTGATGGTGTCTTTGATAGCTGTGCCGGTTGCCACAATGGTGTCGCTGATTGACTGCGCCCATTCTTGCAATCGGCCATCTGCTGCCATTGCTGCGAACTCTTTGTTTAAATCACCAATTTGGCCCTTGAGCCAATCCATTGCACCAGACTTAGCAATGAGATTATAGAACTGCTCCAAGTTGTCTTTTGCGTTAGAGACCTGGCCGCTAAATAATGCCATTTGTGCAGCCGCACTGCCTGTGCTGGTTCTACCCATTTCATCAATCAGTTGTTTTATTACGTCACGGCCTAGCTGGCCTGCGCTTGATAGCTTCTGCAGTTCTTGGACGTTCTTACCTGTGACCGTTTGCAGCATATCCCATACAGGAATACCACGTTCAACTAGCTGCAAAATCTCTTCACCTTGCAGTTTCTGTTTAGCCCAGGCTTGGCCAAGTGCGAGGCTTATCCCTTCAACTTCCTGATAACTACCACCGAGCTTTAAAGCGCTGTCTGTAATAGATTGCAGCGTGCCGTCCATTGGGTCTAACCCGAACGCCTTCAATTTCACAAATGCTTGTGATACTTCACCGAGCTGAAGCGGTGTATTTTTAGTAAACTCAGTTATCCAAGCGCTTGCTTCCTCGCCTTGAGCTATGCTGCCCATGAGGCCATTCATTTGCACCTGGAGCTTTTCAAACTTATCGCCCGTTTCAAACACGGAGCGCACGGCTTGGCCAACCTGGTCTAACCCAACATAGGCAGCAGCAACCGCTGCGATTTGACTAGCGACGTTACCCAGGCTTTCTGCATGCGCTTGTTGGGTAGCAGAGCCATGTTTTAGGTCTTGCGTAAATCCATCAACGGCTTTACCAGCTTGATTAAAGCGTCCAGCCAAGTTGCGTTTGGCAATGCTTAGGTTATTGGTATCGAGACCTGTTCGTTTTAGCTCTTGTTGCAGTGCATTGTGTTTTGTGGTTTGTTGCGTCAGCTCAGCCCGCATTTGCTGTAAGTCGCGCTCTGCAAGGTCAATGCCTCGGGCAAGTTCAACAAATGGCTTACTGGTGTCTTGTGCTTGTTTTTGTAATTGGTCGAGTGCGTGCGCGGCGGCAGCCGTGGCAATTTCTTGTTCTTCAAGCTCTCGCTTAGAGCGCTCAAAGGCACGGATAAGTTCTTGTTGATTGCCTAGCTCATCTATTACATCCGCAAGCACGCCTGCTTTTTGGCTCGCGTTCGTTGTGGCAGTGCCAACCTGGTTTAAGTCGCCGCTCAGTGCTTGTGTATTGCTCGCCGTGGTTTTCGCGTTATTTGCGACGTCTCTGAGCGATTCACCCAGTTTAGTGCTAGCGGTAGTTGACGACGCTAAGTCATCGGCAAGTTCATTAGAGCCTTGGCTTGTGTGCTTTGCGGCTTGAGCCGTCTCATCTAAATTCTGGCTGAGTTGGTCTGTGGCAGGTGCAGCATCATCTGCGCTTTGCTCAATACGGCGCAGCTCAGCAACTAACTGTTCAAGGTTTTGTTTGCCAGTGGCTTCGGCCACTATTCGTAATGCGAGCTGGAGTGTTTTATCTGCCATGCCATTTACTCAGTTTGAAAAGAGGTTTGAAATAGTAAAAAGGGGCCGAAGCCCCAACGGGAGCTATGCGTCTAATTCGGTATAGGTGAATGGGGTTGCTTTACCTGCTGGCAGCTTGGCAGTACCCGCTAGGCCACCGCTCACAAACTCACTGGCTGCAAAGTCGATTTCTTTATCTGGCATCAGTGATACGTCGTATACTTCAAGCTCAATGGCTTTACCGTTGGCAAGGTTGGTTCCCTCACCAAAAATACGCGCTCGAACTTGTGATTCAATGCCACCTTGGATGGTTTTACCGCTTCGCGCATTGTGTTGATAGCTCACGGTAATGCTGCCACCKGCATCKACTKCGCCRCCTTTRACWGAGCGGATCAAACCCARTGCATAGTTGATCTCAAAATCAGTYCCTAGCGTGAGAGTGGTAGTTGCCTGCTTAACTGTAAGACCTTCAGCAGCTAGGTTCTTATGGCCAAGCTCTAGCCAGCCCTGATTGGCGGGCAAGGTTTTTGCTGCATCTGTTACCGTACCGCTGGCTTCGTTTAGATCAACCACTTTACCCATCAGCGCCATCGCCAATAACTCAGAGGGTTGGTCATCAAACTCGCATGACACTTCAGCAGGCTTGGCAATCTTGACGTCATCTAATGCTTGGCCATAAGACTCTTTTTTACGAGATGCACGAGTCTTGGTCTCAGCTTCGGTTTTGATACTGAGCTTGGTCATATTGATAGGGCCAAAAATACCGAGGCTTTGGCCTTGTGGGTTTAATCGGTCAATAAAGAAATTGCCCGCTACTAGTAAGCCACTCATGTAAGTGCTCCTTTAAACTTCATTTGACAGGTAAAGGCCAGCGGGTAAAACGCATGGCCGCTTGTGTATCTTGGTTTGATTGGGGTGTTAACGCGCTGCCAAGGGCCAGCATCGCCAGTCATTTTTCCGGCAATGGCACGAATGGTAGCGGCAATGTTTTTGCCTGCGGTTTTGCTGGCTTTGCGCTCAGCTAAGATGACAAGCCAAGTTTGCGTTAACAGGGTATTAGCTCCAGCGTACGCGCTCTCCTTTAATTGCTCACCGTAGTAGAGATAAAACAAGCTCGGGGTATGATTGGTTTTGTCTATCTCTGCTAGGTCATCGAGCGCCTTAACGTGGCGTATGCCAGGCACTGCACTTAGGGCTGTTTCTAACAGTTGGCCCGCTGCCAAAAAATCATCTTTAATTTCAAACATCAGATGAACCCCGTAGCTTTACTGCGAGCAAATACGCTGCCTGCTGATTCCATCACGGCGGTATCGTTGGTGGTTGCCTTGTCACCTTGGCTATCAATACCCAGCGCCACCTTGCCTTGATTCACTGCTTGTAAAAACTTTAGCGCGTCCGTATAGCGGGTTTGTATGTGCTCCGGCGCGTTATCACCACTCAAAAAGTACCGCGCCACATCACAACACACACGCACAAGCGCTGTAGGTACTGTACTTAACGGTAAGGTGTAACGGCCAGATAAGTAGGCGTTTATCTCAGCTGTGGCATCTTCCAATGCTTGCGTGAGCACAGCCATATCCACCTCACCAGGTGCGCTGTCCTCACGCTCAGTAAGCAGCACCAAATCCTGGTGATTAAAGCGAGCTTGCATGTCTTCAGCGGCAGCGTAGGTCATGGCTTATTGCTCCACGTTCTTTCGGGCAGATTGGTAAATCTGCCATGCAGCATCACGCTGAGTAGCGGTTGGCTTTAGTTCACCAGTGACTGTCTCACCATTTTCATCATCACTGATTGAAATGGTTAGCTGCTCGATCGACGGCTTTTTAGTGAACTGCTCAATGGCCATTACACCAATGAATGGGTGCAGATCTGGATCAACACCTGCAAGGTCAATTTCAACGCCCTCTACACTGGTACAAATACTTCCTGGCTCCACGTTTGGTGTCGTTGCTGTATCTTCACTCGCTTGAGCAATGCGCGACACCGCAAGGCGTGGATCTTTTTCCAAATTCTCCAGTTGTTCAATAGAGATATTTTCTGCGGGGATGTTGTTTTCACCACTTTGCAAAGTGATCCTCGCTCGCCTATAGCCCGTGGGTTGTGAGTTATGGATCTTGATAAAAGCCAAACCAATGGCGCTAGCAATCTGAGTCTTTTCCATTTCATAGGTTCTCTCTAGAAGCTCTGGTGTGTAAGTCACCAGAGCAATTAACTTACGGGTGCATTACGCGTCTAAGTAGTCCGCTACGCAGAGCTTCAAGCGGCCTTTGAGTTCATTAGATGTGTTGTTTTCGATTTCACGCTCAAGCAGTTTGGTTGCGACATCTTCAAGCTCAGGTGGCACAACCAATTTAGTTGGGCGAATACCAAGCTTGCGGCCACCGTCAGCTTTGAAAGCACGCATCCGTTTAATTGCGTCCCACATGTTGTCGGCGTTCAGTGCGCGTTTGTTTGCAAAGGCCAACTGCCAGAAACTAAAGCCTGCGGCATCACGACAATCTACGCCGTAACGGAATAGCTTTTTGGTGAACACGGCTTCGTCATCAATTTTGGTCATACTGACAAAAACGGGCTTCTTACGTTCTTGGAATATGATTGGCTTAATGACTTTCGAGCCATCAATCACATACCAGATTGGCCCTGTATAAGTGCCGTCTTCAGCCATGTTGGCAACGCTTTCAACTGCGCCAGTACCATCTGCTTTTTCGTAAACAGGGTGGTCAGTATCAAAATAGTTTTGGCCGTCATAGCAAAGCGTGGTAAAGCCTGCTCTAAGCAGCGGCCAGCACACTTCATCCGGGTGAATGCCCGCTGAGCGTCCCAGTTCTTGCATAAGTGGCGCATATACGCCTAGCTCATCATCTTCAATGTCGTTACGGTCAACACTAACTGAGCCTTCAAAATCTTCATTCACAATCGTGTAGCCGTGGGCTTTCATGGATTCAAGCTGACGCTCTCCAACCCACTTTTTAAGTGAAGGGAACTTACCAAGCCACCCGTAAGTGTTGCTTTTGGTTTTGGACTGGATCACCGTCGCAATTTCTGTGAATTGTGGTTCGGCTTCACCTAATCCATCTTGGAAATTTTTTTTAAAGCCCGTTTGCAGGCTGGTTATCAGTGCGGGTGTAATAATCGCCATTACTGGTCTTCCTCTTTCAGTGCTGCGTAATCTTTGTGGCTAATACCCAGTTGGTCAGCCGCGTATTTATCCTCGACAGACAAAGCGGCAACGCCTGTTTTGTCCTGCGTTGGTGTTGGGGTTGGTTTGGACTGCTGAGCGTTGAGCGCTGCAATAGGTTGTCGGCTATCTAACACCGCATTGAGGGCGGCAAGTCCGCTTTGCTCACCAAGTTGTTTGAGGTAATCAATCTCGGCGGCAATCACGCGGCCCTCAGCTTTGGCTTTATCAATAGCGGTTTCAATAGTCACGCCTTGGTGCTGGCTATTGAGTGCGGCCAGTTCGCCACGTAGTGCATTGTGTACATCAACTGGCACAAACTTGGTTAAGTCCACTGTAGTATTCGACGTGGCTTGTTGAATTTGCGTGTTCAAGGCAGCAATTTGCTTGTCTTTACCTTCTGCGCCATCGGCCTTGCTTTTTAGCTCGGTAATGGCCGCTTTGCCTTTTTCGATATGCTCGCTGGTAACATCACCGTCCACGGTAATGCCAAGCGCAGCGAGGAGTTGCTGGGCTTCGTTCATTGGGTTGGTTCCTGTGTTGTTTAATAGGTATTGGGAGTTCAAAACTGCCACTTCATCAAGCCCTGTTAAGGCAGGGTCATTGGTTAAAGCAACATGGAGTAGTACAAGGGGGCGACCTGTTTGCTTGTCGTAAAGAAAAACAGGGCTGACATAACGGTATTCTTTCGCGGTTAACGCGGCATACGCATTTTTAGTCCATTCAACGCTTCTGGCGTAAACGCCTTCACCAGGCACATATTCCAGCGCGTCAGACTTAAACCAGCCTGACGCGGGTGCGGGCTGACCATTTTTTTCTTTGTGCAAAGTTTGGTGGTCGTAATCAAACAAAAAGTCTTTGGTGCGGGTAGTTGCAGCAAGCGAAAGTGAGTCAAATGCAGTGGCATCCATGAGCCACTTACGGCTAGGCACATCAAAGGGTCGGCCGTCGGCGCTTTGAAACTCCCCATCAGGGATAATCAATACGCGTTCACTGACGCCTTGCTCATTAGGCAAAGTAGCTAAATTACATATGGCTAAGCCAATATTTTGTGTTGTGGTGTTTGGCATACTCTGGCACTAAAACGTTTGTCTTGGTGCCAGTATGTGGAATTGGGTTCGAAGTGTATTTTAAACTGGATTAATAAAAAGTCGAGAATGCATTTTTTTCCTCATGAATTTTCTCTTTTTCTACTATTAGTTGCCCAAGTGCATCTAAACTATTTAAAAATTTTGTAGCGCTATTGTCCGTGATGTACTTATCTGTATTGATGACATCAAGGTCGATATATTTATCACTCTGCAGTACATAAGCTTCGTGACTTTTATCTGTAAAATAGTTTTTTCGGGGCTGGGCATAATGCCTCCTTGAAGGGGGGGTACGCTGGCCTTCTTCTCTTATTACTTCTAAAGGTAATCTTCTTACGGATTTTTCAATATAATAGCGTACTTTGTTGTGTTCTATAATAAGAGGAGAAACGTCGAGGAGTTGTATTGCATACGAAATGGCTGTAGATAAAGATAGCTCCGCCCGATGCATAGGGGTAACATAACTTATTTTATCTCTAGTTAACTCTACTTTAACGTCTAAACCAAGACTGAAAGTTTCAAAAATACGTTTACTAATTGGAGGTGTTTTTGAGGAGTGATTGAGCGTATCTCTAATTTTTGAGAGGATGCCTCTGGCAAAAACAATATAAAACAAATCATCATCTAACTCTTTTAAAAAAACAAGAATTCCTTCATTTGAAGCTTTGGGTTTGGAAAGTACTAACTCATAAAACTTCGTTCTGGACTCTTCACTTAAACCGCGAATATATTTGGCAGCATGGAACTCTATGATCGACTTGTGAATAAAAGACAAATAAAGGCCATCTCTTTTAATAAGAGATGTCTTATCCATGATATCCTGATGAATATCATGGGGTTTTTCAAGCCCGTAAATCTTTGCTGTATTGGCAAAAGCATTAATTGTCTCCTCCTCTTGAAATGTAGAAGAGTTACGATTGTTAAGTAATATAAAACAAACATGCTCAAAAACTTTTTTAAGCTCTTGGTTGCTTAATCCTGTATGTGAGGGGCGAGAAAAGTGCACTTTGAATCTATCGTGTGTGGATGATAAAGTGATAAATAGGCTTTGGTAAAAGTCTACAATACTCCTAGGCTCTTCATCTAGGTAACTGTATGTACTCATGAAAATATCTACCAAAATGGGCGTGACAAGAGTTTCTGCAATATCGGTATTTGACTTTACCACTTCTAGTAGTCTTTCCTTGTCTACATCATTTTTTAACGTGTTGTTTAGGATAATTTTATGTAGTTGTTCTTGAGTAAGGTCTAATAACTCGAAGTTATTTATACATCCACCAATCATTTCTATTTCAGTACCTGGCCTTGTTGTGACGATGCAGGAAGAATTATAAACATTATATGTATCTAATATTAGTGAGGTGGCATTTTTTCTAAAGTTGAGTTCAACTTCATCAAATCCGTCATAAAAAATCTTAAAGAACCCATTTTCTAGCAGTTGTTCTACAACATCAACGGTGGTGCTGATACCTAGGTTTTTCAACTCGTGCAGTATAGTCGACTTTACGGATATGTTATCGTTCCATTCAAGTTCTCGTAGACAAATCACAAGAGGAAACTTTATCTCCCCGCTTTGTATTGAATTTAGTAGCAGCTTCTTCAGTAGTGTTGTCTTTCCTTGTCCCGCTTTTCCCACAATACATGATATTTTAGATTTAAAGTATTCATTCGCTTCGTCAATGGTATAAACTTTCTCTTTGCTGGCAATTGGCGAAAATCGGGCAGGCTGATATACCTCCCCAATAAATAAATCGCTATCTCTGGACAACAGAGTTCGTGTAGACAAATATCGTTCAGAAATCTTCTCTAACACTCTAGGAGAAAAATCCCCACTATCAATAAAAATTTGCTGCTTTAAGCTAATAACATAATTTTCCAAATTACGATCTTTCACAAACTCATTTATTTTACCGAAAAGTTTATTTGTTAAAAATTTACCTGACTCGGTTTCCAATACTTTTGCAAACACTGAGGACGATTGTTCTGACATAACTTTTGCACCTACCTTTTCCTTAATGTCTTTATAATATAACTACTTTCTTACTTCGTTGATAGCTACATAGTATTACCTGTGTATCAGAAACGTTTCGAAACGCCTTTAACGGCCATATTGCACCACACAACACCTAAATGCTAGCACTTGAGCATGTAAAAACGCCTCAGAGGGCTTCTGAGGCGTTTTTTAGTTTTCGATAAAATAGTGACTCAACACGGCTAGAATATCGGTTTCCTCTTCGGGGCTTACTCCCAGATATTGCCGCTGGTCTATCGCGGCAGGCCCTGGTGCCATTTCTGGCAAACCGCCAAAGTTATGAATAGCAGCGTAAGGCTTGTTGCTGCCTATCTGTGCCCAAAACGCGCCGCTGTCTGCGGTAATGCTTGATGCTAGTCCTCCAGCACTTACCTGTAGCATTTGCCCGCCAACACGTTTGGGGTTTTGTTTTAGGTAGTTCTCACTGAGTACTGGCCATGCGATGCCTGTTACTGGGCTACGTTCTTCTGCAAAGGCGTCTTCCGTTGCGCCTTCCATAATGGCGGCTATCTCGTTCATTGGGTCGCTCAGGTCATCAAAGCGCTGTGCTATTTGTTCAAGCGCCTTAGTTGCATCACCGCTTGTGAGTATTTCAATTCTAGTGGTCATATTGTAATCACCGAGTTGTTGGGTAATAATTGTTTGTGGTGGTAGTGTTTCCAATGGGTAACGGTTATATGCGCCGCATATATGATATGAGTTCGAGTCTCATCCTACCGCCACACCTCATAGCTTCCCCCTTTAATGCCACCTTCAATGTCACTACTGTCGACTTTAAACACATTGATTAGTGTGTCGCTGTTGCTGTCAAAGCGAGNCACCGAGTTGTTGGGTAATAATTGTTTGTGGTGGTAGTGTTTCCAATGGGTAACGGTTATATGCGCCGCATATATGATATGAGTTCGAGTCTCATCCTACCGCCACACCTCATAGCTTCCCCCTTTAATGCCACCTTCAATGTCACTACTGTCGACTTTAAACACATTGATTAGTGTGTCGCTGTTGCTGTCAAAGCGAGCAATCACCTTAATAGCTTGCTCACCTTGGTTTATTACGTACAGTACTTCGCCTCGCTCCGGTTCCCACAATACGCTCGCGCCGCTCTGGTTAATCCATTTGCTTAGGTTGATATACTCGCTTAGCTCAAGTGCTTGGCCACTGGCTTTGTGTTTTTCACTATGGGCATGAGCAAGCACACGCTCAGACAATACCAGCGTTCTACTCGCATCAATGCCGGTATCTAAAAGCTTTTGGTTTATGTCATCACTTAAAAAGCTCACCACCGTTTTATGTTGTGGCCGTGGGCCGTTGGCTTTTAAGCCTGCCTTATCGCCAGCAAGCTTTGCGGCTTGATACTGCTCTATGCGTTCAATGCTTTTACGCGTCCACAGCTCAAAAGCCTTGGCCCGTTCATCACTATTGTTGAGCGCCTGAATGGTCTCAGCGCGTAGCTGTGTGCTTTCCACTTTGCCTAGCTTCTGTGCCACGGCCACGTCAGTGCCAAAGGCACTTTGACCAGGCGAATAGGCCCAGCCCACATCTGGCGTCATTACATCACCGCTAGGCAGTTTAATCCTAGCGTGCTCCGTGGTTTTAACTTCGCCAGACTCACGGCTCACAATCTCTGCATTAAATTGTTGTACATAGCCGCTACCGTCTTCTACGGTTAAGCCACGCGCTTTTACTTGCTCTGCCGTGAGCGCTCGAACGCGACAGCGGCAACCCCAACCATTGGGTGGGAATATGGTTTGCCAAATGGGGTCGTCAAACCTAAACACCTTGCCATGCAGCAGCCTATGTTCAGGTCGAGTTTGTGCATCATCAATCGCAACATACTGCCAATACGGATGCGTTTTACTGCGAGCCAGCATGCGGCGATAGCGGCCACTCATATAGGCGGTTTGTAGATTGGTGCGGTAAATATTGTTTAAGCGGTAAGGGCTACCCAACTGGATTTCATCGCCTTGCTCATTCTTGGTTTTCCCCCACCAACCCAATCGCTGAAGCTCAGGCGCTAGCTGCTCTCTAAATTGTTTTGCAGTTAAACCCTCAGCAATAGCGGAGTCTACTTTTTTACGTATGGCCTCTAGTACTTCCATGCTTTGCACCCGCGCTACAGTAAACGCCTTGGCGTGGGCCGTAGTCAGCACATCATGCCATTCATCGCTGATGGTGTAGCCTTTAGATTTAAAGTACGCCACCGCATCAGCAGGCGGTTTATTAAAAGCAATACTGAGATCAATCATTGATCATGCCCCAAATCTCACTCACAAAAATCAGCTTGGTGAGCATTTCGGTCAGTTGGCCTTGGTCGATTGTGGGATAAAGCTCGGCAAGCTCAATAGCTGCCAGTTCCTCACTTTGGTTAAGTTTATCTAGCAGCGGTTGCAGTGTTGCTTTGTACTCGGCGCGCATATCGCCACTGGTGATTGCATCAATGGCAGTATCTAGCTCTGTTTGTGTGCTGCGTGTTTGGTATTCCGCATTGAGTGCGGCCACTGCTGTATTGAGTGAAGCGGTGTTATTGCCAGGCATCGGCTCGCTTGGCACTTCCAACACAGCTTCGCCTTCGCTTGGCTCAGGTATGTTCAAACGCTCATGCACCCATGTTTTAGGGATCTGCATTCCAAGGCTCACTAGCGATCGCAGCGGATACGCCAGATCGCGCATTTCATCACTAGTCGAGGTATCAAACTCAAAACGTGGCAACCGGCGATTACCGTTGTACGATTTACCATTTAGCGCGTACATAGGGTAGATCACATCGCGGTTTATGGTCTGCTCAAGCTGGTGCAAGTCGCTAAGCGTGATGTCCTCTTTTACCTCTTGGTGGACACTACCAAGGGCATTTGTGCTGGTTTTACCGTCCGCTTGGCTTGTCAGCGTGCCACCTAACACCGCTTTAGACTGAGTTAGTTCACACCACCGGATCATACTTTCAAACGGATCTGCTTGGCCGTTAGCTGCACTTTGAAAATCAATCTCCATTCCACGCGGTATGATACCGCCCGCGTTATGGCCAATTGCCATAACTGCACGCAGAAGCGTGGCTTTTTCGGCATCCGTTGCGCCACTGGGGTATTTGCCCACTCGCACAGGTAAGCCATAAATCTCTAAAAACTCCGCTAAGTCTCGTACGCTAAAATTCTTAAATAGGAATGGCCAAGCAAGTACGGAGAGCAATCCAGCCCTATGGACATAACCCGATTTTGATTTATGAATATGCAGCGCCCAGCCAAACGGGTTGAGGGCTTCGCCTTCGTCGCTGCTGTCATTCAGCATAATGCGGTTAAAGTCTGTGGGGTGGGTTTTAAATATGTTTTGGTCTCGGTATGCGTAACCAGTGATGAGCTGCTGCTTCTCGATGTAGTCCCATTGCAACTCGTTGGCACAAAAGCCTTTTAGCATGGCGTCGGTTAAATCAAATTTAAAATCCGTAAACCAAGTCGCGTCCTCTAAGACCTCGGCGATCATTTCTGCGTCGCGCTTTTCAGCGGTTGAGGCATTACGTGGGGGCTTTATCTTCCAATCAAACCCAAGCACAGCGCGTCGGCGTTTACCCAGTTCGCAGCTTATGTGGCCGTCTTTGTCTTCAATGTCCTTTGCCAAGTCGGCCATAGCGGCCAAATTGCCTTCCTCCGCCTCTTTTAGCAAACTTGCAAGTTTTGCTGGGGTTAGTCCTTGCGTTGGGTGTTCTGCATATTGCCTAAGCAACATGCCCACTTGGGCATTTTCTTCGGTTTGATTTTTGTCTAGTTTATTAACTGATAGCGGATCGCCATTAATGTCTACTAGCATAGTTATACTCGCAAAATAGGTTTGATTGATACCACGTATACATCGAGGTCAAGGGTGTAACGCTCTGCGGCGTCATAGGTGGGAGCCTCAATATCTATAAAGCCGCCAACAGTGGTAAAGATGTACTCGAACTTGATACGCCAGCGCATTACCAGCACCCCGCGCCCTGAAAGCTGCCTAGGTCTTCGTAGTTAAAATCGTTGCTGCCGCTCTTGCTTGGTAGCGGGGTGAACTCAATGGGGCAACCGTCCATCCAGCAAGCTCGGTTAGCCATACAAAGCCCAACCGCAAAGTCACCGTGGCGCTTGTCTGTTTTTTTACCGTCATGATCTTTAGTTTTGCCCTTATCAATCTTGGGAATACCGTTTACCACTTTGATGTGGCACATATCATCCAACACATTTTGATGACGTGGGATCTCGATATTGTGATCATCTAGTTCACCTTTTAACTTGGGCATCCACTCGGCATACCAGATATCGTTAAGGTGTACACATTCAACCAATTCAATACCAAACTCTAAGGCTGCTGCTTCGGCGAGATAGCCACCGTTGCCCGTGGCATCAAAAGCAGCACCGCGTAGCCGTGGTAGTTGGCGCAATATAAAAAACACCACTTGGCGCTGCACTTCGTAAGGGGCGTTTTTAATTTCAATTACAAAAGGTACGCGCTTGTGTAAGTCAGCACGTATGCGAAGTGGTACTAATGATGTTAAATCTCCCGAGCGTGCAAAATCCTCACCGAAGGCATGTTGTTCTTCAGGGTTGAGCTTATCCAGTAGTGGCTGGATCACGTCTTTACAAAACTGTTCTGTTTCTTTGTAGCGCTGTTCAGTCGTCCATGTCATCCACTCATCTGTACAAGTCAAACGATGAATTGGGATCGATTTGTCCCTTACCATTGCCTCTTCAATCACAATGCGCTTGAGGTAGTTACCACCACTGCGCTTTGGTACACAAAAATATTCTTCGTCAGCACTCTCTTTATTGGGCGACTCATCAATCCTAGCCTGTCGCCACTCAGCTTCGGCTTCAGGCGACCACTCCCAACCCTTAACGAAGCATATACGTTTGTATAGGCCATCCTTTAATGCATCATCTAAAGTGATTCGATGAACTGAATAGGGTTTTTTACCTTCCCGGGCATCTTTGATGTACTCATTAAAGAGGTTATCTACACCGTTATGAGTAGAGATGATCCGCACGCGGCTGCCCCACATACGCAAAGCCATTGCAGCCTGAAGCAGTGCATCTAAAGATTCATGGAACGCGGCTTCATCTATAACCACATCACCTTGTAGCCCACGCAGGTTTGAGGGGCGGCTTGATAACGCTTGAATTTTAAATCCGCTGTTAGGAAAGCGGATCATGTACGTTAGGATCTCTTCTTTCTTTTCGCTGTCCCAAAATGTCTGCTCGTATACATCAGCTTTTGCCAACTGGTTAAATGCACGGGCAAACAACGCACAAGCGGCGATGTACTCCAGTGCCATTTCTTGTTTAGAGCCAACATAAAAAACGTTGCTACCGTGGCGCTTTTTAGGTTTGCTGGCGGTTAACACATTGCGGCCAGCTTCCGCCCACGTTAAACCAGTACGTCGTGACTTTTCAGCAATGCACACCCCTGACTCGTCCTCAAACCAACGTTGTTGGTAGGGTAAAAACACGGGGGCTTTGTCTGGTATTTCAAAGTCATCAGCATCAGGAACGTCAACACCGTAGAGTTGCATTTCCTCTTTTAGGTCTATTTTGGTGGGGCGGCTGGTAGCCGTTAATGTAGGCTTTTCACTCATTACGCTTTACCTAGCAATATGCCACGGATCTTATCTTCTAGCTCTTCGCTCATGCCGTCCTCACCGCGTAATTCATCGCCTACGGCGTTTGCCGCTTCTTCAGCGAATGCTTTGCGGATGTCTTTTTCACGTTGGTGAGCCTTCATAGCTGTAGCTTCTAAACGTTGAGCGGCCAGCATAGCGTCTTTAATCATGCCAATGTCAACGTCATCATCTTCAGCAGGGTTCAGCATTTGCTTTTGCATGGCGGTAAAGAGTTGTGAGCGGCCCATCTCTAAGATCATTTTGGTGGTGTCGCCCGTAGGTTTATCACCCAGCTCCGCAGTAAGTGCCTTGGTTGTCTCGCGTAGCTCTCGTAAACGCTTGCCAATAGCCTCAGTCTTTTGGGCATGGCGACTGAGGCCACTGCGCGAGATAGTCGCCTCCTCATCCATGCCCGCATCGAGAATTAGCTGATTTACAGCAACCAAAATATCAGCTTGTGAATTGCCACTATCGCGTAGCATTTCGTCTAGCTTCTTCTTGATGTCTTCTGGCAACGCATCAATCTTACTGGGTTTGCCTCTGCGTACAGCATCACTCATGGCTACTTACTCCGAGGACCAGGACGCTTAATACCAGGAACAACACTACGACCTGTAGCAACATCAGCACCAGTCTGAGTAATACTGGCAACCCAAGTATTGTTACTTAAACGGTCAATTGATACGTAACCGTTTTGCTCTAACCAATTTAGCTGGGTATGCAATTGGTCACGGCTACAGCCGATAGCGTAGCGGTCTAAAATGTCTCCCAATATGCTACTGTTTAGGCCGTAGTCAGGGGATTCGTTCAATGAGATCAAAATGCTGATCCGCTGGTGTTCAGCCATTAATTCAATTATTGGCATTTCTTTGAACCTCGCAATTCATTTTCCATTAGTAAGTCGGTAACTCGTTTTAGGTCGCCAAGCTGGGGGGAGAGTGCGTCAATTTTTCCTCCGACCTCAATTAGGCGTTTATCTAAGTCGTGTAGATCTTCAGCACTAGGTAAATCTTCAATAGTCTTTTCAACAGCGTTCACTCGTTGCGCCAACTCGTCGTGTTTGACTCGGCTTACAAATGTGGCCCTTAGCCATGCAATAGAACCAGCACCAACGATTAACACGCCAGCGGCTAGCATTTGCTTCCACCATTCCAATACAAAATCCATTAGCGCTTCCTACTGTGTTGTTGAAGCTGCTCTTGAAGTTCCTTACAATCCACGCAGTACTTGCATCGGTGCACGGCTTGGCGGCGAGCTTTAGGTATTTCAGTACCACATTCTAGGCAGTGGTAAAAGCCTACATTTTCACCTACAAAAAGAGCTCGATTTGTTTTTAATCCTCGCTCTAAATCTTGTTCAGCTAAACGCTGAGCATCGTCTACCGCATCCATTAGATTTCCTTCGATTTGAAAGTGTGTTCTGGTGTGTTGCAAGCGCTTGGATAGATGTTGTGCCTATAAAGCTTGCTGCGAATATCGACTTCAGAAATTGAACGCCAGCCCTTAGCAAATTTGCTTTGCATCGTACCGTCGTAGCTGTGCAGTGGAATTTGGTTGGCATCAAATGGCTCACCATTTTGCCTCGCGGCAATCTCTGCTTTTATTCGCTTTATACGGCCTTGCGTGTAGCTCCATTGCCAATTTCTACCCATGATTGACTCCCACGGTGGCAAGCTCGGTAATGTGCTCTAAGCGGTTATACCAACCTTCAAGGTTCGGTCTTTGTGTGGGGTCGTTGGCGCAGATCCTTGCGTATTTACGAGCGCGGCGCAGGCTCAAGCCAATAATGAGCTGGTTGGGTAGGTTGCTTTGGCAAGCCTGGAGAGTCTTAGAGCCAAAGCGGCCATCTGGCTTAGCGCCTACATAACGTTGTACGAGCTGAGTCATGCCAGGCACACCGTGTTGAACAGCACCGTCTAAAAACATAAGGGCAGAGCCTGTATTCATGTGCTCGCAATACATTGGCCGCCAATAGTCACGGTGATACAAGCGAACAGCTTGAGCTAATGTGAGTTCAGCAATATTGAGATTTGGATAGGCGCGTTGACTGATCCCAAACTTAGTTAGTCCGCCTCGGTCTGACGCGACATTGTTGATACCGCCATCTGCACGTAAGCCGCCCTCAAGGTATAGAATGGGAATAATTGAGTCGGCAAACTTTAAAGAAAACGGTGCTAAAGCATCGCGGATCTCTGGCTGTTGCTTAAAGTAGTTAAGATTGGGTAAGGTCATTTGGCATCTCCATCAGGCTGTGCTGATAGAGTGCCAATAGCGTTGGTGAGTGTATTTTAAACTGGGTTAATAAATTTCAGGCTAAAGATCATTAGCCATTTTATTTAATATTTTCATACTGCTTCTTTAACTGGGCATTTAAAACTGCTCTCATTTCATCGCATGAACATTCTTTGAGCTCTTCTTTTATCTCATTGATTGTATTCTTTCTTTTGGCGCGCTGCTTTATCTGCTCATCAGTATATGGCTCAATTCGGTAAAGAATGCGGTTAATAATCCAAACAATTAAGGACATGATGAGAGGAATTGCAATAAAACTCAGCTCTGCCCAAACCGCTTCTATTTTGTTGTACTTTTCAAGTACTGTTACTCCAGCTATCGCCGCTGTAGATAAAACACCTGCGCTAAACGTGGCTTTGTTTGGCGTCATCGACACTTTTCCTCAACAGCTCATTAATCTTAGTGCGGTTTTTCTTTTTGTCTTTACTTTTAAGTACTAAGACCAGTTCATTGCCTTCACTGTCGAAAATGGAAAGGTGTGAGCGAACCTCATATTTTAGACGTAGATATCGAACCACCTGATAACTAAAACGAAAAAGCATCGGGGAGGATATTAGCAATCCTCCCCAAAAAACTATTTCTGCTACTAAAATAACGATTTCGTTTGTCATATTAATTTCTGTTCTTTGCTAGTTCTATGCCTAATCACCTTCAGTATAGTGTATCTATACGTTGGAGATTGATTTACTTTGAAAAAGGTTTTAACCTCTAATTTTACTTCAAAAAGACTTCCCTTTACGAGCGATGTTTCACTTTTATCAATTGTAGAGAAGAAGCTTTCATCAGCTAATTTGACTGCAACATCATTCTCATGATTTGGCAGTTCTGCACGCCAACCTTTGGCTCCGCTATCAAAGTTAACTTGAGTAAACCGAATGTTCTTAACAAATTCTTCTGTCTTTGTTTCAACGGATCTACCATCAATCTTTTTGAAACTTTCTAATGTTTTTAGTTCCAAGTTTTCTACAACTTTAGACTCAGCGTCTTCAATGCAAACTGTAGCTGTTGGGTCATTCTTTACTGGGTTATAAAAAACGTCTTCATAATGCTTCCTAAATTCAGGGTTAGTTGCTAACTCTTCAAGAGTTGCGTCACACTTAATTTCAGAACCATCATCCAGTTGAATTATTGAGTCGGCCCCCTGTTTTCTAACTGTCCCGGTTATCTTTCGCCCGTTCACTTTCTTGAGTAAAGCAATTAAGCTACCACCAGTAATGGTTCCAGATGTGGTTACTATTCCCAAATATTGCAGTATGTCCTTTGCATTTTCTAACAAATGGACGATTTCAAACTCAACGCCAAATGAGCCTGGTTTATGAGCTTTTACATCAATTTCAAGTTCTGAGTTTGGACCGTTTATGGCTATATCAGCCATCTTTAACGCTTTTGCAAAGCTTATCAGGCTTTGTCCCAAGCTTTCGGCATCAATTGTGTGGTTCTCGGTTTCTTTACTGCGGTAAAAAATACTGAAGCTTTGTGAGGTAGACATTTTGCACCCTGTTGATTTTATTATTAGGCGAGCAAAGTATTTATCCGAACTTCCTTGCTCGCAGAACCTCTATAGATTGAAGCTAATGTAACCTTTTTTTATTCTTACAGGCAATATAATTGGATATGAATATCAACAAAATGATGGTCAAAGCTACTTAACTTGCAGATTAAATGTTAAATGAAAGTTGATCAAACTATCCTAAAAACTAGGTGTTGAGCACAGCTAAATGGCTTCGTCATAACCCTAAATTCGGGCACTCTGTCGCAAATGAGTAAAATTATTCCGAAAATAAACACAAAACTATTTGCCTAACATTTGGCAAATGTTATAGTTGAGTTAATGGATTGAGTAACCAGTAGTAACGTAGCACGGACAGCCACGGCATCCGTTCCCATTTTTAATCTAAGTTAAAGATTATTTCTCAATTTTGCTGCTATGCTGTGTGCTCTATTTCAAAGGAGCAAAACCATGAAGAACCAAAAAAATACACAAAAATCACTATCATCAGCTGACTTAGCAAAGGTTGTAGGTGGCAATGGGAGTGGTAATGATCCAACAGGTGGGAAGCCATCGGTTAAGAATGAAGGTGTGACTTCTGTTGGTTTATACGTAACTACTGAACTCTCTAATTAGGCTAACAAGATGTATCACGACTACCTTTCAAAGTTATATGAGGTAAATACATGGATTTGGTCTATTTCTCTGATAGCGCCACTTGTGATGCTTTATCTGAAGATCGGTAGTCGCTCATACTTTATAGCTGCCTTAGTTTGGCTAATATCTCAGCTGCTGAACCTGAAGCTTGAACCGATTCTTTTTAAACTTTCAAAAGAAATCGACTTTTTGTTTTGGTTTGGCTCATGGGCTGCTATTGATGCTGCATGTATTTCGCTTATTTATGCCATTCACCAGCGATTAAAGGCAAGGATAGAACCCATAGCAATGAACGTTATATACATATATGCGGGCTTAGCGATCTTACAGCTTGTCTATTATGTAGATGCAGTTTTGCTTGGTACTAGATACTTGGCTGAGGTTTATAGAGTTGGGGTGAATCTAGGTAATATTCTTATAGCGTCATGTTTAGCTCTGCCATTGTTAAAAGGACATTTTATAAAAGTGAAAGGAGCCTTTTAGTGTTAGGCCTTATATTCTGCATCGCGATTAGTAGTTGGATTTTTTACGTTATGCGTAAAGCGAAAGCGCTTAGAGGAGCTGACGTTAGCCTTTTCTCTGTGGTAGAAAACAACGAACCAGCTGAAGTATTGCCTATGCAAAACTTTATGGCACGTAGGATACGTATAAACGCCATAGAAGATGATAATGAGCGCTATAAAGCTCTAATGAATTGGGAGCAGGAAGTTAATCGTTTTACTTACTCAAGAGAAGTAAGCACAATTTCGATTGAGCAAGAGAATGTAGTAGATTTCAGATCTAAGAAGTAGCCTTACTTGTCGTTTTAACTGTACGATCCGATTCCAAGTTTTCCCCAATTTCCTGCTCAATTGTATATATAGCCATGTCTACCAACGAACTCACATCTGTAGATTCCGATTTATTAAGCAAGCCAAGTTGACCTGTATTAAATAGAAATGTGGTTAAAGAGCGGCTTAATTGCTCTCGTGTCAATCCAACAGTGCTGTTAGAGCTTGCAGAGTGTGTACCTAACACAATGAAATTAACATCAAACCCCAACTTAGCTAAGTCTGCGAGTTTGTCAGATGGGATTGCTTTTCCGGCCTCCCACCGATAATACGTAGCTAATCCAACCGATATTTTGTCAGCAACTTCCGTCGGGCTTAGCCCTAATCTTTTCCGCTCAGCTTGCAAATTATTTATCATATTTGAGAATTTAATATTGATATTCTCAAAAGTGAGAATATACTTAGCCTTAGTAATTAACCAAACCCTTTTCTAACCGTTCGCCAAAACACTTTAGAAAGGGTTTTATTCAAAAAGGTAGAGTACTATGAATCCAACGGAAATTAAAGACGCCATCGCAGACGAAGGCTACACACTATCAATGGTTGCAGCAGCTTTAGGAGTAAACCTTGCGACTGTTTCAGGTGTAGTTTGTGGCCATTCCCAGTCACGTCGCATTGCTGAAGCAATCAGTAAAATTATCAAAAAACCTATCAATGAGGTGTTTCCTGACAAATCCGCCTATACCAATCCCCGCGTATTAAGAGGGGAAGAGCGTAAGCAAGGTATTGCACAACTTCAGCAACTGCTGGCCGCCTCGTAAGGGCTAAGTAACCACTTTACTAATAACTGAGTTACCGAACTTACAGGAGCCACACAATGCACATAAGTAGCCCGTACATAGCACAATGCTATCAGCGCCAACAAAGCCGTGTTTTGTTGTTGGTACAAGCGATTAACCACCACTCTGCGCTCAATATGCGTATAGCTGCCAAGTTCAACAATAAGTTGGCGCAGTTCTTTAGCGCTCGCGCAGTACACAGCGGCACAAGGTTTATCGTCAATACACAGCCATTCAAGCAAGTTATTAAATTGGTAAGTAGCAAATTCGGTTTGCATGGTTTGATCTCCCGTTTTTGTGATGATCAAATTCTAGCCAGTAAGATCCTCTATTTGGAAGTTCCAAAAATTCTTTCTTTTTGGAATGGACTATTTACTGCACCTCGCTTGCAAAATGGAGGTTGCTATGACTACTAAAACAAAACGCCGCCAATGGAATAGAGTTGTCGCTCGTAGCCTTCAAGAGTCTCTACAACTTTGTAAAGAGCATGCACAAGCAACACGCAATATGAGCGTGCCACGCATTGCTGATAGAACGGGGGTTAGTAACGATATGCTCTATAAACATCTTGGTAATGGCGATATGCCAGCAAGCCTGCTAATACCATACATGGCAGCAACGGGTAGAGAGTACCCACTCCAATATATGGCGCATAGTTTAGACAAACTTATTGTTGATATGCCCAAAGGTAAAAAACCTAGCATGCCCACCATTAACCACCTGAATCAGTTTGCAAACCAAGTGATTGGCATGGTGATGCAACTAGAAGAAGGCAACGGTAACGCCCAGCACGTAGCCGACCAAATTGTTCTGCTAATGCAGGACCTTGCCTATCACAAGCTCGAAGCTGAACGGCTCGACGACCCACAACAACCCCTGATTTAGGAGCAAATAGTATGACTATCAAAGACCAAGTTGCGCCTAAAAAACGCCAACCAGAGCAAAATACAAGCATTTGTATTGGTAAGCATGCAGGTAAAACTGTGCTGCTAATGAGTATGGAGCAGCTAAAAGCACTGGCACACGGAAAACCACAAGGAGAGAACGCATGACTATTTTGACGCAACCGATTGAACTTGAACATGTAAAAGTGAAGAACACACGCGTATTTATTCAATGCCAGTGCTGCAAGCATAAGGAGCAAGCAAATCAAGGCAATATCACACCGTTAGAGTGGCGTAATGCTGCATTAGCTGTTGGTTGGCGTCATGTGATGACCGAGTACACAGATATAGATGTGGTTTGTCCTAGCTGTGTAGAGGCATTTCATGCACCTATTCAACAGCCTAAAAGGGAGGCGGTATGAAAATCTCTAATCATCGCAGTGCCTGTGTATTCAAAGAAGGCCATCAACTAACTGTATGGGTTTGTCCAGACAGTGCGGGGCTTGTCAAAAGTGGTCAATGGGATGCTGAAAAAATGGAAAACAACTCATTGTACCTAACGGCCCCAGCGACCCGTGAAAATTGGTATGAACTACATGCTTATGTACGGAGGCTGTTTAGCCCTGTAACCGTGGAGTGTGGCTAATGAGTAACGAACGATATCTATCCCCCCAAGTGCTGCGAGTACTGGCAGCGGTTGAGTTGATGGCGGGTAAAGAGCTGAATGGTGTTGAGCCAAAGCTGCTGGCCCAGGAGTTAGACACTAGTCCAGCAGATGTAACGCGCATATTGGCAAATTTGGCACATGCGGGATGGGCAGAGCGGCTAACCACTAATCAAAACCGCTGGCGATTGCATAAAAAACCTGTGCAGATCAGCAACACCGTTGCCCATTCATTCACTATGGCAATTAATGGTTTGCAGATTGAACGCAATAACTACGGTTTATTGAGGTGAGATTATGAGTGACTTAAGTGTAACGGACTTAATTGATTTAAAAGTTCATCAGCAGAATCAATTGGCAGAGCAGCAAAGTGTTCTTGTCCAGTTGGGTCAAATCCAAGCATTTAACTTTATAGGAAAAATGGTAACGGTTTCCGAATTAAAGTTAGTACAGCAGATTAAAGATTCTAAAGAATACAAAGGGTTATCATTTTCTAAAGATGGAAAAACGGAAACGGTTTCCACTTGGGAGCAGTTTTGTGACGCATACCTTGACTGTAGTGCCAAG
>NZ_QOKX01000016.1:0-35618 GCF_013319255.1 Pseudoalteromonas sp. JC28 | reverse complement strand
ACCCATTCTAAAACGATGGCGGCTTTGGCACTGCGTAAACCCAACAAAGCCGGTTTCATGTTCGTGCACCAGACCATCTTTATCCGTTACCGACAGCAAGCCTCGCTCAATATAGGGGCTTGCAAGATTCCCCTCGGCAATCACTATCGACTCAATAAAATCATGGCATTCAAACCAATAAATTAAGCCGTACTTTGCTAAGAGTCGGGTGAAAAAGGTGTAGTCGTTTTCTAGTGCTTGTACGCACTGCGGTAGCGTGGGTAAATCTTTAGTGACTCGCCATTTTATCCGGTCTTGTGAATAGCCCGCTTTTTGTATCAACTTATTGAGGACAGCCTGGATATTGGCTTGTACAAAGATTTGGCTTTTTTCTGTTTGCTTAAGTAACTCAAGGCGAGGCTTTAAGACCACCTCTGCACCACAGGTGTGCTCAGACACAAAACCAGATTGGATATCAAACAAAGTCCCAGTGAAATATGTTGATATTGCATCTGGTGACTCAATTTCAAACGTGAGCATATTGCCGACGAGTAACTCACCAGCCAGGTCAAATTGGGATTCTAGGTTCGCTTTGAGTAAAAAGCCGCTATTGATACAGGTCGTGAGTTCAAAATCGACGACATGTACAGGATGGTTAGTACCATACACCACAATCCTTGTTTGCATTTTTTATGTCCACTGTTGTTGGTTAAAGCCGTTCCACCAATACGCAGTACGACTTCCTAGTGTGCTGCGATTGGTTCTTATTTGCGCGCTATTGTTACATAAAAGGCAAGCATTTTTAACTCATTTTTTTATTCAGCATTCGAATGCTTATCTTTTGGCATAACGGGTGGTTTTTAAATCTCAAGCCAAATAAAACGGTGTCAGCTTGCCCTCCTTGGCAGATATCAAAGCGCATCCATGCGCTCCTCGTTCATTCTTTTTAAACGACGAAAAAGAACGAACCAAGAAAACGTCGCCCCAGCATTACACTTAATCCTCAAATCCTAAGCCGATATAGTGCAACCGTCTTGTAAGGTACGTCCCTGTGCCTGACAAGACTTGGCCGACATCCTGTCGGCACATTGCATATCAGCTTACGCTTTTCGGGTGTGATGAAGGGGGAAATAAGTTGTCTGTTAGCTGTCCACAAAGCCATCAGAAACATAGTTGCTTGCAAGCACCAAACAAAACTATCAGCGCCTTGTATCTCCCTCATCACACCTGAAAGTAAATTGCCAATGAGTCATTTCAACGCATGGATGCGTGAAAAGCGGTGACAGGGCCAAGGATGGCCCTTACACCGCGGTGACGTTCATATTGGCAATTTACTTGAGGAGTCAGTGTGATGTTGGGAGTGCCCTTTCTTTTGCTTACTTGTTCTTTGGGCATCAAAGAAAAGTATGTCGTAGCCCATGGATGGGCGTCGAAATCCGTCAGGAGGACGGGCTGACTTTACGGTAAATTTCGAGCTACCAGTCGTTAGCAACATAAACCTCCATGTTTAATATCAAAGCGCATCCATGCGCTCCTCGTTCATTCTTTTTAAACGACGAAAAAGAACGAACCAAGAAAACGTCGCCCCAGCATCACACTTAATCCTCAAATCCTAAGCCGATATAGTGCAACCGTCTTGTAAGGCACGTCCCTGTGCCAGACAAGGCTTGGCCGACATCCTGTCGGCACATTGCATATCAGCTTACGCTTTTCGGGTGTGATGGAGGGGGAATACGTTGCTTGTGAGATCGTCTACGATTTTAGCGATTAAGCTGCTTTAAAGCATTGCAAAAACTATCAGCGTAGCCTCCAAGCTCACAGTGTAAATAGTTTTGTGGGAGGCGGTTCACCCGCCGAGAAGTATGCTTTTCAGGTGAAGAAGAAGTGCCTTTTCTTTTGCGCAACGATTCTTTGGGCATCAAAGAAAAGTATGTCATAGCCCATGGATGGGCGTCGAAACCTGTCAGGAGGACGGGCTGACTTAACTCATCGTCTCGAGTCTTTTGGAAAAGTCACCTTCCATGGTACGTATCAAAGCGCATCCATGCGCTTCTCGTTCATTCTTTTTAAACGACGAAAAAGAACGAACCAAGAAAACGTCGCCCCAGCATCACACTCAATCCTCAAATCCTAAGCCGATATAGTGCAACCGTCTTGTAAGGCACGTCCATGATGCCAGACAAGACTTGGCCGACATCCTGTCGGCACATTGCATATCAGCTTACGCTTTTCGGGTGTGATGGAGGGGGAATAAGTTGTCTGTTAGCTGTCCGCAAAGCTATCAGAAACATAGTTGCTTGCAAGCACCACAAGAATTTATCAGCGCCTTGTGTCTCCCTCATCACACCCGAAAGTAAATTGCCAATGAGTCATTTCAACGCATGGATGCGTGAAAAGCGGTGACAGGGCCAAGGATGGCCCTTACACCGCGGTGACGTTCATATTGGTAATTTACTTGAGGAGTCAGTGTGATGTTGGGAGTGCCTTTTCTTTTGCTACCTTTTCTTTGGGCAAGCAAAGAAAAGATAGTCGTAGCCCATGGATGGGCGTCGAAATCCGTCAGGAGGACATATTAGCCTTACCCTCCATGGCTCGTATCAAAGCGCATCCATGCGCTCCTCGTTCATTCTTTTTAAACGACGAAAAAGAACGAACCAAGAAAACGTCGCCCCAGCATCACACTCAATCCTCAAACCCTAAGCCGATATAGTGCAACCGTCTTGTAAGGCACGTCCCTGTACCAGACAAGACTTGGCCGACATCCTGTCGGCACATTGCATATCAACTTATGCTTTTCGGGTGTGATGGAGGGGGAATACGTTGCTTGTGAGATCGTCTACGATTTTAGCGATTAAGCTGCTTTAAAGCATTGCAAAAACTATCAGCGTAGCCTCCAAGCTCACAGTGTAAATAGTTTTGTGGGAGGCGGTTCACCCGCCGAGAAGTATGCTTTTCAGGTGAAGAAGAAGTGCCTTTTCTTTTGCGCAACGATTCTTTGGGCAAAAGAAAAGGTCGTCGTAGTCTATGGATGGACGTCGAAATCCGTCAGGAGGACATATCAAGCATCCCTCCTTGGCTCGTATCGACTTAAGAATTGTCGCGTAGATAACGACTAGAACTAGTAGTAAAAAGAAGTAAGTCAGGCTTCAATTTGAAGTTTTAAAGCCTGACTATTTTAAGCATACGCCACTAAGCAGCAGCTTTTTTTCGAGAAAAGTTTTGTCTCGCCACTTTAGTTGTAATTGATAAGACAGCCAACAGTTCAAGACCTAACAGAATACTCTTCATTGAAGAGTAATTATAAAATACCCAATCCCAACCCCAAAACTGCTTGGCAAACTCTTCATTTACTCCTAAATAGTCTAGGTTTCGAATCAGATTTTCCACAAGAGCTAAAGAATCAACGCCAATAAATAACAAGAACAATGTCATCAATGCCATATCTGCGTTAGTCATTAAGACTTCTTTGGTTTCTTTGCCTTTTTTCGCCAACCAGTTTCGAGAAAGCATTGGACGGAAAGCTATTAGTAGAAATGAAGTTATATCTATTAATAGATGTATCAAAAATATGCGGTTATTTTTCCAGAGGTAGAGAGAATCATCATTTAATGAAAATAAGTTAAAATATATGATCGCAAAACCAACAACACGTGTAAAAAACAGTATAAAGCATATATGGCGAATATTAACATCTGAATAGTAAACGGCACCTATAAAAGCAATTGCAGTAAGCATTACTACTTGATCCAATTCAGAGTTAAAATAAAATATGCTAAATGGAATAAAAAGCAGCGCTAATAAATATTTCATACCTTAACCTAATTTGACCTAACCGTTACCTGAATCGTTATTGGCTTCTCTGGGCTTGTCAGCAGTATCCGTGCCACTACCACCTCCATTAACAATCTTGGCTTGAAGATTAGTCAAAACAACTTCTGTTTGTGGCTTAACGCTAGAGTCAATACTAGCCCCTCTAGGCTCAACACCATTATAAGTGCCACTCCCTCCTCTAACGAGATTAACTAGTGTATTTGCGTCTCGCTGTTTTATCAGTTTGCTAGCGACTATAATTTCTTTTTTAGGACGTTTTTCATTTTCTGTACCACTTCCTCCAGAAACTTGTTTTGCGTCTATATTAAGCAGCAAACCTTGGAGAGCTTCATTATCTTTTTTTGAGTCAATACTTAAAAAACGAGCGATAAATTCCGACATCAAATTCTTCATCATTAATCTCTATTTTTTTATATCTTCTTGCTCTTTCTCACTCTGCTTAATTTGAGTGATAAGCCCTTTGATATCAACCGAACAATAAATACATATTTCTAAAAATTGGTTAATTCTTGGTTGTCCGACACCGGTTTCCCAATTTTCTATCGTCCTGAGAGACACACCAATTTTATCTGCCATTTGTTGCATGGTGACTCCCTTTCGTTTTCTAAGTGCGCGAAGGTCATCCCCTGAAATGCTATTTTTAAAGAAAAACAACGCAGTTATATCCTTAACATAATATCGTTACTATACGAATGTTAAAGAAGCAGTAAACGAGTCTTACTTTACACGCTTTGCTTCTCCGCCAACTCCGAACCCATTAACGGGAAATAGTAACAAAAAGAAACAAAAGCGCAACATTTTTGAGCTATGTTTTTCGTTAAGTAACAAAGCGTATATTATTTCGGCACACCTAGCAAATATAACAGTTGTAACAAAGATCCTTCACAAATAGCCGCGTCGGCACTTTCTACCACTTTTGGCTTACCATGGATTGCCACACCTAGCTGGGCGTTTGCCATCATCACTAAGTCATTTGCGCCATCACCAATGGCAACGGTTTGAGTCATTGGGATCGCATACTGAGTTGCGAGTTGACCAAGCACTTCCGCCTTTTTGTCGGCATCTACGATATCTCCTAGCACTTTGCCGGTGAGGTGCGCGTTTTCCACCTCTAGGGTATTGGCAAATACAGCGTCTAGCTGGAGTGGCTCTGTCAATGATTCTGCAAACCATGTAAAGCCACCCGAGGCGATGGCAAGGTGCCAGTGATGCTGCTTGAGCGCCTGACACAACAGCTCTATACCGGGCATTAGCGGTAAGTTTTCTTTTAATGATTGAATTTGTGATAATGGTACGCCAGAGAGTGATGCAACGCGGCGGTGTAGACTTTCAGAAAAAGAGAGTGCCCCCGCCATCGCCTGTGCGGTGACAGAAGCCACTTCATCATATCGGTCGGCCAATCGAGCAATTTCGTCAATACATTCAATTTGAATTGCGGTGGAGTCCATATCCATCACAAGTAGCCCCGGTTCTTCTAAAGTAGGTGCTTGCGTTATAATCGCACCTTGCGCATTAATGCTTTTTGCAAAATCTCTTACTTCAGCCTTGCTCGGCAATTGCGATGCGTTAAAACGCATACCCAATGCAACCGGGAGCTGTTCATGAGGTTGATATGCCGTAAAATAAGTTTGCTCGATAGCAAATGTTCGAAGAAATTTCTCAACTTCCAGAAGGTGTTGCAATTGTATATTTGGGCCAAAAAAGCATATTGATTGAGTTGTCGTCTCAGGTAATTGATTTACTTGTGTGAGGCTTGTGTTACCTTGGCAACTATACCAATGATCCAGCGCCATATGTTCCTGAATTGGTGTGTTTAGTTCACGATTAGCGAATTGAATGATTGACGACATAAGTTGCTCCTTGATAGCGTTAAGCCGATTTTTAACATGATTGCGCTAAGCTGTCAGCACTGGACCTTAGCAAAAGCGGGCAATATGCGATAAATATGAAAAATTTACATGTATTAGAAGTGTTAAACTCGACCAGAGGGCGTAGATTATTTCGCCTGTGCATCGCCGCGACGTGTTTAATTATGGTGACTTGGCTTGCGTTTAATACCAGTTTTGAATCTCATCGCTTGCTCCATAATGGCGCAGACCTTACCGCAAGAAGTCTCACCAAGCAGCTCGCAAAAAATGTGGTATTGCCCCTCTCTCGCAGTGATACGCCAAGGCTCAGCGCACTGGCAAATCACCTCGCTAGCGATGACTTTGTGCTTCAAGTCGCAATTTATGATTATCAAGGACGCTTTGTTGTTGGCAACGACGGTAATTCCTCACCCACAGATTATCAGCAGCTACCTCAAACCTTACCGGGACTGAGTAAAACCAAAAGCATTATTTCTGAACCAGTATATACGCCAACCGGACAGCCTCTTGGGTTCGTCAATATGGTCTATTTGACAGAAGCTGCTATGTCACAAAGCCACTCTCATTTCCACGAACTTGGACGAGTCGTTTTACTGATGCTGGTGATTACGATGGTATTCACATGGCAAATAGGTCGAGCATTAAAACGCTGGGAAGTAAAACGCAAAATTCGCAAGAAAGTAAAGATGCTTCCTGCGCCTGAAAAACGGGCAGAAGAATTAGAGCAGGGGTAAAGCTGTTAGCATTGTAATAAAGTTGATAACATAATAGTTAACCTAAAATAAAATCGAACAACAAAGGATATGAATAGTAAACTTTTTATTACCCCAAAACCCAATCCAAACGCTGAGTTGCGACTATTTTGCTTTCCCTACGCGGGTGGCTCCCCAGCAATATTTACGCCATGGATCGAAAAGGCAAGTGAATGTGTTGAGCTCGTTTTTGTGCAGCTTCCGGGGAGAGGGGCTCGACTGGTAGAGCCAGCAATAGACAACATGCCGGATATTATCTCTGAACTCATGGTACACCAAGACTATATGACCAGTAAGCCTTTCGCGTTTTTTGGACATAGTCTTGGTAGTCGCATTTCATATGAGCTTGCTTTTCAATTATTAGACGCAGGCTTACCTACTCCACGTAAAATATTTGCTTCTGCGAGTCGTGCACCGCATTGCACCTCAACTAAACGCCATTTACACGGTCTGCCACATGATGAATTTATTGCCGAGCTCCGTGACTTAAATGGCACGCCAAAAGAGATTCTTGAAAATAAAGAACTAATGGAGTTACTGGTACCATTGCTTAGGGCCGACTTCAAAATAGCAGACACCTATGTCGCAGAGCAGCGAGCTTTACCCATCCCTATCCATGTTTTTCATGGTGTTGATGATGAGATCTTGAATGAACATGTCGCAGCATGGCAAGAGCTAACAGCACAACCATATCAGCTGACTGAGTTTTCTGGTGGGCACTTTTTTATTCACCAATACGCTGATGAGATGATCTCAATTATTAATCAGCAATTGGCTTGAGTATTGTTGGTGTTATGCCGGGAGAGCATAAAGATCGCCGGGTGAACCGGCTCCTACACCTGCTTTTCTATTGCTGGTAAGTATGGTTTTATATCGCGATAACAGCGTAAAGATCGCCGGGTGAACCGGCTCCTACACTTGTTTTTCTATTGCTGGTAGGTATGGTTTTATATCGCGGTAAAAGCATCAAGATCGCCGGGTGAACCGGCTCCTACACTTGTTTTTCTATTGCTGGTAGGTATGGTTTTATATCGCGGTAAAAGCATCACGATCGCCGGGTGAACCGGCTCCTACAACTGCTTTTCTATTGCTGGTAAGTATGGTTTTTTATCGCGGTAAAAACCAAAAGATCGCCGGGTGAACCGGCATCTACTTTATAAGGTGAACAGCGATGCTACACATCCAAAATAAGCGAGGAGAGAATGCGATTTAACTGAGGTTGGTTAAATTCACCACTTATCTGATAGATAACATCGCTTCCTTTTTTATTAATGTAAACCCTATCGTAGTCTTGATTTTCTCCCATAACGACAAAAGCAAAAATATCGCCGTTTTGGTACACACTCATCGGATTATTTTCGTCTATGTCAAAAGCCGAGCGAAGCTTTGCTATGTTTTTTACTTTAGGATCTGAATGATACAGGGCATGAAAAAATTCGTTTACGCTCATATTCAACTTTTTATGCATATCACCAAGTGAGATTTCCGGTGGGTTTAACGCAATTGCCAACTCATTTTGATCTTGGCTAGTTATAACCGCAGTTTGGTTACTTAGCCCTAAAAAGTTAATTTTTGATAGTGTCGTGCTATCTACACAATAAATCAGATCAACAACTCTGATATGGACCTTATTACTACAAGATGCACTTGGAAAAGGGTTCGCTGTTTGTGACGCAATTACCAAGTTTGAGGTGAACATTAACGCGGCAAGTAAAATTATTTTAAACATAACTAAATCCCTAATGCAGCTAATTCCATTTTCGTTCTGTAATTTCTGACAACTTCTTTTGCACAGGTAAGAGATTGTTCTGAGCTAAGTTGCTTTACAATGCTTTGTGCAAAGTTCTTTACTATCCATTTGATAGTTGCCTTGCCTCCTGTCGGCTCAGGAACCCAATTTAGAGCCGTCGTACAACTTTTAGTTGCTTGGATCATCTCTCCAAAAACCTGTGCCACATTTTCGTTTACGCTGCCTTTGAAAGATAAATTTAAACCTGCACCTTTATAAAATGCATTAATGGCATTTTTTACTTTCGTTTCATCATTCATTTTTCTATTCCTTGAGAAATATTGAAGGTTTTAAATTAAGCTCTTAAACATTAATAAAAGGTGAATAACCAACTAACGTATAAATCATTCTTCCAAGCTATGAGATGTATAGAAGCTTTAATAAATACCAAAAGATCGCCGGGTGAGCCGGCTCCTACACGGGTTATCTATTGCTGATAGGTATGGTTTTATATCCCATTTGTGATATTGACTCGTAGGTCGAGATTTATCTCGACATCATCAATTTAGCCCAAGCCGAACAACTGTGTAGCATTTCGATAGAGCGCTGAAGCAAGCTCGCTTGGTGTTTCGCTTCGATATTCACAAAGCCTGTCAAATACTTGGACGACTCGCTTAGGAGAGTTCGGCTTCCCCTGATAACCATGTAACGGCATCGACGGCGAATCGGTTTCCAATACTAGGCTTTCAAGCGGCAGCTGTGATATTACCTGCGCTGTTTTTTCGCCTCTTGGATAGGTGATTGTGCCACCTACTCCTAGCTTAAAACCCTGAGCGATATAATATTCAGCTTGCTGTTTTGAACCTGAAAAGGCGTGGATCACCCCGCCATACTGTGGCTTAACACGTTTAAACGCGGCAGCAATTAGGTGATGACTTTTACGGTGATGGACGATTAGCGGAAGCTTTACCTGATTACTCAGTGCGATATGCGCTTCAAACAGTGCAATTTGCCGCTCAAGTGCATCGCAGGTTGTATCAATACCGCACTCTCCTATCGCACACAGTTGGGTACGATTGTGTATTACATACTCTACCAACGCGGTCATATCGTCGTCGCAATGTTCGCCAATAAAATAAGGGTGTAACCCCGCGGCGATTTCACATTGTGGATGATGTGCTTGAAAATCAACAAGCTCAAGAGACTGCTTAAGGGTAACGCCAGGCACCACAAAGCGTTCAACACCATTGCTGCGGGCAGCTTTGATATGGGTAGCTAGGTCATCTGCCAACTCGCTGAAATCGAGGTGACAGTGACTATCTATAAAGGCGAATTTATGGGTTGAGCCGCTCAATTTCCCAACTGCCATCGGCTTGCTTCACATACATAAAGCGGTCATGAAGACGGTGCTCTCCACCTTGCCAAAACTCAACTTTAGTGGGCTCCACGCAATAACCGCCCCAAAAATCAGGTAGTGGAATTTCGCCTTTAGCGAACTTGTCTTTCATGCTACTAAAGGTTTGCATCAAGGCTTGGCGAGATGACACGGGGCGCGATTGCTGAGACGCCCACGCTGCAAGCTGACTTTCTTTTGGTCGTGATAAGAAATACTTGGCAACGCGACTGGTTGGTAACGGGACTGCTTCACCATACACGATAACCTGACGCTCAATTTCATGCCACGGGAAGTGCAAGCATATCTTGTTGTTTTGCTTTAGTTCTTGCGCTTTGCGTGAACCGGTATTGGTAAAGAAAACAAAACCGTGCTGGTCTACATGCTTAAGTAAAACAATGCGTTGAGACGGCTGGCCGTGCTCGTCAACCGTCGCGACGACCATCGCTGTTGGGTCGGTAAACTTGGCATCAATCGCCTGCTGTAGCCAGGTTTCAAACTGCTCAACGGGTGTGTCTTTTAGCATCTCACGACGTAAACCGTCTTTGGTATATTCTCTGCGAATGTCTTCAAGTTTCATCACTATTTCCTTTACAAAAAAGCCGCTATAAAGCGGCTTCTAGTATACCTTAATGCAAGTTAAAACTAACTTACATTTGCTCCATCACTTCGATACCAAGCAAATCTAGACCGGTTTTCAGTGAGTTAGCAACCAGATTACATAACAAGAGACGACTTTCACGGACGTCTGCAGCTACATCATCTTTCAAAATTGGGCACGCTTCATAGAATGTCATATACAAGCTCGCGAGCTCATATAAATAACTACATAATACGTGTGGCGTTGCTTCGCTGATCATCAGATCAAGTACTTCTTCCAATTGCAGCAGTTTGAGTGCAAGTGCCTTTTCCTGTGGTGCTTGAATTTGAATGCGACCAGTTAGGCTAGCGCTATCCATGTTTGCTTTGCGGAAAATACTACGCACACGGGTATAGGCGTACTGCAAATATGGCGCTGTCGCCCCTTCAAAGCTCAGCATCGTATCCCAGTTAAAGATATAATCGCTGGTTCTGTGCTTTGACAGATCGGCGTACTTCACTGCACCAATACCCACTTTACGCGCGATTTCTTGGCGTGCTTCATCAGATAAGTCAGAAGCTCTGTCAGCAAGTTTTTCTGTCGCACGGCTCACCGCTTCGTCAAGTAAGTCTGATAGCTTCACCGTGCCGCCAGTACGAGTTTTAAACGGTTTGCCGTCGTTACCCATCATTGTACCGAACAGGCTCGGCTCGTAGCTGGTTTTGTCTTTTAAAAGACCCGCTTTACGTGCTGTGATCTCAACTTGGTTGAAGTGTAAGCCCTGACGCGCATCAACAAAAATTAGGATACGGTCAACATCTAGCTCATTTGAGCGGTAATCACAGGCGGCTAAATCCGTCGTTGAATATAAGAAACCACCACCTGATTTTTGCACGATAAATACGGAAGGTTCACCGTCTTTATTTGCCAATTCGTCAAGGAATACGACTTGAGCGCCCTGATCTTCAACCGCAATGCCTTTCTCTTTTAATAGCTCAATTACACCGGCAAGACGGTCATTGTAGGCACTTTCTGCCATGATATTATCACGCGTAAGCGTCACATTTAACTTGCCGTATACTTCTTCAGAATGTTTAACTGAGGTGTCGATAAACATTTGCCATAGCTTCTTACAATGCGCATCACCGCTTTGAAGTTTGACTACGTAATCACGGGCTTTATCGGCAAAACCGGCTTCGTCATCAAAGCGCTTTTTCGCATCACGATAAAAGCTTTCAAGATCCGCAAGTGCGACATTTTCAAGGTCAACACCTTGGTTTAGCAAATCTTCAAGGTGTGCTATCAACATACCAAACTGGGTACCCCAGTCGCCCATGTGGTTTTGGCGAATAACGGTATCACCACGGAACTCAAGGGCACGTACAACAGCATCACCAATGATAGTTGAGCGCAGGTGACCTACGTGCATCTCTTTAGCAAGGTTTGGCGAAGAAAAATCTACCACGACTTTGTGAGGCGTAGCATGTTCAGCAACACCTAGCTTGGCATCCGTATTTGCCGCCTCTAGGCTTGTGGCTAAAAACTCAGGCTTGAGGTGAATATTAATAAAACCTGGGCCTGCGATTTCCGTTTTTTCTGCAAGATCAGCAACATCTAGGTTGTCGATGATCTTCTGCGCCAACTCCCTTGGATTGGTTTTTAGTGCTTTGGCAGCCCCCATCGCACCGTTAATTTGGTAATCACCAAACTGAGGACGCGTGCTTTGTGTTACCGCTGGGTTTGTACCTTCAGGGATACCAGCCGCTTGCATCGCTGCATTGGCTTTTTCAATTAAAATACTTTTGATGTTCATCTGTTTTCCTTTAATGCGCAGCGATTAGTGTTCACGAGTTTCATGGAACTTCACGTCAGGGTAACGTTCCATAGATAAATTCAGGTTTACGCGACTTGGTGCGATGTAAGTTAGGTTATCACCACCATCTAGTGCCAAGTTTTGCTCACACTTACGGCGGAATTCAGCCATTTTCTTCTCGTCATCACAGCTTACCCAGCGTGCGGTCTGAACCGTTATACTCTCGTAAATCGCATCCACGTTGTATTCAGACTTTAAACGCGCCACAACCACATCAAACTGCAGCACACCGACCGCACCTACGATCAGGTCGTTGTTGATAAGCGGCCTAAATACCTGTACCGCACCTTCTTCAGAAAGTTGTACCAAACCTTTTAAAAGTTGCTTTTGCTTGAGTGGATCTTTTAGACGAATGCGACGGAATAGCTCAGGCGCAAAGTTTGGAATACCGCTAAATTTAAGCGTTTCACCTTGTGTGAAGGTATCACCGATTTGGATCGTACCATGGTTGTGTAGACCGATAATATCACCCGCAAACGCTTCTTGAGCGCGTTCACGATCACCGGCCATAAAGGTTACCGCATCTGCAATACTGACTTGTTTACCAAGACGCACATGGTTCATCTTCATGCCCTGGCTATATTTGCCAGAAACAATACGCATAAAGGCAATACGGTCGCGGTGTTTTGGATCCATGTTTGCTTGGATTTTAAACACGAAACCAGAGAACTTTTCTTCGTCGGCTGTTACTTCACGGTCATCGGTTTGGCGTGGTAGTGGTTTTGGTGCCCACTCAGTTAATCCATCAAGCATATGGTCAACGCCAAAGTTACCAAGTGCCGTACCAAAGAACACAGGAGTTAATTCGCCAGTTAAAAACAACTCACGGTCAAACTCGTGTGAGGCTCCAATTACCAACTCAAGCTCTTCACGTAGTTGCTCAGCTAAGCTTTCACCCACAGCGGCGTCAAGCTCGCTGTTATCTAGTCCTTTGATAATGCGTTTATCTTGAATCGTGTGACCTTGGCCTGTTTGGTACAAAATCGTTTCGTCACGATGGATGTGGTAAACGCCTTTAAATTCTTTACCACAGCCAATTGGCCAAGTAACCGGTGCACACATGATGTTGAGCTCGGTTTCGACTTCATCAAGTAGCTCCATTGGGTCACGAATATCACGGTCCAATTTGTTCATAAAGGTAACGATTGGCGTGTCACGTAATCGTGTTACTTCCATTAGTTTACGAGTACGATCTTCTACACCTTTTGCTGCATCAATCACCATCAAGCATGAGTCAACCGCGGTTAACGTACGATAAGTATCTTCAGAGAAATCTTCGTGTCCTGGGGTATCAAGTAGGTTCACCAAAGCATCATTGTATGGAAACTGCATCACGGAAGTTGTTACCGAGATACCACGCTCTTTTTCCATTTCCATCCAGTCTGATTTAGCGTGTTGATTTGAGCCACGGCCTTTAACCGTACCGGCTTTTTGTAACGCCTTCCCGAATAAGAGTACTTTTTCGGTGATAGTGGTTTTACCCGCATCCGGGTGCGAGATAATTGCAAAGGTCCTTCGCTTATTGATTTCATTAAGAAAATCTTGGGTAGCCATGTATAAATTCTTTTAGTTTGTACACGGATTTGTACATATTTTCGGAAGCACGCTCTTTCTTGCCCTTCGCTTGTCAAATCCGTCATGTTAATCGTAGTTGGCCGCTATTTTCGCTGATCTTGACTTTATAAACAATCAATGTTTGCCGAATCGCGTACTATTTAACCTGAACTTCGGATAATTAATGCCTTTCTAGCAGAAAGGCTATTTACGCTTATTGTACACCAACCTTGCTATTGAAACCGTCACTTACCTTTTTTGGTTAAACAACATAGCGAAATATTTGTGTAAAGTTAGGAGCTCAACTCCCGTTCCTTACTAGCGACAAGCTACCTATGTCCATATGAGTAAGGCAATAACCTTGCCCTTTAGTAGTTCCAAATAAATGAGAAATATTTAACGCAGTTAGCATCAGATTTGATTCTTCAAATTGAGCAAATAGTAAGACAAATTGGTATTAAACAGCACAGCTCAACTGGCGCTCGTACCAACATTTTAATCGACACCTTAAAAGGTGATGGAATACAACGCATGGGGAAAATTTGTTTTGCAGGACTCAAAAAGAAAGCAGCCCCGAAACACTTGCTTTGGGGCTGTTTCATAGGGGATTAGGCCAACTCTTCAGTTTTTTGTACTAAACGAATTGCTTCATTGATAAAAGATTGTAGTGGGTGTAAGTGAATATCTTCTTTCCAAATAGCCAATAGATCCTCAATAACGTGGTGTTCAGAAACTAGCTCCGTCCCTTGATACTCTCTAATTATTGGATGAAGAAATTGGCTGTGATCTGAAGCCGCGACATTTTCTCTATGGATCCGGTTGGCAGTAAACGGGTCAAAGTCCGCATCTATACCATATTCTAGTGTTACGGTGAAAAACTGTCTTTTCTCTTTTGCTAAAGATTCAAGCACATGATTTATGGGTAAAGAAAAACCATAATGTACTTTGTCACCATCTGGGTAAAAATAATCACCTATAAATCCAGGCTGCTGCCACATAGCACCGGACTCATTAACCTGATCAAGCACGAGTTGAGCAACATCTTCGTTGTTACAGGTAACTTCAGGGTAATGCTCGCCCTGCTTTTTGTTTAATATCGTATTCAATGCTCGACTATTATATCTAAACCCGTGAATAAATCCTGATGTCGCCATTTTATAATCTAACGAATGGGTCAAAGTACCCGCAAAATACATATTTTTTTGATTAACCGATTCAAAATCGTTATTTAATTTTGGATACTTATCTTTGATTGTGAGCTCTGGCTTCGTCTCTTCACTAAACAAACTAGTATCAATAGCAAACCCAGTACAACAAAGTACTTTGTCATACCATAGTTCTTCTAGCTCCCCTTCAGCATGCTTGTATTTAAATAATACTTTAAAGCGTTGATTTACGCATTCAATCGACATAATCTCTGCGTCCAAGACTGCATTTTGCGATTTGAGTTGATAGGTATCAAGCACGTTGTTATTCACCGCTCTCAAATGACCTACATAGTGTGTTTTCCATGCAAAATTTACAGAATTAGGACTACAAAGGTGGATGATGGCTGCTGAGGAAACTAAGTGATCGGCAGTTTCAAAGGCTGAGTTACCTTTACCAATCACTAGTACTGTTTGGTTTTCATAATCCTTTGTGTCAATTGACATCTCAGTATAGTTTTCAGCTAACTCAATTCCTTTAATCTGTGGGATATGTGGTTTCAAAAAGCCACTTGCAACGATTAACTTCTTAGCAAGAAAAACGTTCCCATTTTGATCTGTTAGCCTATATAGTGCACCTTCCTTATCTATATTAACAACTCGAGTGTTACATCTCACTTTAATGTCAAAGTGATTTACATAATCTTGCATATACGTAACTAAGCTGTCTGCCTGAGGAAAAAACTCCTTATCATAATCTTTAAATAACAAAGAATAATCATCAGACAACAATGAATTCCAGTCATGCCTCATATTGAATTCAGGATTGTCGCTCCCAGTAAATCGCTTATTTATTGAAATTAACTTACGATGCCTCGGAAACTTTTTATAAAAATTCCCCGGTTGCTCACCGGCTTCCAAGATGAGGTAGTCTTTTTGGTCACGCTCAAAGTAATATCCTAATTGTACCCCTGCAGGTCCGGCCCCAATGATAATATGGTCGATATGTTGCGTGTTATGTTCAGTACTATTCACGGTTAAACTCCAAATTTTTGATGACGGTTGAGTCCAAGCAGTGATGCTTAAAAATCTCTACGAGTGAGCAGACTTAATGCATTGGTACGCATTATTTTTTGCAGTTGCACTTCACTCAATCCAGAGTGTAAATAGCGCTCAACTAATGCCTCATAATTGCCACATACAGGCCAGTCTGAGCCAAATAAAACTTTGTCTACTACTTTGGGGTTACTACGAACCAACTCAGTCACCACATCGATTGGTACTAACGCAGTATCAATAAATGCATTTGGGTACTTAGTAATTACTTCAACAGATTCTTTGTACCAGTGCGGCTTACCTGCATGGCACAATACGACTGCCAACTCAGGACATGCCTCAAAAATAGGAATAAAGTCCGCGGGGTTACAGTACATTTGTTCTGTATCTTTTTGAGCCGTAAACCCGGTATGAAACATGATCACCACTCCATGCTGTTCACAGAGTTTATAAATTTCCATCATGTCACTACTTAATGCATCAAAACCATGATCAGCAGGATAGAATTTAAACCCTCTGACTCCAGCCTCTATACTTTTATGAAATTCAGCTATCGGATCCTTGTGATAATTAGGATTAACACTACCAAAAGGCACTAAACTATTGTTATCTTTACAACGGTTAGCGATCATTTCACTGGTAATAGAATAGTTTGTACCCGGCCCACATTCAGCCAGAATAATCCCTGTGCTTACACCCGCGTTTTGAAGGTAGGCAGACATTGCCTCACCATTTGAAAATAGCTTCTTAACATCAGCCCCATCTTCTAACGGAATTTTTTGTATTAAATCTTGGATGTCTTCACGCAGTTGCGGGAAATCACCCGCATGGATATGAAAGTCGATAATATTATTCATGGTATTTCCTTTTGTATTTTTTTATAAACTACCGGTTACGATATGCCTGTCAGTCCCTGTTTCTATCAGCTCTACACAAGAGAAACCCGCCTGGTGTAAAAGAGATTTATACTGCTCAAAGCTACGATGTGCGCCTTCGGTATGGAGCATCATGTTTAAGTGCATTACAGCAGTTGAATAGCGACTTCCAGCAACATCAAAAAGTCTTTCCAAAATGAATACTTTACCGCCATTTCCGGCGGCCAACTGAGCGTGAATTTTAGTGAGGATGGCTACTGATGAATTCTCATTCCAATTAGATAAAACGTTGCTCAGCAAATAGTTATTGCCATTAGGTATCGAGTCTTCAAAAAAGCTGCCAGCTTTAAATCGAATGCGGTGAAAAAGGGGATTATCATTACAATACCTATCAAACTCAGAAGCAACCTCAGGAAGGTCAAATACTGTAACGCTTTGTGCCTTGTTTGCAGCGATCAGCATACTGGCTACTGCACCTGCACCACCACCAACGTCAACAACATCTCCGAGTGCGTCAGGTAAAAATGAGATTAAGGGTTGGCCTGAGCAGTGACTCAGCTCCCACATCGCAGCAGCAAAACTATAGCTTTTGTCTTGGCTGTATATATCATCATAAGGCGAGCGAGGTTTTTCCTCACCAGTCAAAAGGTTTTCTAATTTAAATATGGACTTGCGACCTTGATCGCATACAAATTGAGTGAAGTTTCCTAAATAACGTATGTGGGTTTTATCGAAGAAGGGAAGATAATAATCCTCAACAGCGAAGCCATCACCACGTTCCGTGAGAATATCTAGTGCATTAAGCGTCAATAACATTCGATGCAGAGCTTCAGGTGCTAGGTTCAGCTCTTGCGCTAGCTGGCCGATATTTGTTCCTGGTGCCTGAACTAACCGTTCAAATATGTTGTATTTAAAACACAGAGCAAGTAATTCAGTAACGACATAACCATATAAATGCTTGTCGTACTCCTCAAGACTATACAATTCTTTCATTTTCCTTGCCTACCTATAGACAGTACTTGTAATTAATTCGCTAGGAATACTTGAACTGCAGTAAAGAGAAGTCGTTACATCAAGTACTTGGCTACATAGCTTGAAAGCAAGGAGGGGCAGAAAACACTCGCCTGACTTTCAGCGTTTAGCTGTTCAATCATGATTAAAAATGTGTCAATAGTGACCAAAACTGAACACTTTGCGAACAGGTTAACATGTTAATTTAATTAATTTCAAGTAAATAAATAATTTACAAATGATACAAAATGGTTCAATTTTTCATATCTGCCATCGCCACTACAACTTTTCTATTGCCGTCGAATTCATCTCGACCATGCGCAATAATGCGGTTATCAACCATTACGACATCTCCTTGTTGCCACGTAAACCGCACAGCGCAGGATTCATAGGCCTCTGCAATCAGCTGCATTGTTTCATCAGAAATAACACTCCCGTCTGCAAATGTAACATTTCGTGGTAATCGATCTTGCCCCAACAACTCAAGCAAAACGGCCCTCACCTGAGGTTCTAGACAAAATGGGTGATGTAGTTGCACTTGGTTGAAAAAGCTTACTTCTTCTGGAGATAAGACCAGTACGCCAGCCGTTGTGAACTCTGTAGTTATCGTATCGTCTGCGTCGTGACTAAATGTTAACCCTAGCCGTTCACAAATAGTTTTGACTTCATCAAGGCTGTCTGTTTTGAAATAGTCCTGCCAAGACACATCGAACCCAGCAGAGAAGTTACGCGTATATTTCAATCCCTTTGCTGAAAAATCCTGCTTGATATGCTCCGGTAAAGCCTTGTATACAGCACGACAATCCACTAATGGCGTTGCCCCTCCGACAGCCGCTGGCTGTTCACAAAAAAAGAATTGTTTTGTTGGCCAAACCCCAGTATTGGAACTTTCATTATGGAAAAGTATTTTCATGTTATTAGGGTATGGTGTGGACTTGTATATTTTCTTACCAACCTCTTTTTTCGGTAAATCGCCATAGTTACCGTAAAGGTCAGGACAAATGGCTGCGGCAAATGCTTCAAAGTGCTCAGGAGTTGGTAATGAGAAGTCTCTAAAAACCAGTGCAGCATCGCGTTGCAATAAATCTAAAATAGCTTCCCGATTTGTACTTGCCCATAAAACGGGATCTGCTATTGCGATACCGGACAAAAAAGTAGGGTTAGTGACCGAGGACGGCGTTAAGTTGGACTCAATCAACGTCGCGAATGACTTAATATCAGCACCATCTATTATTGTATCTACCATTACTCTCTCCTGAAGTTAGGCCATGCCTACAAGCACTTTCCTGGCACCTTCAAAAGGTTGCCGGCCATGGGTAAAACGTAAGTTATCTAGCAGTAAAACATCGCCTTTTTGCCAATTGAAATGGAACATTTCCTGTTCATAAATTTCCCGGATTTTTGCCAAATCAGCTTCCGGAATGTCACTGCCATCTCCAAAGTAGGTATTTCTTGGTAATCTTTCAGTGCCAAACATTGATAAAAAACTCTGTTTAGTTTCAGGGTCAAGGCTTGAAATGTGGAATAAATGAGCTTGATTAAACCAAACTTTAAAGCCATGTAGCGGGTGTTCAATTGCAGCTTGATTAACCTGCTTGGTCCGCAACTCATTATCAAACCATTCAAATTCAAAACCGTTTTCATGACAAAAACGTTCAACATCCTCTTTACTGTCGGTTTGAAATACTTCAGTCCAAGGCAGATCAATGTCGCTATAGTTTCGTACATACATGATTTGCTTAGATTCAAATTTGGCACGGATCTCCGCTGGTAATTTTTCATATACCGCACGACTGTCAGCCAACGGTGTCGCTCCGCCTTTTCCTGCCGGTAACATACAGAAAAAACCTAATTTTTGAGGCCACTTATTCGCATAAGAACATTCATTATGCTGCGGTATCACTTCGTCATGGTGATACTCAGTGGCAGTGTAAACATTTCCTCTAAGTTCGGTCCTAGGCGTCGAGCGGTATTGGTACGAAGCTAACTCACAGCCAAACAACGTGCTAAGCGCTTGCCCAAACTGCTTACTACTCACAACGTTTAAACCTCGAATGAGCAGCATTCCGTGCTCATCTAACATGCCATTGAGTTGCTCCTTATGCTGTGTCACCCAATCAAGTGATTTCATACCTGACAACTCGACTTCAAGTAGTACTTCTCTATCTCGTGCTTCGGGTAGTGGTTTAGTCTTTAACATTATCCAGTTACTCCTTCATTTTTCTTATTCTTTCGCTTTAAACTCTGTTTTATTAGATCGGCTATCATGACTACAGCATCACCTTCGAGTAGACCGGCATGTGTGGTCTCAAATTCATGCACCTTCAGCGGCTGTTTAAAGGCCTGAGTAAATGACGCAGGCTCAATCACCCCGCCTTCTGAAGCAGTCGCTTTAAACAACTCAACGGCTAAATCTAATGGTTCTTGCATCGCCTGAGCAGTCGCCAAACTACGCCCTAAATCAACCCCAAATTGCAACGCTGCGGTTAGCACATCGCGTGAAAGTGGGAAATCAGGTTGTGAGGAAAATATTGACTCAATGATGGCTTGCATCAGCTCATCGTAGCTGTAGCTACAAGTTGGTGCTAATTTCGTGGCGATATGCTTATCAATATAGCGAGCGCTATTTAACAGATAATCATGGTTACTTTTCACTTTTCGAGATATGCCTATCGGAAGTGAATCTATCATGCCTAAATAGGCAACATTCCGGCCTCGTTGCTGTAACGTAGCAGCAACCAAGTGCGCGAGTGTGCCACCAGCAGACCAACCTATGATCCTATAAGGCCCCTTTGGTTGCGTAACGAGGATTTCTTCTACATAACGCTCAGCTAGTTGCTTTGCAGAATCAAATCGATAGTCAGACTGGTAATTGTATGGCGCTTGTAACCCTAGTAGCTGATATTCAGGCTGCAATTTAGCTGCCAACTGGCGATAGTTATCAACACGCCCCCCATATGGGTGAATCGCGAAGATAACTTCTTCAGCTTGTTGCCCCAATAAAACAACTGACTCTGGCTGTTTCGGTGCTTGGCCTTGACCTTCAACCAATTCCACGACCCCAGCAATGGTATTGATTTTGCTCATTTGCTGAGCTGCTATTGTGATCCCTTGCTTCTTCAACAAGCCAATCACCAAAATCATTTTTACGGAGTCACCACCTAAATCATAAAAGTTTTCTTCGACTCCTATCGTTTCAGCATCGCAGCCCAAATATTGCGCCCAAGCTCGAGCAACGGTTAATTCCAAAGGCGTTTCAGCTCGTTTTTTCTCAACATTCTTTTGCACACTTGGCAATGCACTTTTATCTACTTTTCCGTTGCTTTTTAATGGGATATCTTCCACAAAGACAATCGCACTTGGTACCATGTAGTGAGGTAGCCATTGCTGGGCAAGATTTAATAGATTACTTTGTTGCTCCACAGCACCAGCTTTGAGCTTGATGTAGGCCACCAAAGTTTGCTCGCTGTTAAGTATGACAACGGCGGTACTAACACTAGGTGAGCGCAGTAAAGTTAGCTCGATCTCTTCCAGTTCAACGCGGAAACCACGAACTTTGATTTGATTATCTTTACGTCCGACATATACCAAATCTCCACTTTCATCTCTATATACCAAATCCCCCGTGGCGTAACGACGCGAACTATCGGACGCCCAAGGGTCAAGAGTGAAATACTGATCCGTTAACGACGATTGTTTTATGTATCCTAAAGCAACACCGCTTCCTGATAAGTACAGCTCACCTACGATGCCATCAGGCACCAACTCTTTGTTATCATCCAGCACACAAGCGCGCATTCCTGAAATAGGGTGACCTATCGCTATTGGCTTAGCATCCACATCATTAATAACCTGTGTACATGCCCCAATGGTAGTTTCTGTTGGACCGTAATGATTAATTACTTCCACGCCATCATTAAGTAGCGTGCGAATGACTTGACGAGCATCGGATTGAATAGCTTCACCACCCACGAATACATGGTTTAGCGATGTTAATTTTCCATCATAATGCGTTAACAGTGCAGCCAATAGACTCGGAGTCAGCTTAATCACATTAATCTCACGTGCAAGGATATGCTGGGTAAAACTATCACCGCTTTGGATCAACTCTCGACTACCTATATCTACACTGCCTGCTGTCGCCAACGCTAGAAGTATCGAGGTGTAACCCAAATCTGTGGCAAATGAAGTAAGGAGAGCAAAGCGACTATGTTGGGCAATCGCGTGTCGAGATAACATGGCATCAACGTAATGGCTTATGTTGCCATGACTCACGGCCACTCCTTTAGGTTTACCAGTTGTGCCCGACGTGTAGATAATATAAGCGATATCATTAGCGTGAGGGATGTCCCCCTCAAACTCGATATGTTCAGAAGCTAGTTTTGTTATGCATAGCTGTCGTTGAGACTTGGTCATTGCATGTTGAGTCGTGGGCTCAGTGAGCGTTAGGTCTAGCTGTGCATCTTGAGCAATGAAAGCTAGACGTTCTGTTGGCCATTCCTTTTCCAATGGCACAAATGCAGCGCCAACTTTAAATGTCGCTATAATTGAAGCTAAATAACCCACGCCCTTTTCGAGACAAATTCCAACCCGACTTTGTTTACCGATACCGTTTTCTGATAACTGTGTAGCGATTTGATTAGCAATTGTATTTAATGCTCGATAATTCGTACTTACCCCATGGCTATAAACAGCTTCAGCCTCTGGATAACTGGCAAATTGATGCTTTAAGGTAGCAATAAAGCTCGGGGAAGTTTGTGTTTGTCGGCCATAACCACTGTTCACTAAAACAGCTTGTTGCTGTGCTTTGGTTAGCCAAGCTAATGTCGATATTGGCTTATCTGATCCGTGTGACATGGCCGTAAGGATTTCGCCAAGGCAGCTACGAAGCTGTTCTATCCCGTGTTTTGAATAATGATTACTATGGTACTCGAACTTAATCTTGAGTACCTCGCCATGAGAGGCTATCAAAGAAAGAGGGAAATTGTTGCCTTGCTGCGATTCAATATTTTTGATTTGCAGTGACTGCTCTGTGTGCCTACTCGCATCGGATAAAGAGCGCGGATAGTTCTCAAATACTAATAAGCTATCAAATAGGCCGCGACCGGCATGTTCACTAGATAACTTTTGAATTTTTGATAACGGAAAATAACTGTATTCATCTCTTTCAATATAATCTGATTGGAGCTGTAGTAACAGCTCAGATACGCTCTGCTCTGAGTCAAGAGAGATGACCGCGGGCACTGTGTTAATAAATAGCCCCACCATTGACTCTACCCCATTCAAATCTGCAGGGCGGCCGGATACGGTTGTACCAAACGTAACCTGTTTACTGCGGTTTGCTCGACTCAACAATAAAGCCCAAGCAGCTTGCAATACAACATTCAGGGTGGTGCGCGTTTGCTTTGCAAGCAGAGTTAACGCATTAGTTTGCTCGACTGTTAGTTGTAAATATTCCCTCGCAACCACATAGTCAGGCTGCTCTAGGTAACGAGAAAAAGGTAAATGACTTCGTTCAGTAATTTGACCCACTTGAGTACGCCAAAACTGCTCAGCTTTATCACTATCTTTACTTTGTAGCCAGGCGATGTAATTTTTGTAAGGCACGGCTGGCGATAGTTGTATATCTCGCTTGTTACTTAATGCATGATAAATCGCTAATAGCTCGGAGAAAACAATACCAGAACACCAACCGTCGATTAATGCATGGTGCTGAGTCCACAAAAGCTGATAGTGTTGGGGTGCCAATTGCCAAACGGTTACTCGTACTAAAGGTGGCATATTGACATTAAAGCCTTCCGCCTTGTCTTCAGCACGCATTTGATTGACTATCGCTTGTTGTTCCGCCACATCTAGTTGACTTAAATCAAACTCTTGCCAAGGTAATGTCACCTGTTGATGGACAATCTGATTGATTATTCCTAGCTCTGACGTTCTAAATCCAGTTCGAAAAATGTCGTACCTATCTACCAGACACTGCCAAGCAGCACGCAGATGGCCGAGATCAACCTCACCAATCACTTCCATAAATAGCTGGTTGGCGTATGCACCACGCTCCAAGTTACTATGGTATAGCATCCCTTCTTGCATTGGCGTTGTCGCATAAATATCTTGAATAGCTTGGCCTTGCGTCCAGCTTTTTAGCTCTTGCGGCTGGACGGTTGCCAACGGAAAATCCGACGCCGTAAAAATACCGGCTTCAACATCACAGCAGTGCTGAATAATCTCTTCTAAACTTCTGACAATTAGCTGGTTTAACTTTTGGAGAGACTCGCTGGAGTAACCGTTTTTGTCATAGCTCAAGTTGAACTGTAATTGCTCGGCCAAAATTTTACCGTTGAAGCTAAGCCCGTGTGTTAACTTTCTATGAGGGCTGATAGCTCGCCCGGTACCTTCCTCTACAGCAAACAATAGCGATTGCTCATTGATCACCTGCTTAAATTGGCCTAGATAGTTGAATACAATTTCAGCGTGAGGTTCAACATTACTCCCCAACAGACCTGCCCGAGCTAATAACCCAAAGCCGAGTCCTTTATTTGGAATGGCACGGTATTGCTCTTTTACTGCACAAATTAGCGCTTCAAGATCTCCATCAGGCGCTTCTAATGTAAGTGGGTATGAGGTAGTAAACCAGCCGATAGTGCGACTGAGATCATGGCCGCTATCAAGCTCTTCGCGACCATGCCCCTCTAAATCTATGCGCATGATAGACTGTTCCGACCAAAGACTAAAACCACGTAATAGCGCTGCAATGAGTAGCTCATTTATTTGTGTTCTATAAGTGCTATTAGCTCGTTGCAACAACAAGCTTGTATAATCCTTATCCAATGCAAACTGTAAACTACCAACAAACTCATTACTTATGTATGCCTCACTCGTCTCACCGCGCCGATAACTAGGTACAGGTAGCGCTAACCGCTCTCGCCAATAAGCAATCTCGTTGGCGTTCTGTTCTAGATTTGGCCATGAGTCTAAATACTCGCACCATGTTTGATAAGCGGTGGTCTTTTGCCCAAGCTCAAATAGAGCATGATGAGTGGACCCTTGGCTCTTATCTAAACAGCGCTCAAAGTCTTCCAGCAGAATACGCCAAGAGACTCCATCTATAATAAGGTGATGGCAAATAATCAGCAGACGCTGCTGCTGTTTTGGATCAGTAAACAAGACCACCTTGAATAAGGGGCCAACTGTAATGTTGAGGCTTTGCTGTAACTCATCCGCAATACCTGTAATTGAATTTAAATTATCAACATTGATTACGCTTAGTACTGCGTCAATATCAAAACTTGAAGTGTCAGCAAACTCACCAACCCAACCAGTATCTTGATGTTTAAAACGCAACCTCAGTGCATCATGCTGGACCACTAAGCATGTAACAACTTGGGTCAGAAACTCTTTAGTTAACTGGATTTGGCAACCGAGCATAACAGCCTGATTAAAATGATTTAGTCCAGCCTCATCCATAAAAAAAGCTTGATGAATAGGCAGTAATGGTAAGGTTCCAGCACTTGCCTGCTGTGAGACCTGCTGTACTTGTGAAGTCGAAACATGGGCAGCCAGTGCAGCTATGGTTTGGTAGGAGAACAACTGCTTAACAGAAAAGTACAATCCAACCCTTGCGGCTCTCGACACTAGCTGTATAGACAAGATCGAATCACCACCCAGTTCAAAAAAGTTACTCGTAACACTTAGGTGTTGTGGTGAAAGTCCCAGCAACTGAGCATACAATTCAACCAGTTGATGCTCTATATCATTGCTTGGCGCTTGGTATGATTCTTGTTGCGCCAACATATCTATTTTGGGTAGTGCCTGTTTATCAACCTTGCCACTTTGGGTGACAGGCAGTGCATCAAGCACAGCAAAACCTGCTGGGATCATATAATTGGGCAAACGCTCATGCAGTTGTGCTTTCACCGATGCAATAAGTTCACCGTCAGAGCCAACTACCTCATCGCTCGCTACAATGTAGGCTAGCAACCTACGCTGTCCTGCAGCCAATTCTTCAACAACTACTTCTGCCGCGGTTACACCAACAGCTAACAGTAGTTGCTGCTTAACTTCCTCAAGCTCAATCCGGAAGCCTTTAATACTCACTTGATCATCAATACGTCCCAGATATTCAAATTCTCCGCGGCTATTTTGCCGCGCAATATCTCCAGTAAAATACCACCGCCCCGCCCCAAAAGGGTTCGTGATAAATTTTTGCAAAGTCAGCTCTGATTTATTCAAATAACCTAAAGCCAACCCACTTCCCGCTATCACTAACTCTCCACACAAGCCTTTCGGTAAAGGTTGACCGTCGCGACTCAAGACAAATAGTTGGGTGAAATCTACAGGATTACCAATTGTGACCTGATGCTGGGGTTTTAGCTCAGCAATACTGGCACACACTGTAGACTCGGTGGGCCCATACGCATTAAACATAGGGTATCGCCCAGCCCACTGTTCGGCCAAACCTTCATCGCAAGCCTCGCCTCCAACCAACAGAGCTTTAAAATCATAATTATCATGATAAGGAAGGTGGCGAAGAAGTGTTGGCGGCAACAGTGTGTGAGTAATACTTTGTTGCTGTAAAAACGAGCTTAGCTGTGCAGGATCGGTTTTACATTGCGGATCGCAAAAATGTAGACTGCCACCATTTAATAATGCCCATTGCCATTCCATGATAAAAGCATCAAAGCTAATAGTGGCAAATTGTAGCACTCGGCAATTAGAGTCAATTGCAAATCGCTGCCCCATATAGAGCCCAAATTGCAAAGCACTTTGCTGCGAAATGACAACGCCTTTGGGATTGCCTGTCGAACCCGAAGTGTAAATCACATAACTTGGTAGTGTAGATGGGTCACCTTGGTGGGGCTCAAAGCCTTCAGTAACATAATGATTTAATATTCGTTGCTCAAAATCATCATCGAAACATATGACCTTGAGGCCATCACGCTTGTCGAGCCCTATCTTTTCTTCCGATGTGATCACCAATGACACTGATGCATCATCAAAAATATACTGTAACCTCGCCTTAGGTAAATCAGGTGAGACAGGTAAATAGGCTGCTCCAAGCTTCATAATGCCCAAAATAGTATATATTAAGCGCTCATTCTGAATCATACTTACAGCCACAATATCGCCAGCACCTACCCCCAACTCTTGAAGATGTATAGCCATTTGTGTCGAGGCGCTATCAACTGTTTGATAGCTAATGTGGTTATTTTGCGATATTAACGCGGTTTGGTTATGAAGCTTTTGGGCCTGCGCACTAAAATGAAGATGAACATGATCTGCTAGTGGCTGACCTTCAAACTGCGGTTGGTTGGGAGTAACTAGCTTCGTGCGCTCAGCATCAGTGATCATATTGATGCGACTTAAGGGCAAACTAAGATCATCGCAATTTAATAGGGAGATTAGGGTACATTCAAAAAATTCAGCAAATTGTGTTATCGTTTCAGGCTTAAAAATAGCACTATCATAAACCCATTTGATTTGGCCACCTTGCTCACCCAAAGCAACGTTAATATCTATATCAAATTTAGCTACCACCCCTTTGCGCTCAATAGGTAGTAACTCAAGGTGAGGTAGCTCTAATGCAGTGTTTTGACCGCTCGTTGTACTTAGCAGTACCTGAAATAATGGGGTGTATTGGGCGCTTCTGGCTGGCACGCAATGCTCAACTATCTGCTCGAAAGGAATATCTTGATTAGATTGAGCATCCAAATTAACTTCTTTAATGTGCTCAAGATATGCATTAACACTAGACGCATCGACATTTGCTTTTAAAACGAGCGTATTAACAAAAAAGCCAACCACTTGCTTCAACTCTGATTTCATTCGGTTAGCAGCTGGCGTTCCCACTACAAATTCAGCTTGGTTACTACAGCGTGCCATCATAAGATTCAGCACCGCATGAAATAACATGAATGGAGTCAGTCCATGCTCCTTTGCAAACATCAACGCTCGACGGCTTACGCTGCCTTCGAGCCGTCTGGAAAGTTTAAGGCCTTGATAGCGTTTAAAATCTGGCCGTGGATAATCCATGGGTAGACGATGAACGGCAGGCATTCCTTCAAGTTGATGCTGCCAATATTCAAGTTGCTTTTGCAATACTTGCTGATCCAAGTGTTGGCGTTGCCAAAGTGCAAAATCACCGTATTGTATCTCCGGTTCAACGACACTCGCTGGGCGGTCATCAAGTTGAGCCTGATATTCGGCCACAAATTCACGCGTGACAATTTCCATCGACCAACCATCAGAAGCAATATGGTGCATACTAAACAGTAATACCCCAACAGCCTGTTCTTGCTCGCGTGGCATAGAGATATAACTTGCTCGGAGCATCACATCGGTACTTAAATCGAACGGTTTTTCACATTCGCGCTGGAGTAACTCCTCCATCGTATTCGCATTTGGTGCACATTCGTCACGGCTCAAGTCGTAAACTGTCATTGCAAATTCAGGAGTCGCTTGAATAATCTGAATAGGCTCTCCGTCCTTGTCATCATATGTCGTTCGAAGCACTTCATGGCGAGTGATGATCTGTTGTATTGCCTGTTGGGCCGCCACAACGTTAAACTCTCCTCTAACGGTGAAGCCTCCGGAGATATTATATTCTGCGCCCTGGTCAGAAAGCTTATCGAGAAACCACAGGCGTTGCTGTGCAAACGATAAAGGCAAGGTGTTAGACCCTATTTGCCGAGCTGTAATTTTGCTTTGTTTCTTAGCCAACATCTGGGCGCGCTTTTGCTCTGCCAACTTTTTAATCAGCGCGGCTCGCTTGCGATTTGACTCTGCCACTGACTGTGTATTCTCAATATCCATTTTCGTTATACCTATTTTGTTATGCGCTATATCCGGAGGTGACGATAATTCAAAGTAGCCGTTACTCGTCACACAGCTCCTGATAAAGCTTTTCTATTTCTTCATCAGACATATCTGCTAGCTCAGCTTCAGCGGCCGCCAGCTCGTCTTCATCTAAATGAAGTAAAGCATCAACTTGGTCAGCCAAATCGCATAGTACGGGTGAGCTAAAAATTTCTTTTATAGATAAGTCAACAGGAAAGGTTTCATTAACTTTGGTCACTAGTTGTACCGCTAATAGCGAATGTCCACCAAGTTCAAAGAAGTCGGCATTGATGCTGATCTCCTCTGCCGATAAGTGCAGAAGTTCGGCCCAGATGGTCAGCAGCTTTTTCTGCGTATTATTTTGCGCAGGCGAATATTCACCGGTTAGTGCTGCAAGGTTAGGTTTAGGCAACGCCTTTCTATCTACCTTACCATTACGATTGACAGGTATATGACCAATACTCGTTATCGCATTGGGTTGCATGTAACTGGGTAGTGTTTGAGCCAGTTGTTTTTTAACTGCTGCAACAACCGCCTGTTCGGACTGTCGTTCGCGGATCTGTAAGTATGCAATAAGGAGCTTTTCTTCTCCCTGCTCCTGCCACACTTTTGTGACACAATCGAGTACATCAGGGTGGTGTAAGATCTGTTGCTCTATCTCACTTAGCTCGACACGGTAGCCACGTATTTTTACTTGGTTATCTTTACGACCTACAAACTCTATATCACCATGCTTGTTATAACGCACCACATCACCAGTTCGATATAGTCGCTCTGATTCTCCGCTGTAGAGTTGTCTTGAGAAAAAATGTCCATTGGTAAGCTCAGCATTGTCCATATAACCTCTTGCCACACCAACTCCACCAATGTGCAACTCCCCCTCACAACCTTGTGGTGTTAGGTGCCCATAATGATCCATTACGTAAAGGTTGACGTGACCCGCCGGACGACCAATAGGTGCAACCTGAAAGCTATCATCCGCTTTGATTTCATAGTGACTACTCCAAACTGTCGCCTCTGTTGGCCCATATTCGTTAAAAAATCGAGCCCCCTGACTCCATTGGCTTTCAAAATGCAACTGTTGAAGATCTTGCTCTACTCCTTCTCCACCAGTGATCACTAATCTTAACTGGCTTGGTAGCGCAGCCATTAGGTTGGCATACTGTAATAACGCCCGATACATTGTCGGTAAAATCGCCAAGTGAGTAATATCACTTGCCATGATGTACCGGTAAACGGCTCCAATATCGACCACATCACTATCTTTGACGATATGTAGTTCAGCACCTTGTGCTAACACTGAAAAAATACCTAATAAACAAGAGTCAAAATAGATAGATGAAAGAGACAAGAAGCGCCCTGCTGGTACTCGATAAGCATCTAGACGACTCTGTGTTGCAGCGATGATTTGCCGATGCTCAATTTGTACACCTTTAGGTTCGCCACTTGAACCAGAGGTATACATGATATAAGCCAAATCCGTATTGTGACCTCCAATTTCTGGATTTATGTTTGAGCATTGTGTGATTAATTGATTGGTCGCAACACTATCAATATAGGCGACGGCCAGTGCAGGGATTTGTCGCAATATGGGCTCAAATTGCTGATGACTCAGCACTAAATGAACTTTTGCATTGCTAATAATAAATGCACGTCGCGCTTGTGGCTGTTCCGGATCCAAAGGCGTGAAAACTAAACCAGCTTTAGCAACTGCATACATTGCAATTACCATATCACTACATCTCTCCATGCAGATCCCAACCGTTGCTTGACGCGGTAACTCCAATTTGAGTAAGTAGTTGGATAGCTTGTTAACAGCTGAATTTAGCTCCTGATAATTATAGCTCTGTGTATCAGAAACCAGTGCAATCGCCTCTGGAGTTCGTGTTACCTGGTTCTCAAGAAACTGATGAACTTGTTGTATCCTTGTTGGTGCAAGCTCTGGCCCTCGGCTCATTGCCACTAATGCTTGCTGTGTTTGCTCATTGAGCAGATCGATATCACTTAATGCGATCCGTGGATTGTGTGCAACTTGATGAAGGATACGTATAAAGTAGCTCGAGAATCGCTCAATCGTATCTGCATCAAATAACGCAACATCATAGGTCCAGTTGATGACCCACTTTCCTCCAGCAAATACCACCCCAAGATTCAAGTCAGTTTTAGCAATCGTGTTTTGTTGTTCTAACGGGGTAAATTCCAGCCCTTCAATCCCCGCAACAGATTGGCCGATATTGTTCAAGTTCAAAACAACTTGTACTAGTGGCGTGTGACTGCTAGTGCGTAGTAACTTACATAAATCTACGAGTTGCTCAAATGGCACATCTTGATGTGCTTGAGCGTCCAAATTGACCGTACGAATATGCTCTAGAAGTCCATTAAAACTCTCTTGCTGTACTTGAGTTCGCAGAACCAGAGTATTTACAAATAGTCCTATTAGTGGCTCAACTTCAACATTCGTTCGATTGGCGATAGGGCAACCAATAACCACATCCTGCTGTCCACTTAATTTACTAACTAAAAATGCCAAGGCTGCATGAAATAGCATGTACATCGATACATTATGCTGACTCGCCACTTTCTCTAATTGCTGAACTATTTCGCCAGATAAACAACTCTCATAAATTGCTCCTTGCTGTGCTCTGACTGAAGGTCGAGGCCTATCCAATGGCAGGTTATGGATGCTTGGCACATCTTGTAGTTGTGTACGCCAATATGCTAATTGCTCAGCTAAAAATACATCATCCAATCGCTGTCGTTGCCAGTAAGCAAAATCACTATATTGAATACTCAATGCAGGTAACTGCGGATCAACTCCCGCCTCGATAGCCTGATAACAATGGATAAACTCAGACATCAAGATACCCATAGACCATGCATCTGCAGCTATATGATGGAGATTAAACAGCAGTATGCCCTGTTCGCTACTTTGGCAGATATAATGGATTTCAAATGGCGGTTGTTCTTCGAGTACGAATACTCGTTGATAAAAAGAACGTAGCAGATCAATAATACTATCTTTTTGTTGTTGCTCAGATAAATGAGTTAGATCAGAAACCGTCAGCCTGACTTGCCAGTTTTCTTGCACTTCTTGATATGCCGTTTGGCCATCAAATTGATATTGAGTTCTAAGTACCGCGTGCCGATTTACTAAATACTGCAACGCTTGCTCTGCCACTTGCAGTGCAAACTTTCCTGTTACTTGATACGCTAGCGGCATATTGTACTGATTACTAGGACTTACTTGCTCGACAAACCATAGACGCTGTTGAGCATAACTAAGTGGGATCTGCTTTCCTTTAGGCGCCGGTGTTATTGCCCCCAGACTGGCTTTACCATGATTATCTATATGCTGCGCTAGCAATTGAATCGTGCTGTTTTCAAAAACTGCTTTCAACGCTATCGTCAAGCCAAAAGTCGCCTCAACTTGGCTAACCAAACGAGTTGCTAAAAGCGAATGTCCGCCCAACGCAAAAAAGCTATCTGTAACACCGATTGTTGTCACATTTAATAGACCTTGCCAGATTTCTAGGAGCTGATGCTCTGTCTCTGTACTCGGAACCACTTGCATCTGATCATTTTGGTAAGTGGGTTCAGGCAAGGCGCTGTATTGTAGTTTACCATTGATAGTGAGAGGCCAATTTTCGACGGTAACAAAGTGACTAGGAACCATATAATCAGGTAAATGATCACTTAAATAGACTTTAATCTGTTCAAGCTGTGACGGTTTAACAGCTCGACAACCAACATTAAGATAAGCAATCAACCGTTGTTGTAGTTCAGTGCCTTTGACCAGTACGATCGCATCATCAACTTCAGGGCGGTTGCGCAGTAGACTGGCGATTTCATCCACTTCAACTCGGAACCCACGAATCTTAACTTGCTTATCTTTACGTCCCAAACCAACCAAACGACCGTCAGCGAGATACTTTGCCAAGTCACCGGTTCGGTATGCGCGTTGACCATCATACTCCACAAACGCGGCTTTCGTTTGTTCTGGGCGTAACAAATACCCAGCTGCCACATTACTACCCACAACCAAAACCTCACCTACAGCTCCCGTAGGAACACGTTGTAGTTGCTCATCAACGAGTAATACGTGGTTGTTGGTTATCGCCTGTCCGAGTGTTATGACACCTCGTGCGACATCCTCTTTAATATTACTGTATAGAACATCGGACATAACCTCGGTGGAGCCGTAAAGGTTATAAAACTCCACTTCATCCAGCCATTTACAGCATCGCTCAGCAAGGCTCAAAGACAGTGCTTCACCACTAATAAACCAGTAGCGCAAACTGCTAAGCGTCGAGCGATACTGCGCTCCCGATATTACTAAACTCTGCAAATGAGAAGGCGTAGTAACTATTCTGGTGATTTTATGTTTTTCAATAGCTGCGACGAATAAATTGTTATCTTTCACCTGCTCTCGTGGCAATAAAACAACGGGTTTGATTGCAGCTAAGCTGACGTAAAACTCCCACATACCGCGTATAAACGCCATTGAGGTCATCATCACGGTTACTTCATTTGAGGCCAGTGGAAAACGCTGTAACATCCAACTGACTCTGTTAACTACAGCACCGTGAGTCCCTAACACCCCTTTGGGCTTACCCGTCGAGCCCGAGGTGTAGATTATGTGCGCAATATCATCACTAAAGACTTCAACGTCTGGATTTTCTCCGCTGTATTGGTCCAGCGTACTTTCTCTCAATAGACTGCTACAGTCCAATGTTGCGCGCTCAAAAAATGATGCCTCTGTTTGCTCATCATGTAATAGCAAAGTAATGTCTGCATCTTCTGCTTGCAACTTCAATCGTGATGCAGGCAGTTCAACAGACAATGGAACCAATGTTGCTCCTGCCTTTAATACAGCAAGCATAGCGATTATCCGCGTGGCGTTTCGCTGGCAATGTATACCTACCGTTTGACCCTTACTGATAGCATGTTGCTTAATCAGATAATGAGCCAACTTGTTGGACTGTTCGTTTAACTCTTCAAATGACAGCTTTTGCTCTGCATAATGTAATGCACCACTAGCTGCGTGCTTACTCAAATTAAGTTCAAATAATTGATGAACTGAGCTGACTTCATGCTCACAAAGAGTAACTGCGGCATTCTCTTTTAGAGGTTGCGACCACTTAAGCTGTGCAACATTAAGTTGTGGATTTGCTGCAACCTGATACAACGTACTACTAAATTCATTCGCCAAAGCAGTAATGGTTGAGCAGTCAAACAATGCCGCATTGTAAGCAAAAATAAACTTCAACCCTGAGTGAGTCGGTCGCAGATATAAAGTAATGTCGTACTTACTGTCAAACTCTTGCTGTGCGGAAAAAGCACTCACTTCGAGTTGGCTTTCTGTTGACAATGCTAGTTGTTCATTGGCCATATTGATAAACAACTGAAAGATAGGAGCATGTGTCAAGGAACGCTCTGGATTCAATTGTTCGACTAGTAATTCAAACGGAACCTCACTGTGAGCATGTATCTCCATATGGGTTTGCTTGGCTTTGCGCAGCAATTCACCGATGGGTTGTTGTGTATCAAACTGAGTACGCACGACTAGTGTATTTAGAAATAAGCCAATCATATTCTGACAGGACTTATTATTACGATTGACCGCAGGCATCCCCATTACAACATCCTGCTCACGACTGAATCTACCTACAGTAACCGCGAACATAGTCTGTAAGAGCATAAACAGAGTGCTTTGGTGCTGCTGAGCAAATAGCTCTAGTTCATTAACGATATCTGGTGCAATGGTTCCATCTACTCTTGCTCCACTGAACTGATCAGGAGCTCGATTACGGTCTAGGGGAATACTATGTAATGGCGGCGCTTGATCTAGATGACTCAGCCAAAAATCAAGTCCGTGTTGCAACCGCTCTCCACCTAGGTAACGACGTTGCCAACTTGCAAAGTCTGCATACTGTATCGTCAATGGCTCCAGAGTGGGTGCTTGCGCTGAGCTTATCGCGTCATAGAATGCCATGATATCGTTAAGAAGAATATTCAATGACCAACCGTCGCAAGCAATATGATGCACCACAATGGCCAATACATAATCATGCTTGCCAAGTTGCAACAACTGAACCTTTAACATGTGGTCACTTTGTAAGTTAAACGGCTGCAAGGCTTGGGCTGCAACATTAGCGTGTGCCTGATTAAGCTTTTCTTGCTCACTGCCATTTAACTCAAGCGTTGTTATCCGTGGCACAAATGCTGGCAATATAACTTGTTGGGGTTCGCCATCCGGATCGAGCTGGTATACTGTTCTTAGTATCTCGTGACGCTTAATAACTGCTGCGATGGCCTGCTCAAGGGTATTAGTCTCTAATTGGCCACGGATTCTTAACGCCAATGGCATATTGAATTGTGCGTTTGGTTGAGTTGCTAATTGCTCAATAAACCAAAGACGCTGTTGTGCGTAAGATAGCGGTAGGGCTTGACCATCTCGAGGTAACGCTGGGATCTCTGGGTTGTTTTCTCCCAAACCAGATTGCTGCATAAGTACCGCTAAGCGGCGAATACTAGGATAACTAAAGAGTTCTTTGAGACCCAACTGCAGCTTGTAGCGAGCGTTAATCTCGCTGATTATTTTCACTGCTAACAGAGAATTTCCCCCTAACCTAAAGAAATCACCCGTTACACTTAACTCCTCTAGTGGTTGTCGCAGTACCTCTGCCCATATCTCTACCAGCGCTCGCTCTACACTATTCTCCGCCGCTTCATATTCCTGCCCTATCTCCCCAATCTCGCTCGGTAGCGCACCCCTATCCAACTTACCATTCGCCGTCAACGGCAAAGCATCTAGCAAACACCAACGACTCGGACACATATAACTGGCTAAACGCGCCGATAACGCACGCTCTAACTCCGCTATAAAAATACCTTCATCTACTACCTCTCCCTCTGCAACAACATAACCCACCAACGTCGCATCCGCACCCTCTCCTTGCACCAACACCGCCGCCTGTTTCACCACTGCTTGCTGTGCCAAAACACTCCTTATCTCTCCAAGCTCTATACGATATCCCCGCAGCTTGACTTGCTCATCCTTCCTTCCCAAAAATACCAACGCTCCCGACTCCAAGCGCCGTACCCTGTCTCCTGTTCTATACAACCTCGTATCCGCCAAC
>NZ_QOKX01000015.1:0-59215 GCF_013319255.1 Pseudoalteromonas sp. JC28 | reverse complement strand
TAGAAATGTTACCGCTCGACTTGCATGTGTTAGGCCTGCCGCCAGCGTTCAATCTGAGCCATGATCAAACTCTTCAATTAAAAGTTTTTTTGAAGTCTAAGCTTCGTGCTCATTGAATTCTGATTGTTTGTTTCTACTTTTCAAAAAAGTAAAATCAAAACGAATTGACTATATAGTCACTCAGTTACAATTGAGACTCTAAATTTGTTTGCGTCATCTAGCGAACTAGAATCTGCTGTTAGAACTCAACCTGTACGAGTGCCCACACAGATGATTGCTTCATATTTTTAAAGAACGTTTCGAAACATTTCGTTGTTTCGAGGGATGTGCATTCTAAGCATTCCCAATTTTTTGTCAACACTTAATTTTGAATTTCTTGAGAAGAAGTTTCGAACTTAAGTTTTACTTGACGCTAACTCGTTGCTGCTTTGCTTTTCAGCGTAGCGCCCCGTGTCAGTGGGGTCGCATTATAGGGCGATCCGATTTTAGTGCAACTCTTTTTTCGATCTTTTTGATCGTTCGAACAAACATTAACCAAAACCCACTTTTTAGTATAAAAACCATGCAAAAAAGGACAAATCTTACTATCAGAACTATATTAATTATTGCGAAGTTTAATTAACTCGTTAAGATAGCTAACTCACTTGTTAAATTAATGTTTAACCTTCTTTCAATTGGTATATTTATATGAAGTCTTTTGATCATAAAGCAATTTTGATCACTTTGGTTATTGCAGTAGCGAGCTTTTTCATTGTTGATCTTGCATTAAGCTCTACTCAGCTCGACGCTGCTCTTATGCTTGCCGTAGGTATTATCATCGGTGGCGTAATAAGCCAGTTTTTAAAAAGTGATACACAACAAGAAAAACAATCAAACTTATCAACCACTACATTATATGTAGGTAATCTACCATATCGAGCCAACGAACATGTTGTCCGCGAGCTTTTCGAAGAGCAAGGGCAAGTATTTTCAGTTCGCCTACTTAAGGATAAAAACACAGGCAAACGACGTGGTTTTGGTTTTGTTGAGATGTCTAAGCAAGATGCAGAAAAGGCGATTACTCAACTCAATGAACGTGAATTTCAACAGCGTACATTAAAAGTAAGAGAAGCAAAGCAAAAGCCTGAAGGTGAGATGGATCACTCACCCGCTTAATTAATCTTTATTTAAATTAATTATAGAGATTACTTCTTTACTATCCATTACTGGTGCCGTTGCATAGAAACACACTTCCGATACACTCGGCACCTTTTCTCCTACTACTATTTGACTTCCCAACAATGACACTGCACGGTTGGCTATTGCTTTGCCAGAATCAACCAGCTCAACATGCTTCTGTAAGCAATTCTTGATATCGTGAGCTATCAAAGGAAAATGTGTACACCCCAACACTAGCCTATCAACAGTGGCTGGAATGTTAAGCCGAGCTATTTCCGCGCAAAGTGCCTCTTTATCCAACTCGTTATGCCAATAAAAGTGCTCAGCGATCCTTACAAGCTCCGTTGAATGCAAAGTTTCAACTTTACAACCTGAGGTAAAATCCATGATGAGCTTATGTGTATAAGCATTATTTGACGTTGCCGGTGTTGCCAATAGTGCGATGTGCTTGGTCTTTGAACTAGACGCAGCAGGCTTAACAGCAGGAACAACACCTATAATTGGAATCTGGGTATGTTTTCTGGCTTCTTCCAACGCGTATGTTGAAGCGGTATTACATGCAATAACGATAAGATCAACATTGCCCAAGTATTGCTGTTGCCAACGAATAAGTCCCTTGATACGTGATTTGATTAGCTCTTGAGGCTGAAGGCCATATGGGAGAAAAGCGTTGTCCATAACATAACTAAATGAACCCCCCTGCAAACATGCCTTTAAGTGCGACAGCACACTGGTGCCACCGATCCCCGAATCGAAAACCAAAATATGCGACAAACTTCATACCTCAAATCAATGAAGTATGAAGTTTGCCATGAGTCCTCGCGAAAATAAACTGGCTTAGCTTGTTTGTTTTTGCTCAACTTGCTCTTTATTTAGTTCATTCAGTTTACTAAAAAAGCTACTAGCATAATCCAAAAACTCATTTAGTCTCGACTGACCTTCATTCATCCAAGCAAGCAGGTTTGGCAACTCATTATCGGCATTGAGTCCCTTAGCTTGCTCTTGCACATCTGCTAACTGCTTATTGAGTGGCATAAATGCCTTCTCTAAGTCTTTCATTGGATTGCCTTGCTGATATTGAGCAATCGCAGCAGATGTTTTACTTTGTCTTAAATCCATCGTGAAATTAGTGATCTGATCTGAGTTTAGGCTAAGCGACTTTGCCAAATCGAAAGCTTCATCGTATTCACCACCGAAAAAAGAATCACTGACATTACGGATATCTTCCATCATATCGTTAATTGCCTGCTGCTCCTCTTCGTTCAGCTCACCATTTACCTTAATTGAGAAACTGACTTCGTGAGAGGACTTAGTGCCATATGCCATGCCATAATCATTACCTTTTTGCGCAACACTCGCAGCGGCTCCCTGAGCATACGCATCGGAGAATGAAATAACGACTTCATCCCCTTCAGCTGTAGTAAATGCATATTCAGCCTGATTAGAAAGACTCGCAAACTGTGCGGCACTGATCGCTAATGCCTTTGGCGACTTTTCTTCAAACAATTCTTTTTCAAAATCATCTAAACCTTTAAAAATCCCTTCTCGTGATTTTTCAATGCCATCTTCGATGTCGGAATTGAAAGCGCCCATGCCTTTTAACTCTTCGCTGGCTTCATCAATACCCTGCAGCACGCCCTTACGTGCCCCATCTAGCATGGATTTCAATTCGTCATCATTTTTGCCGTCGACTTTGGCTTTCTTCACTGCACCCTGAACAAAATCGAGTACATTTTTGACAATAGATTCAAAATCAAATAGTGGCTTGTCTTTTTTATCTTGTGTCGGCTTCTCAATCCCCAACGCTTCTGCAAGCTTATCATCAAGAATTTTAGCTGCTAGCTTAGATTTATTCCCCGCATAGCTGTCCGAATTAATTTGGATATTTGGTCCTATCCCTTTGCTCTTTCCAGGCTTATGCTGCATCGCTGGATTGAGCAACTGATTTAATTGCCCGATTTTCATGGTATGCCCTCCAATATATTAGTTAGATTATCGGCATATTTGCGCAAAGCTAAAGTATAATGATTAAAAAAACAGCAAACCAGACGCATCAGTGATGCTAGACTGGACAAATTAGCAACGCTCCCTAAAATAGCGCCTCTTAATTCAACATAGATGGTTTTAGCATGGCAGTAATAAAAATTGATGATTCAGCATACGAGCAACAGTTAGCAGATAAAGCTGAGCGTATCACAACACAATTTGCACAGTTTGATGCACCTGCACTTGAAGTGTATGAATCTGCAACTCGCCATTACCGCCAGCGCTGTGAATTTAGAGTATGGCATGAGGGTGAAGATCTGTTTCACATCATGTTTGACCAGCAAACAAAAGAAAAGATCCGTGTTGATAGCTTTGATCCTGGTGCGCCGCTTGTCAATGAAATGATGCAGGTGATGATACATCAGCTGAAAGGCAACGAAATATTGCGTCGTAAACTGTTTCAGATCGACTACCTCACGACACTGAGTGGTGAAGTACTGATCAGCTTGCTTTATCACAAGCAGTTAGATGAAGCGTGGCAAACCGCGATGCAGACATTGAGAGCCGAGTTGCAACAAACCTATAAAGTTGATTTTATCGGTCGTGCTAGAAAACAAAAGGTTGTGTTTGGCAACGACTATGTAACTGAAAAACTAAGCGTTAACGGTAAAGAGTATATTTATCAGCAGGTTGAGAACAGCTTTACGCAACCGAATGCGGAAGTGAATCAGAAAATGCTAGCTTGGGCGCAGTCCATCAGTGAACCGCTAAGCAACGATCTACTTGAGCTTTATTGTGGTAACGGTAACTTTTCAATTGCATTGGCTGGTTCATTCAATAAAGTGCTGGCTACGGAGATCTCTAAATCATCAGTAAAGTCTGCACAATTTAATATTGCAGCAAACAAAGTCGATAACTTAGATATTATTCGCATGTCGAGTGAAGAGTTTACACAAGCCATGAAAGGGCAGAAGTTTTCTCGATTAGATGGTATTGATTTACAGTCCTATGATTGCCAAACGATTCTTGTCGACCCGCCTCGTGCTGGTATGGATGAATTAACCTGTCGCTTAGTCAGCAACTACGACAACATTATTTATATCTCATGTAATCCAGACACATTAGAGCGTGATTTAGCCTTGTTATGTGAAACACATAAAATCGCACGAATGGCAATTTTCGATCAGTTCCCTTATACCCATCATATTGAATCTGGCGTTTACTTAGTGAGAAAGTGATCTCTAACGATTAACGACTGGCTGCCATCGCTGTGATAAGTGCTGGCAGTTGAGTTTCGCTAAAGACTTGAATACCGGATTGCTGTAATAAAGACGCCGTTAGCCCCTGCCCTACTATTTTTTTACCTGTATGACTACCATCGTAAATCAGATTGCTGCCGCAAGACGGACTGGACTCTTTTAACAACGCAAACTTTATATCGTGCTGAAGACAAGCCGCTAGCGCTTTTTTAGCACCGAGTTCAAACGCGGTGGTAAAATCATCCCCTTGTTTACTCAAAACTTTACCATCTGCTATTTCAGCCGATGGGCGAGGTGTTGGTAAACCACCAGATACTTCGGGGCATAGCGGTAAGACCCAATTTTTTTGCCGCCAATACTGCAAGGTATTATCTTGAAGGCTTTGTGAAGAGGCGTCATACCTCACCGGATAACCTAATAAACAGCTAGAAACTAAAATTTTAAACATAAAAAAGCCCCGCAATAATTGCAGGGCTAGTCTAATACAAATTAGATTTTATTTCTTTGCTAAATAATTCACCAAAGCAGCAATTTGCTCAGGCTTAGTCGTACCAGATTCACGAAGTAATAGCTTGTATTTACCGTTCACCACGAACATTGGTACCCCTGTTAGCGCGCCTTTATCAGAAAGAGTCTTCTGCATACGTTGCATTTTTGAAGCTTTAGTACGAACAGAGAAACTGGCATAAAGTTTATCAAACTTCTCTTCTTCAACACCTTGTGCAATAAAGATATCTTTTACATCAGCAAGTTCATTGATTTTTGCGCGCTTGCCATGGATATGATTAAACATGGCTGCAACTATCTTGTCTTTTTGTGGCAGCACTTCAGCAGTTGCAAGTGCTTGTGCCAACACCTGTTGGATCTCAGGCTCTCTTGGACCAACAAAATCTATATGGCTCTTTTTAAACTTAACGCCTTCGTCCAGCTTTGGTTTAACGTCAACGATTAAATTTTCCATTGCGTTACAGGCTGGACAATAAAAAGAAAAATACTCCATTACCTCAGGCTTTTTCGTGCCACGCTCGGCAATAACTTCATAATGCACACCTTCTTCAAATGGCGCAGCCTGAGCAAGAAGAGGAAGCATTAGTGCAACCGCTAAGCCTTTTAATACTTTCAACATACTAAGTTTCTCCAGTCCTTATTTTTTTAATAGATATGCGATCAATTCATCAAGCTGCTCTTGGCTCTTGATACCTTTCATTTCGATTCTGTATTTGTCATTTACGATAAAAGTTGGAACGCCTGTTAGTGCACCCGCGTCAGAAAACTTATTTTGTGCTTTAAGCATGTTATTTTCAGCACTCACGACAGGCATACTCGTTACAGCCTGCTCAAACTTTTCAGCAGAAATCCCATTTAACTCCATTAGTGTTTTCAAATCTTTAATGTCTAACAGTTTGTTTCTTTCAACATGAATAGCATTAAAAATCTTCTCAGCAATCACATCCGCTTTGCCTTCTTGCTCAGCAATAATATAGGCATAGCTAAGATTACTTTGCGTCTCTGTAGGAATACCTCGTAGGAAGTTTACATGGCTTTTTTCAAAGCGAGCTTCCTTTGGTAAATTCTTTTCAATCGCTTTTGCAATTGGCTCAAAGCGGAAACAGTGAGGACAGTAAAAAGAGAAAAACTCGGTAACTTTCTCTGATTTACTCTGTTCGGTTGTTAAGGTCGTGTAGTGCTCACCTTCGGTAAAGTCTGAAGCCATTGCTGCAATAGGCAAAAATAGTGCGACTAATGCGATTCTGAATTTCTTTAGCATGTTACTCTCTCTAATTTTAAGGAAATAGGCTCAAACTTGGTTCATCTAATGCGGCAAATTGCTCTTTTAACGCTAGGATCTGTTGTTCCCAGTATTTGTCTGTCGCAAACCAAGAAAAGTTCCGTTCGAATGCAGGATCCTGCCAGCGCTGTGCCAACCAAGCCATATAATTCACCATTCTCATGGCACGTAGCGGCTCAATTAACGCAAGCTCTTTTGCATCAAACGGCATAAATTCTTCGTAACCCATAAGCAGGGTGTCTAACTGTACCAATTGCTCGTTGCGGTCGCCATTTAACATCATCCACAAGTCTTGTATTGCAGGGCCTTGCTGACAATCGTCAAGATCCACCAACATCAATTGATCTCTAGACCACAATAAATTTCCAGCATGACAATCCCCATGAAGCCGAAGTGTTTTAGTAACTTGATACTTTAAGGTTGCTTTGTTAATAACTTGCTCAAGAATAGTAACAAATGGAGTATGTAGATGACTAGGTACTAGCTGGCTTTTTAGCAGTGTTTGTTGCGCATCAACCAAAAAACGCTGGGTATTGAGCTGTGGTCTATGCTCGAATGCTCGCTCAGCCGACAGACAATGCAAGCGCCCTAGATAGCGACCTAAAATTTCTAAGTGGTCTAGATTATCGAGTTCGAACTGGCGTCCACCAACGCTTGGAAACAACGTATAGCGGTAACCTTCATGAAAGTGCAGACTACGCCCAGCAATAATTAAAGGTGCCACAACTGGCACTTCAGCTTCTTTCGCTGCCAGCGCGAACTCATGCTCTTCAAGAATTTGTTCATCCGTCCAACGCGCTGGACGGTAAAACTTCACTACATAACGCTTGCCGTCCTCAGCACCAAATTGATAAACACGGTTTTCATAGCTGTTCAGGGCCAATAACCCCGTTGTAGGATATATCTCAAGTGCCTCAATCGCATCTAAAATAAGATCCGGTGTCAGTGCGTTAAAACTAAAATCGTTCATAATGTTTATAAAAAAGCGAGGTTTTATACCTCGCTTTTACCTTACTCTATTATCTTCCTTTGAAGAAATTGGTCGGCTGCGCCAGCCGCTCTTCTGGATCTTCTTGGTTAATAAGCACAAACTCAAATTCGGTTACTGGCTTTTTCAAATCATATGGATCAATCACAACAGAGAGTGGCACATCTAATGTCGTGCCTGCAGCTAAGTGCACCTCATGCTTACCGATCACCTGATAATTACTTAGACCCGTTATTGCAATAGAAAATTTCTGCTCAACTTGCGCTTTGTTTATCACTTTCAAGGTATAGGTATTTTCTACCAATCCCTCAATATTGACACGATAAAGTTGATTTCTATCCCGAATAATATCAAGATCCATCGGCTTACGCATCGCAATATTCGCAACTAATGCACCAGTGATAACGACCAGGATCATTAAATAACCGATTAATTTACCACGTACTGGTTTGGTCTTTTCGCTAGATGATTCTAAATTGCGCTCTGTAGTGTAAGCAATTAATCCGCGCGGGTAGTTCATCTTATCCATAACACCATCACAGGCATCAATACACGCACCACAGTTGATGCATTCATATTGCAAACCATTACGAATATCGATACCGGTAGGACACACCTGAACACACAGGTTACAATCAATACAATCTCCTAGACCTAGCTCTTTTGGATCTTGCTTGCGTCCTCGAGGACCGCGACTTTCACCTCGTTCGCTATCATAAGCGACGGTAAACGTATCCTTATCAAACATGGCTGATTGGAAGCGAGAGTAAGGACAGATGTGTAAACACATAATTTCCCTCATCCAACCGGCATTACCATAAGTACAAATGGTAAACACGATGATGCTAATGACGGAATAAAAACCTGCTGAAAAAGTAAGTAAATCAGGGAGCAATGAGCGGATCGGGGTAAAGTAACCAACAAAAGTGATTGCGGTATACAGTGAAAAGAGTATCCAGCTACCGTGTTTTGCCGTTTTTCGCCAAAACTTGTCAAAATCCATCGGTCTCTGATCTAGTTTTTTCCGTTGGTTTGCTGTTCCTTCAAATTTTTCTTCAAACCAAATAAAAATAAACGTCCAAACGGTTTGCGGACAGGTGTAGCCGCACCATACCCGGCCATAGAAGGTGGTCACCAAGAACAGAGCAAATGCCGCTATCATCAGAATAAAAGCAAAGATAGTCAGATCTTGTGGCCATAGTGTCATGCCAAAAATATTGAACTTCTGCTCAAAAATATCGAACAACACCGCTTGATGGCCGTGAAAGTTTAACCAAGGTAAAGCCATAAATGCCAACATACCAATAAAGCCGATACGCCTTCTTAGCAGTTGATGTAGGCCAGACACCGCCCGGACATATATGCGATTACGAGGATTAAAACGATCGGGCGTAGAGCTATTGAGCGATTTCCCTTCAGTGCCACCTATTGGCTTTTGAATTTTTACTTCAGACGGTATGTTTTTAACCTTGATTCTTTCGTTCTCCATGGAAGCTCCTTAGTGCTTTGGAACGAGATGCACTTGCTACAGTGACCTTGAAAAATACAGGCTAAACTATTGCAATGTGCCCCATGACATAGTTTAGCGCTTACTATTATACGCTTTGAAACCCTATGATTAATAGTAAGTTGAGCTAAAACCCACCATAAATGATGAGAGACCTGTTGCGACCTGACAGACAAGTTTATTACACTAGGAACAAGATTTTTGTTAGCTAGATCAAATCAGCGTCAGATTATGAAAAAATTCTTAGTATTAGCCATTATAGTCGTTGCTCTGTTTACTGTGGATCATCCATTGATTAAAGAGCCAAGAGATAGGTTACTCGGTCAAGGCGTTGAAGTGCTAAGCGAGTCCAGCAAAGTACAACGCAGTACGGCTGCAAGAATCGCCAGAGCCAACGTAGTAAAAGCAATTACCATGACAGATGACGAAAAGCGCTATATTGATGAAGCCCTTGCAACAGATGAAAAAGTAAGGCTTTTCCACCTCAAGTATTGTAAAGAAAACGACTATAACTTGTATTTTTACGGCCCCGATCTCGTCAAAATCTGTGAAATTGCAGAGCAAGCCATTCATGAAGCAAAGGGATTATAATGGACTTTAGTCAATTAAATAAAAAGTCGGCAAAATCCTTTAATGATCAAAAAGCACTCATCAAAAAGCTTAGTCAGGGACGTGTTGTCAATTGCCCAAGCTGTCAGCAACCCATAGCACTCAGTTTAAGCCAATCAACGTCAAATAGAGCTGTGGCGCAATGCCAGCAGGGTTGCACATTTATCGAGTTAGATCTCGCATAAAGGTTATTCAAATAGTCCACTATTCACTGCGGCAACTTCGACTAACTCAGCATAAGATGCGGCAAACTCGTCAGCCAATTGCGCTTGAGTTAGTTGAAACTCGACCAGTGACTGTCCTATTTTGTCACAGTAAATCGTTAACTGTTGCTCACCAAGTGCAAAGAGCCCTAGTTGTTCTGTGCTCACTTGCAAAGCTTGTTTAATATCGTCGGCGAGCGGACTGGACATCAATTGCTCGTAAAAGGGCGTTGCCGCCATTAAAAATCCTTCGGCCCAATTAATTTTTTGCTCAAGTGGTGTTTCACTATTCCAAGGCAATTGAAATTCAGTTTCGTATACCTGCTCAGAAATCTCATGATGTAAGGCCATCAATGCAAACGCAATACTCTCATCTAATTCTGGATCCGCATTGGTTAAAGTCTTAAGCCACTTATCAACCTCAATACCGTTCGGGTCTATGCAGGTAGCAAATAAATATCCTTGTAAAAAAGCGATATCAATAGAAAGCTTGCGCGCAGAAAAGTAGTTTTCTAAATTCAGCTGATCAGCTGCAGTAAAAGAGAAGTCGTGCATAGTGTTGCCTTGAACTTAGGCGCCGTATCAGCGCCTACAAAAATGCTTTTATATTAATAACTAACCTGAGATTAGATTAATACCAATTAGTCTTAATACTTGCTCAATTTGAAGGAGCAAATCTGACGCTAACTGCGTTAAAAATTTCTCATTTAGAACCACTAAATAGCAAAGTTTTCGCCTTGCCTACATGGATGTAGGTACCTTGGCGATAGCAGGACGCGTAAGCGGTGTTATCGACAAGATTTTCTCGCCTCAAAATAGGTCACTTAATTAAGCAAATTGGTATAACTAAAGTCTGATATGACAGAAGTATATTATAAATTTACTGGGTAGCGACCTTCGCCATCCGGTCTACCCAAAAACTTAACCGCATCGTGTACTTCTTTTGGTAGACTTGCATCTGGCTTAATATTACCAGATACGCGAAACTGGAAATTGGCAGCAAGTGTCGCATCAGCCTGTAAGCCCAGACGATTTTCAGGGTCAACAAGCACGGCAATATCTCCTGATTTACAATCGAGCTGGCCACTAAGGTCGCCGATACTAAACCAACCATTCATGCCTTTAACATCAATATTTGGACTACTTATCTCACCATTTAGCCCTTCACAGTATGGTGCACCACTTTGGTACTTTTTCACATTGACGATAACACGCCCTTTGGCATCAACCGGCAATGGCAGGGTTACTTGATCCATAGCCTGCTCAACACTGAAACGAAGTGAGGCATTATTTACCATCACTGATTTACTGACTAAATTCGATGAGAAATTAGCTTTTCCTGAGATCTCATTTTTATCTCTCGCATTACCAAACTGTACATTGCCTGCCAGATCACCGAGTAGTAAAGCCGACGGTTCAAGCTCCCACTGAACCTGATTCAATTGAATGTTATTGAATCTCACACCGCTCACTTGACCATGCCAAACAGAACCATTTACTGCACCTAGCTGCAAATTAGCTGGCAATTGACCTTTAAAAACTTGCAGCAACACCGCTGCTGGCATAGTAAAAGCACTAAAAATAATAAATGCGAGTAAAAATATAATGAGTAGAGATAGTGTTTTTTTCATAATTATTTCTCTAAAACCAAGCGACTAACACGCACAAAGCCAGGTAAATTCCCTTGTGTAAGGTCTAGGTTTTCTACTTTTACTCCATGCTTATTTGTCAGTTCATCTATCCAAGCAACAAGTTTATTAAATTCCACATCATCGATGGTTAAACGCAGGCTTTCGCCACTAGGTTGCATTTTACTGATATCGATTTGAAAGCGGCCACGGGTGTTATTGACTATCTGGCTGATATTACCGCCGCTAATCACCTGTGCAGGGCTGTTAGATTTCAGCTTATTCACGCTTTGACCAACCCAATTTACGAGCTCGTGATTACGTTTTAGCTTAGCTTCGGCATCGCTGACAGCCTGATTTAAAGGTTTGAATATACCCATTATCAGAACAAAAACGACAAAAATAACGCCGGCAACGATCAGCAGTTTTTGTTCTTGCTCTTTTAAACCACGCCAATAGTTAACTGCTTGCTGCTTCATGCTGCACCTCGAATACGAATTTCACCCACCACAAAGTCACCATCATTGTTCAGGGCCCCCTGTTCAACGCTTACACCGCGTTGCTCTAAAATTGCTTTGACCTGACCAAATATCTGGAACTCTTTTGCGCGCGCTCTAATTCTGAGTTCATTCCTACGTTTGTCGTAACGTAGCGTTTCAGGAGCGAAAGCATCAACCTCTTCATAAATGGCCACAAAATGATTTGTTAATTCGAGCAAGCCGCCTTGCTCCGTACCAGATAAAGCATCAAGCTCATTTTGGATCTGTTTTTTCAATAAGTGCGGACGCACTACTTTATTTGGAAATGCCTGTTGATACATAGCAACCGCTTGGGTTTCTAGCTGATTAGCTTGATGACTTATTACATACAGTTGAGTGCCTTTAATTGCGATAAAGCTCACTACTGCCACGCTCGCCGCTATTAAGCCACTGCGCCAATCACGCCACCACTGCGGTTGCTTTTTCTTCGCAGCGAACCGACCTTGACGCAAATTAAAATCAATATTTGATAATGATTTCGCGAAGATGGCTAAAGGTAAATCGTAATCTTGTTGTTGCGCAGTGAGCGCTATCGTTTCTGAGAAATCACTTGCAGGGCTAAAATGCGCCAGCTGCTCAACACCCGCAATGGCGAGGTACTCGTTAACCCAGCTAAGTTCAGCAGTGCCAACTTGCCAAGCATTGTGTTTGAATAGCCATTGCTGCCCTAATTGCACGGCACTAGTCATCTCTTCATGAAGCGGCAGACATAAGGCGTCTGGTAGCGCTTTACTTACACTGATCCCTGCGTCATCGAAGGTACTAAACCAGCTTTGTAGCCAACTGCTATCACAAATCGCAACATCGATAGTATGTGTGTCGGCTTTCATACCCGGTTTACCAATTGCGATAAATAGCGCATCGATGTCGGTCGCGACATGTTCCTCAAGCATAAACGGTAAGGCTTGCTCTAGTTTCCTATTCCATTTTGCTGGTAATTCTAGCGTGCGTAACTGTACCGCAGTCGCTGGTAGTAACAAAACAACCGGTCTCGTTTGCGCTTTTTCGGCAAGGCTACCAAGCTGTTCACTCCCTTCTAATTCACCACTGGCAATAATTTGTTGTTGTTCTGTTGACCACACTAACCAGTGTATTGTCGCCTGGTGTGACTGATCCACACGGATCAATAATTGTTCTGTCACTCTACGCCTCCAAATTTACGAGCAAGCACGTACGCTTTACCATCTTTTGTTTCTATAATTGATGTGAGAGAAAAGCGTCGCTCATCAAACACAGCTGTTGCTCGCAACTGAAAATAATTGCTGTTAATCGTAAAAATTTTGGAAGTCTTGTTAGGGTCTTTGACCCCTTGATTCGCGACTTCCGTGTAAAATTCATTAATATCGGTAAAACCTTTTTTTGGTCTTGCAGAAATAATAGCTTCAGCACCTGACTTCGATAAACCAGGTATAAGCGCACTGAGTAAAAGCGCTTGTTCTGGCAATATCGTATTGACGTTTACCGCAAGCTCCTCACTTCCGGGGATCACGCAAACATAAGGCTTAATCTTTTCCATCACCAGCGGGTTAAAGCCCTTAATCACGCGTAGCTCACTAACAGACGCCATCAAATTATTAGCCGTTAAATAAGGCGTCTGATTAGACATATACTCGTCTTCTTCTGCCCCTGAGCGGTAAGTAATGCTATCTTCGTCAAGCCAATCGTAGACACTATCAGCAAGGGCTTCCTCGCTTTCGTTACTCGGCAAATCCTCAATATTCTTCAAAAGCTCCAATAGCGCAGCATGGGCTGGGTTAGTATTCTTTCCACCAATCTGCTGACCACCTTGGTTATTTCCATTTGTTTGTGACTTTGCTCTCAAAGCATTCAGGTTTAGGCATGCCTGTAAGTCTGTAACTTTACCGCTCAACGTACCATGGTCAACGGGGTAAGGCACTTCTTCACGAGCCCAAGGCTGGTCTAGATTAACGGTATCAGGATCATCTTTTTTCGCTTGTATCAACGCTCTTTTGACTAATTCCTCAGCACCATAGCTATACCACTTGGCTTGTTGCTGAGTTTGAATATTCGAGGCCTTTTGTACCTGCACCATTAAACTACTCGCCATTTCAGCGGCAATTGTCGCTGCCAATGCAACGATGAAAAGTACGATGACGAGTGCCGCACCTTGCTGCTTCATGGCTGTTGCCCCTTATCATCAGCGACACCACTGCCTGGCGTTAAAAATAAACGGCTTATTGGATCCGAGTCTTTTCTTTGCAACGTCACTTTAATCGCTTTAGGTAACGATTTCGACTTCCAATCAGCTTGCCATTTTAGTTTGTCGTCCAAAAATTCAAACTTTAATTCTTCGACATCTTCCAAGATGACCTGCGCGCGGGGCTCTGTTCCATCTAGCTGATCAACGTATATTCGATAAATACGCTCAAGCTTGTCATCGATAACCCGATAGCCCACTGCCTGCAGTTCAGAGCGAGGCAATAAACTAATAGGGTTAGTCCAACCATCACGAACAAAAGCGATACCATCATATTGGCTCTCAAGCTCATACCGGCCATGGATGATATAAGTTGGGCTAAAATCCCCGGCTTCATTTCTGACTTCTCGCTTAGTGATCTGATTAAAATCCTGATCCATCAAGCGGAAAGTCGTTTGTAGACCTTCAATTTCGGCAATTTTTTCCGCTGAAGCCGCTTGGGCCTTCAACGTTGAATCTAAAATTTGATGAGTCGCCGTCACCACCACCGCTAAAATAGCCAGTGCCAACAATACTTCTATTAGCGTGAAACCACGCTGAGGTGTATGCACTGTCACTACTTACTCCGGTACATAAAAGTGGTGATGTCATACACTGAGTTTTTGAGTTCAGGTTCGCGGAAAACGTGTACGGTGAGCTTTACAAAGCTAGGATCTGCGGTTTGTTGGATATGCTGTTGCCAATACCAAGTGACCCCGGCCATTTCCTCTTCGCCTTTGTTACCATTCTTCCCATGCCAGTCATCGCCTTGCGCGCGCAAAAATACCAAGCGATTTTCTGCCACCCACGACGCATAGGTCTGCTCTTCAAGCGAGCTGATATGATTTATATGTTCGCTTGTTGCTTGCATTGCAGCAATACCAGCGACAGCACAAATACTTAGCGCAACCATGACTTCAAGTAAGGTAAAGCCTACGCTTTTTCTAGCGTTCATTCTTCAGGTTCCCGCTTCAGCCCTACCGGCGCCATAAATTCGCCTTCGACAAAATAAATTGGCTCTTGCAGTTCTTTATTTTCCACACTTAATCTAAATGCGCTGACTTCACCAGAAGATAAAATAAGTACTTGCGGGATCTTAAGTTTTTTAAGTTCAAGTAAATTGTCGTCGTCGCCGCCACTCATCAACTCTCGCCAATTTGCTTGCTCAAGTAAGTTATCTTGAGACCAGGGCAGATCTTCTAAGATCAATTCCACTTTGTACTGCTCAGGCAGCTCAATAGGTTTGTAGATATCGTCGGCTTCGAAAGTTCGCCACTTCTCACCGTCAAAAACCAAAAACTCAATCACACCTTTATCTAAGTGAAAACCAAGTTCAACCTGATTTAGTACTGCAAATTCTGACGCAAGATTAATCGTCCCCTGCACACGCATAGCCATGGTTTCAAGCTCTTCCTCATCACTATCACTGACGGTATAAGTAATGAGGTTTACTGAAAAAGCAATGATCACCAAGACAATAAGGACTTCAAGTAAACTGAAGCCCTTTACCTTAGCTAATACCGGTTTATGCAGAGGTGTTGACATAGATTAACGTTCGTCTTCCGTATCCCAGTTACCGATATCATCATCAGTGCCAACTTCGCCATCCGGACCCATTGAAAAGATATCGATTTGGCTCATTTCGCCAGGGCTTACTAATTGGTAAGGATTACCCCATGGATCTTCTGGAAGCTTAGAAATAAAGCCACCTTCAGGGAAACGTTTTGGTACCGGGTCAATATTGGTTTGCGTTACCAAAGCTTCCAAGCCTTGCTCTGTGGTTGGATAGCGTTTGTTTTTTAGCTTGTACATCTTCATTGCGTCTTCAATCTGACGAATATCTAGACGTGCCTTTTCTTTTGCTGCTTCTTCTTGTTGACCCATCACGTTAGGCGCAACGATAGATAAGATCATACCGATGATAACAAGTACCACCATCACTTCTAGTAGTGAGAAACCTGATTGTTTTTTCACAATGTTTACCTCAATGCTGTTATTGATGACCATGCAAAAACATGCGATGGCCTTTCCTTTTTGACTACAATCCTACGGCTTTGTTCATCGCCATAATCGGCTGAAGAATCGCCATAACTATAAACAGTACAATAATTGCCATCGTCGCTATCATCGCAGGTTCTAGCAACTTCAGCGAGACATTTACCATACTTTCAAATTCTCTTTCTTGGTTATTCGCTGCACGTTCAAGCATCTGTTCTAATTCACCCGACTTTTCACCGCTGGCAATCATGTGCAGCATCATAGGTGGGAACATTTTAGTCTGTTGCAACGACGCTCTAAGGCTTGCACCTTCACTCACCCGAGTCGCGGCTTCTGCAACGGAGGCTTTGATTTTTTCGTTCTCAAGTACTTGACCTGAGATTTTCATGCCCTCAAGTAGCGGAACTGAACTCGATGAGAGAATACTTAAGGTACGCGCAAATCGTGCAGTATTGACACTGCGAGTTACCTTACCAAGACCCGGTAAACTCAGCAACTTGCTATCGTACCAAAAGCGGATCTTAGGTTTTTGTAATGCTTTTTTAATCGCGTAGGTGCCAATGACAACCACTGCCAATGTGATCATCCAGTAGTTTTGTACAAAATTACTGGCAGCCATAACCCACTCTGTTGTCCAAGGCAGTGCTTGCTTAGATTTCTCAAAGGTCTTCAAGATCTTTGGTACTACCGTTCCCAATAGAATGGAAACAATCGCGATAGCAAAGATGACCAAAATAATGGGATACACCATCGCTTGCGTAATTTGGCTGCGCATATGCTGGCGCTGTTCAGTATAATCGGCCAAGCGATTTAGTACTTCATCTAAGTGCCCTGACTTTTCTCCAGCGGCAACCATTGAGCGGTACAAGTGATCAAATACGTGAGGAAACTCCGACATACCATCTGCAAGTGTATAACCTTCAACGACTTTTGATCTTACCGCCATCAGCATACGCTTTAGTCTTGGCTTTTCGCATTGCTCAGCTACAGCCATCACCGCAGCTTCAACAGGTAAAGAGGATTGGATCAAGGTCGCCAACTGGCGCGTGATCAAGGCAAGGTCTGATACCGAGGGACGGTAGCCTTTAAAAAGCGTAAAACCACCACTACTTTGGTTTTTATCTTTCTCCGCAGCAGGCAAAACTTCAAGTGGCATCATGGCTTTTTCTCTTAGCATCTGCCTAACTTGCTTCGCCGTATCCGCCTCTAAAATTCCTTTCTTCTCTTTGCCTTTACCATCTAAGGCGCGGTATTCAAACGCTGCCATTAGCCTTCCTCACGTGTTACACGCATTACTTCTTCTAAGGTTGTTTGACCAGCAAGTACTCGCGAACAGCCATCTTGTCGGATGCTTGGCGTACGCTTACGAATATACTTCTCAACCGCCTGCTCACCTTTACCGTTATGAATAAGTTCACGGATGGGCTCATCAACGATGAGAAGCTCATGAATACCTGTACGGCCTTTGTAACCATTGAAGTTACACTCTTCACAGCCGACTGCACGGAAGATTTGCGTGCCACTGTCTTTGGCCACACCCAGTAGTTCACATTCTCGTTCATCCGCCAAATGCGCTTCTTTACAGTTAGGGCAAAGCGTTCTTACCAATCGCTGTGACAGCACGCCTAGCAGTGATGAACTCAAAAGAAATGGCTCAACACCCATGTCTTCCATACGCGTGATAGCACCGGCGGCTGTATTCGTGTGTAGTGTGGATAATACCAAGTGACCGGTCAAAGATGCTTGAACACCAATTTGCGCGGTTTCTAAATCTCGGATCTCACCGACCATCACTACATCGGGATCTTGACGTAGGATTGCACGTAAACCTCGAGCGAATGTCATATCCACTTTTGGATTCACTTGTGTTTGGCCAATGCCTGGGATCTCATATTCAATCGGATCTTCAACCGTTAAAATATTGCGATCCTTAGAATTGATTTGTGTCATGCCTGCGTACAGGGTCGTACTCTTACCTGAACCCGTTGGACCAGTAACCAGTATAATACCGTGAGGCTTGGCTATGATCTCTGCAAACGCATCGCGGTTTGCTTGGGTCATGCCCAAATCTTCGAGATCTAATCGCGCATTATTTTTGTCTAACAGACGTAGCACCACTCGTTCACCAAAGCTTGATGGCATCGTTGATACACGCACATCCACGGCTCGTCCCGCGATCCGCAGACTAATACGACCATCTTGCGGCACACGTTTTTCTGCGATGTCGAGCTTAGCCATTACTTTGATACGAGAAACTAATAATGAAGACAATTTACGGTTTGGCTTCAAGACTTCTTTCAGTACACCATCAACCCTAAAGCGAATAACTAGTTCTTGCTCGAATGTTTCGATATGAATATCCGATGCACCTTCTTTTATCGCTTCACTCAACATGGCATTAATTAGCTTGATGATAGGCGCATCATCATCCGCGGCAAGCAAGTCTTCTGTTTGTGGCAATTCTTCAGCAAGCGAGAACAAGTCCATCTCGTTGCCGATGTCTTCCATCATCTGTTGTGTTTCAGAGCTGTCTCTTTGATAAGACGCCTCAAGCATATGCTCAAAGCGTTCTTCATCTAAAGCTTCGAGATGTAATGTCTTTCCTGCAACTCGGCGTACCTCCATCAGCGTTTCAAGATCAAGCGTACCTTTGTGAAAGAGCTTAGCCTGATCGCCATCAGGGCTGAGTAACACCCCTTTGCGACGTGCAAACGAAAATGGCAAACGTAAAGTGATTGCTGGGACGGGCGGCATTTCAGCCACCTCACCTAGTATTGGCTCAGCGCTTTGCAGCTGCGCTGCCATCTCTTCAGCTTCAGCTCCTAAATCCGGCGTGACTTTCTCATCAATCATTTTCACGCTCTTTTTTGTTTTGTTCTTTTAAGAACTCTTCATACGTAGGAGGCAGAGTAAGCTTATCATCCCACTTAGGTAAGATTGGCGTGTCTTCAAATGGCATTAGCTCAATGCCATCTTCTCTTTGTTTATGCTGCTCACCGCGGATAAAGTTATATTTTGAATGGCTAATTTCATTCATACTGCGGCTATCACGTACAATAGTCGGACGAATGAATACTAATAGATTGCGTTTTTCCTTTTTAGTCCCTGTTGATCTAAATAGGTGACCTAATATTGGAATGTCACCCAATAGTGGTACTTTAGATACACTTTCTTGAACGGTTTCATCAATCAGACCACCTAAGATAACCATGCCGCCATCATCAGCGATAACCGTGGTATTGATAGCACGTTTAGCCACTCGAATATCCACCGACGTCGCACCTTTCACGCTTGATACTTCTTGTTCTATCGTCAGTTGAACCGCTGTGCCATCGTTAATCTGAGGGGTTACTTTTAATTTAATACCCACTTCTTGGCGGTCTACCGTTTGGAACGGGTTTGAATTATTGTCGTTCGCCGTTGAACCCGTAACAATTGGCACTTCTTCACCGACGATCATGGACGCTTCTTCGTTATCCATAGTCGTAACCGATGGCGTGGCAAGAATATTTGAGTTGGTATCAGTAGTTACCGCTTGAATGATTGCACCCCAATCATTCTTGACAATACCTGCGGCTAACCCATTAATACCGCCTAGAACTTTGGCAAGCCCAGTCAAATCGCCCTTAACAGTCTCATCATATTCCGTTGTTTTTCCAGATTCTGTACCTGTTATATTTTTAGTGACTGTTTTGTCACGTGCTTGCTCAGCAGCAACCGCTATGGATCCAATTGGTGCAGTTGTACCATCATTAAACTGTAGCATACCGCCTTTTTCAGAGATCCATTGTAAGCCAAGGTTAATACCATCGGCTTCAGAAACCTCAACAACAATCGCTTCAACCAATACTTGGGCACGACGGATATCCAGTTTTTTAATAACTTGACTCAGTGAACGCATAGTGTCTGGCTGCGCCGTTATCACCAATGAGTTTGAGTCTTCATGCGCCTCAATGCTGGTTTCATTTTTGCTACTACTGCGAGTTCTTGCTTGCTGACCTGCGGCTTGCTCTTCTTCAATCGATTTACTCACGCCTTGAAGAACCTTAACCAGATCTTCAGCTTTTGCGTAATTCAGATAGAAGACCTGAGTATTGCCTTGGGATTGCAACTCGTCGTCTAAACGCTTTATAAGCTCAGCAGCTCGGCTACGCGCCTGTGACTCACCGCTGACAATGACGCTATTAGTGCGGGTATCTGACACAATTTTCGGGATAAGGAAGTCTGGTACACCGCCTTTCCCTGAGTCTTGAAAAATCTTTTCAACGACTTTAACAACATCTTCAGCAGTGGCATGCTTCAGCTTAACGATATCAACACGTTTATCACCTGCTTGGTCAACCGTTTTGATTATATCAACTAGGCGATTCACCGAGGACGCGTGGCCAGTTAGCATCATCACGTTTGCTGAATTTAGATTGGTTACGTGACCACCATCTTTTTGGTCACTGAACTGACGAATAAGTGGACCAAGCTCTTGCACGCTAACGTTCTTCACGCGAACAACGCGTGTTACCATTACGTCACCATTACCTAGCTCTTCACCAGATACCAAAGGTACATTTGACTTTTTACCATCAGAACTACGAACTACCTTAAGCACACCGCTATCCATTTCAATAACAGAATAACCATACACTTCCAGCACGTTTAAAAAGAACTGATAATAAAGCTTTTCATCCATCAACTCATAACTGCGAACATTGATATTACCGCGCACGTTAGGGTCTATGATGATAGTTTTATTCAGCTTATCACTAACGATATTAATGAATTCATTAATATCGGTACCTTTGAAGTTCGCGGCATATTCAACCGCAGAAACAGAAAGTGAAATACCAGCAGCAATCAAGAGCGTTGCATACTTAGCTAACCCTTTTTTGGTTTTTGTGAGGTGTAGCTTTTTACCCATTATTCTAAAACTCCAAAATTAGTAACTTTACAGGCTAAACTGCACATCCATCACTTGACCGTCTCGCTCAATCGTGATGTTCGCATCTGTGCTCGTTCTAAGTTCATTAATAGCTGACATAGCCTGTTTCATATCCGTGAGCTGAAACCCATTAATTGCGATTGCTAAATCATTCGCTTTAAGCCCCACCTGTTCGAACAATTCAGGATCCTTTCCAGGTGAGAGACGATAGCCAATAACTTCGCCGTTACGCTGTTCCGGAGCAATCTTAATATAATCAAATAATTTACCTGGATCGCTGAGCAATTCCTGGCGACGATTTGCTAGTTCATTTCGAGATGGGGTTGGTGAAGCTGTGCTGTTGACGATTTTCTTTGACTTTGTTGGCATCGCCACAGTGCGACTAAACTCTATACCATCTAACATCAGCGTTTCAAAACGCCCACTGACATCCAAAATCACACGATCAGGTAACACTCGGGCAAGCTTAGCGCGAGTGCCTGTGATTGGTGCATCAACTGAGTAGGTCTCCTGGCGACCCTGAGACTCGATAATAGCAAGACCCGCACCATCATCTTGGCTAACCGCTACGATACCGGTTAGCCTAACGTTAAGCGTTGTTTCTGGTGCATCAGAAACCACGGGCTGTGGTTTGGTATCAGGCTTAGCATTTGCCTCACCAAACAAATTTTGAGCGACAATTCCTTGGCTTGTGATACCGCTACTTGATTGACTATACAGTTGTGATGCTGGAAGCAAGGGTTGTGTTTGTGGCACTGGCCATAACAACCAAAATAATTGCGAAAAGAGAAACGCAACGTAAACAACCGACAGGACAACAATGATACGACTCAATTTTGCGTGAGGCAAACCAAGCCAAAACTTCTGAAGCTGTTGTAACTGTAATTCCATATAATACTTTTCTTATTTTCTTGAACGCCCCAGTGTACCGCCTCGAAATTTTTTCAACAAGCGTGCATTTGTTAAACTTTTAATTAAATAGGTACACCGTAGGCCAATTAACTGAATCTAAACTTAACCTTGGAACATAGACACTCATATTAGTTCATTTTTTAGGTAAAGTGCGATTAACTCACAAGTTTAGTGCCTGTCATCTACTTTGTTTGCATAACGAAATATGCTAAATTTGTTAGGTTAAATTTCACACTAGCAAATAGTTAACGAATTGTGACAAAACTCCAACAGGAAAACAACCAATCTGAACAGAAAGTTCGTATTGATAAGTGGTTATGGGCTGCTCGCTTTTACAAAACACGAGCGCTTGCTCGCGATATGGTCCAAGGTGGCAAAGTACATTACAACGGTCAACGCTGTAAACCAAGTAAAACGGTTGAAGTCGGCGCGGTAGTGAAATTAGCCCAAGGATATGAAGAGAAAGAAGTAACCATACTCAAAATCATGGAAAAGCGACAAGCGGCTCCAATTGCTCAAACTCTTTATGAAGAGTCTGAAGCAAGCATTGAAAAACGAACGCAAAACGCGTTGGCGCGCCAAAACAATAGCTTGTTTGCGCCTCGTCCTGCCACTAAGCCGGACAAGAAACAACGCCGTGAATTACTTAAATTGAAATCAAACTAGGATTTTCATTGATGCAGACTGATTTACTTCATCGTTATATTTTTGACAAGCTAGACGTACGTGGTGAGCTTGTACAAATAGAACAGACTTTTACTGACATCATTAGCGGTCACAACTACCCAGAGCCTGTGCAACACCTATTAGGCGAGTTATTGGTTGCAACCAGTTTACTGACCGCTACGTTAAAATTTGAAGGTGACATTGCGGTTCAGCTCCAAGGTGATGGTCCAGTAAAATATGCGGTGATCAATGGTAATCACAAACAACAGATGCGTGGCGTGGCAAGGCTGCAATCTGAGGTTTTGGGATCATCTATACCTGAGCTCATGGGCAAAGGGTATATGGTTATCACCATTACACCGACAAAAGGCGAACGCTATCAAGGCATAGTTCCCCTTTCTAAAGAATCACTTGCCGAATGTTTAGAAGAATACTTCGAGCAATCTGAGCAATTGAAAACCCGTTTATGGTTCGCAACAAGCCTAGTCGGCGATAAAGTGAAAGCGGCAGGTCTGTTTTTACAAGTACTGCCCGTCAATAAAGAAAAGTCTGTTGCCGATTTCCAACATCTTGAAGCACTAAGCGACACGATTAAAGATGAAGAGCTACTAGATTTAGACGCCAATACCGTACTAACTAGACTGTATCACGAAGACAATCCTCAACTTTTTGAACCGCAAGCTATCTCGTTTGTATGTGGATGTAGCCGAGAGAAAACCGAGAATGCGCTGGCCAATGTCGGACTAGAAGCCTTGATGGAAGACTTGCAAAAACACGGCGAGGTCAATATTAGCTGTCATTACTGCTTGAAAAACTACGTTTTTAACGAGCAAGATATTAAATCGTTATTTAATTAAGTTGCGCTTTAGCCCTTAATTACAAAATGAAACCGCCATTTTTGGCGGTTTTTTTATGGCTATTGGGTGATACCGGTGTCATAAAACATACAAAAGTTATGACACCGGTATCATTGAAATTATTCAAGTTTTTTGACGTTTTTATGTAATTTTAAGCACTCTAAAGGCTCGAATATCTCAATTTCATCTGTTACTATAAATTTAGCTAAGGGCAAGAGTACCCCAGAGCTATCCCGTTCAACTCTCACTTTTTAGGTATAAACATGACTTCAAGCGCTACTCGTTTTGTCGATTTAACCGCAGCTGAACTTGTCGAACACGCTATCCGTCGTGGCGAGGGCACTTTAGCCGCAAATGGAGCTTTTGTTGCAAAAACTGGTCGTCGTACTGGACGTTCACCAAACGACCGTTTCATCGTAAAAGAATCAAGCACAGAAAATGACATCCAATGGGGTAACGTAAACCGCCCATTCGAAGGTGCTAAGTTTGATGCTTTATGGGCTCGCGTAGAAGCGCACGTTCTTGAAAATGACCACTTCGTCTCTCACTTAGAAGTCGGTGCGGATCCAGAGCACTATTTACCAGTCGTTGTAACGACTGAAACTGCTTGGCACCACATTTTCGCTAAAAACATGTTTATCGAACCTAACTCTTATAACAAAACTGATTTACCTGAATGGCAGGTGATGAACGTTCCTTCTTTTGTTTGTGATCCTGAGCGTGATGGTACAAACAGCGATGGTACCGTTATCATCAACTTTGCACAGCGCAAAGTGCTTATCGCAGGTATGCATTACGCCGGTGAAATGAAGAAGTCGATGTTCTCTGTACAGAACTTCTTACTACCAGCAAAAGGTGTGCTACCTATGCACTGTAGTGCAAACGTTGGCGAAGCTGGTGACACAACGTTATTCTTTGGTCTATCAGGAACAGGTAAAACTACGCTTTCTGCGGATCCTAAGCGTTTTCTTATCGGTGATGATGAGCACGGTTGGGCACCTGGTAGCGTATTCAACATTGAAGGCGGTTGTTATGCGAAATGTATCGACCTGTCACAAAAGAACGAGCCTGTTATTTGGGATGCAATCCGTTTTGGTACTATTTTAGAAAACGTCGTGCTAGATGAAACGCGTACTCCTGATTATACCGATTCAAGCTTAACGCAAAATACGCGTGCAGCTTACCCTCTTGAGCATGTTGAAAAGCGTAAAGTTGAAAACCGCGCGGGCGAGCCTCGTGCAGTTGTATTCTTAACTTGTGACGTGAGCGGCGTATTACCTCCAGTTTCAATCCTAAGCGAAGAAGCTGCAGCTTATCACTTCCTTAGTGGCTACACAGCGAAAGTAGGCTCAACTGAGATTGGTTCAACTTCTGATATCGAATCAACTTTCTCAACTTGTTTTGGTGCTCCTTTCTTCCCGCGTCCAGCAGGCGTGTACGCTGAGCTACTAATGAAACGCGTGCGTGAGTTTGGCGCTAAAGTTTACCTAGTAAACACAGGTTGGACTGGTGGTCCTTATGGCATTGGTAAGCGTTTTGACATTCCAACAACTCGCGCCGTGATTGATGCAATCGTAAACGATACATTAGAGGGCGTTGAGACACAGCACATTGAGGCACTAAATTTAGATGTACCAGTGGCAGTGGAAGGTGTTGATAGCAAGCTACTTAATCCGGTAAATACATGGCAAGATCAGGCTAAGTATGCGGAATATGCAGCTAAACTTGCGGCTGACTTCAAAGAAAACTTCGCTAAATACGATGTTTCTGAAGCAATCAAAGCAGCAGGCCCTCGCGGCTAACCTAAGAAAGATTCCTTTATCAAAAGCGCCCCTTGTTTGGGCGTTTTTTTGTGCCTGATTTTTTACACATGAATATCTTTCAACAAACTTATTATTAACATTTAGGTACATACATGCTTATATATTGCTGATTATTTAAACAGCACGTATAAGGAAAACCATGAAATTACAATTAAAAAAGAAACAACTAAAATCGCTGCAAGCGAAAGATCTAAACAATCAGGCGACCAGAAAAATTGCTGCCGCGGGCGCGACTTTTGGCTCTAGAGTTGATTGTGGCAGTTGGCAAATTTGTGATACTCACGTTGCGATTTGTGAGTCAATGGGACTTTGTCGTTCAGTAGATATCTGCTAATAACGCGATAACCAAGTCCTTTAATAGGGCGAAAACTCGCCCTATTACGACGTACTCCAAAGCTTATTTAGCACCAACTTTTTAAAGGTTAATACAAATTGTTTCATTGTGATTGGAATGATAGCCACAAGCGCAATTCCCTTATCAAAGTCAGGGTTAACACAACAGTAAAGTGCAATCTCAGTTTTGCTGCTTTCTCTAAAGCGTGCGATTTCAGCCTCGCTGTAATTGGTTTTGCGTCCAACAGCCTTCAAACACCTTAGGCCATTATGAGGGCTTACCAAGCCAACTGGATTGATGGTGTCATAGAGCGTTGCTATCGCGCTATTTTGAGGCAAGTTATTTGGATAAACTTCGGCGATATTTTTTGCCATGGCCCTGAACATGGCGGGACTGAGCATGGTATCTGCATATAACAGTTGTCTACGTGGGTTACGTATATAACGTTTTAATACTTCTATAAGAGAAAACCTAAAGGTGCTGTTTTTCCCTCTAAAGGCAGGTAAAAAAGCAGCTGAAGCGCCAACAATACAAACATCCTTGTTGCTATCATCAAAGGTCAATAAGCAATAGCCGACAATGTCACCGCCTGATAAAAACAACCGAAGCCTGCGCTTTGTACTTTCACCTTTTTCAAAGTACAGTGCAAAGTAATGCTCTACCTCTACATTAGAAAAGCTTGTCGCTATCACTCGCTTCAATTGGTTTAAATACGGTGTATCTAACATTCCCTTTTGATAGCTTAAATCCCTATGCTTTATTGTGCTCAATTTGCTCGCCTACTCTTTTGAAAATCATGCTTCCTCAAGCTTTCCCCGATAAGCTGGCAAAGAAACCTCCGCGATCAGACCACCACCATCTCGATTTCGTAGTCTTACTTTACCGCCGTGTGTGGTCACGATACGTTTGATAATGGCAAGCCCTAAGCCACTCCCCTCACTCCCTCTAGCCTGATCTCCCTGTTTAAATGGTTCGAATACAGACTCTAACTCTGACTCAGGAATACCTGGCCCTCTGTCCATTACTTTTACGATAACAGCACGGTGCTTGGGGCTGTATTCTGTCGTCACCTCAATATCTTGTTCAGAATAACGGATCGCATTTTCAATCATGTTAGTAAACACTCGCTTTAACGCGACGGCATTCATCATTACCGCTGGTAAGTATTCCTCTGCTTGCAGGTGAATTGGTCGCTGATGCTGCTGCTCTGCATGAACAACTTCTTCAATAACCGTGTTAACATCGTCTGGCGACATTTCCGCACCGTTGTGATGACGGAGATATTCAATGAATTGGTCAATAATCGCATTCATATCTTCAATATCGTCGATTATCCCCTCGCGCAGGTAGTCTTCTTCATCCGACATCATTTCAGTTGCTAGACGAATTCGGGTTAAGGGTGTACGTAAATCGTGCGACACACCAGCCATTAACAGTCGCCTATCACTTTCTAGGTCTGCGATCCCCTTAGACATTTTATTAAATGCCCGAGTCACCTCTATGACTTCCGTGGACCCTTCTTCGACAAGACGTGTTGAAAAATCTCCGACGCCTACTCGACTAGCAGCAATTTGTAGTGATTTTAGCGGTTTATTTAGATGCCGAGCAAAAAGCCAACCCCCTAACACACTTAAGAAACCAATACTGGAGAGGTAGAAAACTAAAAACTCCATTTTTGTTTCACTGAGTCCGCTAAGCGGCACTCTTACCCAATATCCTGGCGCTTGTGGTGGCTCAACCCAATAAACAACCGGATCTCCTTGGCTTATCCTGACTCGCGCAGAGCCATTAAGTTGCTCCGACATACTACGAGACAGCAATGTATATTCTTTGGCCTGCCCCAGCCCATTTACATACGCCTCTCTTTGTGTCATCACCTCAATGCCGGTTATCTCAAAAAATTTGCGAGATAGTGTATTGTCCACTTCAACACCATCTTCCCAATCAATGAAGACCGTTTTAACCTGCTTAGCGAGCATCAGATTCACTTGTTCAAAGGTTGGTTTGAAGACGTATAAGGTAACGGTAATGTAAGACACGACTTGATTTATCAATAGTAACGCGCCGACAAAGAAGACGGTTTGCCCAAATGCACTACGAGGTAACATGCTGGCTACTTCACGCCGTCAGGCACAAATACATACCCAAGACCCCACACCGTTTGTATATAGCGAGGATTAGAGGCATCATCTTCAATCATACGACGTAAGCGCGAAACCTGAACGTCAATGCTACGCTCAAGTGCGCTATAATCACGCCCTCTAGCAAGGTTCATTAACTTATCTCGACTAAGCGGCTCGCGAGGGTGACTCACCAGTGCTTTAAGTACCGCAAACTCACCTGAGGTAAGTGAAATTGTCGCTTCTCCATGTTGCATCTCTCGCGTCGCTAAATTAAGGGTAAAGTTACCAAAGCTCACTTCATTTTCTTCTGCCGCAGGCGCACCTGGTACTTCTTTGGCACGACGACGAAGAATGGCTTTTATTCGCGCCAGCAGTTCTCTTGGGTTGAATGGTTTTGGAATGTAATCATCCGCGCCAAGCTCAAGGCCAATAATACGGTCAACTTCGTCACCTTTCGCCGTCAACATAACAATTGGGATCTCATTCTCTTTTTGTCTTAAACGACGACAGATGGAAAGGCCATCTTCTCCAGGAAGCATCAAATCTAACACCATTAAGTGAAAGTTTTCGCGTTCAAGTAGTCTATCCATTTGTTCAGAATTGGCTGCGCTGCGGACGATAAATCCCTGCTCAACGAGATAACGCTCTAAAAGACTGCGTAAACGCATATCGTCATCAACTACGAGCACTTTGGTGGTTTCATTTCCCATTTATATTTCTTCTATTTATTAATTTACTAAAGCTTGCTGATCTGCGACATTTCGTGCACAAATCATCATCCTGTTCATTTAACGCTCATGGCGATAATGGACCATGATATTATTATGCTTAAATATAATTGAATTTGGTGCTTTTCGACACCATACATTGATACTAGATTGTTACCGAACATTACAAGGGTTTAACCCAAAATACCTGAGAAACATGAAAACGAATTTGATCACGCCCGAAGGATACCGCCAACTGCAGCAAGAACATGATCATCTGTGGTTTGAAAAGCGCCCAGAGATCACCAAAATTGTGAATTGGGCAGCGAGTTTAGGCGATCGCTCCGAAAATGCCGACTACACCTTCAATAAACGTTTATTAAGGCAAATAGATAGACGGGTGCGCTTTTTACGAAAGCGTATGCCCGAACTAAAAGTCGTGGAATATAGTCCCGAACAAGAAGGTAAAGTATTTTTTGGCGCTTGGGTAGAAGTAGAAAGCGAAGAAGGCGAGGTTCGTGCATTTCGGATTGTTGGACCTGATGAAATATACGAACGCAATGACTACATCTCCATCGATGCGCCAATGGCTAGGGCATTGCTAAGCAAACAAGTCGATGATGAAATTACGGTCACCACACCGCACGGCCGAAGACTTTGGTATATCAACCAAATCGAATATCGCAGAAACACCGAACAATGATAACATTGAGCTAAATTTTGTTTGCCCGAGATGAGTATTATCTAGGCAACACAGACCGATTAAGAAGAGTATAAGGATTTTGCATGAGCAATATCACACAACGTTTAGCAACTGAGCTTAACGCCAGAGAACAGCAAGTTAATGCTGCTATTAGTTTGCTAGACGAAGGGGCAACCGTTCCATTTATTGCACGTTACCGTAAAGAGGTAACGGGTGGCTTAGATGACACTCAACTGCGTTTGCTTGAGCAAAGGTTAGGTTACTTACGAGAACTTGATGAACGTCGCGAGTTTATTTTAAAAACCATCGATGAACAGGGTAAACTCTCTGCTGAGCTAAGTGCAGAAATACAAGCCGCCGACAGTAAAACCGTACTCGAAGATTTATATCTCCCATACAAACCAAAGCGCAGAACAAAAGGCCAAATCGCGATAGAAGCAGGTTTGGAACCCTTAGCTGACGCTTTATTTGCAGATCCAACGTTAGACCCAGAACAACAAGCGACTCCTTTCATTGATGAAAGCAAAGGCGTTGCTGACAGCAAAGCGGCTTTAGATGGCGCTAAATTCATTCTCATGGAGCGTTTTGCAGAAGACGCCAAACTACTTGCTAAGCTCCGAGCACACCTTAAAGACAACGCGCAAATCGAAGCAAGAGTCATCGCAGGTAAAGAAGAAGCAGGAAGCAAATACCGTGACTACTTTGAACATAATGAGCTACTAAATAAAATTCCATCACACCGTGCGCTGGCGATGCTAAGAGCACGTAACGAAGGCTTTTTGCAGTTATCTATCAACCCGGAACCAAGTGCAGAAGACGCCGCTCAATTTTGTGCACAGATCATTGCCGATCATTACCGCCTAGCCGTCTCTGGTAAAGCTGCCAGTGATTGGTTGATGGGTGTAGTCCAGTGGGCATGGAAGATTAAAATCGCCCTGCACTTGGAAAACGAATTCTTAGGGTCAATGCGTGAAAAGTCAGAGCTAGATGCTATCGAAGTTTTTGCGAAAAACCTAAAAGATCTGCTGATGGCTGCGCCTGCAGGTGCAAAAGTGACAATGGGTATCGATCCGGGATTACGTACCGGATGTAAAGTCGCTATTGTCGATGCCACAGGCAAACTGATTGCAACGAGTACTATCCACCCTCATGCCCCTCAAAACCAGTGGGATAAGTCGCTGAAGACACTAGAGCAAATGTGTCGCCAATACAAAGTTGAGCTTATTGCTATCGGTAACGGAACCGCGTCTCGCGAGACCGACAAACTGGCCGCAGAACTGCTAAAAAGCGCCACCGAATTAAAACTTAATAAAATCATGGTGAGTGAAGCTGGCGCATCGGTGTACTCTGCCTCTGAATTTGCCGCAAACGAATTTCCAGATCTTGATGTATCTCTACGTGGCGCAGTTTCTATTGCAAGAAGATTACAAGATCCGTTAGCAGAGCTTGTAAAAATCGAACCAAAATCAATCGGTGTTGGCCAATATCAGCATGATGTTTCTCAAAGCCAGTTAGGGCAAACGCTAACTGCTGTGGTCGAAGACTGCGTAAACTCAGTGGGTGTCGATGTGAACACGGCATCGATACCATTACTAACGCGCGTCTCGGGCTTGAATAAAACATTAGCCAGTAACATCGTAAAATACCGCGACGAAAATGGCTCTTTCACGGATCGCAAAGCGCTTAAAAAAGTTGAGCGATTAGGACCTAAAGCATTTGAACAAGCAGCCGGTTTCTTACGTATCGCCAATGGCGACGATCCACTGGATGCATCAGCAGTGCATCCTGAAGCTTACCCTGTTGTCAAAGCGATTTGTAAAAAACAAAATCTAGAAGTGAATACCCTTATCGGTAATCGCGAAGTCTTGAATGGCCTTGTGGCAAATGACTATGTAGATGATAAGTTTGGGGTACCAACGGTCACTGATATTATCAAAGAATTAGATAAGCCAGGCCGAGATCCTCGCCCAGAATTTAAAACGGCGCAGTTTAAAGCTGGTGTTGAGACAATCACAGATCTTAAAGTCGGTATGATTTTAGAAGGTGTGGTCTCTAATGTTGCCAATTTTGGGGCTTTTGTGGATGTAGGTGTACATCAAGATGGACTTGTTCACATTTCAGCACTCACGGATAAGTTTATTTCCGATCCACGTGAAGTCGTTAAAGCGGGAGATATCGTTAAGGTCAAAGTGATTGAGGTTGATGTGCCTCGTAAACGCATTAGCTTTACCATGCGCTTAAACGATGAAATATCTCAAGCTCCAGCGCAAAAACAAAACGCTAAGCCGCACAAAGGAAAACCGGTGCCTAAGTCTTCTAAGCCAAAGTCACGAGATGCAGGTAACGCCGCGATGGGTAATGCGTTTGCTGAAGCCTTCGCAAAGCTGAAGAAGTAATCTCAACAGAACAGTGAACAAAGAAAAGCGCGGCCTTGGTCGCGCTTTTCGTTTGTCGGGGGTTTTAACTCGTTTTCACTGCAATGACCCGCGGAGGAGAAGGCCAATACCTACGGTTAAATTTGCACTGATAGCGATGCGGGTTGGTTAGGCATCGCTACATGTTGATAAAAATTTGAGATCCTGAGCGATCTTGCTTGGATTTCAGGGTCAGCTTCAATTGGCATCGCAACAGCGTAAGGATCTGCATCCTGCTTAAGCTTGGCTTGCTCCTCTTCACTCTCTGCTTTTGCCTGCTCACCACTCAAGCGGCGAGTTTGAATGTTTTGTACCCGCTTGCTATCACTTTGCTCTTCACCACTGATAGAAGCTTTTGCCAACTCAGCCTGCGCCGCCGAGAGTTTTTGAGTCGCATCTGCTGCGATGGCTCTGTCAGCGCCAGATGGTTCTGCTGGTGCTAACGCTGCCGCTCTCACCGTTTGCATTTTTTCAATCGTGCCCTGCGGGTCACCTTCAAGCGGCGCAACGTCGATCATCACCTCACCGCCAATAGCGTAGTTATTGCCATCAGGACCGCGCTGATATTCATAACTCGGTGATCCAGCATATTGCCCACCTACTCTGGCATGAGCCTGCTCATGTAATCTTACTTCTCTATCTCGAGATTTTAATTCTTGAACGACCTGCTCATCTTGCTCTGTTTGTTGCTGCTCTTGTTCATTCTTTTCTTTTTCTTGGCCTTCGCCTTTTTCACCTTGCTCTTTGCCTTGAATGGTTTTGCTTTGCTCTGTTTTACCATCAGAGCCGTAAACTTTTGCATCGTCTACGTTAGAAGAGCGGCCTTTTTCAGAATCGGAAAGGTTGCGGTTTTCAGTAAATGAAGAGTTAGTTGGTGCAGGTTTTGGGATCGCTTCACGCAGCTGATTATCGCGTACAACCGTTTCGGTGTACACGTTGGCAGTGTTTAAATTCATCGCCGGTGGTGGCGTTACTATGTTCATTACACTTTAATATCAATCAACGTACCTAACACTTCATCTGCAGTGCGAATAGTTTGCACATTGGCTTTCGCGTTAAACTCTTCAACTTTTAAGGCTACCACTGATTCGGTCAAGCTTGGCGTCTCACTCACTGGAGCCGTCACAGCTTCACCGGCACTAGCACCTTGCAACTGCCGCCCTGCTGCACGTTCAGAATCACTTTGTTGATCGATGGCAGCGCGGTTAATATCAGCACTTGCTTGGGCAATCCCCTGAGCAGCGCGGTTATAACCGTCAATTCCATTATTTAACACATCACCTATTGGCATATTCGCACCTAGATAAACCTTTTCTTACTGACTAATTATTGCGCAAAATATCAACAAAGAAAAGTAAAAGCGGCAATTTTTTGCCGCTTTATTACTCCAAATATTTAAACAATTGATTTAAGGAGTGATAAAAAGGCTTCTTTATGAGAGATAAAAGGCGCATGAGAGGCCTTTGCAAGCGTATGAGCCTTAAAATTTGGATTGAGTACCTGCATTTTCTCTACAGCCGCTTGTGGAACAAGAGAATCTAAACGGCCGAAGATGCCTATTGTGGGGAGTTGCAGCCGTGAAAATTCATCTCGTAAGTCCTGCGATTTCAATATCTCCAACCCACCAGCTAGTGCTTTCGCCTCCGCTTCCGGCAGTGTGCCTAGTAGCGCTTTGAGTTGTTTGATGTCTTCTCTGGCATGTTCACTGCCCATCGCTTGAATCGCTAAAAACCTTTCTATCGTCTTTGCGCTATTGGTTTGCAGTTGAGTCTCAAAGTTGTTTAGCACCTTAGGGGCTATTCCGGGCCAATCTGCTTGCTCACAAAAAAATGGCGTTGAAGCGACCAAAATAACCTTGCTAACTTTGTCTGGAAAATGAGCAGCTAAATACAATGCAAATAAGCCCCCCAAAGACCAGCCTATCAACACGCTTTGTGGCATCAGCTGCTCAGCAATAAGTAAAGCGTTACGCTCAAGAGAATAATCGCCCTCAGCGCTTGGTGTACCACCAAATCCAGGAAGATTGACCGCTTTAATTAGTGTTGCAGGTGCTAAAGCTTCCTCGCATAACTGCCACACCGCTTTGTTCATCCCCCAACCATGGAGCAACACAACTTCATTTTGCATTTATCTGTTCTCTATACCAAACTTGACGCCATGATAGCTAACCCGGGATGGAAAGCAATGATCCAACTTAATCGGTTATTACCTAAAAAGTGGTGTCAGCCTTGTGTATGCTGTGAACAACGCACAACAGAAACCTTGCTTTGTCCACACTGCTTACAAGCCTGCTTAGACTTTATGGATCAAGAGATTAATCTACTTAATTACCCCAATATCCAACGCATGGTTAGCCTTGAAGACTGTGATGGGTTATCTGTGGCGAGTTGGTACCGCACGCCTATAAACACATGGTTGCAAGGAGTAAAGTTTAACCATAGCAAAGCCTATCAATGTGCCTTAAACCTGCTAGCTCAGGCGCTATGGCAGCGTTTCAGTGAAGAAGATGCTTTCCCCGTAGACCTTGTTTGTTGTTTGCCATTACACCGAAGACGTTTAATCCGACGAGGTTACAATCAAGTTGAGCAAATTTGGCAAGGGCTACCACTCACCCAAAAAATACTCAAAAGAACAAAGCACACCAAGCCGCAATCTGAGCTGACCAAGGCTAAACGAAAACGTAACTTAAACAATGCCTTTGTGCTCAGCCAACCTGTTGAAGGAAAAAATATCGTATTACTTGAGGATGTGATCACAACGGGCGCGACCATGAATGCAGCGGCAAAAGTGTGTAAACAAAATGGGGCAAAAATGGTGTGGGCGATGGCTATCAGCCTCACACCATTCGACGCTTAAAAGCGTATTATTTAATTGATATAGCTAGAACAGATACCAATCAACTTGCTAAATATTCTGGACTTTATCTTATGCCGTGTGCAAAGAACAACGCGTTATTTAGCAGCCGGCTAGAACCGAACCAAAAGCCACGAAATACCGGGTTGTCAGTCATTCCAACAGCCACCCCACGTCCAGACTTTGACGCAATCAAGACAGAGGAACCTGCGATCTGCTCAACGTTGATATTATCAGTATACCCTGCCAATAAAGGCTTTTGAGTGTACGTTAACGACTCGATAAATGGCCTATTATTACGATGCATCACCCAAGTACTATTTTTAAAGACAGGTAATTCCCGGTTCTCGAAGCCAAAAGACAAGGGATGACTTAAATCCAAACGCGCATCAAAAATCGCGCCGGCAATCCGCTGCTTTGCCGAAAGGCTATCTTGATCTGCAAAGGTGAGATTTTTGCTGTCAAACTGGGCTCGCATTTCTTTGCTTGAAACCATTTTAGCGTCTAGTAGTTGCTGTTCGATTAGCCACTGTGCACCACGCTTTTGCCCCCAAATCACACCGCCTTTAGCAACCCAACTCAAGAGCTTGGCTTTGCTCTTGTCACTTAAATCTCCATACTTACCATCAGCCAATAAAATATGGGTGTAGCGTGTAAGATCGAGTTTCTCGATATGCTGCTTTTCCACAATCGACGGGGCTAGTTTTAAATGCCTATCCAAATGATACCAAAGCTCACCCGCTTCATATTGACTTACACCCGCACCACCTATGATGAAGACTTCTGGCTTTTGCAGCTGCAGCATTTGTCTTGACCCAAAATCGACGCCACTTTGTGTCATGCCTGTAGTCACACTATAGACTGGAAGTGAAAGCTCTCTGGCGATTGTTTCAAGCTCAGTAAACCAGTCCGCTTGCTGTTGAATACCACTTGCTATCACCAATGTACCGGCCTGGAAGTCATGAGAGCCTGAGGTTGTTGATGCTGAAAATGGTGACATTGCAGCTGCTACTTTCACTCCTGCCTGTAAGAGTCGATTTGCTAATTGTGGCGCCAGATAATGGTGCCATTCTATGGTGTAAGCATAACTTCCTGCAACGGGAGCCAATATATTTGAGTCAGTGCTCGATTCACCTTGAAGCTTTAAACCCCAGCCACTTTTTACTGCGGCAAAATCTAAATCATAAGCATACGACATCGTCCAACCTGAAACATCGTAGAACGTGTTGTCCTTAAAATGCGTCTGTGTGCTAAATAGTGCTTTTATCAAGCGATATTGCGGCTGAGCTAGTGGAATGTATAAATCCCCTTGCTGATATTCGGTGTTATCAACTTCTTTGGCTTTTGAGAGGTATTTCACCTCTATCTGATGCTGTTTCAATAAATCCACAAACGCTTGAAAACGGTAGTTATCTTTGCCGCGAGCAACAACGTAACCGTTAATTTCATCTTTACTCGCAAGCTCGTTCGCTTGTTGATAAAACTGCTGCTGATAATCAAGTAAAGCGCGTCGATGCGTTATGCTGGCTTGGAATGTCGAGAGACTCGTCGTGACTTGATTTTTAATCGTTTCAGGAAAACTCAACACGCCATACTGAGTTTCTTGTGCATGCCCTCTACTACTAGCTTGTTCGAATAAAATGCCAACCGCACCATTTACGTCGGGGTACGTAGAACCTTTGCCATAATAAAAGTCATCAAAACTCTCTTGAGTAAAATATAACTCCCCTTGCGCATCAAGAGCTTTGGCATGAAACTTACCAATCTCGTTGGTTAGCGCTACGTTTTGTAATGGGGTAATTGGGTGAGTTCTTGATGGGATCCCTGGTTGGAAAAAATACGTACTATTTGGTCCCATTTCATGAAAATCGGTCAGTACGTTTGGTTTCCAACGATGGAACGCTTTGATCCGTGCTTTTGACTCAGGATGTTGTAGTAGTAACCAGTCACGATTGAGGTCAAACCAATAATGGTTAGTGCGACTAGAAGGCCAAGACTCATTATGCTCACGATGTGCAGGATCGGTTGATAGAGACATGCTCTTATTGGCGTTTGCCCATGTAGCAAAACGTGATAAGCCATCAGGGTTCAAAGCTGGATCTAACAATATCACCGCATTATCAAGGAGCTGCGTAACAGACTCGCCCTGCGCCGCAGCTAAATAATATGCCATGAGTACCGCGGCATTGCTTCCTGAAGACTCATTACCGTGCACGCTATAGCCCATCCACATCACAACTGGCTGGTCTGAACGGCTTTGGCTACTGCTCAATGAAGCAATATGATCTTGCTGAATACGCGCCAAGTTTTGTTGGTTTTGTGGCGAGCTCGCTTTTAGGAGTAACAAAGGACGTCGCTCATGGCTAAACCCGATTGTTTCGACACTCAGTCTTGGACTTTCGCTTGCAAGGGTATGTAGATAATTAACGATTTGATCGTGGCGCAAATGCCACTGCCCAACTTCATATCCAAATGCTTGTTTTGGCGTAGTTATTGTGGGATCAAATTTTACTTCATCGCCAAAATAATAGGCAATGGGCTTGGCCTGCAAGCTAAAGCTCAACAGCACGATAATACAGCTTATTAACCGCATGATAATGTCCTTTAATTCCGATTACTTTTCAAGCTAACAAGCACACCGCCGATTGCCAAATTTTTACGCCGAACACTAGCGACAACACGACGAGGAGAGTATGATACGTATTAACCGAGTAATTTAGTCAAGTATAGAGCGAATTATGATCCATATTTCAGATTCTGCCCAAAGCCATTTCGCGAAACTATTAGCCGATCAGGCTGAAGGCACCAATATTAGGGTTTTCGTGGTTAATCCAGGCACCTCTCAAGCTGAGTGTGGCGTGTCATATTGCCCAGCAGATGCCGTTGAACAAAGCGATATCCGCTTACCGTTTAATGGTTTTGAAGCCATCGTTGATGAAGAAAGTGCACCATTTTTAGAAGAAGCCGATATCGATTTCGTTACCGATAAAATGGGGAGTCAGTTAACGCTTAAGGCACCAAATGCCAAAGCTAAACGATTACGTGACGATGCGAGCCTAGCTGAACGCGTAGAGCACATGCTTGTGACAGAAGTAAATCCACAGTTGGCCAATCATGGTGGTCAAGTTAGCCTAGTAGAAATTACCGCAGATGGTATTGCAGTACTTCAATTCGGCGGTGGTTGTAACGGCTGCTCAATGATTGATGTCACATTGAAAGAGGGCATCGAAAAAGAGATGATCGCTAAGTTTGAAGAAATCAATGGCGTACGTGACATCACAGAGCACGCGCGTGGCGAACACTCTTACTATTAATGAGCAAAACCCTCATTTATCGCTTAGGGTCTCACCCTAAGCGAAGCCTCAAATTTTTCCTTTTTGGCCTTGTTATTGTGTTACTCGCGGGTGCTTTTATAGCACTGGGTTATTATCAAGATCATCGCTTTCAAATCGCAGGTTTAGTGCTTTTACTTCCTGGTTTGTGCTGTGCCTTTTACGGTTATATTGGTATTTTTGCTAACCGCTTTTCTCAAGTGATAGAAGCCAGAGAAAAACGCCGCCAAGCCCTAAAAGATAACGACCCATTTGCTTAACGCAGCTCCATTATTCGAGTAAAGCAGCTTCTCGAGAGAGCTGATGGTATTTATATGCCAAAGTCAATCCACGCAACCCCATAAAACAACTCATCGCAAGCCAGAGCGCATGATTACCGAGTGGCAATGCAATTAAAAACGGCAAGAAGAAACCGAATACCGCAGAAACTAACATGCTGTTTCGCATTTCTTTAGCACGAGTAAGCCCCACAAAGATGCCGTCAAACAAAAAGCAACTCATAGCAATCAAAGGTAATAGCACCAACCAAGGTAAGTAAGTACCTGCCAACGTTATTACTTCGGGGATATTGGTTAATAAACTAATGATCCAGCCACCAGCTAGATAAAAAATAGCGCTGTATAAAAGCGCAAATGCAGCCCCCCAAAACAGGCTTACTTTTACCCATAATTGCAATTGTCCTAACGAGCTTTGTCCTTTTGCTCTGCCGACCTTAGCCTCCGCAGCATAAGCAATACCGTCCATCGCAAAGCTGACTAACATCAAAAAATTCAGTAAGACAGCGTTGGCCGCTAGTGTGATCTCACCAAGCCTTGCGCCATAGAAAGTCATGAAACTAAAGCAGAGTTGTAAGATCAAGGAACGAATAAAAATATCACGATTCAAGGTGAGTAAACTGAACCACTGTGCGCGCTTTGGTAGAGTGAATTTCAACGTAATACCGTGACGCTTTGCGACCAATGCGCTCAAAAACAAGGATAAGCCTAATGCCGAATAGTCTGCAATCAGTGAAGCCCAAGCTGCGCCTGCTACTCCCCACTCAAATCCGACAACAAATAAAATGTCCAAAGCTATATTCACTATGTTTGTGAACAACACCAGATAGAATGGCCCTCGCCCGTAATGCATCCCAAGCATAAAGCCCAGCAGCACAAGGTTTAACATTGCTGCAGGCGCACTAAATACACGGATTTGAAAATATAATTTTGCTTGCTCAAATACTTCACTAGAAGCATTTGAAAGCTGAGCAATAACTTGGATCAGCAGAGGAGATAACACAATCAAACTCATGGCGAAGAGCAGCGCAATGAGCATACTGGTATATAGTGAACGTGTTAGCTTGTCATGGTCTTGCTGGCCGCTTGATTGAGCGATCACTCCTGTTGTACTCATTCGCAGAAAACTTGCAAGCCAAAATAGTACCGAGATAGCGCTAGAGCCAAGCGCAATCCCAGCCAAAAAATGCGCATCCCCCATATGACCAATTACTGCCGTATCGACTAATCCTAACAGTGGCACCGTAATATTTGATAGTATCATCGGACCTGCAAGTAGTAAGAGGCTCAGATGTTGCGCTTTATGGCATTTAAGAAATTGATACAACATATTATTTTTGGTTTGGCCCTATTTTCAGCAAATAGTTGGAGTGCGGTTATCTTACAGTATCATCACGTGAGTGAGAAACTCCCAGCGGTCACCAGCGTGAGTGAAGAAACCTTTAAATCTCATCTTAACCACATTAAAGAACATGGTTTTTCGGTGATACCTTTACCACATTTGTTAGATAGCCTGAAGTCGGGTAAGTCTCTACCAGAAAAAACGTTGGCTATCACCTTTGATGATGGCTATGAAAACAATATCACTGCGGCGGCCCCGATCCTGGAATCTTTTGGCTTTCCCTATACGATTTTCGTCAACCCTCAACTTATTGACGAAAAGAAAAGCTATGTCATGACGTGGGATGAACTGAGGGCATTAGCAAAACGCGGGGCTATTATCGCAAATCATAGTGCTAAGCACGATTACCTCCATCTCAAACTAAAAAATGAAACAGTGGCACAGTGGCGTGCGCGTGTTGAGCACGATATCACATGGTCACAACAGCGAATTAAAGAAGAAATTGGCCACGATTACCCCTACCTCGCATACCCGTACGGCGAATTTAATCATGAATTACAAAAGCTAGTAGCAGAGCTTGGACTTATTGGTATTGGGCAACACTCTGGTGCGGTTGGTATTTCTTCAGATTTTACACGTATCGCTCGCTTTCCCGCATCGGGAAACTACAGCAACTTAGAAACATTAAAAACTAAGCTCGAGACCAAAGCGTTCTCTCTACAAAAATTAGATTACCTTGATAGCGTCACGAACAATAAATCCCCAGCAATCACGTTGCATTTTAACAATAAGGATTTTCATCAGAGTCAATTTGCATGCTACGTTTCAGGTGTTGGGCAAGCTGAGCTGACGTGGCTAACAGAAACCAGCGTACGTATCCAAACCCCGAAAGCACTATCCATAGGACGGTCACGATATAACTGTACTGCGCCTTCAATCAAAGACACAGGACGATATTATTGGTTTTCACAACCTTGGGTTATTGAAAAATAACAGCTTTGGGTAGGAACAAATTAGCTCTTACCCTTACTTTTTAACCGCGCTCAACATGGTTTCGGTCACTTTACTCAAAGGTACCAGACTTTGCACTGCACCAAGCTCGTACGCTGCTCTAGGCATTCCCCATACTACACAGCTTAGTTCATCTTGTGCAAACGTCTTGGCACCAGCGACTTTCAAAGCTAGCATTGCTTTTGCTCCATCACTACCCATTCCCGTGAGCATAGCAGCACAAACATGCTTCCCCATTGGCACAAGGGAGTTAAATAACACTTCAACTGACGGTTTATGACGATTAACAGGCTCAGTATCATCTAATCGGCAGACATATCCGGTTGCAGTGTGTGCTACCTTGAGATGTTTGTCTCCCGGTGCTATGAATACATGACCAGGTAATAAAGCATCACCATCTTCCGCTTCTTTGACTGATACCGCACAGGTGCGATCCATTCTTTGCGCGAATGAGGTGCTAAAAACCGGTGGGATATGTTGGGTGATAACAACGGGAGGCGCGTGTGTTGGTAATCGCATAAGTACTTCTCTGATAGCTTCAGTTCCTCCAGTTGAGGCGCCTATGGCTAAAATAGTATTACGCGAAAATGTATAATTACGGCCAATTTCTAATTCGCTTTCCTGTTTTGGTGCTTTAAAAGCCCTCACTCTTGCACCAGCCGCGACTCTAATCTTCTTAACCAGTAAATCGGAATAAGACATTAAGGTATCAGCAACATTGCTGGTGGGCTTAGAAATAAAATCAACTGCACCTAACTCTAGTGCTTCTATCGTGGCGGGTGAGCCCTCTTGGGTCAACGTAGAGATCATCACAACAGGCATAGGCCTTAAACGCATTAAGTTTTTAAGAAAATTAATGCCATTCATTTTTGGCATTTCTATATCCAAAGTTAATACGTCAGGCGAAGTAGATTTAATGAGCTCTCTAGCTTCATAAGGGTCTTCCGCGGTGCCAACGACTTTAATACCATCCGCCTGACCTAGTATTTCTTTTAACAACCCACGAATTAACGGCGAGTCGTCAACAATCAGAACTTTGATCATATTTCACACCTAAAATAGCTCAATATCCGTTTTATTGTCTTGAGCCTCAATGTCATGTAAGTAACGCACTTCACGTTGTTCAATTGTGTTATTGTGCATGGTTCGTAACTTTTTCACTTGCGCTTTGCCACTTTGAGGATGAAAGATAACTTTTCTTGGCCAGGGGCCACCTACATCCTGTGAAATTAAATTCAAACTTTCCTCTTCCACATAGGCTTGAGCAAACCTGATGTTCCCTTCCCCAATATCAGTCATTGCGCTAATAATTTTTCCACCGCCAAAAAGTTTGATTTTTAAATTGCTTCTAGACGCCCCATTTTTGAGTACTTCATTTATCAGATACTCCATCGCCCAGTTACCATAACGACAATTTAGGTCATCCGCATGCACTTCTCGTAGCGCTTTCGCTCCGGGTAACATAAAGTGATTCATACCACCTATCCCCAATTTCTCGTCATATACGCAAGCTGCAATACAAGACCCTAATACCGTCGAAATCAATTCGTCCTGCTTAGATACATAAAACTCCCCAGGTAGTACTTTTGCAACGACTTTAGAACGTCCTGAATCCCAGAAGCGTTTTACATGTTCGAATCCTCTGAGAACAGGTCTAAACTCTCTCATTCAACTGGCCTTTTTGATAAATGGTTTTACCTAGATTTTTAAATTCCAGATGCTCTTTTCCCATCGTCTCGGAGTGCCCGATAAGTAAGTAACCATTGGGAGCTAACATGTCATGATATTGCTCAAACAACTTATCTTTGGTTTCTTTATCAAAATAAATCAAAACATTACGACAGAAAATAACATCAAAGGGTCCTTTCATTGGCCATGGCTCTAGAAGATTAAGTCGTTTAAAATGGATGAAAGATTGCAATTTAGGCTTCACTTTATACATTGCTCCATCTGCACTTCTAAGAAACCATTTTTTGAGCTTATCTTCATCTAAACCCGTGACGTTATTTGCCGTATATTCTCCGAGACTCGCTTTGCCCAAGACGTTGGAATCTAGATCTGTTGCTAGCACTTTGACGTCCCAACCACTTGGAAAAGCATTCGCAATGGTCATCGCGATACTATAAGGCTCTTCACCTGTAGAGCATCCAGCAGACCAGATTCGGACTCTTCTGTCGTGTTTGTGCCTGGCAATAATTTCAGGAACTATTCTTTTCGTTAAGAACTCGAAGTGATGATTTTCTCGAAAGAAAGAAGTTAAGTTAGTTGTTATTGCATTAATAAAATGGCTAAACTCAACATCTTGATTTTCTTCCAAAAAAGACAAATACGCCTCAAATGATTTTAGCCCGTTGGCTCTTATGCGCCTTGCCAACCTTGAGTAAACCATTTCCCTTTTATGCGGCCCGAGTACTATGCCGCATGTGTCATAGACCCGAGCCGAAATTTCGGAGAAATCCTTATCGGTCAACAGAAACTCTCGCATCGTCGTATTCCTTCAGCCAACCCCACTAAGGAATTGGTCTATTACCAAACCCTAAAACTCTTCCCACTCTTCCGAGTCATCAGCAAACTGATTACTTCTCGTGTTTTGCTGCGGGGGCTTATTGGAATTCATTGTCCGTTTTGGTAATTGTTTTTCTGGCGCTTTATAGTTCTTCGGTGACTCAGATATTTCTAAGCTACGGTGTGAAGATTCATCAAGAGTGAAGAAGTTTAATAATCTTCTCATATCATTTGCTTGCTCAGCCATCGACTCCCCTGCGGCTGACGCTTCTTCAACTAAGGCAGCATTTTGCTGCGTCATTTCATCCATTTGTGACACTGCTTTATTAACCTGCTCAATACCTGAACTCTGCTCAATCGACGCTTCAGCAATGTCAGAAATCATGTTTGTCACCCGCTTAACGGACTCAACTATTTCTTTTAGTGTTTCACCTGACTCATTAACCAGTAACGTACCATCTTCAACCTTACTTACACTGTCTCTGATCAGGTCCTTAATTTCTTTAGCTGCTGCGGCAGAACGCTGAGCTAGATTACGAACTTCACCAGCAACCACAGCAAATCCTCGACCTTGCTCTCCAGCCCGAGCTGCTTCAACGGCTGCATTTAATGCCAATAGGTTTGTCTGGAAAGCAATTTCATCAATAACACCTATAATGTCAGCAATTTTCTTACTTGAATCATTAATTTCAGACATGCTTTCAACTGCGCGTGTGACTACTTCACCGCCTTTGGTCGCCTTGTCACAAGTATCTTCAGCCAACTCATTAGCTACTTTCGCGTTATCTGCATTTTGTCTAACTGTGCTCGTCATTTCTTCCATGCTAGAAGCAGTTTCTTCTAGCGAGGAAGCTTGCTCCTCGGTCCGCTGACTCAAATCTGCGTTTCCTTGAGATATTTCATCTGCACCACTGGCAACTAGATTTGCAGATGTACGTATGCGACCAAGCATTTCGGTTAACTTCTCAGCAGTGGTGTTTGCGTCTTTTTTGAGCTTTTCATAAGCCCCGCGATAATCGCCTTCAATACGCCTAGTCAAATTACCAGTCGCCAATGCGTCTAACATATCCCCCATGTCTGTAACAGTCTCATCGACAGTAGACACTAAACTATTTAACCCTTTGGTTAGTCTTAAATAGAAGCCATCTTTCCCATCTTCTGATAAACGAACACTAAGGTTACCAGCGTTAGCCGACTGAACGAGGCCATTCACCTCTTTCTCAATCGTAACTTCTTTGGTTCTATCTTCCCATTCGACAACGGTGCCCACGCGTTCATTATTGCCATCAAATATCGGATTGGCGACTAGACCAAAGGTTCTTCCGCCGACAACGATTTCCGTTTTATACTCAGTTTCGAGCCGAGAAAGCATACTGCGTTGATGACTTGGGTTGCGGTGGAATACATCAATATTCGCCCCCATAAGATGGTTACTGTCAAAATTAGGCAGGTCACGCCTTAGGTCGCTCTCAGCATTTCTCATCATATCTTTCACTGCGCGATTCAAGTAAACGATCTCAAACTGCTCATTTGCTATCATCGTATTCGTTGAAACGTTGTCTAATGCTCTTCGGACGCGTAAGTTTTCAGCTGCGGCAGTTTTCTCTTCTTCTTCACGAACTAAACGCTCTGTTTTGTCGTCCCACTCTACAACGGTACCAATCCGCTTTTTCTCTTCATCAAACACCGGAGTCGCAATTAAACCAAAGGTGAAGCCAGCAACTTTGATATCTGTACTGTATACATCACTCAGTTTCTCAAGCAGATTTCTTTGATGGCTAGGGTTCGCATGAAACACATCAATACATTGCCCTACAAGCGTATCCACATCAAAGTTCGGTAATGATTTTCTAAGCTGCGTTTGATTGTCTCTCAACATTCGCACAACCGAATCATTAACATAAATAATATTCAACCCTTCGTCCGCTAGCATTACGTTTGCCTGACAAACGTCCAGCGCGCTCGATATACGAGCATTGTGACTCGCCAAGTCCGCCTGCTTTTTCTCTAGCGCTAATTCTCTTGTAAGGTCTTTCCACTCAACTAAAGTCGCGATCCTTTGCCCTTCATCATCGAAAACAGGCGTGGCAATAAGATCAAAGGTCAAACCTGCCACTTTGATTTGTGTGACATATGGACGGGTCAAATTAGCTAGGATGCCTCTCTGATGGCTGGGGTTTTTATGAAATGTATCAATGTTTGCACCAATCAAATTATCAACATTAAAGCCAGGCAATTCTTGCTGTAACTTAGCCTGATTTTTACGCAGCATGCTGGTTACGGAATCGTTCAAATACACAATATTGAGAGAAGCATCTGCAAGCATAACATTGGCCTGACAGACCTTTAAAGCTAGCAACAAACTATGGCTATGATCTTGACTATCTACTGCGTCACCATTTAATAAATTAGCAACCGCTTTGTATAAAGATGATTGACGTGACGCATTACTTGCATTGAGTAAACTAGCATCTTTACTCTCTATCGCGGGAACAATTTCCTCAACATCTTGTAACTTAGAAAGCAGAATGTTTGCGCTTTGCTTAAGTAGTAAAATTGCCAGCACCACACTGACAGCTGCTATAACCATCGCCACATAGGCTTGTGTAGACATATTAATATTCAACATTTGAACACTAATTGCCAAGCCCACAAATATTATGGCACCCGCAATCAGAACCCTATTGTTGAGTTGACTTGCTAATGCTTGATCGCTCATGTTATCCCCCGACAACCAATTGCTCATTCTGCTTGACTTCAAGATCTAATATCTTCTTCAAATTTAAAAGTACGACCATTTTTTCACCAACATTTACAAGTCCCTGTACAAATTGACTATTTTCCGAGTCTTGAAAATCTGGAACATCCTTCGCTGTTTCTTCGTTGATGCTGTATACGTCAGAAACAGCATCAACAACTAACCCCATAATTTTTGTTGCCTCTTTTATTACAACGGAGACAACGATAACCACAGTTAGAGCTCCATATTCGATTTGCGGTAAGCCGAATCGAATCCTTAAATCTATGATTGGTACTATCGTGCCACGTAAATTAATCGCACCGTTCACATACTTAGGAGCATTTGGAATTGCAGTGACTTCTTCCCACCCTCTGATTTCCTGTACGGCCAGAATATCCATGCCATACTCTTCGCCCGCCATCATAAAGGTGAGAAATTGTGTATCGTCATCTCTGTCTGCAAGCATGACTTGTTCATTAATCGAGGCTTTTTCAGTGATCATGACACCACCTCATCTAACTCTTGTTCTACTAATAATTCTTGAGTTCCTGGACGCTTTAAGCCACTTAGCTTGATAAGACCACTAATATCAACAATTAAAGAGACTCTGCCATCACCTAAAATTGTCGCCCCTGAGATCCCATTTACTTTCTGATAATTCGCTTCGAGACTTTTAATAACGACCTGTTGTTGCGCCAGTAAATCATCTACCAACAACCCCACTTTGTGATTATCACTCTCAACAACCACTAACAGTGTTTTATCCAACTCTTCTATTGCACCACCATGATTAAATAATTGATATAGCCTTAGTATTGGTATGTATTCATCTCGTAACCGTAGCACCTCTAAGCCATTACCTACTTTGCTCACTTTTTTAATATCTATTTGTAAAGACTCAACAATAGAAATAAGTGGAATGATGTAGGTATGCTTTGCAACTTTAACCAGTTGACCATCAAGAATGGCCAGCGTTAATGGCAATCTAATTGTAAACGTTGAGCCAACCCCTTTTGCTGAAGTTACTTCAACGCTGCCGTTTAATGCTTGAATATTTCTTCGAACAACGTCCATACCCACGCCGCGACCAGAGATATCACTCACTTCATCGGCTGTTGAAAACCCAGGCCTAAAAATAAGTTCATTAACCTCTTCAATAGTCAGCTCATCAGTTGCTTGAATTAGGCCATTGGCAATTGCTTTACTTTTTATTTTTTCGGTATTCAAGCCTCTGCCATCATCCATGATTTCAATCACAATATTTCCACCTTGGTGGAAAGCATTCAGTGTCACCGTACCCACAGGATCTTTTCCGGCTTTTATTCTGTCTTCCGGTGTTTCTAAGCCGTGATCCAAAGAGTTTCTTACTAAATGAACCATAGGATCGGAAATTTTTTCCATCACGGTTTTATCTAATTCTGTTTGCTCTCCTAGCAGTTTTAGCTCAACCTGTTTGTTCAACTTCTGTGATGTGTCTCTTACTAAACGAGGAAATCGGCTGAAGACAAAACTAATAGGTAACATCCTGATCCGCATTACATTTTCTTGTAAATCTCGCGTATTATGGGCTAATTGAGCGAGGCCTTCTTGCATCGCAGCAAGCGTATTTTCGGTCGGTTCTTGCTCGCCTAATTGAGTCAACATAGCTTGGGTAATAACCAACTCCCCTACCATATTGATAAGCGAATCAACTTTATCAATCCCAACACGGATCGAAGTCGATTCTGCTGATTTCTTGCTAGCCTCAGGCTTAGCCTTTGTCGCTGTCGCTGAGGATGTTTTTGGTACATCAATATTTTGAGTGTCGTTGCTCGACGCTTCTTTCTTCTCACTCTCTGGTTCTGGCGTTGTGGAGACACTCACATCATCTTCAAATAAACCACCACATAAGGTAATAGAAATTTCAGCATCATCCTCAACCCACTCAAATACTTCTTTAATCGCCGACTCTGGATGACTGGTTGTTAAGTATAACCGCCAACTGAGGTAGCAATCCTCTGGATTGAAGTCATCAATTTCAGGTATTGCATCACAAAACGCATGAGTTTCTAAATCCCCCAATTCTGATAGCTCACTTAACATATAGAGCGGTTCGTTACCGGTTTTAAACAAGTGGGGGAGCGGTTTAAAGTCTATTTGATAGGTTTGAGATTCTTGCCCTTGAGGTATGCTATCGGCAGTATCTGAGCTAACACTCTCTTTACCACCTAAAATCTCTTCAAATTTAACTTTCAACTCATTCGCATTGGAAAGATCTGGCTCTTCTTCGGCTTGTAATGCGGTTAGTAAGGCCCTTAAACAATCAACGGATTGGAGCAGCAAATTGACATGTTCAGCGGTCAACTGTCGACGCCCATCCCTGATTTGATCGAGTAAGGTTTCCAACACATGCGTGAAGTTAGCGACAGAAGTAAAACCAAATGTTCCACTGCCACCTTTGATGCTGTGTGCTGCGCGAAATATAGTATTGATCGTTTCTGAGTCTTCATGGCCTGGCTGTAAATTCAGCAGCTCAGCTTCCATTATGTCTAGGCCTTCAAAGCTTTCTTCAAAAAAGACATCAAAAAATTGGCTTAAATCAATACTCATATCGACGCCTCTCTGTATCTATCTTATGACTTTTTTCAATACCGCTAGTAGTTGTTCAGGGTTGAATGGCTTCACTATCCAACCAGTTGCTCCCGCCGCTTTACCTTCTGTTTTTTTATCTAACCCCGACTCGGTGGTCAGCATTAGTAAAGGGGTGAACTTATAGTTGGGTAGGCTACGCAGCTCTTTAATAAGTGTGATCCCATCCATTACAGGCATGTTTACATCAGAGATCACGGCATCGAACCCTTGTTGCTTGGCAATAGATAGCGCTTCACTGCCATCTTTGGCTTCCGTAACATCAAAACCTGCTTTTTTCAAAGTAAAGCCAACCATTTGGCGCATTGACGCCGAATCATCCACAGCTAAAATCTTTTTCATATTCACCTCTTAATTTTCAATACTATGGAATAAATAATGGGTTAATCCCAACTCATTGACAGCCTGCGCTAAAGCGTCACTTTCACCATGCCATACAATTTTATGTTCTAACGAGAGCAAGTGTTTTTGCACGGCACAGAGCAGTTGTATAGATGCTGTGTCGGCTCTTTGCACTTCACTAATATCAATCGTGATGTCTGATGTTTCCATAGAGTCTTGGAAAATCTGATGGTACAGGCTTTCCACATGGTTAATCGCCATTTCAGGTGGAAGTTTCAACATGAGCTGAAGACTATCCTTGTAAAAATGAGTAATAAAATTAGCTTAGACCGTGATGGTAAAAATGCCACAAAGATTGATTAAAAATCCGCAAATAATTAAAGCGTTAGAGGTAAGATAGTGCAGCGACACTAGGGTCGACCAGTGTCGCTATAAGACTAATTGATGATCTTCTCAAGGTCAGAAAGAAGTAGTTTGTCATCGATTGTAGGGACCGCTCCCACTGTATGTGTAGGTTTGAAAATAGCCTCAAGCTGACCTTTTGGGTTAATTAATGCTACAGACGCACTATGATCAACATAATACTCTTCTGTCTGTTCCTGATTTATTGCGTATATTAAACCGAGATCTCTCACAAACGGAAATAAAGCAGAATGCTCGGCAGATACCGCTTTAAAATCAGGATCAAAGTGCTTGATGTAGGCCAAACGCTTTTCTTCAGTATCTCGGTTGGGATCGACCGATACAAACCATACTTGTAAGTCACCTTTATTTTTTACAGATTGATATACGTGAGTTAATTTCAACAGCGTCATTGGACACACGTCGGGACAACTCGTGTAGCCCAAAAATAGCAAATTCCATTTATCGGTAAAGTCTTGGTTTGAGACTATCGCACCGTGTTGATCCCTTAATTCAAACGCTTTAACGTCCTTAGGCTTTGGGTACCAAACCACTTTTTCCGACACATCTGGTGCAGGCCCACAACCAAACAAAGTTAACATAGAGATAATTAACAGAAATTTTTTCATATAAATGCTTTATCCACAAAAAGTGCAATGAACACTATCAAAAGATGCCAGATAGAGAAATAAAATACCCTCATAGCATACTCTAAACTATTTGTTCTCATAAGCTTTGTCGCTTTGTAAATAAAAGCGACATTTGCCATACCAGAGACCAACAAGTAGATCCAACCAGACATTCCCACTAGATAAGGGAGCAAACAGACTAAAGTCAAAATGATGGTATAAAATAGCACACAGAGTTTTGTAAATTCGTTTCCATGCGTTACTGGTAACATGGGGACTTCGGCTTTTTCGTAGTCTCGTTTACGAGCAATAGCTAATGCCCAAAAGTGAGGAGGTGTCCAAGCAAAAATGATCATTACTAACAACCAAGGCTCTGCACCAAGCTGACCAGTCTCACTGACCCAACCTAACAGGGGTGGCATCGCTCCTGCTAACCCCCCAATTACTATGTTTTGAGGTGTTGCGCGTTTTAACAATAACGTATAAATCACGGCATAACCGAATAGCGCGGCTAAGGTAAGTAGCGCACATAACTGATTGGCGAAAATAGTTAATAGAGCATACCCAGAAATTGCGAGGCCTATCGCAAAGATTAAAGCTGATGATACAGAAACAGAGTCTGTCGCTAACGGTCGGTTTCGTGTTCGCGCCATCTTTTTATCTATTTCTCTATCCACGATATGATTTACAGCTGCTGCACTACTCGAAAGTAAACCAATGCCAAACAAACTCATTAATTGTGCCAATAATGTTTTATCACTTTGTGGTGCTAACATCATCCCGACCCAAGCAGTAATAACCAACATACATACTACTTTGAACTTACACATGCCAAAGTAGGCTTTGAATAAAGTAGTTGCTTTTTGAAGCTCTGAAAAACTAGTTAATTGAAGCATGTTTTACTCCTACTTTTTGCGCCAAGCTGATAAAGAAACACAATTTCACCATTGCTAATAACACCATTGCTGCCATGAAGTTATGGAATAAGGTCAACAACAGAGGAAATTGGAAGTGTACGATTGCCCCCCCCACCAAAACTTGTATAGAAACTAAAGCTAAAACGACAAGCGCTGAATGTCGGAGTAAGTGGTTTTGACCAGCTCTAAGGAGTGGCCAACATGCAGCAAGTAGCGTTAAAACGGTAACAACTGCCCAAACCCGATGGATAAAGTGAATAGATACTCTAGATTCAAACGGTAACACTCCAAACTCGTAGGTCGCTGAAGCTTCAGGAAGCGTAAATAAGCTCTGCCAAGAGAAAAGCTGAAGATTGTCACATAGCGGCAACCCTGTACAATGTGGAGCAGCATAATTGGCGGCAAGCCACCCACCAAGCGCAATTTGTATAATCAACACACCAAGAGCCACATAACATAAGCGATAGGTAGGCTTAGTTACACTAGCAGTAATAGTGGTGTATTTCAGCCTTAGAACCAGTAACACCAGCAATGCAAGAATACAAAACCCACCTAGTAAATGACCCATCACAATGACTGGCTGTAAATTCATCGTCACGGTCCACATCCCGAGTGCCCCTTGAAATAACACAAGCAATAGCAGTAGATAGTAGTGACGGTTAGGGCTTTCTGTATTTTGCTTTTTGAACAGCCTTATGCATGCAAGTGCCAAAATAAGTAACCCGAGGAAGCTGGCAAAATAGCGATGGATCATTTCAATCCAAGCTTTTTCTGCTTCCACTTCTAAATGTGGAAAATTGTCTTTAGCCGCAGATAGTTCATGAGTCTCATTTGGTACTGTTAAAAAGCCGTAACACCCAGGCCAATCTGGACACCCAAGTCCCGCATCACTTAAACGTGTGAAGGCGCCAAGTGTCACTACAGTTATTGCGACGAAACAGGCAAATATTGCGATTTTTATTTTTACCTTGGACATATTTACCTCCTAACTTGAACGAGAGTAATTCAATAATTTCTTCAAATCACTCAGTAGCCCTTTTTGCACATTTCGCATTTCTTCTAAGCTTGCTACTGGTGCATACTTGAGTACAAATAACCCTGTTTTATCAACCAAATAGAGATAATTTTCGTCTAACTGGTTGAGGTATATCGGCAAAGAAGTAGCGTACTCAATACCTTTTTCATTTCGCTCTTGTAATACCACAAGCGATACTTTCTGTTGGTTTTTCCCCAGCGCTAAATACAAATTAGGTAAGCTATCTAGTAGTAAAGAACATTGCTTATTACACTGTTTTGGTCGCTGGTAAACGATACTCCACTCAGTATCTAAAACCAGCTCTGATTGGCGAACCTCCTGGCTTAAAAATTCACCGTGATTAGTCGTGCTATGTGGTATCCAGCCGACCTTCAGGGCAACAAATGCCAACAGTAAGGGGAATACGAACAGCCCTATAAACCATGCCGCACTTTTAGACATTTTTATTCTCCTTTTTTGAAAGTTTCCAGCCAATTACTACCGCAGCCAAGGCAATAAGCAACCACTGTAAAGCATAAGCTTCATGTTTTTGCGGTGACATTACTACCGGTTGATAATGGGGCTCAGTCCCGGCAAATCTGTTTTTAGTCATGTAGGCAATTAGAGGTAAAAGAGGTTTACCTGACTCCGCAGATAAGTAATCAACATCAATATATTGGATCACAGATTGTTTTGTTGCCTCCTCTGCCGCAGACTTAGCTAAGGTGAACCGCTTACTAGCACTAGATTTGATATAGACAGGTAGAGAAACGGTACCACTTGGAAGAGAGAAAACGGTAGGCACGCGACTAGCTTGCTGTGGCACAAAACCCAAATTCACAGCTAGATACTCATCAGTTTCGGAAATTTTAATAATGCCAATTACATCAAAACCGACTCGGCCTTTCACGACTTGATTATCTAAATACCAAACCGCATCGCCTACAAAATTCCCTGTAATCGACACTTCAGCATTAACATATTGCGTTAGCTGCTGGGATGTTACTTGCTGCTCATTAGCTACGCCTAGCGATTTTTCAATCTCAACTTTATGCTGCAACACATGTTTTTGCTGTGCTCTTTGCCACTGCCAATAAGAGAGCGAGCCACATAAAAGAACAACTATTAATGCTGCCAATATGGGGGGTTTTGATCTACCTTTAAAAAGTGCACCTAAATCCATCGGACACCCCTTATGATTAAAATTATTATTGTTGTACTGCTACTACTCGTTTTTCTAAATCTATTTAGAGCTATGCTAGTCATGCTCAAGTCAGAGCAACAAGAGTCGATGGCGAGGCTATTGCAACAAAGAGTTTATGCATCAATAGCTGTCGTACTTCTAATCTGTCTTGCTGCTCAATTTGGCTTTATAAAACTACACTCTTCACCCGTTGTTACAACACATAAACAAATACAAACAGGCACAACCAAACAACATCAACAAAATGCCAATACCAAGCCCCAGCTTGAAAAGCAAAGTGGTTCTTAGCGGTAAAGTGGCCCTTCAACACCCTGATCCATATAACGAAAAGAATAATCGCGCCAAGAGTGACATGAAAGCCATGAAATCCTGTCAGTAAAAAGAATGTATTACCGTAAACCCCCGACTGGAGAGTTAACCCCAGATCTTGGTAAGCGTGAATATACTCTTCCACTTGCAAGGTTAAGAATGCGACGCCAAGTAGTACTGTTAATCCCAAGAACGCCTTTACTTTCGCCCGTTGCTCTTTTTCTAAAGCTACATGAGCAAAGCTAAGGGTTACTGATGATGCTAATAGAATAATCGTATTGATCAGTGGAAGTCCCTGCCAACCCATAGCTTGAGTGACAGTTCCATCTGGAGTTGTGAGCAATGGCCATACAGCTTCAAATTGAGGCCATAAAACCTCATTGGTACTGGCATTATTACTTGCACCGCCTAACCACGGCACAGCTATCATTCGTGCATAGAAAAGTGCACCAAAAAAAGCAGCAAAAAACATAACCTCGGAAAAGATAAACCATCCCATTCCTTGCTTGAACGAACGATCCATTTGGGCAGAATATAACCCATTTTGAGATTCTTGGATCACATTCCTGAACCAACCAAAAATCATATAGATCAGCACAGCAATACCCACGAGCAGTAGCATTACTCCACTATTACTGGTTGATTTAAGTTGAATAATCGTTAAGCCAGCGCCAACAGCGATAAAGAAAAGTGCAAAAGCCCCGACGATTGGCCATGGACTTTGCTCAGGCACGTAATATTTTTCTTGTTCATGGTTCATATTTGAACTCCTCTCGAGCAACTAGCATATTCAGTCCATCACTGTCTTGTTTGCTAACTCGCTCTGTAATATCAAACAACGTATATGAAAGCGTGAGTTCCTCAACATCACTTGGTAGCTCCGTATCTACATAAAACCTCAAGACAAACTCAACTTCTTCTTTGCCTTTCATTGATTGCTGATCAAAACAAAAGCAGGCCATTTTGTGTAAATACTTTGCAGCTTTCCCCGGGGACACTGAAGGGATCGCTTGCAACACACGCTCACTATCACTCAAGTTTTTTGCAATAAATTTGACATCGGTTAGCTTACCGGGTTGAACACTAACCGAATGCTCGACTGCATCGACCTTAAATGGCGCCTGGCTTTGACTATGCGTTGTGAAGCTCACATCTACTTGTCGACTTTGTGCAATTGACTCGCTCTGCTTTGCGATTTCCATGGATGGCTTACCATTTAGGCCTGTGACATCACAAAAAACGTCATATAGAGGAACCAGTGCAAAGGCAAAAGCAAACATACCTAGCGTCAACAAAATAAGCTTCTTAAGCAGGCGGCCATGTTGCATTACTTAATCTCCGGTGGCGTTGAAAAGGTATGATAAGGAGCCGGAGATGGTACTTGCCACTCTAATCCCTCTGCCCCATCCCATACTTTCCCGGAGGCCTGCTCTCCACCTTTTATACATTTATAAACCACTGCAACAAACAACAGTTGAGAAAGACCGAATGCAAACCCTCCGATACTAATGATCGCGTTGAAATCAGCGAACTGTAGAGCATAGTCAGGGATCCGCCTTGGCATGCCAGCAAGACCAACAAAGTGCATTGGGAAGAACAATACGTTCACACTAACCAAGGAGAGCCAAAAGTGAAATTTAGCCAATTTGATATCAAACATGTGCCCCGTCCACTTTGGTAACCAATAATATGCGGCGGCCATTATTGAGAACACAGCTCCCGTAACTAACACGTAATGGAAATGCGCGACAACGAAGTAGGTATCGTGATATTGGAAATCGGCGGGAGTAATCGCTAACATCAAACCGGAAAATCCACCAATTGTGAAAAGTACGATGAATGCAATAGCAAAAAGCATCGGCACCTCAAAACTAATAGCACCTCGCCACATTGTAGCTACCCAATTAAAAACCTTAACGCCAGTAGGCACTGAAATGAGCATAGTTGCATACATAAAAAACAACTCACCAGCTAAAGGCATACCCGTTGTAAACATATGATGAGCCCAAACGACGAACGACAGCAGTGCAATTGAAGCGGTTGCATAAACCATTGATGCATAGCCAAACAGTTTCTTTCTTGAAAATGTCGGTACTATCGTAGAGATTATGCCGAAGGCAGGTAATATCATGATGTACACTTCAGGATGACCAAAAAACCAGAATATATGCTGGAACATAACAGGATCACCACCACCTGCTGCATCAAAAAAGCTCGTTCCAAAGAACTTGTCGGTCAGCACCATAGTCACAGCGCCAGCGAGTACGGGCATAACTGCAATCAAAAGAAATGCAGTTATCAGCCAAGTCCAGACAAATAAAGGCAACTTCATCCATGTCATACCTGGAGCTCTAAGATTGACGATGGTCACGATAACGTTGATGGCACCCATAATAGAGCTAATGCCCATTATATGAACAGCAAAAACAAAAAATGCAGTATTGTCATTGCTGTACGTTGTAGATAGTGGCGCATAAAAAGTCCAACCGAAAGCAGGCCCGCCGCCTTCCAAAAATAACGACATCAGTAAAATTGCAAATGCAAAGGGTAGTATCCAAAAACTCCAGTTATTCATTCTCGGTAACGCCATATCAGGAGCACCAATCATCATTGGGATCATCCAGTTGGCAAGACCTGTAAATGCGGGCATTACTGCGCCAAATACCATTATTAGTCCATGCACTGTCGTCATTTGATTAAAAAAATGCGGATCTACAAGCTGTAACCCAGGTTGGAAAAGCTCGGCTCGGATCACCATCGCCATAGCACCGCCAATTAAAAACATGGTTAGTGAGAACAATAAATACAGTGTTCCAATGTCTTTATGATTGGTGGTAAACAGCCAGCGCTTTAAGCCTTTGGGAGCTGTATGGTGTGAATGTTCGTCTACGATGGCACTCATTACTTACCCTCCTCTAGTGCATCTATCTCACGCTGTATTTGGCTTGGCTGAATAACATCGCCAGTGTCATTACCCCAGCTATTTCTTTTATAGGTGATCACCCCCGCGATCTGCTTAATTGTTAATTGCTTTGCGAAAGATTGCATCGCAGTTCCTGGGCGACCTAAAAGTAGAATATCTATATGAGCTTTAATATCTCCAGTGACGACTTTACTTCCTTTCATTGCAGGGAAGACTCCTGGTAGCCCAAGCCCAGTTGGTTGATGGCAAGCTGCGCAATAAGCCATGTAAGTTTGTTCCCCAACCTCCATTAACTCTTCTTTCGAAAGAGTTTGTTGCGCAACTGCCTGTGACTCCGCCTCTGCTTTTGCTTTTTCAGCTTTAGCATCGTTAAGCCAACTATCAAATTTATCAGGACTTACGGCCTCGACGACGATTGGCATAAAGCCATGATCTTTGCCACATAATTCAGCACATTGACCTCTATAAATTCCCTCATCGTTTACCTTTGCCCATGCCTCATTTATAAATCCCGGATTGGCATCCTTCTTCACCGCAAAATCAGGCACCCACCAAGAATGGATGACATCATCCGAGGTCATCAAAAAGCGGACTTTCCTATCGGTAGGAATAACTAAATGCTTATCAACTTCAAGCAGGTAATTTTCATTTTTTTCTTTAAGATCACTAATTTCATCTTTCGAAGTAGAGAGCAAAGAATAGAACTCAACATCATGCCCCATATACTCATAGTGCCATTTCCACTGAGAGCCTGTGACCTTAATGGTCAGATCAGCTTTACTCGTGTCTTCCATAGCAATAAGCGTTTTTGTGGCTGGTATTGCCATACCAATGAGTATCAGGAAGGGAATTGCAGTCCAAAGTATTTCCACTTTGGTGCTTTCATGAAATTGCGCCGCAACAACGCCTTTTGACTTTCTGTGTTTTATAAGCGCCCAAAACATAATCCCAAATACAATCACTCCAATGACACAACATATTAGAAATATGGTCATGTGAAGCTCATACACTTGATGACTAATGTCTGTAACACCTTGCCTCATATTGTAAGCGCTGTTAGCAAGTGAGGGCATGGCGATTAGCACCGCGATGAATGCTACAACTAATCGACAAATTTTCATTTGACGTCTCCTTCAAGACAACTCGTGGTTGTCTCTTGTTATTATTGGATGACTGTCATATTGTCTATTTGTACATAGACTTACTGCACGACTATTAACCAATTAGTCAAAAAACAAACAAATTGCAAGATTTTCGAGAAGACCGACTTTAGAATCAAAACTGGGGACTATAGGGAGTAAAACGAAGAATGATGAAAAATAGTGTATAAAGATCAGAAAACTAAAAATATTACTAAATGATTAAAGTCACTATAATTATCTAACTTTCACACAGTTAGAAAAGTTAATTATTACTTTCTAAACAAAATATAGTTAAAGCAAGCGCAACTTTATATTTAACGCTACGCTCGCTCTCATAAACTACATCCAGTCTGCACTTCGGATAACACCGACAGCTAACCCTTCAATGGAGAAATTTTGATGTTCTAGATCTACTTCAATCGCTTTAAATTCTTCATTCTCAGCATGTAAAAAAACTTTCTTTCCTTTCTTTTCAAGGCGTTTAACAGTCACATCTTCTTCTACACGAGCAACTATCACTTGCCCATTTTCTGCCACTTGAGTTCTGTGAACAGCCAATAGGTCACCATCTATAATACCAATATCCTTCATGCTCATACCATTAACTCTCAAAAGGTAATCAGCATTAGGTTTAAAAAAACTAGCATCTACATTACAGTGGCTTTCTACATGTTGCTCTGCCAAAATAGGCTCACCAGCAGCAACACGACCAATAATAGGCAAACCAAGTTGTTCTGATTCATCCTCTACAAGTCGAATCCCTCGGCTTGCGCCTGGGACCATTTCGATAACTCCCTTTTTCGCAAGCGCTTTCAGGTGCTCTTCCGCTGCATTTGCACTCTTAAAACCCAAAGCATCAGCTATTTCAGCACGAGTTGGAGGCATGCCTGTATCTTTTATGAATACTTTTATTAATTCAAAGATTTGTTCTTGTCGTTTTGTTAGAGGACGCATTAACTGGTATTCCATACAGTGGTTTATTTACTGTAAGTATATACAGCTCAAAAAAAATCGCAAATGTTTCTTTCTTCGCCATATTTTAAGTGTATTTATTGATAGCATTAATTAGATCAGCATTAAACAAGAAGCTTCAGAGCATAACCTACGACTCTACGAAATAAGGATTATTAAGTTTTAGGGCTGATAAATCACCTCCTACCATTTTGCACTGTGCTGATACTGTGGTAGGAGCGAGTTCATCTCGCGAGGTTTTCTATATCCCAAACAGCAAAAAACCCTTCGCATTACTGCAACGGGTTTTGATGTACATGGTTTTTTGCTGGAACTTCATTGCAAGCCATCGGCGGGTAAACCACCTCCCACCATGTTGCACTGTGCCTATACTATGGTAGGAGCGAGTTTACCTCGCGAGGTTTTTCGGAATTTCATTGCAATCCCTCGGCGGGTAAACCACCTCCCACCATGTTGCACTGTGCCTATACTGTGGTAGGAGCGAGTTTACCTCGCGAGATTTTCTATACCCCAAACAGCAAAAAACCCGTCGCATCTCTGCAACGGGTTTTGATGTACATGGATGTTCGAATGTCGATGAAGTTCATGGATGAACGCTTTTCATCAACCTCTTATTTGGCCCTGGCTCGCTACGAAGTAGGATGTTCTCATTTTTTAAATAGAGAGTCACATGGGAAATCCCACACTATCATTGACCGGGGCCGACCCTTCGGCTGTTTTGTTTCACTTCTGAGTTTGGGTGACGAGAAACCGAAGCACCGCTTCGCAGTTCGAGGAAGTGAGCGCAAGGACGCGCGAAGGGGAGATGCTACATGGAAGTACTTTACCCCAAATAGCAAAAAAACCCGTCGCATTGCTGCAACGGGTTTCTCTTATTTGGCCCTGGCGATGTTCTACTTTCACATGGGTAATCCACACTATCATCGACGCTGTTTTGTTTCACTTCTGAGTTCGGCATGGGGTCAGGTGGGTCCAAAACGCTATAGTCACCAGGAAATTCTGTTCATCAATGAAGTCTCCYTCATCAATGTAAATCTGGAAAAAGCTATTAAATTCTTTTGTCTACTTTAGTCTATTAACTTCTGTCGCTTATAAACCACTTTGGCGTTGTATGGTTAAGCCTCWCGGGTAATTAGTACGAGTTAGCTTAATGCCTCACAGCACTTCCACATCTCGCCTATCAACGTTGTAGTCTTCAACGGCCCTTCAGTTGACTCTAAGTCAAAGTGAGAACTCATCTCGAGGCCTGCTTCCCGCTTAGATGCTTTCAGCGGTTATCAGTTCCGAACGTAGCTACCGGGCAATGCAATTGGCATCACAACCCGAACACCAGCGGTTCGT
>NZ_QOKX01000014.1:0-64805 GCF_013319255.1 Pseudoalteromonas sp. JC28 | reverse complement strand
TTCAGGTTCATGGATATATTGATACACCACGCCTGCTTCATCATAATAATTGGTTCTTAGCACCTCATGACGCGCAATTATCCGCTGAAAAACACGCTCAACTACAGGCAGCGATAATTCACCTTTTACAGTCAAGGCCACTGGCATGTTGTACTCTGGTGAGCCTCCTTTGAGATGATCTATAAACCATAAACGCTGCTGCGAAAATGACGTTGGTAACGTCTGGCTTTCTCTTGGATAGGCTTGAACTGTTCTATCTAAGTTGCTCTGGGTTAACTGTAGTTCTAAGTGCTCGATAACAAGGTCTTTGTTAGCAACTACCATTGCTTTTATATCGTCGGGAAAACTCCCTTTGTTTAGTTTATACGCTAACCGACCATCTTTTAAATAGAGGTGAACACCGCTCTTGACTGCATTAATTATTATATTTTCAGCTTTCATAATTATCTTAGAGGTAATCTACTCATTCCTTGCCCCTCCAAATCCACATGTAAGCAGATTTGGAGGGTTTTTATTGTTCTTGTTGTACGATTCAATACACGTTCTTATAAAAAGAACTCTTCTTCGTCTTCTTTGAGAGAAACTTCCCCTCTACTCAATTGAATAGACTCAATATAGGAAGCAATTGTCCGCACCGTGGCACTTTCAAAAAGCATAGAGAGCGGTAACTGCACTTTAAACTCTTGCTCAACGAAACTAGCAAATCTTGTTGCTAAGATTGAGTGGCCACCAGAGTCGAAGAAGCTCGCTTCAACACTAATTTTTTCTACTCCCAAAAGAGTTTCCCACTGCTTACAGAGACTGCTTTCAATTTCTGTGTCGGGGGCAACATAAACTACTGTTGAATTGACTTCTCCCACCTTGGGCAAGGCTTTCCGATCTATCTTTCCATTGCTATTGATTGGCATTTGCTCAAGTTTTTGAATAACGCTTGGAAGCATATAAGAAGGGATCATCTCGCGTAAGCGCTCTTTTAGCTCTTGCTCGGATATATCGGATGATTCATAAAAAGCAAGTAACTGAGTCCCTCCGAGCGTATCTTCGTGTGTCGTAACCGCAGCTAATTCGATGTTACACGCTAAAATGGCAGCTTCCACTTCATTTAAATCGATTCGGTAGCCTCTTATTTTAACCTGTGAGTCTTTCCTTCCGACAAACTGCAATACCCCATCAACGCTCGCTTTCACAAGGTCGCCACTGCGATATACTGGCCATTCCAGGCCTGCTTCAGCACATACACTTTGGCTTAGAAATGCTTCGTCATCTACCGAGTTAATATAACCTTTAGCCACCCCAAATCCGCTAATGTAAAGCTCGCCTACAACCCCTGCTGGTACAGCTCTCATTTCATTGTCTAATATCGATAGATTTACATTGAGTATGGGTGAGCCAATATGAGGGCTTGAGTTTGTTGTTATTTCTCCCCAACAAGTGTTGATGCTACATTCAGTTGGACCATACATATTAAAGGCTTTTCTTGCTATAGATTGCTGATACTTGGCTACTTTATTCCACATCACAGGATCAATTGCATCCCCTCCGATAAGCCAATTTACTTGAGGTATTTCAGCTAGCCTGAAGATTTCATTTATCATCACAGGAGTACTATCTACAATATCAGCCTTTAGTAACTGTAGCTCTGAACACAATATGCTAGGGTTATACCTAGCTTGTTCGGACACCATACAAAGTGAAATACCGTTTAATAAAGCAGATATACCCTTCATCGCCCCATCAAATGCACCTGATAGTGTCCAGCCCCAGCGACTCGCTCCGGTTGCTTCCAGAATGTCTGCCTTTAGTGCTGTACTATGGTTTACCAAATTTTGGTGACTTACAACGACTCCCTTAGGCCGACCAGTAGAGCCCGAAGTGAAAATCACATAAGCTGCACTTTTGGCATCAATAGTCGTTGGTTGTGGTGCTGAGGTATAGCTTGTAGCCTCCTCGATGCATAAATCCAAGTTAGCAAAAGGTGCGCTGACCTTTTTTGACAGCTCGTCATGATCACCTAGAACAACTGTCACATTAGCTTGGTCACATATGTAGCTCACTCGCTCTGTTGGGTAACTTGGATCAATGGGTACAAAGGCTGCACCACATTTCAAGACAGCTAGAACTGCAACGACATAGCTCTGTGAACGATTGACGACAATACCGACAAATTTGTTTTCTTTAACACCATGAGTTTGGCGTAAGTAATTTGCTAACTGATTCGCCGATTTATTAAGCTCAGCGAAAGACAGTGTATTTTGCGTTGTAACCACTGCATCCACATCAGGCGTCTGAACGGCAGTCGCTTCAAACAGGTTGTGCGCTAAGGGTATTTCTTTACAGCTCTTAGGCCACCCCGTTTTAGATGTTATTTTGGGAAGCTCACTACTAGGTAAGCAAGCTAGCTTCGTAACTTCTCCAGCATGACCAGATACTAGCGCCGAGCAAATACTTGCCATCGCAGATGCAAAAATATTTTGCACTCTTGAGGCGTACTCTCCCATCGCTTTAACTTCAACGGTGAACGACTTCTTATCATTGAAATCATCAACTGAGACAACCAAAGGGTAGTTCGTTGTTTCCTTCAGGGATAAGCTACGCAGACCTAAAGTACTTTGCACTGCACTCTCAGATTTTGACCGTCTATAATTAAATAGCGAACTAAACAAAGGAGTATCCGAAGTTAACCCACTCTGTTGCTGCGCTATAGCCAAAGGTACATGCTCAAATAAAACGAGTTCATTTAAGCATGCTTCCGTTTTTCGCAACAGCATTTCGGCACTCAGGTTCTTAAGTTCTAAGTGTACTGGGACAGTATTTATCATCGTCCCCATCACTTTATCAACCCCACTTACACCATCAAGCCTACCCGACATCACCGTCCCGAATATCACTCGACTACTAGCACTTGCAATAGAGATTGTTAGAGATAAAGCCATGTGGAATAGAATAGCGGGAGATACACGATATGCTCGAGATAATGCTCTGATTTCTGCACTCAATTTTTCAGATAAATCATGATTCAACTGAACAACATCGCTACCATCACCATGGACACTCGACAAGTTAAATGGATAACAACCTTGCGTTACATCATTTAAGTAATCTTTATAAAATGCCTTTGCCGCTTCTAAGTCACAGTGTTCCTTAATAAACGCTATTTGCTCTCTAAACTGATGCGCAGGCGCTTTTAATTCTTGCCCATTTAAAATTGCAGCAAGCTCTTGACCAATCATCTCTAAACCAGCGTGATCTACGATAAGGTGATGGCACTGAATAACTAAATAAGACTTTGTAGTCGTTGAATTTCTTGCCAAGGTTATATTTACTAAAGGTGCTTGGCTAATTGTCATCTTTGAGCGTAACGACGGTGCTATCACTTCTAAAACGTCGGTATCATCGTCATCGCAACTGAACTCCCATTCATCCACAACGAATTCAACTTCTTTACATACAACTTGCACAGGTTCAGCAACGCCTTGCCACTGAACTTGCGTTCTTAGTACATCATGCCTTAATAGAATGACCTCAAAGGCCTGCTGCAACGTTGATAAAGAAGTTGTTTGTGGTAATTCGATGACAGAATTTAGAATATAAGGATCCACGTCAGCGCCAAGCATATAGTGGAATAGAAACCCTTCTTGAACAGGGCTCAGTGGATAGATGTCCTGAATATTATCAATTCCTTTAGGAACTAGCTTCGCAATACTTTCGAGCTCACTGTTAGAAAGGTTTACAAGTGTCAAATGTTCGGGTTTAAGACTTTCTCCATCTTGCAACTCCTTGTTCTTAGGCGCTTGATACAGCCGCTTTTCACCTTCATTTACGCTCACTACATCCGCTAACTCTGCTAACGTATTTACGGAAAACAAGTGGCGAGCTTCTATAATGATGCCTTTACGCTTAGCTTTTGAGATCAGCTCCATACCTAAAACAGAATGCCCACCAAGAGAAAAGAAGTTATCTTTCCTTCCTACTTTTTCCAATCCCAAACATTCTGCAAAAAGCTCACACAATAGGGCTTCAATTTTATTTTTGGGAGCTTCATACTCAGCGAGTGCTTGGCTAAAGTCAGGTTCAGGTAAAGCTTTGCGGTCAAGCTTCCCATTTGCGGTCAACGGGAAGCTTGGCAACAACATAATTGCACTTGGCACCATATAATCAGGTAAGGTACCGAACAGATACTCGCGAATACGTGATGGCTTCCACTCTTCTGTCATTACAACGTATGCAACTAACTGAATGTTTTTTGACTTGTCTGGTACAGCTACGACATGCGCACCTTCAACTTTTGGATGAGCAAGCAACTGACTTTCAATATCACCTATCTCAACTCGGAATCCCCTAACCTTTAGTTGATTATCTAAGCGACCTACAAACTCAATGTTACCGTCTGGTAAATAACGTCCTAAATCACCTGTTCGATAGATTTTTTGTTGTAATTCAGGATGGTATAAGAAATGCTTTTCGGTGATTTCACTCGCATTGTAGTATTCACGAGCAACACCTTTTCCGCCGATAAACAACTCCCCCGTCACACCGGTAGGACAGTGTTGGAGCTGCGAATTAAGTATATAGAATGCTTGATTACCTAAAGGCTTACCGTATGGCACACTTCGACGATCGCTCAAATCCTCAGTAATGGGGTAATGAATCGACCAAATCGACCCCTCCGTTGCTCCTCCAAGACTAAAGAGTTTTGCATTCCTAAAGCGACGCCATATACGCTTAGGTAATGAGGTTGGGATCCAATCTCCACTCATCAACACGATACGTAAAGGCGCAATATCTTGTCGGTTATCAGCTTCGAGTAACTCAGTGATTAGTCCCATAGATAAGGGTACTGTATTCCAAACTGTTATTTCATGCTTTTCCAGCATGTCAAGCCAGTGATGAGGGTCTTTCGCCAATTCAGGAGCTGGAAAGACTAGCACTCCACCGACCGCTAACATACCAAAAATATCATATACAGACAGGTCGAAGCTCAATGCAGATACACATAAAACTTTATCCTTATGCGTAACCTCATATTTACTGTTGATATCAAGTAAAGTGTTAACTACTGCTTGATGTTCAATCGCTACCCCTTTAGGTACACCTGTTGAACCTGATGTGAAAATGACATAGGCCAACTGATTTATCTGTTGCGGAGCTCGATAATTTTCAAAGTATGCAATAACCTCTTTGGTAGAAATACCTGTGTTGTCGATGCGGCTCAAGTCAATATATTGATACTCTTCTGATGATAATAACTGCTGTTGACTATCAACTAAACAGACTTTTACCTGTGCCTGCACTAAAATATCGCGACACCTTTCAACCGGCCAGCTGGTTTCAAGAGGCAAATATGCCCCTCCTGCAATCAAAATAGCTAATGTGGCAATGACCTGCGCTCTACCTTTTTCAGCTCTTACAGCAACCAGCTCCTCGACAGTAATCTGCCCAGATAGCTTGCTCGCAACGAGCAAAGCATGTCTTAGCAAATCAAAATAGGTCATCTCCCCTTGAGAGTCTACGAGTGCTATGGCAGCTGGAGTTTTTAGTGCTTGCTGTATAAACAATTCATGCATACACAGGTCTTCAAGATAAGCAACAGAAGTCGCATTCCATTTATTTACAACTGTCTCGTACTCAGATGCTGTCAGCAAAGGCATTGTATCTAGTGAGGCGTTGGGGTTAGCTACCGCTTGAGTGATTAGCTGGTTAAAATGCCCTGCCATCACTTTAATCGTATCATCATTGAATAACGCTGTTGCATACTCCCATGTGAACTCTATCTGCTCACCAACTTCTCTCACATGCACTGTTAAATCAAACTTCGTCGTGGTTATTGGCTGTTCCACGTTACTCAATGCCAAATTAGGCAGCTTTAGTGCCTCCTGATCATTATTTTGCATCGCCAACATAACCTGAAATATAGGATGATATGCAGGGCTTCTTTCGATATTTAGAATTTCAACTAAGTTCTCAAAGGGAATAGCTTGGTGCTCAAAGGCTTCAAATATGGTGTTCCGGCTTACTTCTAGCGCCTTAACTAAACTTAATTTGGCAGGGTTGATAGTTCGTAAAACAAGAGTATTGACAAACAACCCAATTAGTCTTGCAAGCTCAGCATTATCCCTTCCCGCGACAGGGGTTCCTATAACAACATCATTTTCATTACTGTAGCGAGACATCAATGCAGCGAAAAGCGCATGAACTCCGGCAAAAAGTGATGCATTTTGCTCAACACAGAATGTTTTCAAAGCCTTACTTTGTGATGCGGGAAGTTGAATACTAAATGTCGTACCTTGGTTATCCGGTCTTTGTGGTCTCGGTTTATCAAGTGGCAAGCTATGCGCCATAGGTATGTCTGCAAGCTGCGTTTTCCAGTAGCTACCGAGTTGATCTAGTAACGTTCCTCGCAACTGTGCCTTCTGCCACACCGCAAAGTCTGAATATTGGATAGGCAATTCAGGTAAGCTTACATCACGATGTTCGAGCACTGCACTATAGCACTCTACAAATTCGTTTATTAAGATCCCTAACGACCAACCATCAGAGGCAATATGATGCATGTTCACCCCAACAACATATTTGTTATTGGAGAGCTTGATGAGATGACAACGGATCATAAGATCATTTTCTAAATCAAAACTTCTAGATGCCTCTAGGCTGAGCAGCTCAGTGAGCTTTTTATTTACCAGCTCCGCACTTAAATGCTCGATAGAGGTTTGCTTGATAGGGAAACTTTCAATATCGTGGACCTGCAAAGTAACTTGACCATCTAGTTCATGGTATGTTGTGCGTAGTACTTCATGTCGCTGTATAACTTCTACAAACGCCCGTTCAATAGCGTGTAAATCTATTTCACCCTCTAACTGAAAAGCACCTGGCATGTTATAGTGGGCGCTTCCGCCTTCAATATTATCAATCAACCAAAAGCGCTGTTGGGCGAAAGATACCGATGCCTCAGATGCTTTCTCGATAGCATCTTGAGTACTGTAACCGGGACTTGAATGTAAACTTGATAATCCTTCAAAAAAGGCAATGATTTCGTTTTTATTTTGAATAATTTTTTGCTTTAGCTGTTCTGGAAACTCATCTACAGATAGTTCATATTTCAACTGTCCTGCTTCATCTAATGAGAGAAAAACCCCTGCCGACGCAGCATCATTAATTAATTCCTTCACCATTATCATACTCCTTAATAAGTGACTGGTGAGCACAAAAACTCAGGCCGGCTTGAAAGAGACTTGCTTACGTTACTCACTTTGTTGTAGGTCAGAATAAGCAACCGTCTATCCGTTGGCCCTAAGTTATTAGGGCTACCATGAATAGTTTGTGGATGGAAAACGATGACATCGCCTTTTTTACCTATTGCGGGAGCAACACCATTCATCTGAATTTGCTTGTCAACTTCTTCAATTGGCACTTGGAAAGTAAGCGCTGAAGCCACATCATTCGACCATGATTTATCAGGCTGAGCTTCAAGCGTTATATTTTGGCAGAGGTTCCCTTGCGTATGCGAGTTTGGAATAAACCACAAAGGACCAGAAATAAAGTCCACATCATCGAGAAATATGGCGATATTGACTAGTTCTTCTTTCTCTATATGGTCATTATTATGCCAAAACACAAAATCTTGATGCCATGGCCAGAATTCCCCAACCCCTTTTTTCTTAACATTTACTTTGGATTGATGCACATAGCAGTTGTCACCTAGGGTTTTCCGAACGATACCAAGTAATTTTTCCTGTTTTACTAATGTGGAGAAAAACTCATGGTACAAGTGAATACCATGAATGCCGCGTACCGTAACTCCATCTTGCTCATAGACAACCCCCCGTTTTTCAACACCAATATGATCTCGAAGGTGCATTTCTAAGGTCTCAATATCGTTTTGAGAAAACACGCCCTCTAACTTAACCACGCCTTCATGTAGATAATTTTCTAGTGATAGTTTAAGTTCTTTCATAGCACCCCCTCCTCCTTGATTGTTTGTCCAGCCTTTAAGCTCTCAACATTCTGCAAATAATTTAGCTCATCGAATAAGCGCGCTTGCTCCCTCAAAATAGGGGCTTCCATAATCGTTTTTACTGATAGTTTTATGCCGGTTTCTTGCTGGATCCCAGCAGAGAGTTGTGATGCAAGTAACGAGTGCCCACCTAAGTTAAAGAAGTTATCATTACGGCCTACTTTCTCAACATTGAGCAATGATTGCCACGCACCTTGAAGGCGGTACTCTGTCGGAGTTTCAGGTTCACTATAGTGACTTTCTAGTACCGAGAAATCAGCCTTAGGCAACGCATTTTTGTCTACTTTTCCGTTGATATTAAATGTAAATGAAGTGACTTCGATAAATAAGCTTGGACACATGTAGTAAGGTAGCTTGGAAAGCAAAAATTCATTTAGCTCAGTTTGTGAAGGTGTTCTTCCCTTTACAGTAAAGTAAGCAATTAGCTTGCTATCTCCGTTGAATTCATCACATTTTACGGATGCCATATCTACGTCTGGATGCAATGCTAAGGTAGTCTCCACTTCACTTAGTTCAACTCGGAAGCCTCTCAGTTTCACCTGTTGGTCGCTTCTACCTAAATACTCTAAGTTGCCATTTGACGTCCAATGAACCAAATCTCCCGTACGATAAAATCGCTCACCCAAATGAGGATAATGAGGTAGCTCAGTAAACTTTTCCTTCGTCAGCTCAGGCTCTCCGAGATACTGATCGGCCAAGCATGCACCTGTGATATACAACTCCCCCATAGCGCCTACAGGTACTTGATAGCCAAACTCGTCAAGTACCAAGCAGCTCACATTCGCTATTGGCGACCCAATATTAGGTATATCAGCCCAAGTCTCTGGTACTTTTGAGAGATTTAATGCAGTCACAACGTGTGTCTCTGTAGGACCATAATGATTAACAAGTTGTATTCGATTATTGCGTGAAAAGAACTTTCTGATCGCTGGAGTTATTTTTAGTTGCTCAGCCGTAGATATCACACAATTCAGTTGCGCTGGATTGACGTGACTTTCTACCCAATAACTCAATAAAATGTGCAGCATTGAGTGTGGCAAATTTAAAACGCTGACATCATGATCCACAATCGTTTTACTAAGATAGTCTAGGTCACTCATACACTCTCGACGAGTTAGTACCAACTTACCATGGTTACTAAGTGCCATAAAAATATCAGTAAAGCTCATATCAAAACCGATTGATGCGTATTGCAACCAAGTAGGCTGTTTCGTTAAAAGAGGTTGAGCAACCCCAATGGTCACAATCAAATTCAACAGCGCTTTATGTGACATCTGTACCGCTTTTGGCTTACCTGTAGAGCCTGAGGTGTGTAAAACATAGCAGGGCGACTCTAGTAGCCCCACTTCGAGCACCGGATTAGTAACTGGGTAATTACTCAAAATTAGCGATGACAGTTGCCTTTTATTATTGTGCTCACTGATGCACGCCTGAGAGCAGTCTCCATATATCAACAAGCTATTTGGGTAATTTTGTAATATCTGATCAATACGCTCTAAAGGTAATGCTTCGTCGATTGGAATATAGCCTGCACCCGCTTTCAATATGGCCATCAACGTTATGATTTGATCTATGCCCCTCGGAACTAAAAATGCCACTAAATCACCAGGTTTAACATTCTCAGTCTCAATTAAGTAATGGGCTAATTTATTCGCTTGCGCGTTTAAACTGCCATAACTAATTGTCTCTTCTTTATCAACTAACGCGATACTCTCTGGGTAATCTCTAGCCGTGCTCTCAAATGCTTCTTGCACAAAGGCACCAGCAAGAGGAACCGCTTCTTTCGTCTGTAATTTCTCTAGCTGTATTTGTTGCTTCTTATTAACTATCGAGAAATCTGAACAATTTATTTCGGGATTATTTAAAAAGGTATCAATGAGCAGTATGAAGCTGTCATGCAAACTCTTAATCGTTTCTTCTTTAAAAAGTGCTGTTGCATACATCCAACTAATATTGAGCTCATCATTAAGCTCCGTGATGTGAAGCTCTATATCAAATCGCACAGTATGGGCATCAAAGTTTTTCAGCTCCATTTTTGTGTCAGCGAACTCAAGCATCATCTCAGGCGTGTTTTGCATCACAAATAGCACCTGAAATAGATTTGAACCGCCTACCAAGCGCTCTCCCGCCCTCTCAGAAATAAGCACATCGATTGGCACTTCTTGATGCGAAAAGTCATTCAATAGATTCGTTTTATTCTGTCGAAGAATATCAATTAAGCTTTGTTTAGCATCAATTTGTACTCTTGTTGGTAAGGTATTAACAAAAAAGCCTATTAATGACTCCAGCTGAGGATTCAGCCTATTTGCAATGGGTGCACCTATAGTGTTGTCGTATTGACCACTCACTTTAGCGATTAGCACACCAAGCAGGCCATGTAACAGCATGAACAAGGTTGTCTCTTCTCGTGCAGCAAGTTTTTTCAGTTTAGCCAGCCTCAGGGAATCAAGCTTAAACTGCTGTGTCCTACCGCTATAATCCAACTGACGTGGGCGTGGAAAATCATATGGAAGTTGATTTACTTTTGGCGCCCCCTCTAGCCTTTCAAGCCAATATTCAATCCCTTCTTTTTGCATTTCCATCCATTCAGGGGAACGCTGCCAAAATGCATAATCTGCATACTGAATATCTAATGGAGCCAAACTCTCATCTGATTTCTCAACCGCATGAAGATACAATTGACATAGCTCTTTACTACAAACACCACCGGAAAATCCATCTGTTGCGATGTGGTGTATAACAAACAACACTAAATATCTTTCTTTCGTTCTAAATAATTTAACTCTGATAGGAGCATCACGTTCCAAATCAAAATAGATATTTATACTTGTTCTGATCTGCGCTTCTATTTCTTCATCGTTTTTATGAACCACGGAAACAAGCTCGCAGATTTTTGTCATGTCGATACTTTCCATTGGCATTACAAACTGAAACGGCATTCCTAAATTTTCGCCATAACAAGTCCGCAATATTTCATGCCGCTCTATCAACTTGCGCACAGCAAGTTGAAAGCAGGAAAAATCAATCTCACCACTAATATCGAATAAGAAGTGACTGTTGTAATACTCGTTGCCTGACGCAAACTTTTGCGCTAAGTACAAGCTTTGCTGTGAAAATGACAGTGGTATTTCACAAGCTTTATCGACCTTTTGAATCGTGTGGCGTTTCTTATTATCTTTATAAAGCTTATTTAAAAACGACTTCAACGCTTCTTTATTACTTATCAGTGTCGTCTTCAGGCTATCAGGAATTCCCGTTTTTGGTAATTCACAAACCAGCTTGTCACCTTTGATATTTAATTTAACGTGATGAGCCCGAAGCTCTTGTAAAAGTGCCTCAACATTCATAGTTCAAGCACCTCAACAGGTTCAGTTGTATCGGCCTCACTATTTTCTTGCTCAAGTAACCACATCCGAGTTTCAATTAATTCGGAAAGTGCAGAAATAGTTGGTAATTGCAATAACTCCTGAAGTGGTATCTCAAATTCAAACTGCTTGCGCATTTTGGTTACTAAGGCAGCCGCCATTAAGCTATGCCCACCCATTTCAAAGAAATTATCTTCTATTCCAACTGGGCTATACCCCAAAACTTCTTGCCATTGCTGCGCTAGTAGTGATTCAAGCTCCGTTCTTGGTTCAACATAATCAGGCGCAAAACTTGGACGGCTATGATTGGAAGCCAATGCAAGGTCATCACTACTACCATCAATTTGAGACTCTATATTTGCAAACTTTAACTCTAAGCCTTCACCTTTGACATCCATACTACTACCAAGAATAGTCGCAAGCTGCTCTGTAACACCTTGTTGCATCGCCTTGATAGCTGCCAATTGTGCGTCTGACAACGTCGTATGTTGTTCAACCGCTTTTAACTCCCAACGTAATGCCCCCTCTACAAGCGGTTTTGTGGTGCTGGGCATATCAGAATCTTTCGTTAAAATTAAATCAGGTTTAAATAACTGCTTACCTGTTGCTGCAGGTTCAATCCAATATCTCTTTGGCTCAAATGCATAGGTAGGAAGACGAACTCTGTGGCGCTTTTGCGTAGAATAATACTCTTCAAAAGGTAGTGTGATCCCCGCTGCCCATATTTCAGCACGCGTAAATGCGATACTTTCCAGAGTCAACTCTTGCTCTGCAGGTTTAGGTAATGTACTTGCAACATGAGCTTGGTTATTGCTCAACGTCTTTATAAATGATCGTAAGGTAGTCCCTGGGCCAACTTCAACGTACACACGGCTAGTATCCTCAGACCATAATGTCTCTAATCCATCGTTAAATTTCACAGTTTGACGCAGGTGTTTAGCCCAATATTCTGGGCTGCAAACTTCTTCCTCAGCCCAATCACCCGATACATTTGAGATAAACGGGATAGTTGGTTTATTCATCGGTATTGTGCTTGCAAACTCTATGAATGGCTGAAGTGCAGCAGCCATCATCCCGCTGTGAAACGCATGAGATGTATGTAGCAGAGAAGCTTCAATTCCTGCTGCATTTAGTTCAGCTAATAAAGCGTCAACTGCTTCAGGCTGCCCTCCCAAAACCTGTGAATGTTCGCTATTTTGAACGCAATGCCAAACTCCCTCTCTTACCCAGTTAGACACTTCACTTGCAGCGATTGGAATCGACAACATTTTGCCATGTGGCATACCCGCCATGAGCTCACCACGCTTTGCAACGAGTCTTATTGCATTCTCCAGAGTAAATACACCGGACAAACACGCTGCAACATACTCACCGATACTGTGACCAATCATGCTTTGTGGTTTTACATCCCAACTTATTAGCAGTTTAGCTAGTGCATAACTAACACTAAATAAACTTAATTGAGCATTCTGAGTTTGTTTAAGTTGTGTACTGGCAGCAGTTGAATTCTCACAAAACAAAAGTTCTTTTAAGGACAAAGAGCAATGCGTGTGTATTAATTCAAAGCACTGATCTAAATGCTTTTTGAACTCAGCTTCATTTTCATATAAAGCTTTCGCCATACCGACATACTGACTACCTTGACCGGGGAACATAAAACAAATATCTCGCTCTGTTTTGTTCTGGGCACTTTGGATCGTGAATCGCTTGTCGTCTCCTGTCAGCTTATTCTTTAATTCATCTATTGAACTGACAACAGTGACAAACTTGTGTTTAAAATTTCTCCTACCGACTTGTAACGTGTAAGCAACGTCAGCAATATTTAGCTCTGGGCAGCACTTCAAGTGCTCAAGCAGGTTTTCTTTCGTTTTTACTAATGAGGATGCTGTTTTTGCAGACAACACGATTAGATGAAGTCCACTAGCTGAATCAGACTTAGGTAACTCAGGCGCTTCTTCTACGATTAAATGTGCATTCGTTCCACCAATGCCAAATGAACTAATACCAGCTCTTAACTTGTCACCTGCACTTGGTTCCCACGGGATCGTTTTATCAACAACGAAAAATGGGCTATTAGCAAAATCAATTTTTGGATTAGGTTGTTCAAAGTTTAGACTTGCAGGTATCTTGTGATGCTCCATCCCCTTCAACGTCTTTATCATACTGGCAACTCCCCCCGCTGATACGAGGTGCCCAATATTTGTTTTCACAGAACCAATGCCACAGAATTGCTTTTTATCCGTATAGCGTTGAAATGCTCTAGTCAAACCAGATACTTCTATCGGATCCCCCAAGTTAGTACCTGTTCCATGTGCTTCTATATAGCTAATCGTCGCAGGATCTATCTCTGCGCTTTCAAGAGCTTCTGTAATACACCTCGATTGCCCTTCAGGGCTTGGCGCGGTATAACTTGCTTTGTCCCCGCCATCGTTATTAATTGCACTGCTCTTTAGTACGCCAAGGATCTGATCGCCATCTTCTAGTGCATCTTCCATGCGTTTCAAAGCAACAAGCGCAATACCATTCCCAGCAACTGTACCGGCAGCCCTCGCATCGAAGGCTCTACAGTGACCATCAAAGGACCCTATGCCGCCCTCTTGGTAAAATAAAGCATCTTCTCTTGAGTTTGATATTGTAACTCCTCCAGCTACCGCAATGTCACATTGATATGCAAGCAACGCTTCCCTCGCATAGTGAACAGCAACAGCTGAAGACGAACATAAAGTATTAATATTGATACTAGGTCCAGATAAGCCAAGCTTGTAGCTTGCTCTTGTCGAGACAAAGTCTTGTCCCGTTGAGAGAGAGACTTTAAAGGTCCCAACGTCCCTTACATAGTCTTGGTGTGATAATAAGTTTCTCGACAGATAGGAACTAGCACCGGCTCCACTATAAACACCAATGATGTTGTCGCCTTCTTCAGCACCATAACCCGCTCTTTCTAACAGCTCCCAAATTACCTCAAGGAAGATCCGATGCTGTGGGTCTAACAATTCAGCTTCTCTAGGCGAGAAACCAAAGAATTCAGCATCAAAATTCTCAACGCCTTCAAGTACCCCCTCAGCACCAACAAAGTTCGGGTTTTCTAAAAGTGCAGGATCAACCCCTAAGTTCAATAGCTCTTCTTGACTAAAAAACCTGACTGACTCGACACCATTTTCAAGGTTATGCCAAAACTCTTCGACACTGTTTGCACCGGGGAAGCGACCAGCCATTGAAATAACGGCAATGTCATCCTGATAATATTCTTTTAATTCTTCTGTTGATTTCATTTTCTGTTAGTCCTTTTGTTGTTTTTTTCTGCGGCGAAGGGCTGCTGCTTTTTTCTTCTCAACTCGAGAAGAAACCTGAGATAAAGTATCGTCATCTTCGTTAGATGAAGAGTCTATATATTCGGCGAGTTTTTGAATTGTCGGATAGTTATACAGTTCAACAACCGCTATTTTTTCATCAAATGTTTGTTGTACTTTTTTATGGATCTGCATCAAAACGAGAGAGTCCCCACCAAGCTCAAAGAAGTCGTCTTGAATCCCTATTTTTTCTAATCCAAGCATTTGCTCCCAAATTGACACTAATGATTTTTGAGTGGGAGTTTTTGCTGCAACAAAATCCACTTCTAAATCAGGTCTAGGTCGTGTTTGTTGTGGTAACGCGTCATTCAGGTCGAATAAACCAGTGTCACCATCTGCGGAGTTTTCATAGCGCTTTATAAAATCCGATGCTGCATACAAAGTTACTGGCTGACGGTGAGCTAATGTCTGTTCGATAACACTCATTGCAGTACTATTATCAATGCCTGCAGGCATCGCTTTATGTTTATATACAAATTCACTAAGAGGTATATTGCTTACCTTACTTGAAGAGCTAGCTAAGTCTGTTTCAATTTTCTTCATCGTGAAATTTGAAATAGCTACTAGCTGCTCTCCTGTTAAGCTGAGTAAACAAATATCAAAGCTCATGACTCCCGATTTGCTGTCCTGACTCTGCAACTCGACAAAACTATAAAACTGACCTTCTAGCTTCGAATATTGGGTAAGCTTTGCATAGCTAATTGGTATATAGACGCCACCATCAATAAAAGCTCTCAGATAAGAGGTTGCGCAATCCAGTAAGGCAGGATGTAAACTGTAGTCATTAATATCAGTATCGAACTGTGCAGGTAAGTGCATTTTAGCTAGGCCTGAGCGCTCGCCGATCCACACCTTTTCAAAACAGTTCCATCTCTCACCATACTTCATCAACTGATCGTGCTGCTCTGCATTTCGGCTCACACCAAGAGCTTGAGCCCCAAGGTCTGCAGCACCAGAAACATTGTCGAATACTCTTCCTTGAATTGAATTAATTAGCTCATTAATCGACATGCTTTCTGGCTGCGCGCTCGAAACTCCACTTACCTGCCCTTTCGCATGAATTTGGTACAACTCATTACTCGGCTGATAACTCGTAATTTCGAATTGAGTACCATTGCCATCGACTGTTAGGTTGGTATATAAATCAGACCAATCTCCTGCAGATAGGGCTGCACCAGATAAAAAGTATACGTCTTTTAAAGTGATGTGCTTTGAAGGGGTTGAATGCTGAAATGCAGCTGCAGCCATCTCCAAATAGGTTGCACCAGGAATCGTTGGTAAACCCATAACCCAATGCTCAGCAAGCGGCCAATCCCTCTCTGTATGAAATTGCTTACAGTAGACTGTCTGGCCTGACTCATTGATAATTTGATCGCCCAACAGTGGATGAGTTTGATGCGCTGTAATCCGTCTTCTGCCATTTAATGCCTCTACAGCCATTCCAGCTTCTTTCCAAGCATCCCAGCGAATACTGAAAACTCTATCTATACCTCTACTGTGAGCTGCTTCTGCTATACAATCCAAACCAGCATTGGCTGAGCTATAGTCACTTTGACCCATGCCACCTAAAATCCCCGTAACCGAAGAAAATAGTACGACGAACTCCATCTCTTCACGCTCGCAAATATCAACCCAAGCGTTGGCGGTTCCCAGCTTTGCAGCTAGTACCTTATGCACAATTTCATTTGTTTGGTTCATCACCATCGTTTCACCTGGCAGTCCCGCTAGGTGAAATACACCGCTAACTTGGCCAAACTCAGTGACGGCTTTGTCCCAAATTATTTGAGCTGATCGCGGTGTACTTACATCCGCCTCAAGGCAAGTTACATTGGCACCATAGGAGTTCAATTCAGCAATAAGAGGAGAAGATGAACGGTCTGTTCGACTCACTAACACTAAGTTTGCTTTATATGTTGACGCTAAATAACGAGCAAGTTCTTGTCCTGCACCTCCGAATCCACCTGTAATTACATAAGTCGCATTATCACGAATAACTACAGGTGAACTGCTCTTTTCTAGCTCCTTGCCAATTTTTAGAAACTCTGGTTGCCAAAGATTTCTGCCTCGCACCGCACTTACAGTGGACAATTTTTTAGAACGTATTATTGGAAGTAACTGAGACTGACTAAAACTTGAACTATCAAAGTCAATTTGATGCGCTGAGATGTTCTGATGCTCTTGAGAAATTACTTTCAGTGTGCCGTACACCAGCCCTTGTTCGGGTTTAAGCAACTCTATACCTGTAACGTTACAAGCTTCTGTTGTTATCGCAAACCAACTCATCTCATCTTGGTAAGAGACATTTGAGAATGCTCTTGCTAAATGGAGATATGTGAGGATGCTATGATAGTTGTCAATAGTGCTTAAACTTGGCCAAAATGAGATAATTTTTGTCGGTAATGTCACTAACCGCGTTAATTCCGCAACTAGCTTTTCATAATCTTCAAATATTTCCGCTCTCATAATGTAGCGGTTTTCATCCTCTCGCTTAAATACTTCTCCAACCCTAACAGTCGTTATTGTGCTTGCTGTTTCCAACTCTAACTGCTTGATAATATTTTGGGAAAAATGACTGTTATCATCGAGAACGAGTATATTACCTTTATTGTCACTATCCTGTGATAGGAGTGATAGCGCTTGTTTACTCCACTGTTGCTTATAAAATCCTTCAACATCCTCTTCTGCCGTTTCTCTAAAACCTGAAAACTGAGTTTTATAAACTTTGCTATCAAATTGATAAGGAGGAAGGTCGGCGATCTTGTTAAAACCTTGAAGTACCCTGCTCCAATCAGGTTCAATATCAAGCGTATAAAGCTGCCCTAAACACTTATTGAATGCTGTATGTTCATTCTTTTCGTTTCTTTTTGCGCGGGTGGTATGCAGGACTAAACTCTGACTTTCTAATTGCCCATGGCGTGACACAATGTTGGCTAGCGTATTACCTGGACCAACTTCAACAAAAGCTCGACTTGGTCCTGACAACAGCGTGCTGATACCTTTGTGAAATTGAACCGTATGACGCAAGTGCTTAACCCAATAAGAGACATCACATAGTTCCTGCTCACCTGCCCAATCACCTGTCACATTTGAGATAATCGGCATATTGGGAGTATTCAGTTGAATCCCTTTGAACTCAGCTTCAAAGTCACTTAACAGTGGATCCATTAATGAAGAGTGAAATGCACTTGATGTATTGAGCTCTGTAGTTTCTAATCCATTGCTTCGTGCATCTGAAATAAATATCTCAATATCCTGGACTGCTCCAGCAACAACATAGTTCTTTTCAGAATTAATAGTCGCAATTGATACATTCGACCACTTTGAGGTGTCAAACTGAGTCCAACTGCCGTTCACTGCAATCATTTTCCCCGGCGTAGCACGAGACATAATTTGGGCTCTAGCGCTAATCACCTTTATCGCGTCTTGAAGGCTGAATACCCCAGCAACTGTCGCAGCAACATACTCACCAAGACTATGCCCAATTAACGCACTAGGCCGATACCCTTTATCAATTAGACTTTGAGCAATTGCAAACTCAACGGTGAACAGTGTAAGTTGCGCAAGTTTTGTTGCTCGTAACTGTTCGTCACTTGCTATCTGCTCAGTATTTCCCCAAAGTAATTCGCATACATTAACACCTGTGAGCTCATCTATGTGTGTAGAGCATAACTCTGCTACTTCTCTAAATTTTGTATCATTCTTATATAGCCATTGTGCCATCTTAGAGTATTGAGAGCCTTGACCACTAAACATGAATACCAGTGATTCAGGGTGCAGCTCCTTATTAAACGCTGTCGCTATGTATTGATTGTCGGCATCATGAACAAGTGCAGACTTAATACTCTGCTTTGAACGCTTAAATAACATAGTATAAGCAGCAGATAGTGAATCGTTAGTATTTGACCGCAACCAGCTCTGCATTGCGGCTAAGTTACGTTGTAGACTCTCTTTAGAATGACCAGTAACAGGAATAAAGGCAGCACTTTGTTGCACTGATTCCATTGCGGGTTTTCGATACTCTTCTAAAATAATATGCGCGTTTGTTCCACCAATCCCAAACGAGCTGACGCCGGCACGTTTTACCCCTGCTGATGGCCATTGCTGGAAGTGATCCGATACCATTAGCCCAGATTCAGAAAACTGGCACTTCTGATTTGCATCCTTGTAATGCAAGCTTGCTGGAATCCCGCCATGCTTTATAGCGAGTACCGCCTTAATAAACCCAGCGATACCTGCTGCGGTATCTAAATGGCCAAAGTTGCTTTTTACTGAGCCAATTAAACAAGGCGTTGATCTATTAACGCCATATACTTGGTTCAAAGCCTGCACCTCTATAGGGTCTCCCAGCTTTGTTCCTGTTCCATGAGTTTCAATGTAACCGATGCCTTGTGGCTCAACACCAGCAATCTGTAGTGCTGTACTTAACACATCTCGCTGGCCTGCAACACTTGGTGCGGTATATCCTACTTTATTATTACCATCGTTATTAATTGCTGAACCTTTAATAACAGCATGAATTTGATCACCATCGGTAATTGCATCATGTAGTCGCTTTAAAACGACAAACCCGACTCCATCACTCAAGACCGTCCCCTGAGCACTTTCATCGAATGGCCTACATTGACCATCAGGAGCGAGGATCATTCCCTCTTGATAAACATATCCTTGTATATCTGGTTCAACTAAAGCTGGGTTGGTAGATAATGAAACAGCTCCAGCTAACGCAATATCACTATCCCCACTTAACAGACTTTGACAAGCTTGGTGAATTGCAACTAAGCCTGTTGAACAAGCTGACTGTACAGTCACAGCAGGGCCATTTAGATTGAACTTGTATGCCAAACGAGTATTAAAAAAGTCTCGACTAACGAGATTAATTATCTCGTAAGCTTGTGCACCACCTTCAGAAGCGGCTTGGCTAAATTGAGCTGTCCATAATGGGTTTGCTGAAGCTCCACCAAAAACGCCCAGCAACCTCTCATTTAACGTCTCTCTCCCACAACCAGCATCTTCAAGAGCTTGCCAAGCAGTCTCATGATAGAGCCTCAATTGAGGATCCATTAAAATAGCTTCACGCTCACTATATCCAAAAAACTCTGCGTCGAAGGCCATCGCATTTTCCACAACCCCCTTAACTGGAACATAAGAGTCTTGCGATATCAGCTCACTATCCACACCTGCACGCTCTAACTCTTCAGAAGAGAATGTTGACAATCCACACCGGCCTTCTCGCAACAATTGCCAAAACTCTTGTGTCGAGTTCACTTTGGGGAATCGCGAAGACATACCTATGACTGCGATTTCAGCACCATGATAATTTTGATTAGTACTCATTGACTTGTTTCCTTGTATTCAATCTTCTTTGAAGCCTTGATTTGCCTGATTGAAGTTGCTCTGTTCGGCTTTTTGCCTCGGAGTTGCGGGTCGCAGAGGCATCAATGACTTGAGCCAGCGCGTTAAGTGAGGGATAACTAAACATATCGACAACAGTTAGTGACAAACTCAATGCTTCATTCAACTTTGGCACAAGCTCAACCATTTCTTGGGATCTTGCTCCTGCATCAAAAAAGTTTGTCTCTGCATCAAGGTGAGGTATCTGAAGGTGATGGCAAATAACGGCTGCCAGCTCCTGTATCAAACGATCTTCATTTTCAGTTGTGCTTACTTGTGCAAAACTCGAAGGTAGTGAAAGCGACTTACTATCTAGTTTGCCACTTGGTGTTAAAGGAAACGCTTTAAGTGCTTGCCAATGGCTTGGAAGCATATGTAATGGAAGGTATTCAGAAGCGGCGGCTCTCAAATGTTCAGAGGATAACTCATCATTTTCAGAGATATAGTAAGCACATAAACACTGATGACCAGAGTCAGATGTCTTGATTAGAACAACTGCGTCAGAGATATTCGGTAACTTTTTCAGTATTGACTCTATTTCACCTAGTTCTATTCTGTACCCTTGGAATTTAACTTGAGTATCTATTCGTCCTACAAATTCAACACTACCATCTGCCTGTATTTTCGCTAAATCTCCCGTATTATACCAACGCTCTCCATTACAACTAATGAAGCGACTAGCAGTTAGCTCAGGTTGATTAAAGTAGCCTTTTGCCAACCCCTTACCACTGATGTATAACTCACCCGTCCAACCCACAGGCATGAAGCTATGCTGGCTATCTAGAATTGCCATCTGTGTATTAGCGATTGGATGGCCTATTGAATTTACACTCCAACTCTCTTCCACTCGGATACAGCTTGACCAAATTGTTGTTTCAGTTGGCCCATACATATTCCAAAGCGCATCAACCTTGCTTGTTAGCTCAGTTGCTAAATGCTGTGGCAGAGCTTCTCCTCCCACAAGCGCCTTTAAGCTAGGTTTACCTTGCCAGCCAGAAGCTAATACCAACTTCCATGCGCTAGGAGTCATCTGTACGATGCTGGTATCAGGTTTGTTAATTTCATCAACCAAACCTTGCAGATCATGGGTTATACGTGAAGGAAATACTTTGACCGTCGCTCCACTTATTAACGGAAGTAATAGTTCTAAAATAGATATATCAAAACTAAATGGAGTGACGGCTAATAATCTATCTCCATGGCTGATTCCTGGTTTTTTCCTCATTGAGAGCAAAAAGTTAGCCAAAGATAGATTCGAAATTTCAACGCCTTTTGGCGTACCTGTAGAGCCCGAGGTATATATAACATAAGCAGTGCTATCGTTTTTGGCTACGGTAGTCGAGCCAATTTCAACAGCGGTATTTTCACAAAGTGACTCTACAATATAAATCTTATCTGTTAGCTCAAATGCTAACTCAGAGAAATCACTATCGATGACAAGCAATGAAATATTACTGTCATGTGCCATATGCTTTAGGCGGCTAACTGGATAGCTCGGATCCATCGGCACAAAACCAGCTCCAATTTTACTCAGCGCTACAATCGCTTCCACCATTCTTTCTGAGCGATGAAGCATTAGCCCTACGAGATCACCGGCTTTGACCCCGATTTCCTTGAATCTCAATGCAAGCCGCGTTGAAGAAAGATCTAAGGCTTCATAAGTAAGTTCTCTGTTTTGACACGACACAGCTACGGTATTCGGAGATTTCCGCACTTGCTCCAAAAATAAGGTAATAAATGGTTGTATTTCCTCATCAAGTCCAGTGTCGGACAGAGATAACGATTTATTTTTCTCAGATGTAAGCATTAATTCAGAGAGTTTTACCTCTGGATTATTTGAAACTTGTTCTAGAAGAGAAAAAAGTATTTCTAAAAGCTGTGCAATTTCCTCTTTTGAAAAGTACCCCATGTGATAATCCACCTGTAGTTCAACAGGCTGCACTTCTCCATTGTCCCAAATGGTTAAGTTAAAAGGAGTAGTTTGGAAAGGGTTTTCGATATAATGGTAAGATGCATGCGCTTTAGCAAAGCGACAACTATTATTTAATTTTAAGAAGTTCACACACACATCATAGAGACCACTTCTTGCTTCAGGGCCCATATCAGAAACAATATGACCAATTGGGTATTTCTGATGTCGATATATTTTTTTTTGCTCAGAAGCTACATAGCTAAGAAACTGATCAAATGAGGTGTCTGATGTATAAGCTAGCGATATAGGGCTAACACTTGTATATAGAGCTATATCATTCTTTTGTTTCGCTGATTTTCGATTGTGAGCTGGTAACCCTACATTAAAATTACGCTCTCTATATAGTCTAGAGAACATTATAAAAACAAGAGACAAAAATACAGTACCAGGGGACTTAGCTAGAAACCCTTTGTTTGAAAATAAGCTTTCATACTTATCTCGCGCTACTGAAAAAACAACTCTCTCACTTGAGCTTTTCGATTCCAATTTCCTATTTGGAATAAGTATATTCCTTTTAGAACAATGCAAGTAAGACTTCCAAAATTCCTTATCTTTCTGATACCGTTCTGACTCCAAGTATACTGAGTCTTGTTCAAAATAGTTTTGCTGCGCGTGCTCATTAACCTGATATTCTTTTGATTCATAAGCTTTTGAAAGTGCCTCAGCCCATAGCGCAAACCCCCAGCCATCAATCAGCAAATGATGCGCTACACCTACAAACCAGATCCTTTGATCTGTCAGTTGAATGATATAAGTTTTGTAGAGGCATCTTCCCTTAAGATCAAAGGGCTGAGAAAATATTTCTTTCACAAGCTCCTGCGCTGACTTAATCGGTTCAATAGCGTCTCTATAATCAACCACCGTAGACTTAATATGTAAAGCGTTATCAAATCTTGCTTTGGGACCATCATGCTCATGCTCAATAGTCAAACTAAACATAGGGTTACTTGCTATAACCTGATCACTTGCTTCTAATAAAGATGTGACATTTGCCGAGCTTATATCAACATATCCACCAATATTATATTTAGCATTACCAATACAATGTAGCTGATCGAAGTAAACATCCTTCTGCGCTAGAGAAAAATCAAACCTCATATGCGTTATCCTTATTATTTTCTGAGTTTTTAAAATTTGATTTTTCAGCCTTAGCCTCGCCATAATTTAACCTTGAAGCACTTAGCTGAACCTCTCCTTTATCTAAATGAACGAGCTGATCTGATAAGTTATAATATCTATCATCATGAGTTATAACTATAATCAACTTATTTCTTGACTTTAAAATAGGTAGGATTTCTTTGTAAAAAATCTCTCTAAATTGAGGATCTTGATCTGCAGCCCATTCATCAAATAAATAAAAATCTTTATCTTCTACAATACTAGCTATTAATGCTAACCTTCTTTTTTGACCATCTGAAAGTTCTAAAGTAGAGAATCCATCTCCTTCTAAAAACACCTTCTCATCGAGGTTAAGCTTCACTAACCAATAATTAATTTCATCTATAACATCACTATTTTCTAAATCAATTCCATGCAGCTTTTCAAATAAGTGATAATCACTATAGATAACACTTATTGACTGGCGATAACTATCAATATTGCTTTCATCAACTTTCACATCATCAAAGATAATATTTCCTGATGTTGCCCTATAATGAAGTGTAGCGACCTTACAGAAGGTTGATTTACCCGAGCCATTCCCTCCAACAATAAAAGTTATTTCTCCGCGTCTACAACTAAAAGAAATTGGGCCAACTTCAAAATTAGATTTTTTATAAGAAAAGCAAGTATTATCGAAAGTTACTTTTTCCCAGTTACTAACCGGGGTTAATTCACTCTCTACCTCCTTAGACAAAGATGCAAGAATCAGATCTACTTTATTATATGACGCATTAGCTCTATAAATTGGAGCTATTGATTGCAATATCCATCGAATTGGGCCGGATATATATAGCAGAACCATAACTATACCCAGTAATTCACCATGACCAATCGAGTAGTAATTAACAAAAGAGAAAACCAAAACGGCGATAATTAGATAGGTTAATAGCATCCCATAGTTTTCAGCAAAGATTGTATAGTTATACGTTTTAGTAAGTGTTTCACGCATTTCATTTTCAGCTTTAAGCAACTCATTTTTAATAAATGACTCTCGCTTAACATTATTAACTTTCAACTCTTTCGCTCCCATTAGTAAAGAGCGAAATGATTTTTGAAGTTCATCTGTTTCTTGTCTTGATTTATTAAAAAACCTCATGGAATAGATGATAGGAATTTGATAGGTAATAACTGAAACAACTAAACAAACCAATAAAAATAGAAATGCCCCCATACTTAAAAAGTAGATATATAAAAATACACCTAACAAAATAACTGAACTGACTAACAGACCAGGAACTGCTTGCGCCCCCATCATAATTCGACTGATATCTGTACTTAATACAACGAGTAATTTAGAAGTTCCAACTGATTCAAGGTTCTCGATTGGAGCCCCTAGAATCTTTTCAAACAATCTTTTTCGGATATTACTCGCAAGCATTAATGCTGACTTTTGTAATGCAATCATTGACACTGATTGCAAAATAAAAATCGCAGCGCAAATACCTAAAAATAACAGCGCTAAATTTGGATGTGCTATTTGCACGCCCAGCACCTCAACAAAATCTGCGGTGCCGTCTAATACATAGCTAAACTCTTCAATTGCGATTAGAATAACTGGAACTAGCGACGCGTAGATAAGGCCTGCGATCGCGCCGCTCAACAGTGAAATAAAGACAGAGTTAGGCGCCGTCTTTCCTAATTCGGAGAGTAACCTCATTACAATTCCTTTTTATTAATTATTATATTTATTGCGGTGTTTCAGTAACTAATTGATTACTTTCATATAAGTCGATCATGTCATCATAGTGTGGGCTCATGATATTGCCGGACTGACCCGTTGAATTGATGTACCAAGACTTAAACCCTTCCTGCTTACTCGACACCATAATTTGGCGAAACCCAGCACCAAATATCTGCTCATATCCATCAGCACTATCAAACCGATAACCGGCGGCATTCACGGTATCTAATGAACCAGCTCCAGTGATCTGCCGCTCAAAAATTCGTCTCGAAAAGTCCGCTTCACTAAAGGGTTGATGCGCGAAAGTTCTCGGCGCAAGCTCTCCCCATGACCACGGCCTAGCGCCAAACTTACGCTCAAGTTCAACTAAAGTCGCTTGATAGGAATCCCTAATTTCATCTGTACATTTTTCTGAAGTGTCAGAACACCATAATTCATGGTCTTGTAAGGCGAGCAATAACTGTTTGTCGGTTAGACTAGATGCGGTTAGCCCGCCACCAAATTGTGTAGCAAGACTTTGTGAATGGAATAATTTGACTTTTAAATTTCTGATCATGACTTGGTATATAGCACCAACGTCAGGGTCAGATTTATAATCTCCGTCCCAATGTAGTAGTTCACCAAGTAAAGGCTTCAGATTTGGATAGTCATTTCTAAGAAGGTTGAGTAGATCTATCGCTCCTAAGTCAAGTACATCACCTTGAATACTCCGGAAAGTATCGATGGAAAGTTTGTGTCCTCGCTTTAACTCACCTTCTATAAGAGATGCTATACGTTCCGCTCTATATGAAGGAGCCCAGTCCATAGAAATGAAGTAAGGATAATCCTCAGAGACATGTTTTTGGTTGGCATTAATGATATAGCCTTTTTTAGGGTTGAATTCCGTTGGCATACTTTCCCAAGGAATGTACCCAGTCCATTCAAACTCATACTGATTAACAGGTATGGCTCCAGAATGTTTTTTGCGAAGCGGAACTTTACCCGCGCTATTGAGGCCTATATTGCCTAGGCGATCTGCATAAACAAAATTGATTGTCGGCGTGATAAGAAGCTGGAGCGCATTCCTGAACTCTTCCCAATTAGAAGCATAATTCAGGTCGATCAAGGCAGAAATAGAAGTATCACTGTCATTTAAAGCTGTCCATCTCAGTGCATACCCATGAGACGCGCCAGCACTATAATCTAGAATAGGCCCATATTTTGATTGTGCAACCGTATGTTTTATAGTCTCTGGGGCTTTTCTAAATTGAGCTGGGAAGTCAGCCTTAACCGCGATCTCCTCTACCCTTTGAACAATTTTCTCTCCTGCAGAATTCCCTCCTCGATTAAGGTCCACTATGACCAAATCTTGCGTATCCGCGGGCATGTTAGTACCGCCCCAAGCAATATGAGCATTATGTCCAAATACAATTACAGGCAATCCTGGAATGGTCATACCTGATGCGTTTACTTCGCCGCCTAACAAAGACGCTCGATACCATAATGAAGGCATTTGGAAAGAGAGATGAGGATCATTCGCCAACATCGCATCGCCCGAAGCACTTAACTCCCCAGAAATTGCCCAAGCGTTACTCCCGGCAAATTTGCCTCCAATCCCATGCTCTAGCAATAAAGCTTCTTCGATACTCGCTAACTGGCTTAACGTCTCATCCAATTTAGCGACACGTGATATATCCTCTGATAAAGATTGCTGATCATTAAGCTCTGGATAGATTGAGTGTAAATAGTCCACTGGTAATTTAGCGGCAGCTTGTACTCTGGCGCGTTCATAATTAGCAGCAAAACTCAGAGAGTAAGAAAGTAGCTTACCTACCATTAATGAATCTTCAGGAGACCAATTTGAAGCAACGACACCAAAAACCCTAAACTCAATTGGTAGGTTTTCAGAATCTCTGATATACGCATTCACTCCTTCAGAGAAGGCAACTAAGATGCCTTTTTCCCGCTTCCCTAAACTTTTTAGCGCCTCTTTTGCAGCATCAGCAAGCCCCAAAGTACGCATATATTTATCACGCTCAATTGTTGATGCTCCAAAGACCTCACTCAAAGTACCTTTAATTAATCGGCGCTGTAACTCCATTTGCCAAAGCCGATCTTGAGCTTGAACATATCCCATAGCGAAAAAAGCATCATGATCACTTTTCGCGCTTATATTTGGAACTCCGTACTTATCTCTAGAGATACTCACTTTGTTACTCAAAGCGCTATCGCTTAATGTTATATTATCCAGAGGTAAAGTTTCTCTCTCGTCTAAGTAAAAATAAGAGATGATTATAATGAGGGGAATAAATACTAAAATAACAAATCTTAATGCTAATGACTCTCGAGAAAACACCTTACTTCTTCCTTGCATATCAACAGTAACAAACGAAAATTTAGCCTATTAGAGTGCATCAAGTAGCCCCTTTAACATTAGACTCAACTTATTAATATCAGGTACATAGTACCCAAAAAATGAAACCGATCAACACAAAAAACAAAACAAAAATTAACTCGATTAACACAATTAACACACAGGACACAATTGAGAAATACAAAATTGCATAATGTACATACAACTTCCTCACATGCAGTATCATTCACCTAAATACAGACAAATAAATGGTGAACAAAAAGTCGCCTATAAAATGCGGGCTCTTTGGTGTTAGCGTATATAAACAAAAGATGTAAAAATTAATCTAAGAAGCAGTTAATGAGCAAAGAAAAGTTTCGATTAAATACCTAAAGAAAGGTGCTTTATATGCAATATTTAGAATGTATTTTTTCTATAAATTTAGAAATTAATTTCAATTTTCTGCTCAATACCAGACCACCATTAGTGCAGACAACTGAATATACTCGAGCAATTTTTAGCTATTCGATATCTTGATACCTTGAGCATTTAATCAATATCAACTACAACAGAAATGGAAAGTGTCGTTGTCAGGAAAAATATTACGCACCACCATGGAACACTTACGCACCAATTTAGTGCAAAACATCCGTTCACAGATCAGTGAATTTAAATAAATCACTAAAAATCAAACAGTTAAACAATTGGCACGATTAACGCTTATCAAGGTGCAATTGCAGTACATTGCAGCAAAAAATAACCCAACGAGTCGGAGGACACATGTCACAATCGGTTTTAGATTTTATTAAAGAGCACGACGTAAAATTTGTTGACTTACGTTTCACAGATACAAAAGGTAAAGAACAACACGTATCGATCCCGCATCATCAAGCCGATGAAGACTTCTTTGAAGACGGCAAAATGTTTGATGGCTCATCTATCGCTGGTTGGAAAGGCATCAACGAATCTGACATGGTACTTATGCCTGACGCAGAAAGTGCTAAGCTAGACCCGTTCGCAGAAGAAACAACCCTTATCGTCCGTTGTGACGTGGTTGAACCAAACACACACCAAGGTTACGAGCGTGACCCACGTTCAGTAGCTAAACGCGCTGAAGAGTTCATGCGTTCAACGGGTATTGCAGACACCGTATTATTCGGTCCTGAGCCAGAGTTCTTCTTGTTTGACGATGTTAAATTTAAAACTGACATGTCTGGCTCAATGTACAAAATTGATGCTGAAGAAGCGGCTTGGAACTCAGACAAAGACTACGAAGGTGGTAACACAGGTCACCGTCCTGGCGTAAAAGGTGGTTACTTCCCAGTAGCACCGGTAGATTCGTCTAATGATTGGCGTGCAGCTACTTGTTTAGTACTTGAAGAGATGGGCCACGTTGTTGAAGCGCACCACCACGAAGTAGCAACTGCTGGTCAAAATGAGATTGCGACTCGCTTTAATACTATGGTAACTAAAGCAGACGAAATCCAAGAGATGAAGTACGTTATCCACAACATGGCTCACCTATACGGTAAGACAGCAACCTTTATGCCTAAGCCAATCGTTGGTGATAACGGTTCAGGCATGCATTGCCACCAATCACTTGCTAAAGACGGCAAGAACATCTTCGCAGGCGACAAGTACGGCGGTCTATCTGAAGAAGCGCTTTACTACATTGGTGGTATCATTAAGCATGCTAAAGCAATCAATGCATTCACTAACCCAGCAACAAACTCTTATAAGCGTCTAGTACCAGGGTTTGAAGCGCCAGTTATGCTTGCATACTCAGCACGTAACCGCTCAGCATCAATCCGTATCCCGGTGATCCCATCAGAAAAGGGTCGTCGTATCGAAGTACGCTTCCCAGATCCTGCGGCTAACCCATACCTAGCTTTCGCAGCGCAGTTGATGGCTGGTCTTGACGGTATCCGCAACAAGATCCACCCTGGCGATGCAATGGACAAAGATTTGTACGACCTACCAGCGGAAGAAGCAGCAGAAATCCCAACAGTTGCAGCATCACTTGACGAAGCGCTTGCTTCTCTAGATGCTGACCGTGAGTTCTTAACTCAAGGTGGCGTATTCACTGACGACCTAATCGATGCGTACATCACACTTAAGTCGAAAGAAGTTGAAAAATTAAACATGACAACTCACCCAGTTGAGTTCGAAATGTACTACAGCGTTTAATCGCTAACAGACTACTACGCTCAGTACCGCGGTATTGAGCTTGTAGAGCCAAAACTCATTATGCGTTTCTGGCACTCTTAATCATATGTGTTCTCAAGTCCGTAATTACGGGCTTTTTTAATTTAATTCAAAAGGTTAAATTAAATATCTCGAATAAATTTATTATCGGAGTTACTCATTTGTAACTCGCAATTCCAACAACACTATACTAAAGTATGAACAGTAGTTTACTGTGGAGAGTTGTGGTGCGTCAGTGGTTTCTTATAATGTCGGTTAGCATGACGCTAACCCTAACAAGCATTGATGCTGCAGCAGAGTCCAATCCAAAAATCTATCGCTGGAAAGACAAAAACGGCCATTGGGTCTATTCGGATGTACCGCAACCAGGTTCAAAAGAAGTCAAACTCAACGCCAGCGCTTTAACCATGCCAAGTGTTGATACTAAAATTCTCGAACAAACGGATACAACACCAACGATTCAATATACAGCTAAAATCACTTCTCCTGAGCATGAGCAAACAATCCGTGATAATAGTGGCAGTGTATACGTAACTGGCACCATAGAGCCAAGATTTACCCAAGGACTAAGCGTGCAACTCTTTCTCAACGGAACAGCCACAGGGCCAAAACAAAGTAATACTCAGTTTTCTTTGCGTGGTATCAATCGTGGCGAGCACTCTTTGGTTATGAAAGTGTTTAATCAAAAAGGTATGTTAGTCGCCCAAAGCGATGCTCATAAGTTCTTTTTGCACCGCAATACCGTGAATAATTAGAGCGATATTGCTTACCTACACTGACTTTTAACCAGTAGTTGCAAACACACCATACTCATCCCTCCTGCTATTGAGGAGGCCAAACTCGACATTTCGTTGTGTTCAATCCACAACCTTTGCTCACCCACCTGGATTTGATAGTAGACTTCAGCCTTTGTTTGCAGTAGATATTTATCTCGCCAGTTAGGTTGAACGACCCGCATTACGCCTGTAAGGGTGGTTTTCTCGCCATTCGTAGCCCGATGTAAATTAGCGGTGTGAGGAGGAAAGCAACCCGTATACTCGGTAACATACCTAGCGCCTTGAAAGTCACAACCACTCATGCAGAACGTGACAAAAAGGCTCCCCCCGCAAGCACAAGCTAGATGTATTTTTTGAAACAAAGCATTAATAATGTGGGCACCTTAAAGTTGGCATGCTTTATTAATACCAAGTTTAGGATACGAGTTCGAAAACCCCTAGTTTCTGAGCTCAGGTAATAATTTAATCCAATGGATGCAAAGCTATGCTATTCTCATTGCACCACATTGGTGCACGGTGAACATATATGGATCAACATAACTCGATTGACTTGGATAAAGTTTGGCAATCTCTCTCAACCGCGATTTTAGTGCTCGATCAAAATTTAATGATCCACTATGCCAATTACAGCAGTAGTGAACTACTGGGACTCAGCACTAAACGGCTTGTTGGGCTGGCGGTTGATAGTGTGTTTAATCATCATCATATAGACTTGCCACGGCTCTCTAAATACGTGCTACAAGATGGTGTAGACTGCCAGCAACACAGGGTAGACGTGGTATTTGTAGATAATCGTGTTGCGACACTAAGTCTGCATGCCAGACGAGTTTACCTTGCAGAAGAGGCGTTCATTTTAGTGGAATGTCGCCGTGTTGATGATGCCCTGCGTTATGACCAAGCATCCAATCAAATGCACCAATTTCAAGCAGCTCGAAACCTCATTCGCAGTCTTGCCCATGAAATAAAAAATCCACTTGGTGGGATCCGCGGTGCGGCGCAATTATTGCAGTATGAAACTGATCAACAAGAACGGGAAGAATGTGCCACGCTCATTATTGAGCAAGCAGATAGATTGCGCGAGTTGGTAGATAAACTGCTTGGACCCAATCAGTTACCACAAAAAGAGCCGTGTAATATCCATCAGGCGTTAGAATCGGTGATAAAGTTAACCACCTTGGAGCGCGATGCCGATATCACCTTGGTAAAAGATTATGATCCCAGTATTCCGGCTATCGTGATAGATCAAGCCAAAATTCAGCAGGTTCTGCTGAATATGCTACGCAATGCTCAACAAGCGCTACAGCATGACGGTACGATCACCATAACAACGCGTATTAAACACCGTCTTCATCATGGTGAGCGACTATTGAAAAAAGCATTACTCATCCGTATCAGCGACAACGGTCCAGGGATCGCCGATGAGGTAAAAGAGACATTGTTCTTTCCGATGATCACGAATAAAGAAGGAGGCTCTGGACTTGGGCTCTCTATCGCGCAAACTTTGGTAGAGCAACACCAAGGATTTATCGAATGCGATAGTTGGCCAGGACACACTGAGTTCAGTATCTACCTTCCCTTTGACAACACCGAAACAGGAAACGTGCAATGAAATCAGTTTGGTTAGTCGATGATGACGCTTCAATCCGATTTGTTTTAGAAAAGGCATTAAAGCGAGCTGAGTTTGAAACCGAGAGCTTCGCCAGTGGTCAAGATGTATTGACCGCGCTTGAATATGAGCAACCCGCAGTGCTGATCTCAGATGTACGTATGCCAGGTATCGATGGCATGGCCTTGTTAGATAAAATTGCAGGGCTCTACCCAAACTTGCCGGTGATCATTATGACCGCGCACTCGGACTTGGATTCTGCGGTCAACGCATTTAAAAAAGGGGCGTTTGAATATCTCGCCAAACCTTTCGACTTAAACGAGGCCGTTTCCCTTGTGCAACGTGCATTTCGTGCAGGCCAGCAAACTAAAAAGCAAAAGCGCCAAAGTGAAAAAGCCAATAGCCCCGACATTATTGGTGAAGCCCCAGCGATGCAGGAAGTGTTCCGCGCCATCGGTAAACTTTCCGCTTCAAGCATGAGTGTATTGATTAACGGCGAATCAGGCACGGGTAAAGAGCTTGTGGCAGGCGCGCTGCACAATCACAGCCCGCGCAAAGAGGCTTCTTTTATCGCGCTCAATATGGCCGCCATCCCCAAAGATCTCGTCGAGTCTGAGTTGTTCGGCCATGAAAAAGGCGCTTTTACCGGTGCTGACAGCATGCGCCGTGGCCGCTTTGAGCAAGCCGATGGTGGCACTCTATTTTTAGATGAGATCGGTGATATGCCACTGGACGTACAAACTCGCCTATTGCGCGTACTCGCCGATGGTGAGTTTTATCGGGTTGGTGGCCACAACAGTGTGAAGGTCGATGTCCGTATCGTCGCGGCTACCCATCAAGACTTAGAGACACTGGTCAAGCAAGGTAAATTCCGTGAAGACTTGTTTCACCGTCTAAATGTCGTCAGGTTAAAACTTCCAGCCTTACGTGAGCGCCCTGAAGATATCGCCGCCCTGTGCGACCACTTCCTTGCAAAAAGCGCAAAGGAGCTAAAAGCCGAGCCAAAAATCATCTCCAAACATGCTCTGCAAAAAATGCAGGCGTATCATTGGCCTGGCAACGTTAGACAATTGGAAAACACCTGCCGTTGGTTAACGGTAATGGCCCCGGGTGAACTTGTCACCCCTGCGGATCTTCCCGAAGAGCTAGAAAAGCCACAACAGATTGACGCCTTAGAGCATGGCAATTGGCTGGACGCATTCCAAACTTGGTTAGACTCAGAGTTACGTAAAGGAAAAGACCATATTTGGCCCGATGTACAGGCACAATTAGAAACACGACTGATCAAATCCGCACTCAATGCCTGTCATGGTCATAAGCAAGATGCGGCGTTAAAGATAGGTTGGGGACGCAATACATTGACCAGAAAGCTAAAAGAACGCAATATTCAAGAATAAGTTTGATTTGTGAATAGTTTGCATGAAGTTACTTGAAAATGTCCCACTGTTTAAACAACTAGAGATCATCAATCGCTTAGCGTTTTTTAAAGAGTTTACGCTTGCCGAGCGCCAGGTATTGCTTGAGTCTTTTGGTCACTTATATCTGGTGCAACAAGAGCGTCATGCTTTCAAACGCTTTGAAAAAGACAATCGCCTGTATATTGTATTAAGCGGTGAGTTTTTGATTTTTAAACAAGATGCGGCCCATGATTTAGGTAAAGTTGGTCCTGGAGAGTTTTTAGGTGAAGGTGCATTTATCACTAACCGAGAACGCAGCACTAGCGCACAAGCGTTAAAAGACAGCATCATATTGGCGATAACCCCAGATGCATTAACACGCTTGCCCAATGTGATCCGGGAAAAAATCAAAGATAAGCTCATTGAAGGTATGAGCCATCGCATTGCTAAGCTCAATGCATTTATTGAAGGGCAAGAAACCTAAATGAGCAGTGGGAGCCGTAGCTCCCACTTTGTATTATGCTAACAACTCACTAAATGCATCAAACAAGCTATCTAGTTCTTCTATGGTGTTGTAATGCATACAACCGATGCGAACAACCCCACCTTTATCCATCACCCCTAGCTGCTCGCAAAGCCCTTGGGCGTAGAAATTACCATCCCATACGCACATGTGCTTTTTACCTAAGAATTCCGACACGGTACGTGGCTCGATGCCATCAAATGTCAAAGCAAACGTTGGTGTACGCTCAGCGAGTCGCTCACGTGACTCGATACCAAAAAGTTTAATCTTTTTAAATTCGGCTAAACGCGTTAAGAAGTGCTGGCTAAGCTGCATCTCATGCGCTTTTGTGCGTGCAAACGCCTCAACCAGTTTCTCACGGCGTGGTGCATCTACACTCATCTCGCTAAGTGAAGCAATGTAGTCAATCGCCGCAACAACACCCGCTAGTCCTTCGAAACTCTGCGTACCAGTTTCCCAGCGGCCTGGGATAATGTCTTTTGCCGGCTCCACCTTATACGGAGTAAAACCTTCTAAATGCTCACGCTTACCATAAACAATGCCCACATGCGGACCAAAGAACTTATAAGCAGAGCACGCAAGGAAGTCGCAATCCAAACCTTGTACATCGATTAGCTCATGAGGTGCATAATGCACAGCATCAACATATACCAATGCACCAACTTGGTGCACAAGCTCCACAATGCGTTTGATATCGTTGATTGAGCCCGTTGTATTCGATGCATACGTCACCGCAACTAACTTAGTCTTGGCATTTAGTAGTGATTCAAAATGCGCAAGATCAAGCGTGCAATCGGTTTCATTAATACGCACCGCATGTACCGTCGCACCTTTATCTTCGGCAGCTTGACGCCATGAAGAAACGTTTGAATAGTGATCGGCATTGGTCACAATGACTTCATCACCTGCTTGCCATTCGCGAGATAGCGCACGGCTAAAGCTAAAGGTTAAGCTAGTCATGTTGGCACCAAATACAATTTGATCTGCACTTGGCGCATTGAGTAAGTCCGCAACCGCTTGGCGCGCTTCACTCATCAAACTGACGGTCTTATCGCTTGAGAAAAATGCACCACCTAAGTTAGAGTTAAAATAACCAAGGTAAGCAGACATCGCGCTCAACACGGATTGCGGTACTTGAGAGCCACCCGGACCATCAAGGAAAATTGGCGCGGCTCCACCAATACTTTGCATAAGCGCAGGGAACTGACGACGCACTTGATTTAAATCCATACTACCCTCTTAGGCTGTAAATACGAAGCAGTCTAGATAACCAACTTGCTCGGCATCTAGCTTGTTCATCGGTGTTGCGTTATGCCACACTTCACGGTCATTCACCAGTGCAAATAAACCATCTTTGATTTCCATTTTGAAACAGGGCTCAGCTTCTTTGTGCTCATATACCAATAGCTCGCCACCGGCGATATTTTCGTGAGAAACACCGCAGACACAGACATGGTCAAAGCCATCTTGGTGCACACCTTCTGGCGCAGGAGGGGTATCGCTTTCAATCGCTAACATGCGAAACTGATGCACCTCTATGCTGGTATCGTCTGCAATTCCCGTCATGGCTTTAAATTCAGCAAGCATATGCTTAAAGCCATCGGTGTTTAACATGTCCTGCTCAAGGTTTTCGTAAACACGCTCAATATTACCTTGGAAAGTATTAATTGAGTCGTCTTGCACGAAAGCTTTCGTCGGCTGCAATGTTACTTCACCGTCAGTGAATTTAACCACAGAGTAACGGCGCTTTCTGAATGCACCATCGGCATAAGGGTTATCTGGGAGTTGATTGAAGAAAGGCTTAACTGCGTCGATATGTGACTGCGGTAAAAAGCGTAGTTGTAATAAATTCTGGTTGTTTACTGTTGTCATGATCCTCTCGCCCATTGATGAGAATTTGCCGACAATTCTAATAAAACCAGAGAAAATTACTGTTTAAAAAAACGGGATTTTAACAAGCAAAACGCAATAAAAACCCACTTATAGCCACTTTAATAGATTACTTATCTAGGTTTAAAATAATGCTTGATAACACCATTTAAGATGAGCGTTTTATGTGCATAAAAAAAGCCAGCATGCGCTGGCTTTTTTCTTTCAATGTATTCTAGAGCGAGTAATTAAACCGCTTGTTGAATGATCACTGAGTCTGCCTTTTTAGTGTACTGAGGCATCTTATGGAAGTTCAAGTAACGGTAAGTGTCCGCAGCCGTTGCATTGATCTTCTCTGCATACTCTTGATATTCAGCAGGTGTTGGTAGTTTACCAAGAATAGCAGCTACCGCTGCAAGCTCTGCTGATGCAAGGAATACGTTTGCACCTGTACCTAAACGGTTAGGGAAGTTACGAGTCGAGGTAGAAACAACCGTTGCTTTATCAGCAACACGTGCCTGGTTACCCATACATAGTGAACATCCTGGAGTTTCGATACGTGCACCTACACGACCGTAAATACCGTAGTAACCTTCGTCAGTTAACTGATCGCGGTCCATCTTCGTTGGTGGAGCAACCCATAGTTGCGTTGGTAGACGACCACCGAAATTATCCAGTAGTTTACCAGCTGCACGGAAGTGACCGATGTTAGTCATACAAGAGCCGATGAATACTTCGTCGATCTTCTCACCAGTTACCGCTGAAAGTAGACGAGCGTCATCAGGGTCATTTGGTGCACAAAGGATTGGCTCTTTGATATCAGCAAGATCAATCTCAATGGTGTGCGCGTATTCTGCATCCGCGTCAGCAGTCATTAGCTCAGGATTCGCTAGCCACTCTTCCATCTTAGTGATACGACGCTCAATGGTACGTACATCACCATAGCCTTCAGAGATCATCCACTTAAGCATCACGATATTAGAGTTTAGGTACTCTTCGATAGACGCTTGTGAAAGCTTAACAGTACAACCTGCCGCACTACGCTCTGCAGATGCGTCAGATAGTTCGAACGCTTGCTCAACCGTTAAATGCTCAACACCTTCGATTTCAAGGATGCGACCAGAGAATTCGTTGATCTTACCTTTTTTCTCAACCGTCAATAGACCTTGCTGGATTGCATAGTAAGGGATAGCGTGTACTAGGTCACGTAATGTGATACCCGGCTGCATTTCACCTTTAAAACGAACAAGGATTGACTCAGGCATATCCAACGGCATTACGCCCGTTGCTGCTGCAAACGCTACTGCACCTGAACCGGCTGGGAATGAAATACCTAACGGGAAACGAGTATGTGAGTCACCACCTGTACCTACTGTATCTGGAAGTAGCATACGGTTTAGCCATGAGTGGATAACACCGTCACCAGGGCGTAGTGATACACCGCCACGGTTCATGATGAAATCAGGAAGTGTGTGGTGTGTGTTTACATCGATTGGCTTAGGATAAGCTGAGGTATGACAGAATGACTGCATTGTAAGGTCAGCAGAGAAGCCAAGACAAGCAAGATCTTTAAGCTCATCACGCGTCATTGGACCCGTAGTATCCTGAGAACCTACTGTTGTCATTGTTGGCTCACAGTATTGACCTGGGCGTACACCTGCCATGTTACATGCTTTACCAACCATCTTCTGTGCAAGCGTAAAGCCTTTACCAGAATCAGCCACTAACTTAGGCTTACGGAAGATATCTTCAGCTTCTAGGCCTAGTGAAGCACGAGCTTTATCAGTTAGACCACGACCGATGATCAATGGAATACGGCCACCAGCACGCACTTCATCAAGAATTACGTCTGATTTCAGTGAGAACGTTGAGATAACTTCGTCAGTACCGTGACGCTTAACCACACCTTCGTATGGGAAGATGTCGATTTGGTCGCCCATATTTAGTTCGTCAACTGGAAGCTCAATCGGTAGTGCACCTGAATCTTCCATGGTATTGAAGAAGATTGGCGCAATTTTACCACCTAGACACACACCGCCAACGCGCTTGTTTGGTACGAATGGAATGTCATCACCCATGAACCAAAGTACGGAGTTAGTTGCAGATTTACGAGATGAGCCTGTACCAACAACGTCACCTACGTACGCTAGCGGTAAACCTTTACCATTAAGCTCTTCCAGTTGTGCAATTGGACCTACTTCACCTGGCTTATCAGGGTTGATACCGTCACGCTCGTTTTTAAGCATAGCCAGTGCGTGTAATGGGATATCTGGACGAGACCAAGCATCTGGTGCTGGAGACAAGTCATCTGTATTTGTCTCACCCGTTACTTTGAATACAGTCACTGAAATCTTGTCTGCAACGGCTGGCTTCTCAAGAAACCATTCTGCATTTGCCCATGACTCAATCACTTGCTTAGCAAACTCATTGCCTGCTTTTGCTTTTTCTTCTACATCGTAGAATGCGTCAAACATCAGTAGTGTATGAGATAAACCCTTAGCAACGATAGGTGCAAGTGCTGCGTCGTCTAGTAGGTCGATCATAGGCGCGATGTTGTAACCACCAAGCATAGTGCCAAGTAGTTCAGCTGCATACTCTTTTGAAATGAGTGGTGATTCAGCTTCGCCTTTCGCTACTGCAGCCAAAAAGCCTGCTTTTACGTAAGCGGCATCATCTACACCTGGCGGTACACGATTGATAAATAGATCAACGATGAACTCTTCTTCACCTGCAGGTGGAGTTTTTAGTAATTCGATAAGGTCAGCAGTTTGCTGCGCGTCTAACGGCTTAGGCACGATACCTTGCGCGGCACGCTCTTCTACGTGTTTACGATATTCTTGAAGCACAATATTGCCCTCTTGGTGACGTGGACAGACAAGTAAATGATCTGGCTGCGATTATTGATGCAATCGGCTGAACCATTCCCTTGACCATAAAATATAATGAACAATTATAAGGTCTTTGAGTATAGATGAAAATCTTGCATGCGATACCTCGCCTTATAGTCACTATAAATACAATGAATAAGCATACCGAAACAAGTATATTTTGATGAATATTAGTCAAACGAGAATCATTTTAATTTTGCGAAAAGGTACGCTTGGTGGGATTAAAAAAGGCTCCCGAAGGAGCCTTTTTGCATAAGCTAAGTTGAAAATTAACGCTTAACTTTTACTTTCTCTTTAGAAGAAACGTGCGCTTCTACACGACGGTTTTCCGCATGTGCTTTTAGCGTGTTTGCTGGATTTTTCAAACGCTCTTCACCGTAACCAACCGTGGTAATACGCATTGAATCTACACCCATATCAACGAGTTTCTCAGCAACGTTTTTCGCGCGGCGCTCAGAAAGCTTCTGGTTGTAATCCGCATCACCCACAGCTGACGCGTGACCTTCAATCACAACATCTGCATTTTTATGCTCTTTCAGGAACTTAGCAACCGCGTTGATATCATCAACATATTGCTGTGAGAAAGAAGCATCGTCATGCGGGAAGCGGACTAGCAGGCTTACTTTGTCTTCTTTAGTCTCGTACAAAGTACAGCCAGACGCATCAACAGCATCCGTCATTGGTGTATTGGCACATTTATCTTCGCTGTCCACTACACCGTCTTTATCACTGTCTTGTGGTGCTTCTGCAACTACAGGTGCCGGAGCAGGTGCAACTTCTTCCGTTTTAGCCGTGCTACCGAATGAGTAGTTGATACCAATTTTACCGCCAACATCAGTAAAACCTGCTTCTAAGCCTTGGTAAACTGCCGCTTCTGCATTCACGAACAAGTGATCGGTGAAGTAGTGACGAACACCAGCACCAACGTTAGCAAAAGTGTTATCTGAAATTACGTCCAGATTCATCTTTTTGATACCCACTAGACCATAGAATGGGCCACCATCAAAGTGATACAAACCATCGATACCATAACGCTCTGCGTCTAGTGAACCATTACTGATCCCACCAAGATCAAAATCCATGTCTGCATACTCAAGACGACCACTCCAATATTTATCAAAACGGTAGCCGATTTCAGCACCCCAACCAGTAGACTCTTCTACGTCTAAGCCAGCCATATCACGGTGATTTTGCCAGTCAGCATCATAGTAATCACCGAATACACCAAGATATACACCTTCAGTAGGTTCAGTGGTGTTTGCATTTGCATTGGCTGTTACTGCCATCGCAACTAGTAAGCTCAAAGTTTTAATTTTCATCATTCCTTCCCATCTCTGTTAGTTAACGCATTGAGTATTGACTCGGATAGTCTACCAGAAAATGCGTCTACTGATTACGTTGCATAGATAATATTAGCTCGTCCATTAATGTTTACTTAACGTTACATAAGGAATTTTTGCTATTTATGAATTAATTTTGATGGCCAAATAAGATTTGGTACAAACCTTGTTCCTTTAACAACTCCTTATGTTCTCCATACTGGGACACCTCGCCATCATCTAACACATAAATTAAGTCGGCTTGTTTTATTGCGCTCAGTCGATGTGCAATAATCAAAGTCGTTCTGTCTGCCAAAAACGCTTGTAAATTGCGATGAATTTTTGCCTCAGTCTCAATATCAAGTGCTGAGGTCGCTTCATCCAGCACCACCACTTTAGGATCGGCAACAACCATTCTAGCAATGGCTAACCTTTGCTTCTGTCCTCCGGACAATTTAATCCCGTTGCGACCGACTTGCGCATCTAACTTGTCGGCTAGCGCAAGTACGGTATCGGCTAGCTCTGCAACTCGGAGTGCCTGCCACAGTATTTTGTCAGATACCTCTCTTCCCATTGCTAGATTTTCACGGATGCTGGTATTAAAGAGTATCGGCTGCTGCAGTACAGTCACTATATTATCTCGCACAGCTTCGTATCCAATCTGCTCTACTGGCGTGTCATTTATATGAATCTCGCCGCCTTGTTTTTCATACAATCCCAAAAGCAATTGCACCAAAGTGGATTTACCACCTCCAGACACCGCTACTAACGCTACTTTCTTCCCTGCTGGAATATGCAAAGATACCTGTTTGAGCACGGGTTGCTCTGCAACGTAAGCGAAGTCTATATTGGCAAATTTGATATCAACCTGAGATGAATCAAAGACGGTTTTCGTAGCGGGATATTGTGCTTCTGTCGCAAAATTAAAAACCTGATTTAACCTACTAAGTGCCGCCGAGGCACCATAGTACGCATATTGAATACCAAGAATTTCCTGCACAGGCCCCATCATGAACCAAAGGTAACCAAATACCGCAAATATCTGGCCGACCGTTAAATCAGAAAACACCACCATAAACATAGCGACAGCACGGAAAAACTCGAACCCCACCAAAAACACGGTAAAACTTAAGCGGTTAACCGCATCCGTTTTCCATTGTGACTGCACCGCGTAATGTTTGAGATCTTTGGCAGCTACTTTAACTTGTGCAAAGTAGTTACCCTCTCGACGAACGGCTTTTAGTTGAGAAATAGCATCTAGCGTCTCGACTAGTGAGGTTTGTAGTGCCTCAAATGCAGCATTCTCTTCCTTTTTCAGCTCTTTAACATGTTTGCCAAACTGCCGAGAAAAATAGATGACCGCCGGATTGAGCAACAGGATCACCAGTCCCAACATCCAATCAATCCAAAGCAAAATCACCGCAGTGCCAATGATTGTGAGTAAACCGATTAAAAAGCGTGACAAGGTTTGGCTGATAAATTTATCCAAGGTTTCCACATCGGTAATACAGCGAGAGCTAATTGCTGCACCACCTTGGCTTTCGTACTCCTTAAGTTGAACTTTAGGTAAATGCGTAAGTAAGCGCTCACGGATTTGATAACTAATGTCCTTGCCAATAATAGTAAACTGGCGTGACTGCATCACCCCTAGCACCAAGCTGGCCAAGCGCATGGTTATTACAGCCAACAAAATAACCACGATATAGCCACTGGGGCCATGCCATTGCTCGGGCAATACCGAGTTCATCCAAGCCACTGCTCTACCTGGTGTGTCTAGTAAGACTTCATCGACCAGCAACGGCATCATCAAAGGGATAGGGACACTCACCAACGCGGCAAACAAGGCGATGATATGTGCCTTAATAAGCGGCCGTTTGTGCTCAAGGACTTTACGTTTAATTTCTTGCCAAGAAAGCTGCTGTTCTGCCATTTAGGTTCCACAAAAAGTTTGATAGTGGGCCGGTGTAGACGCGCTGATCCACGATTCAGGATAGTCTTTGTAATCATAGGGCGACGTCAACGCAGTTAGCCAATCCTCTAGCGTTTGGCTCATGCCTTGGCGATTAAATAGTGCAATCTCAGCCTCCACCAACGCATTACGGGGGATAAGTATCGGGTTAGCTTGGCTCATCAAGTTAGCCGCAACGTCATCGAGAGCACGCCTTTGCGCCCATTGTCGCTGCCAGCTCTCCAACTCCGTTGGCACGGATAAAGCTTTGTTTGGATGACCAAGCAAGCTATTAGTTAGTGCCGCAAAGGTATTGGTAAAGTCTAGTTCGTGCTCCGTCATCAACTTGAGTAAATCACTAAGGAGAATGTCGTCTGCGTCGCTCCATTCATCAATACCAAGCTTAGCCGCCCACATATCTTTGTACTTGCGATTAAACGATTCAGAAAACTCCGCCAAAATTTGACTAAATGCTTCAATTCCCGCTTGCTCATCCTGCCATAACACCAATAAGGCCTCGGCAAGTCGCGCACAGTTCCAATTCATGATGTTTGGCTGATTACCAAACGCATAGCGGCCTTGGCGGTCGATAGAGCTAAACACGGCGTTAAAATCAAACTTTTCCATCATTGCACAAGGGCCAAAGTCTATCGTTTCACCACTGAGTAAAATATTGTCGGTATTCATCACGCCATGAATAAAGCCAACCCGCATCCACTCGACGACTAAGTCAACCAACTGCTCACACACTTCACGAAACAATTCGAGTACATCCTGTTCGGTCTCAACTTTAAATCCCTCAAATAATTGCTCGCCCAGCAAGTTAAGTAGGCTCCATAGCTCATCTTTATCTTGCTGTGTAGCCAGATATTGCAAGGTACCGATGCGGATATGACTTTTTGCCACACGACATACAACTGCGCCAGGTACTTCACCTTGACGATAAACATGGTGTCCAGTGGTTACAACAGCTAGGCATTCCGTAGTTGGAACCCCCAAGCCAACCATAGCTTGGCTCATTATAAACTCACGTACCGCAGGTCCTAGCGCACAAAAGCCATCACCACCGCGAGAAAATCGCGTCGCTCCAGAGCCTTTCAAGTGCAGGTCGTATTGACGTCCGTCATCGAGCTTCACCCCGCCAATTAAATGCGCTCGGCCATCACCAAGTAACGGGTTAAATTGCCCAAACTGATGACCACTGTAGGCTAAGCTCGTAGGTTCAATATTGCCTAAAGGGCGCTGACCACTTAACAGCTCAGCAAGCGCTGTGGTGTCGTATTCCTTTAGCTCAAGCTTAACTAGCAACGGCGTATTAGATAGTAGTAATGTGGGCTGATTAAATCTTGCTGGTTGCTCCTTAAAGAGCAGAGCAGAACCCTGATAGGGCTGAAAAAATACCATGCGATCATCTCTATTTTTAGCGCCTAGCGAATATTATCACCAACACTCATTGACACAATTTGGCTTAACTCTTGTAAGCTAAGCCCGCTATATTGACGCATTTCATTGAAAAACTGCTGCGCCGATTGCAGTGACTTCTGACTTTGTAAGCCTCCGTCTATGATCTTCTCGGCACGTAGCACCGTTTCGACGTCTTTACTCAGTAAAAACGTATCTTTACCTAACACACGAAGTGCGTAAGGCCCAGTATTCCCACCGAGTCTCGAACCATGCTTTTTCAAGTACAGCCACAGACCTACGATATTGTCTTCAGGCCAGTGTGCGACGAAATCACTAAAGCGACCATACTGTTGTTGCACTGCAAAAATCATATGGCAATTGTCAGCGATACTTTTTACCTTTTTAGCATTACGAATGATCCGTTCATCCTGACTACGTTGCTCATACATTTCAGGTGACATCATAAGCAACTTCTCAATTGAGAATTGCCAAAATACTTCTCTAAAGCCATCCCACTTATTATCAACCACCGCCCAATAAAACCCGCTCTGGAAAATCTTGCGAGTAAATTCTTCTAGCCATTGATCATCACTTAATGCCAATAGTGATTCGGCACTCAATGGTTGGTTAAGCTTAGCTTTTAGCGCCGCCTCAGAGCCTTTGCGCTCGGCAGCTCTATGATAAATTTTTTCGAATACTTTCATGCTCATGACCGAGTTTGATTGTTATCAAATACAGGGTAACTTATCTGACTTTTCGGTGTGAGTTAATTTTAATAAAAGTAGATTGCTCAGGTTGCTCTTATACAAGACAGATATCCCTTTAACATCATACCAACACCATCAATATTAAGAGCAGCTCAAAGCCGACTCTTTTTTCCAAGCACCCAACAAAGCACATTGTGATTACCGCTCCCTAACGAACAGTCACACAGTTAGTTTTCATTTTGTTAACTTAACCACTTCCATTGTTAGAGAGCACCAAGCTCACCTTGTAGAGATAAAGCCCATGTTGACCGTAATCTGCTAGCAACTTTCTCAGTAATTGTAATGACAATATAATGTTAATATATGGTGCAAAAAATTGCGTAAAAGTATTAATTTAACTTGACATGAACCCATAACAGAAAATAAGATCGCACAGCAAATGATAAGTGTTTTCATTTGCAATGGTAAAATATAATTAACATAGGAGTGTGATCTGTGTCCAAGTTTGCTATCAAGTGGGCTAACGTTATTTCAGACAACAAAGGGAAGGTACTCGCGTATCTCAACAGTATCTTAAAATGCCCCTATCTTGCCGAAGATGCGTTACAGGACACTTTTATCCGTCTTAGCAGCATGTCACATACACAAAATGCGCAAATCAATAACACAACGAGTTTCTGCTTCCAAGTGGCTAGGAATATTGCAATCGATATGCTTAGAAAGCAAAGTCGAGAAAGCTTAGTTGCCCTTGAGGCAACGCATGTAGAGTACATGTCAGACACAGATTCAGATATCGAAAACAAAGTCGAGTCGGCGCAACTGGATAGACGCATGGACTCAACAATCCAAAAACTGTCAACTCGCCATCAAAATATCATTAGCTTTTATCGTACTGGTCGATTCAAACAAAAAGAAATTGCGAAGCTTTATAAAATCTCACCAACCTTGGTTAACTTTATGATAAAAGAGGCTGTACACAGCTGCCAAAAGGAGTTTTTAGCTCACTAGAATAGAGGATTATACACTAGCTGATTGTTGTACTCGTAGCTTCGCAGCAATGAAATCAGGGTGGGCAACATAAAACAGCCCGGCTATTTTCCGAATTATATGGTCTTCATGACTGTCTAACTCACCATCAGCATAAGCAACGTGCCACAACAGCTCAATGACCTCGATGCGCTCAATGTCGCTGGTGTGATTGTTCACTTGCTTGGCAAAAGAATACATATCTACTGCCTGTTCCACCAATTGCTGCGCTTGTGTTATCAGTGCACTGACTTGTGGTTCAGGCAATTCACAACGTGTTTTGAGTAACTCCGCAATTTTATCGAATTCCGACTGTTGTAGTTTGCCGTCCGCTCGCATCACTTCGACCAGTAATGCAGCAAGCGCGGTATTAAAGTCGATTTCTTGTCTCGGTGACGACTCCTGCAAACTTTGAAATAGTTTTTTAAGTTGGTTAAGCAAGTGACTAAACTCCCATGTGATATACTAGTAATGTAGCAGACTAAAAGGATGGTTATGCGTAAGTTATCATTGAGACTAAATTCATTAAAGCTAAGTTCCCTAATTGTAAGCGTAACATTGCTCTCAGCGTGCCAATACACACCGGTTCCAAGAGGCGAACCTGAAAAACTTTATGACTTTGACCATAAAGTACATTATGAGCAAACCACGTATAACGATGACCACTTTCGACTGGCAATTAAGCCAGATAGTTATGCGCATTTTAGGCAACAAAGCGTTTTTTTGCTGCGCCATGCCAAACGCTTATGCCAAGGTAGTAACCCACAATTGACATTACTCGGTGGCGTCCAAGGCTTTGATAAGATGCCATTAGAGCCAAGACCTTACCAGAATGACTTAACAGTAGACGTAAAGTGTGTGGCCAAATAGCCACACATTTTTGTTAGCGCTATAAATCTTTTTCTGTAACCCGCTCTGGGTTTAGTCTTTATACCAGTTGTATTAAGTAAATGATCTATCTTGAAGCGGGGAAATAGCTTTAGTGGCAAGGCAAAAATTTTGCTATTTAGTTGTTCTAAATGAGAAATTTTTAACGAAGCTAATATTATATTTCACCCTTCAAATTGATTAGAGAATTAATTCAATTGGTATTATATCCCCAGGGCGCTTTTGGTGCGGTTATCGGTTTTGTTAAATCAAAGTCCACTCGGAACTCTCGCCCTTCACGCACTAAACGATAGGTAAACTGCTCTGGATAGATATACATCTGCCATGTATTTCCAATTGATTGTGGGATCCCTTGTTGGACAAATAACTGTTTTGAGTATTCATCAGCAGGGAACGACTGCACGGTATTAAATCCCGCATCTAGGGTATGACCCCCATACATAGTAGAAACATCGTCACTGCCATCTTCATGGCGGTGATCGTGCTTTAAGCTCAAACCACTCCCTGTTTTGGTGATGATCCAAGTTCTTGAAGCATCTTTTCCTACATGAAATGGGACTTGAAGCTCAGCGTCGCCACATTTACGAACGTGCATCACAAGACGCGCATCGCTAAAGCTGCTTGGACCTTGATTATCCACCGTTACTTTACCTTCGTAGGCTTTACCACAATGCGCTTTAATAGCGTCAAAAAATGCATCATGGCTTGGGATGGAAACCAGCGGGGCAGGACGCGCGAAGGCTGCGCAGCTCAAGGTTGCGAGTAGCGCTAAAGTTAATTTTTTCATTGGAGACACCTAAAACAAATAAAGCCAGAGCTTAATCAGCTTCTGGCTTTGTGGCAAAATTATTCGACCAAATTGAGTAAACAGCTATTATTGCCAAGGTCTTGTCGTAGCAAGCTGCTGCTCAAAGGCATCAATTTGGGCATTTAATAATTCGGTCTCACCGATAAAGTCAAGGCCACTCAAGAGGCGTGCTTTGATGTCTTCTCGCACCTCAAAGTCAATTGGTGCAATACCCGCTCCGCTTATCTGCTGCGCTTCTAGGTCAATACTCAAATGCACTTGTGATTGTTGCTCACATGCATCGAAGAGCGTATCTAACGTGCTGGCTGGTAACGCAATGCAAAGCATTTGGTTATTACCACAATTGTTAAAAAAGATATCGGCAAAGCTCTCGGCTAAGATCACGGTAAAACCATATTGTTTTAGTGCCCAAGGAGCATGCTCACGAGACGAGCCACAACCAAAGTTGTCACGCGTTAACAAGATTGACGCGCCCCGATATTGTCGATAGTTAAGTACAAAATTCGGATCTGGCTGGCCATCGTCAAGATAGCGCCAATCATAAAACAGCGCTTTATCAAACCCGTCGCGGCTGGTTGAAGTTAAAAACTGCTTGGGAATAATTTGGTCTGTATCAACATTGTTTTTGTCTAATGGCGCAACTAGGCCCTGATGAAACACGCTCATGACGCCTCTCCTCGAATATCAGTAAAGTGACCTGCAATTGCCGCTGCGGCAGCCATTGCTGGACTCACCAAATGCGTACGACCGCCTCGCCCTTGACGCCCTTCAAAGTTACGGTTTGAGGTCGATGCACAGCGTTTTTCTGCGCCAAGCCGATCATCGTTCATCGCCAAGCACATAGAGCAGCCCGGTTCTCGCCACTCAAATCCCGCAGCTTTGAAAATATCGGCTAAGCCCTCTTGTTCGGCTTGCTGCTTTACTAATCCAGATCCTGGGACGATTAGCGCTTCAACGCCTGCCGCTACGTGCTTACCCACCACCAGTTGTGCCGCCGCACGCAAATCTTCAATACGGCTATTGGTGCAAGAGCCAATAAATACGGTGTCGACTTTGGCATCGCTTAGCCTTTGTCCTGCTGTGAGGCCCATATATTTCAACGCGCTGCGCATCGCATCCGCTTTGACTAAATTAGGTTCATCGTCAGGGTTCGGTACTAAGTCATTAATACCAATGACTTGCTCTGGACTTGTCCCCCACGTTACTTGAGGTTGTACACTGTCAGCATCCAGCTCCACGACACGATCAAATTCAGCATCCGGGTCGCTATGCAAGGTTTTCCAGTAGTGCACCGCAGCATCAAAGTCTTCGCCTTGAGGTGCAAATGGGCGACCACGTAAATACGCAAAGGTTTTCTCGTCAGGTGCGATCAAGCCAGCTTTCGCCCCCATTTCAATACTCATATTACACAGCGTCATCCGCGCTTCCATCGACAGCGCTTCGATCCCCGTCCCACAAAACTCAGCCACATAGCCAGTGCCACCAGCTGTGCCTAATTGCCCAATCACAGCGAGGATCAAGTCTTTTGCAGTCACGGTCGGACGCAAGACGCCATTCACTTGAATTTTTAACGATTTGGCTTTTTTCTGCTGTAATGTTTGCGTGGCCAGCACATGTTCAACCTCTGATGTACCAATACCGTGAGCCAGCGCACCAAATGCACCATGCGTTGAGGTATGGCTATCGCCACATACAATCGTTGTACCCGGCAAAGTGATCCCTTGCTCAGGTCCCATTACGTGCACTATGCCTTGGTTAATCGAATTTAAATCGTAAAGTACAATGCCGAACTCTTCACAGTTTTGTGCCAACGCCTGTAGCTGGTTTTTGCTCACCTCACTGGCAGCATCAATCGAACGGCTCTTGGTCGAGACATTATGATCCATTGTCGCAAAGGTTTTTTCTGGACATCTTACCGGACGGTTCTGCTCTCTTAATCCCGCAAATGCCTGCGGTGAAGTGACTTCGTGTACTAGATGACGGTCAATGTACAAGAGATCGGTTTGCTCATTTAATTTAGCAACCACATGGGATTGCCAAATTTTATCGTATAATGTTTTTGCCACTTGCTCTTACCTTTATTAAACCCTGTCGACGATCGCTTGCGCGACATCCATAGTAGTAAACCCTGCTTGAGGATAGATATCCGGTGTACCTACACCATATTTCACCGCCTCTGCTACTGCCTTTTCAATTGCGCGTGCCGCTTCGTCTTGCCCCAATGAATAACGTAGCATCAGCGCGGCACTTAAAATTTGTGCGATTGGGTTTGCCACCCCTTTCCCGGCGATATCTGGTGCTGAGCCGCCTGCTGGCTCATATAAGCCAAAGCCCGATTGATTTAGACTTGCCGATGGTAATAACCCCATGGAACCCGTGATCATTGCACATTCATCAGAAAGGATGTCACCGAACAGGTTGTCGCACAGTAGCACATCAAACTGGCTTGGTTGCTTTACCAACTGCATCGCAGCGTTGTCGATATAAATATGATCAAGCGCCACATCTGGGTATTCTTTCGCGACTTCATTGACCACTTCACGCCACAGTACACTGGTTGCCAGCACGTTGGCTTTGTCTACAGACGTCACATGATTGCTTCTAAGTCTCGCTGCATCAAAAGCAAAACGGGCGATGCGTTCGATTTCTTTGCGCGAATAGGTTTGCGTATCAAACGCTGACTCGCTTTCGCCCTCACCTTGGCGACCTTTTTCGCCAAAATAAATCCCGCCTGTAAGCTCACGGACGCATAAAATATCAAAACCTTGCTGGCTAATGTCACTGCGTAGCGGAGAGGCAGCGCTCAATGCGGGTAATAGCTGCGCAGGACGCAGATTACAAAATAGCTGAAAGTGCTTTCTAAGCGGTAATAAGGATGCCCGTTCTGGTTGCTCATTTGGCGGTAAGTGCTCCCACTTAGGCCCACCCACAGAGCCAAACAGAATCGCATCAGCGGCTTCACATGCGGCCAATGTCGCCGCGGGTAAGGCTTCGCCAAATTGGTCTATGGCCGCACCACCAATCGCTTGTGGTGATTTTTCTAAAACAAAGTTGAACTTAGTCGCCACTTTATCTAATACCAGCTCAGCGGCTTGCATCACTTCTGGACCAATTCCATCTCCAGCTAGTACTGCGATTTTGTAGTTTGTTTGACTCATCCTGCTTTCCTTTGTTGTTTTAGGCTAGACACTTTTTGTGCTCTATCAATTAGGTTATATACTCGGATCATGGCTCTCACTGACGCTTCAACAATGTCGGCTGCAAGTCCCACACCGTGATATTGCTTACCATCAAACTTGGCAATAATATCGACTTGGCCCAGTGAACTTGCCCCTTTACCCGTCGCATCAAGGTTATATTCCACCACTTCCACCGCCATGCCAGTGATACGTTCAATGGCTACAAATGCCGCTTCTACAGGACCGTTACCGGTTGCCGCTTCTTGCTTAAGCTCACCATTCAAGGCAATTCCTACTGTCGCGCTCGCGATAGATTGAGAGTTAGAAGATGCATTGACGAACTGTAATTGGTAGCGCTCGTCTTTATCTTTGATTTGGTTGAAATAAATCATCGCTTCAAGGTCATAGTCGTAAACCGTGCCCTTTTGATCGGCTAACGCCAAGAAGCTTTCATACAGGCTATCCATATCGTAATCCGATTTCTGATAGCCAAGCTCGGTAAGACGATGCTCAATAACATGTCGGCCAGAGCGTGAAGTCATATTTAACTGGTTACTCGGTACGCCAACGGTTTCTGGTGCCATGATTTCATAGGTGTTTTGTGCTTTTAATACACCGTCTTGGTGAATACCTGAGCTATGTGCAAAGGCATTTTCACCCACAATTGCCTTGTTTGGCTGCACCGGCATATTGCAGATTTTAGCAACTTGGCGCGACGCGCGATAAATCTCTTCGCTACGAATATCGGTGTGCACTTTTAGGTGGTCTTGGCGCATCTTCATGATCATCGCCACTTCCTCTAGTGAGCAGTTACCTGCACGCTCACCAATACCATTGATGGTACATTCGATTTGTCTTGCACCGGCTTGTACCGCCGCGATTGAGTTTGCCACCGCAAGTCCTAAATCGTTGTGACAATGGACGCTTAGTCTGGCTTTGTCGATGTTAGGCACATTATTACGAATATGGTAAATCATCGCTGCATACTCGTCTGGTGTGACGTAACCTACGGTATCAGGCAAGTTAATCGTGGATGCACCGGCATTAATCGCTGCTTCAACAATACGACACAGATCAGCGTGTGGCGTACGGCCGGCATCTTCACACGAAAACTCAACATCATCAGTGTACTTTCTGGCTTGAGAAATGGCCTTAATCGCCATGTTAGTCGCATCATCTAGACTCATTCTTAACTTATGTTCTAGGTGCAGAGGACTGGTTGCAATAAAAGTGTGAATGCGACGCTGCTCAGCACCTTTAAGGGCTTCGCCACACGCGTCGATATCTTTACCAACCGCACGCGCAAGGCCACAAATTGCTGGACCTTTTACCTCGGCAGCAATGCGTTGTACCGCACGAAAATCAGCCGGACTTGATACTGGAAAACCCACTTCCATGACATCCACATTGAGACGACTAATGGTATGCGCCAGTTGTATTTTATCTTCTTCTGTTAAGCTGGCTTTTAACGCCTGCTCACCGTCCCTTAATGTTGTATCGAAAATCCAGACTTTATCTTGCATACCCTTATCCTCAGCCAAAAAAAACCCCGCAAGTGCGGGGTGTCTACAGTAAATGTCGCTCAATTCGCGCAATTACACCCCACCCCTCTGGTTTACCAGTAGGAGGTTAAGAAAGAGTGAAATACGCACAGTCATTTTCATTGAGCTAAGTGTTCCTGTTGATGAATTGGTTATGTTTTAACATGCTTTAAAAGCGACAATCAAGCATAAATTATCCCAAAAACAGAGTTTAAATCTCGATTTATTGGCAAATAAAATCACAATAACGCCAAATTTAGAAAATACATTTCAAGATCAGAAGTGAACACAGATAGGATATGAAGTGAGCAGGGTATTTTTGAATTTTAATTACCAATAAAAAAATAGCCAATTTAGGCTATTTTTTTATTGGTTCTGGATGTTTTGCATAACCAGAGGCACCTTTTGCGATATACCGCAACTGCCACTTCAAACGCTCGGTCAGTTCAGCGCGTTGTGGGGGGTCTTGATCCAAAGCCTCAGCACCAGAGCTAAATACTAAGGTGACCATTGCTTCAGCTTGCATGTGGGCGTGATGGGTATCTACTCCCGTTTCTGTTTCAAGGTAATGAGCAAGCTCTAAGATAAAATGTTTGATTTCTCTAGCCACGGCGGCACGAAACGCAGGTGACGTACCCGAACGTTCACGCAGTAATAAACGAAACTGGTTGCTCGACTGCTCAATAAATTCCATGAAGGTGTGCACAGAAGTATTGATCACGCTACCACCTTTAGCGATGCGACGTCTTGCTTGGCGCATTAATTGTCGCAAGGTTAAACCCGCTTCATCTACCATAGTCAGCCCGAGCTCGTTCATATCCTTAAAATGTCGATAAAAAGAAGTAGGTGCGATACCCGCCTCTCTTGCGACTTCACGTAGGCTTAAATTCGAGAAACTATGCTCAGCACTTAGTTGATTAAATGCCGCTTCGATAAGCGCTTGACGGGTTTTCTGTTTTTGTTGGGCGCGTACACCAGCCATGGACTTTCCCCAATTCGCTTCGAAAAATAAGAACAATAAACCGCAGTCTAAACCTTGACGCAGCAAGAATGAAATACTATTTTAGCGTACAGTTGTACGCTGAAATTAGATTTTGAGATTAATTGATGAAAAAACCACCCATTTTATGGACCAATGTACTGTTCTTTAGCTTATCGTTTTTAGCTGCGGTCACTTTGGTGCCTTGGTATGGCTTTGAATACGGCTATACCACCAGCCACTGGGTAGCTTTTGTTGCCTGTATGTTTTACGCCGGTCTGTCGATCACCGCTGGGTATCACCGCTTATGGGCGCATAAAGCCTATGACGCCCATCCTATGATTCAAGTTATTTTTGCGTTGGGTGGCGCATTCGCGTTACAAAACAGTATATTACATTGGAGTAGCGATCACCGTGTGCACCACGGCCAAGTCGACGACCCAGTAAAAGATCCGTACGCTGCAACACGAGGCTTCTGGTATAGCCATATCGGTTGGATGCTGAGAGATTATCAAGGCGAGACTTACGGTGATTATAATAACGCCAGAGACTTACAACGTAACCCTATCGTGATGTGGCAACATAAACATTATATGAAGTTGGTGCTACTTACGAATATCGGCATCCCGTTAGTGCTAGGTTTATTACTCGGTAATGTGTTTGGCATGTTGTTACTTGCAGGCGTGCTCAGACTCGTACTCAGTCAACATTTTACTTTCTTTATCAATTCACTGGCGCACATTTGGGGTAGTCGTCCTTACACCGAAAAAAATACCGCGCGAGACAATGGTTTGCTAGCTCTATTCACTTACGGTGAAGGCTACCATAACTTTCATCATATTTTTGCCAGCGACTACCGTAATGGTATTCGCTGGTATCACTATGACCCAACTAAATGGCTGATCCGCACTTTTGCAGCACTGGGCCTTGCCAGTAAGCTAAAACGCACTCCGGTTGAGCGCATTGAAAAAGCCAAAGCGGAGACCTTGTTGAATAAGACTAAAGTCAGTCTCGCAAAATTGCCTTTGGCGCAAGATAAGCTTACATTGTTACAACAAGAGTATGATTTACTTCTTAAAAAGCTTCAAAACTACTGTACTGTACAAAAGCAGGTACTCGAAGCGAAGAAAGAGGCAGTACTTGCACAGTGCGAACATTCCGCACTGATGCAACAATATAAAGAGCTAGAACAAGCTTGGGAAAGCCAAAAACAAGCTTGGATTGCACTAAATTCGAGGCTACTGAAAACGGCATAATGTTCAGCGGCCTCAATAACTAAAGGGGTGAGGCCGTGAGCAAAAAAGCTGCAGAAAAAACCGAAACTGTTCCACAATCCTATCAATACGATGCCATTATTATAGGCACCGGACCTGGCGGCGAAGGCGCCGCCATGAACCTCTCTAAAAGTGGTAAAAAAGTCGCGGTTATCGAACGCCAGCATGCGGTTGGCGGTGGCTGCGTTCACTGGGGCACCATTCCCTCAAAAGCGCTTCGCCATTCTGTCAGTCGTTTAATTGAGTATAAAGCGAATCCACTTTACCGTTTTACTGAGCGCCCGCAGCGCCATACCTTTCAAGATATTTTGCACCATGCCAGTGATGTGATCTCAAAACAGTCAACATTGCGTTCTAGCTTTTATGGTCGTAACCGCATTCACTTATTTCAAGGCGATGCCAGCTTTGTTGACGCGCATACAGTACAAGTCATTCACCAAGATGGTTCACAAGAGCTACTCACCGCTAAAACCATTGTAATAGCCACAGGCTCGCGTCCATACCGCCCACCAGGCGTTGATTTTAACCACCCTCGAGTCTACGACAGCGACACTATTTTAAGCCTTGAGCATAATCCTCAGCGCGTATTGATATACGGCGCGGGGGTCATAGGCTGTGAATATGCCTCAATCTTTAAAGGACTTGGCGCAAAGGTAGACCTCATCAACACCCGCGACCGCTTATTGGCCTTTATGGATGCCGAGATCTCTGACGCACTCAGTTACCATTTTTGGAATAATGGTATTGTTATTCGCCATAACGAAGAGTTTGCGAAAGTAGAGACCCATGACAAAGGGGTTATTGTGCATCTACAGTCTGGCAAGAAAGTACGTGCTGACTGTATTTTATGGGCCAATGGCCGCTCCGGTAATACCGAAACACTCAACCTTGCAAGCGTAGGCCTAAAGGCTGATAGCCGTGGCCAGCTTAAAGTCAACGAACACTATCAAACTGAAGTGGACAACATTTTCGCAGTAGGAGATGTGATTGGCTATCCCAGCCTAGCCAGTGCGGCGTTCGATCAAGGGCGTATTGCGGCCAATGCAATTGTGCATGGTGCCTGTGATGATCGTTTGATCACCGATATCCCAACCGGCATTTACACCATTCCAGAAATGAGCTCTGTTGGTAAAACAGAGCAAGAACTCACCGCTGCGCGCATTCCCTATGAGGTGGGCCGTGCCCAGTTTAAACATTTGGCTCGTGCACAGATCACAGGCACTGAAGTCGGTAGCTTGAAAATTTTGTTCCATGCAGAAACCAAAGAGATATTAGGTATTCACTGCTTTGGTGAACGTGCATCCGAGATCATCCATATCGGCCAAGCCATTATGGAACAAAAAGGAACGGGTAATAATATCGAGTACTTTATCAATACTACCTTTAACTATCCAACAATGGCCGAAGCCTATCGCGTTGCAGCATTAAACGGCATTAATCGTCTGCTGGATTAGCGCATCGTATGGCATGAATAAGCGTGACACCTTGAGCGTCACGCTTATTGTTATAAATTAAAACGATACTCCGCGCTGAGTCGCCACACATTATCGCTTTGCTTAGGTTTACCATTAAAAGCCTCGCGGTTTGCAACTGTGGTTGTCAGCCTCAAAAACTCACCGCCCACCAGCCAATTGCTATTAATTCGATACTTCACTGTAGCGGTCAGTGCATGGCCATCACTTTGGTTTGGGTCGAACTGCCAATCATCTTTATCGATGACTTTGAACTGCTCCCCCCGCATGGAAAAGCGCCACTCATCGCGCTGATGTGTGAGTAGCAAAAACCAACTATTAAAGTCATTATCGACGCCGCGATTGACTCCCATGGCGGTATTACCCAGCATGCCTTGTGCAAGTATATGCGTCTGCGGGGTTAACTTGTAACGCCAAGCTGCACTAATAAATTTAGTGTCCCACGCATACTGCCCAGTTCGGTAGTTGATCTTACTTGGATCGCCATTATTATCGTACCAATAGACATTGATCTCACTGCGGTTTGAAAATTCGCGATGATATCCAAGATAATAACCAAATCGGCCATCTACTTCCGAAAACGGTTCAACATGCTGTGCTTGATGTTGTAGCTGCGGTGTGTTCAACGACTCTACCGCGGCAAAGGGGAGACTTTCGTTAAACACCGACTGCCTATCATGCACGGTAAAACCTCGCCATGCGAGTAAAGTGCCAGCCGGATCATTCCCCTTAAAAACACCAAACACACCTTTGAATCCCTGACCGCGGCTACGACGCGTCTGCGGCTGCTCAATCGCGACTTCACCTCCAAATACTCGCACTTCCTCACCTATCCAAGCGTTGATGGCCGAATACTGATATGTATAGGGTGATGACCAGCCAATATCTGGGTTCTCAATAGAAAACTTCGGATAAAAGCCGCCCGCTCGAACAATAAAGCGGCGACCATTTTTAGGCAGTGTTCGATACTGCAAATACAGTTCTGTAAAGCCGAGCTTGTCACCTGGGTCTGGCACATACTGTGTTACCCCGTGCAAAGACCAAGCGCTGGCAAAATCTACACGCCAATCAATAGCGCCACGGCTAAGCGTAATATCTGACTCCCCTTTCCCAAAACGCGTAACGCCCCACCCAGGCTGATACCAAGCTTTACGATTATCATCATGCTGCCAAGTCGTTTGCAGTTGTCCTTGTCCAGAAATCTCAACGGCACCTGCTTTCCCTATCGCGAATAATGCCAGAGCGGCGCTTAGCTTAGTAATCATCGAAGCCATCGGAGAAATCCTGAAGTGGGGCAACCAGTGTTTGCTTAATTTGATAGGTAATTGCTTGAGTGTTGTTCACAGCAGAGAGCGGATGCTGTTCTATTTTGTCTATATTTTCGAATCTTTCATGCCATACATTCAGCTTAAGTGCGCTGGCTTGCTTGGCACCTAGGTCGATTGATACTTTGCCGCTGCTATCCGTTACCGCAAATAATGGGCTATCTACAACCACGATATAACCCAACATCCAATCGTGAATATTGCAGCCAAGCTCAACCACACCGGTTTGATCAAATAATACTTGTTTCGGGTCATCGCGATACAACTTAAGCTCGAATGGCTTTGCAGCAGAGAACGAATAGACGTGGTGCAGAATGGGATCTAAATTTGGAAACGAGACTTGTGTGCCAGCTTGCACCATCAAAATATGTGGCACAAACGCCTTATCCTTTTGCTCCATTTTATAATCTAGCATCGTTCTTTTGTTATCAAAGCTATCTCCTTGCAACCACACCGCGGCATTCGCGAGCGGCTGTTTATCAGCATCGACTATTTGCACTTCAAGGGCATTGACTAGACCGGCTTGTAGCATTGCCATCACAACAGCAATACGCCCAAAAATTGTTAGGTTTAGCATAAGCAGTTCAACCTATCCTTATTATTTTTCTTAGCTTGTCTACACTAGACCGAGCGGAATAATTATTACATTCATCGCATTTACAGCATGAATACGTATGCAACTTTTACGTGAACGTTAGCATACAACAGTAAGCTTAGCTTATGTGCAAAAGAACACGAATTTTCGTGCCGACAACAAGAAGGAAAAACTATGCGCCCCATGTCACTTTCCCTGATCGGATTAAGCTTGTTTACGACTACGAGCTTTGCCGCATCTTTAGCTGTGAGTTCGCCAGATGGCAAAATCACTTTTACCTTGAGTGATGATAACAGCCAACCGTCCTACCAAATCAGCTTTAACGACAAAACCATTATTCAACCATCTAAACTTGGTTTTGATTTCGCAACAGCTGCATCGATGCGCGATGGCTTAAGTATCACCACACATCAGCGTAATAGCGTCGATAGCAGTTGGCAACAGCCTTGGGGTGAAGCCCGAGTGATCCAAGATAAGCACAATGAGCTTGCTGTCACCTTTGCTAAGCAGACAGACAAATCGCCGCAATATACTGTGCGTGTAAAAGTATTTGATGACGGTGTCGGCTTTCGCTATGAGGTTGCTCAAAATCAAGCGCTTAATATCACCAGAGAATTGACCGAGTTCGCCTTTGCACAAAGTGATAAAAGTACCGCGTGGTGGATCCCTGCTCGTGGCTGGAATCGCTATGAATATGTATACAACACCACACCACTGCACGATGCCCCACATGTGCACACCCCGTTTACCTTAAAGAATCAAGACGGAGTTCATATCAGTGTCCATGAAGCGGCTCTAATTGACTATGCGGGCATGACCTTAAACCAACGTCGCCCAGGAACATTTGTTGCCGATCTAACACCTTGGTCAGATGGCGTTGCTGTCAAAACCAATGGTAAGTTCAATACACCTTGGCGCACCCTACAAATAGGCGATGAAGCCACCGACTTGTTGAACTCCCACCTTATTTTAAACCTCAACGAACCAAATAAGCTCGGTGATGTATCTTGGGTTGAGCCAGGTAAATACATCGGCATTTGGTGGGGTATGCATATCAACAAAAATACCTGGGGCAGCGGCGAGAAGCATGGAGCGACTACAGGGCGTACTAAAGAATATTTGAGCTTTGCCGCTGACAATGGCTTTGATGGAGTATTAGTTGAAGGTTGGAACATAGGCTGGGATGGCGACTGGTTCTTCAACGGTGATGTCTTTAGCTTTACCGACGCCTATGCTGACTTTAATATTGATGAAGTAGCCAAGCACGGAGAAAGAGTAGGTGCACGCCTAATTGGTCATCACGAGACTTCAGGTAACGTCAGCAACTATCGCAATCAAATGGAGGCGGCTTTCGCACTCTACGAAAAAGCAGGCGTTCGCCAAGTTAAAACCGGTTACGTAGCCGATGGTGGCAACATCAAACGCATTGATGCCAAGGGCAATGCCAGATTCGAATGGCACGACGGTCAATTTATGGCAAATGAGTACTTAGACAACGTCAAACTTGCGGCCAAGCACAAGATCAGTATCAATACACATGAACCAATCAAAGATACCGGCCTGCGTCGTACCTATCCAAACTGGATTGCGAGAGAAGGGGCAAGAGGGCAAGAGTTCAACGCATGGGGCACGCCACCAAACCCACCAGAGCATGTGCCAATGCTTGCCTTTACCCGCATGTTAGCAGGCCCAATGGACTTTACTCCGGGTATTTTTGACATGGGCTTCAACGGCCTTGGCGATAAAACCAACCGCCCACAAACCACCCTCGCCAAACAATTAGCGCTTTATGTTGTGCTTTATAGTCCAATTCAAATGGCGGCCGATTTGCCAGAAAATTACTTAGCAAAGCCAGATGCTTTTCAGTTTATTAAAGACGTCCCCACTGACTGGGAACACAGTATCGCACTTGCAGGAGAAGTGGGTGACTATGTTGTCTTTGCCAGAAAGGAGCGCAAGCATAAACAATATAGTGGTAACGATTGGTTCTTGGGCGCAGTAACTGATGAGGAAGCGAGAGAAATTCCTATTACTTTAGATTTCCTTGAGTCAGGTAAAACCTTTGAAGCGCAAATCTACGCGGACGGTAATAAAGCCGAATGGAAACAAAACCCGTATGAAATGAATATTTACCGCAAAAAGGTAACAAGTGCCGACAAGCTGACATTAAAACTGGCTGCCGGCGGCGGCGTTGCTATTCGTTTTAAAGCGCTTTAAACATAAGGTGACTACCCAGCAGCTGGGTAGTCACCGCTTTGGGCTGTACATTTAGTAAACTATACAGTAGGGTAAAATAGTCTATTAAGACATTCTTATTTCAAAGGAAAATAATATGAAACTTACCCTAGCAAAGAAAAAACTAAAACAATTAGACTATCAACAAAGTCAACTTGCCGCAAAGCTCACACCGCAAGCAGCCGGTGGTAGAGGACCAGAAACCGGCGTTATGTGTGAAACGACTAATAACGATTACTGGTGTCAACGTCCAAGTTCGCCAGCTGTTACCTGCAGCGTGATGGAGCGCTGTTTATAATCATTTCCCACCATATATAGGCTAGATATTATAAAAATATGTAGTTAGCCTATTTCTCAGTCAAACTCTCTATATGCTCAACGGCCAGCTCTCACTCGCCGCCGAGCTGAGTTATAAGTAATAATTTACTGACATTGATAGCTTGGTGTTACACCATTAGCAACTTCCCATTTCGCTGTTAATAGCGACGCAGGGCCATTACTGTCATGGGATAGCTCCCAATTCATAATGCCACCGGCATTGAGCTTAGCGTACTGCGTTTTTGCGCGGATCGTCGGGATACCATTGTAGTAGCTGCTACCATCACTATCGCGACAGGCATTGGCAGGGTTCTCCTGCAGTAAGGTGCGATACGCTTTCCAAGTAGGTCTTGCATAAAATGGTACGCCTAATACCGTTTTTTCTTTACTGAGCCCACGACCTTGCCAGTAAGCTATTGAGTCTTTGGCGTATTGCATAGAAGCATGATCAGTATTGTTCGCGTCGTACGCCATCAAATTTAAAAAGTCGATATCTTGGAATACAGATTCCAACACGCCACCACCGGTATAGCCAAGCGCCACCACAGCTGCCGTCAAGAATTTACCTCTGGCGCGTAACTCAACGCTTAGTTCCTTCATCAGTAATGCATAGTTATTTGCTGAAGCACCGGGATCTGGATATTCCCAATCCATATCAACGCCATCTAGATTATGCTGCTCTACAAACGCAATGACCTCTTGCACGAAACGGGCTCTGCCTTGCTGTGAACTAGCGAATGTCTCAAATGCACTGTCGTCGCCCCCGTTCCAGCCACCAATGGCAATCCCCACTTTTACATTGTTGGCATGAGCTGAATTTACTAGCGCTGTCATTTTGCTTAAATTTTCAAGCGGTCTCAGTGTGCCATCTGCATTGGGTAGTAAAAATGAGTAATTGATATGGGTGAGTTTATCCAACTGAATATCACTCACGGCTCCCTGCCAACTTGGGAAATAGCCGACAATTTTAAAATTAGGATCGCCAGGAGGAACCTCGTCAGACACGACACTGAAGTTCACCGCACTCGATTCTCCTCGTGCCCCAGACACATCAGTTGCAGAGACAGTTAATGCGCGATTACCTAGTCCCTGCGCTTGCCACATCACCTCATAAGGTGCACTGTTGTCAGAGGCGACAAGCGTGCCATCGAGATAGAATTCAACACTGTCGATTGCCGTGCCTTGCGGATGGCTTACTGCCGCCGCTAGGCTAACTGATGAACCCACTAACACTCGTGCGTTACTGCTTGGAGAGGTGACCGAAACCTGGGGCAATGGCGTTACAGGATCACAACTGCCGTTTGCTTGCCAGACATCATAAGTATTAGAATTTTGCGCTGGGTTTTGGTTTTGTGTCCACCATTTCGCGGTGTATTTAGCTGACTGATAGGTGACAGCATCACCACCTGTATATACCTGCTGTGATTGCCATTGTGTTAAGTTGCTACAGTCAACCGCCAGTGCAACTTCCATCGCGCCCAAGAGCGGAAGTGCAATTAATAAATTTGTATATTTCATTACCTTTTTCCATGTTGTATGTCGGCTAAAGCAAGTCGTGCCGAGTTTAAATAAATGTTAACTTGCGATTCTTAGCCTACCAGCATGGACAAATTTCGTACAACGTAACTCACTACGACCTTAGTCTAATGAAAATAGAAAATACTTCTCCTCTTTACGCCATTTATTCATCCGTGATTATGCTCGTTTATAAAATGTCCAACTAGTGCAGCGAGACTGTACAGATAAGGCTTAGCTCAGTATGCTTGCGGGTTTAGGCGCTATAAAGAGAATAATTAAGAGATGAGTACGGCATTTTCAAGACGATTTGTAACCTTAGTCGAGCAATTTGCAGGCGGCAATAAGCGCCAATTTGCCCAGTTAACAGGTAAATCCCCTTCCCATATTTACCGTATTTGTCGCGGCTTAAGTCGCCCTTCAATGATATATCTTGAGCACCTTTATAGCCTATTTGCCGTTGATCTAAACTGGTTACTCACCGGTGAACAACCCTTAGATAAACCACAAGGTCAGCTTAAAGATGAACTTACCCTCATACCTAAACTTGATATTGAGGCCAGTGCAGGTATGGGCAGTGTAATTGGTCATGAAGAAGTTACCGAGCAGTTTGCACTCAACCGTCGTTGGCTAAACTCCCATCTTGGCGTGTATTCAGAGAAGCTCGCCTTTGTCTCTATCCGTGGTGATAGTATGCAGCCCACGTTGCTAGACGGCGACATGGTACTCGTTGACCTTTCACAGAATCAACCCAGTAAAGATGCGGTTTATATCATTCAAACAGAAGAGGGTCTCATGGCTAAGCGAGTGCAACAAAAGCACTCTCAGCTCAAAGTGATCAGTGATAACCCTGATTACCCGAGCTGGGAGATCACCGCTGATAATGCCGACAGTCACGGCATTGCAGGGCGTGTTGTTTGGTGTGGTCGCAGTATCTAAACTGCAATGTCACTATTCGTGTGATGCTGGAGCATCACACGGATTTAGCCAGCTTTTCCTGCACATTGGCTGTATTCACAAATTGACTCAACACCAATGAGCACACCGCAAGTGCAGCACCAAAGTAAAACACTAAGGATTGATCGTATAACCATACTAAGCCAAAGCTTGCTGGGATCACTACTGCTGCAATATGGTTAATAGTAAAGCTAACCCCAGCTGTTGCTGCGATATCTTCTGGCCGAGCAATTTTTTGAAAATAAGTTTTGAGTGCAATGGCCATCGCAAAAAACAGATGGTCGATGACATAAAGCGCTGCTGCAAAGCTTGCTGACTCTACCAATGCATAACCAATAAATACAAAAATGAGTCCCACATATTCGATTGTCAGTGTTTTACGCTCACCAATATGCCCAATCATTTGACCAATTTTGGGGGCGATAAATATGTTTATCAAATGATTCAACATATAAAGCGCGGTGATCTGTGCAACATCAAAACCAAATTTTTCCACCATTAAGAAACCCGCAAACACCATAAATATTTGTCGTTTCGCACCCGAGAAGAAAATCAAGGCGTAATATAGGCTGTACTCTTTTCTCAAAATGAGCTTTTTATGCTGCGTAGTATGCATTTCAAAGGTTGGAAAGCCGATAAACATAAATAGCGCAATGATAAAGCCAACCCCTCCAATAAGCAGATACATCCACTGATAGTCTGCGGAGAAGTAGCTAAAACCCAGCCATATTACCGCATAGGTGATCAGAGAAGCGATGGATTTAATAGAGAGCAAGATACCTAGTTTGGCCGGTGCCTCATCTTTATTGAACCATTGTAAACTGAGAGATTGATTCAGCGTCTCGAAATAGTGAAAACCTATCGACATTAACACTGTAGTTGCATACAAACCATAAATAGTAGGCAACAAGCCGGTAATGGCGACGCCAAGCGACAGCAAACACAAGCTGATCAGTGCGAAGGTTTGCTCCTTTAACACCAATAAAACAAATACCGCTGTAAACGCTAAAAACCCGGGGATCTCACGCAGGGATTGCAACATTCCCATATTAGCGCCATTGAAGTTTGCGGCTTCAATCGCAAAGTTATTGAGCATGGCCATCCAGCCTGCGAATGTAACGGCCATAACTACGGTAGCGAGCACTAAGAAATTAAAAGGACTTTGCCATCCTTGAGAAGCATTCTTCATGATTATCTCCACATAAAGCACAACTATTAAAAAGTTATGGCTATAATATGGCCACACGTTAATTTCTGATATACATAATTATGCCAAGTTCTTTATCAAAACAGACAACTTCTCCTTGGCGTATTCAGCCCAAATATAAGCGCTTCTTAAAGCCAACCCTTGGCCGGCCAATCCTGCCAAGAGCGGTAAAAAAAGCGGAGTGGGAGCATGTTCAACGGCACCAACATGAGTGGGGGCAGCTTGCATATACAAGCAATGGAGTCATCACAATTGTAACTCCTGAAGGCACTTTCGTGATCCCTCCCGACCAAGCTTTGTGGCTACCTCTGGGCCTTCCACATGAGACGTATTGTCGCTACGGTGGAGATTTTCGTAGTGTCTATATCGACAATAAATACACCGAGTTGCTAGGGAATAAAGCGAAGCTAATTGCGGTAGATGAACTACTGAAGCAATTTATACTGGAGATCTGTACTTGGCAGGAAGAGTACCACTTAGATGAAAAAACAGAGCGATTTATTACGGTCTTTATTGATAGATTAACATCAGCTACAACGTGCCACTTTTTTATTCCAAGTGCACAGGATGCTCGGATCTTACCCATTGTGACCGAGCTACATACAAATCCAGGATGCAAAATAAGCTTGGAGGCCTGGAGTGATCAAGTCGGCGCATCAACTCGCACACTCAACCGCTTATTCCACAAATGTTTTATGATGGGCTTCAGTGATTGGCGCCAGAAATTAAGAGCTATCAAAGCAATTGAGCTGTTGAAAGATGGATACTCTCAGCAACAAGCAGCTGAATATTTGGGTTTTGAATCTACCGCCGCATTTAGCAATGCGTTTAAAAAAGTCTTTGGCAAACCACCGGGACAGTACATTAAAAAGTAAGATAATTTGAGATCAATAAATACTTTCCCAGAGAATATTATGAATTCACAAATCGGCGGGTAAACCGTCTCCCACGATACATGTTTATACTGTGGTGGGAGCGAGTCTATGGTAGGAGCGAGTTTACCTCGCGAGATTTTTAGATCTCAAATCTCTATGCCCCAAACAGCAAAAAACCCGTCGCATTGCTGCAACGGGTTTCTTTAATAAGGCCCTGACGATGTTCTACTTTCACATGGGTAATCCACACTATCATCGACGCTGTTTTGTTTCACTTCTGAGTTCGGCATGGGGTCAGGTGGTTCCAAAACGCTATGGTCATCAGGAAATTCTGTTCATTAATGAAGTATCCTTCATTAATATAAATCTGGAAAAAGCGATTAAATTCTTCTGTCTACTTTAGTCTATTAACTTCTGTCGCTTATAAACCACTTTGGCGTTGTATGGTTAAGCCTCACGGGTAATTAGTACGAGTTAGCTTAATGCCTCACAGCACTTCCACATCTCGCCTATCAACGTTGTAGTCTTCAACGGCCCTTCAGTTGACTCTAAGTCAAAGTGAGAACTCATCTCGAGGCCTGCTTCCCGCTTAGATGCTTTCAGCGGTTATCAGTTCCGAACGTAGCTACCGGGCAATGCAATTGGCATCACAACCCGAACACCAGCGGTTCGTCCACTCCGGTCCTCTCGTACTAGGAGCAGCCCC